>CAMCFA010000172.1 GCA_945873955.1 uncultured Clostridia bacterium | reverse complement strand
CAAGCCTGTCTATATCCGCGTTTATCTCGCTTTCCATATCCACGATTTTGATTATAACATCTTCCATACGGTGGATATTTCTTGTGGAGTTGCCGGGCATATCGCTGAAAACCGTTGTTGCTTTACGGGCAAGCAAATTCAAAGAAGCAATCTGCTCCATCTTGCTGTTGATACGCTGATCTATTCTGTATGCCTGCCCGAGATATTCCTTTGCTGTCATACCGAAACCTCCTCTTTCAGCTTCTTGAGTAACAGTTCACCGTTCAAATCAGTAAGAATCGAAAACCAGTTTGAACGGAAGAATTTCTCAATACTCCGCTTATCGTGCTGCGCCGATTTATCGTCCGGTGTATATCGTAGACGCTCCACGGCATCACGATAGTCCTTTACCGCTTGAACGATTATGGCATTTGCGAGTTCCTTGTATGTGTTCATTTATGTACCTCCAAATCTGCTTTCACAGCGGAAATAAGTGCCGCCTGTGTTGTGTCCTTTGTTTTGAGAGCTTTCATAATCTGCTCGTCAATCGTGCCTTTTGTGATTATGTGCTGAATTACCACCGTATCTGCGGTCTGACCTTGCCGCCAGAGCCTTGCGTTAGTCTGCTGATATAGTTCAAGGCTCCATGTAAGCCCGAACCACACCAAAGCCGAACCGCCTTGCTGTAAGTTCAAACCGTGTCCCGCGCTTGCGGGGTGAATAAGCGCCACGGGGATTTTTCCGCTATTCCAGTCGGAGATATCCTCGCTTGACCGTATTTCACGAACATCAAACCGCTTTCGGATACGCTCCATGTCGTGCTTGAACCAGTAAGCCACAAGCAGCGGTCTGCCGTTCATGCTCTCGATTATATCTTCCAAAGCGTCAAGTTTACGGTTGTGTATCTCAATTACGCTCTCGTCATCTGAGTAAACCGCACCGTTTGCCATCTGCGACAGCTTGTTTGAAAGAGAAGCGGCATTAGACGCAGTGACTTCTTCGCTGTCCTCCGACAAAACAAGTTCCTTTTTCAGACGGTCGTATTTCTCACGTTCCTTGTCGGAAAGCTGAACCGCATATTCCGTGCTTACAAGTTCGGGCATTGTGAGGTGGTCTGCGGCTTTCATCGAAATTGTGATGTCGGAGATTTTGTCGTATATCCGTTGTTCCGCATCGGGTAACGGCTTGTAGCTGTAAATCACAATGCCGTTTCGCTTGTCGGGCTGAAAATATGCGTTTCGGTACTGCCCGATGAACCTACCTAGCCGTTCTCCCATATCCAGCAGCTTGAACTCCGCGAATAAATCCATCAGTCCGTTGCTTGCTGGAGTGCCTGTCAGCCCGACTATTCGTTTCAGTTTCGGGCGAATTTTCATAAAAGCCTTGAACCGCTTTGACTGATGATTTTTGAAAGAGGAAAGCTCATCTATCACCGCCATATCGTAGTCAAGGGGAAGTCCGCTTTCCTCCACAAGCCACTGTATATTTTCACGGTTGATGATGTAGATATCTGCGGGAGTGCTGAGTGCTTTCAGCCGTTCTTGCTCCGTGCCAACGACTACGCTGTAACGCAGTTCCCGTAAATGCTCCCACTTTTCGATTTCAGCCGACCAAGTGTCACGAGCCACACGCAAAGGTGCAACTACAAGCACTTTATGCACCTCAAAGCTGTCGAAAAGCAAGTCGTATATCGCGGTCAGCGTAATTGAAGTCTTGCTCAACCCAAGCCCATATCCAAGAGAATGGCTGCGATGGAATGGCTTTCGATGTATTCGATTGCATATTGCTGGTAATCATGTGGTATGAACTTCATTCGGCATCACCTCCCTCTATTTCTTTCAATTTTTGTATAAACCAATCTAGCTCTGCATGGTGTCTTGCGTGTTCACTTTGATTAGGAAATACAACAAGATTATTAGGCTCGTTATTCCGTTTGTTACCGTCTCGATGATGAACCACCTCATTTGGCAAGAGCGGTCTTCCGAGGATTTGTTCAGCAACGACACGATGTTCGTGCCTGCCATAATATTTTCTGTATGTAGCCCCTTTACCCTTGTTGAGATTTGCCTGTCGCAACTTTTCTCTTACCGTCGGTGTCATTCTCGTAGGATTAAGAATCCTATTCATTTCAGAACACTTTTTGCTTATATTTTTGTAGTTTTTCAGGGAAGCATAGCCATCAGGGTTTTTGGATTTATTGCTATAATCTGTAACACACTGCCTACAGCAAAAATGATGTTTTTTCCCTTTAAGTTCAGAAGCCTCTCTTTCAAATACTCGACCACACCAATCACAAGTTGTTTTCAATTTCATCAAGTACCTCTCCTATCTGCTCTGGGCTGTCAATCACGAACACACGAAAGCCCAGTTTCATCAAAGTTTTATGTCTTGCGGTTTGCAACGGACGGGGCTTTTTGCCCAGTGCTTTGACCTCCACAAAGCCGATTTTGCCGCCCGGCAGAAGTACGATTCTGTCAGGCACCCCATCAAATCCCGGCGATACGAACTTGGGGCAAATGCCTCCACGCAACTTTGCGGCGGATACCAGTTTTCTTTCTATGGTTGCTTCTTTCATTGCGTTTCCT
>CAMCFA010000171.1 GCA_945873955.1 uncultured Clostridia bacterium | reverse complement strand
AATGGTACGACCACAAGAACCAGCGGGGCGGTTATGCGGTCAGATTTTTGCAGGAGTTCTTCGGCATGAGTTTTCAGGAGGCTATGCTGGAGCTGCTGGGAGGTCATACTTCTGCGGTGGAATATCAAACGTCTGAAAAGCCAGCTGCAAAGCCGTTTTTCCTGCCCGAACCGAACAAAGATATGCGGCGTGTATTCGCTTATTTATCCAAGCAAAGATTTATTGCTCCCGATGTTATCTCGCATTTCGCCCACGAGAAAAAGCTGTTCGAGGATAAGAAGTACCACAATGTCGTGTTCGTGGGAACGGACGAAAACGGCATTCCGAAGCAAGCCTCCGTACGCTCTGCAATCAGCTTCGGAAAGCCGTTCAGGATCACGGTTGCCGGGTCGGACACACGGTACAGCTTTTCTCATTTCGGAGTGGACGAAAAACTGTATGTGTTTGAAGCTCCGATAGATATGCTGTCGTTCATCACGCTGTACCCAAAGGACTGGCGGCAGCACAGTTATATCGCCATGAACGGCGTGTATGAGAGCGCGGTTCTGACCGCATTGGAAAGCCATTCGCAGCTTGAGAAAGTCTATCTATGCACCGACAATGACGAGGGCGGAATCGAAGCCGCCGAGCGTCTGCGGGATATTCTTTCGGAGCATGGATATTCAGAAATCTTTCGAATTACCCCGGAGCAGAAAGACTGGAACGAGGTTCTGAAAGAGCAGAACGGCGCGGAATTTTTGCCGCCAGTTCCGCATAAGCACAGGGTAAAATATCTTGATTTGGTTTCTGGATTAAACGAGGCGAAGATAAATACCAACCGAATATCCGCCGACCTGGTTTCAATTTACAATTCCGCCGATTATGTTCGATTGGCGGAATTTTCTCTTTCTGCAAGCGAACATTTCATGAGAATTTCGGGCGAGGAATTTCCGCTTGAACAGATGAAATCCAAGCTTTCGCGGGAGTACAAATGCTATCTCGACAAAGGAGGAATACCGGTGAAAAGCAATAAGCTGAAAAGCGCTGTGAACGCTGGCGTGGAGCTACTCCGAAATCGTTCGCAGACGGCTTATGAATTAAAAATGACAGCAAAGAAATTCTATGAGATCGCAGATTTTGCTCTGCGGCTTGCGGCGGAGGAAAGCCTTATCTACCAGAACGGGCAAAGAGAAACGCCCGATAAAAGTCCTGATGAGGAACCTCGGGCGGTGTGTTTATCTATGTGACCTAGGGAAACGCTGATTAAACCAAATTCGCCCCGCTCAAACCCGCATACTCGCGCGGCTGAATTTGGTACGCTACGCTTTAATCAGCGTGTCCCTAGGCGTTTATTCAAGTTCCTGCTCCAGTCGGTCAAAATCCTCGGTGCTGAAAAATTCGCCGATAGTGATGTTCAAGCCGTCACAGAGCTTCTTGATTGTGGCGATTCCGGGGTTCTGGCTTTCGCCGTTCAGAATGCTTTTGATCGTTGATTGAGATACGCCAGAAATATATGAAAGACCATTGGGTGTAATTCCCCGTTCCTTGCACAAATCACGAATGCGCTGTGCCGTTACCTCACATACTCTCATGCAATCTCACCTCACTGATTATTTCTGAATATAGTTTATCTGATTTTGGTGAAAAAGATTAGTGATAAATCACTAAAATGTGATATAGTAGTGATAAATCACTATATTGGAGGTAAGAAACATGATTGAAAGGTCGAAAGTTACGTGCTTCTCGGGTCACAGGAGGCTTCCGGAAGACATCACAGAGCTGAAGAACTCTCTTGAATCGGCGATAACTGGATTGATTGAGCAGGGGGTGATTTACTTCGGGGCAGGCGGAGCGCTGGGATTCGATATGCTGGCGGAGGAAACTGTTCTTCAAATGAAACAGCGTTATCCGCAGACCAGACTTATTCTGGTGCTTCCGTGTCCTCCCGAACAGCAAACTCTGAAATGGAACGATGTCCAGCGGAAGCAGTACAACGAAATTATGGCAAAAGCAGATAAGGTGAGGATTTTGTCACCAACCTATACCTCAAACTGTATGCTGGAGCGAAATCGGCATATGGTGGACAACAGCGGTCACCTTGTCTGCTATCTTCGCAAGGACTATGGCGGAACATTTTATACTGTGAATTATGCGAAAAAGCAAGGAATAAATATCCTGCGGCTTTGAAAGGAGCAATATGACTTCAACACAAATCCTGCTGCTCTGCCTGTGCGGGGCAGCTTTTCTTGTAATCGGGCTCATCACAGCAATCGGCAGCACCTATTCCCTCAAAGGAATCCCAAGCAAGCCTGTGGGGAACGGGCAGCATGGTACGGCGCGGTTTGCTACGCCGAAAGAAATATCCCGCACCTACAAGCAGATACCCTACACGCCCGTATTGTGGCGGCGTGGGGAGCAGCTTCCAACAGTTGACGGTCTGATAGTCGGCTGTGTGGAACGCGGCGGGACGGTGACAGCTTTGGTGGACGATTCGGATATCCACACGCTGATGATTGGTGCGTCCGGCGTGGGCAAAACGGCGAATTTCCTCTACCCCAACATTGAATACTGCTGCGCTGCCGGAATGTCCTTTGTGACCACCGACAGCAAGGGCGACCTGTACCGAAATACCGCTA
>CAMCFA010000170.1 GCA_945873955.1 uncultured Clostridia bacterium | reverse complement strand
TAAATGTGCTTCTTATCCGGATTGTCATTGCATAATTGTGCGGTGTTGCCTTAAAAATGTAACCTTTGTCCCGTGAATCCTGTTATAATAGATGAAGGGGTTCTCTGAAGAAATATCTAAAGGAGGAACAAGCATGAAAAAATCTATATCAGCGGCACTTCTGTGCGCGCTGCTGCTGACCGCCTGCGCGAGCCGCGCTACATATCACGAGGACGTCTCGTCTGAGCCGAGCGTTGAGAGCTGTTTAAGTGAAGAAATCGCAGAAAGCGCGGAGAGCGTTGAACCCACAGCAGAATCCCCCGCGCGAACCTCTGAAATCGCAGGCAGCGCAGAAACGCCCACCATTATAACCGCAGAAGTCCCGGAACTCACGGAAGAAGCGAATGCCTACGAAGATACACGCAGTAATCCCGGACTTGAACCGGAAGCTGCGTTTGAATTCAACGGAGAACGGTACTTCTTTGAACTCCCTGCAGACCTTGCGGTGATATCTGAGGACGGCAGTCTGATAGAATGGCGAAGTGACGTCCATAACAGATATTTTGATTCCTTCAGCGAGCTGGAGGACGTCAGCGATAACGCCGCGCTGAATGGGTTTGAAAGCGGCAAATGGTATCTTGCGCCGGACGGGAAGCTGCTCCATCTGCGGCAGGTAACACAGGAGGAATACGACTCCATGACCGGTTTCGTGGAGAACTGCCCGCCGGACAACGAGTATCTGCTGGAATATGAAATTGAAAATATATACAATGCGTTATTCTATGCGCCCGCATAAATTAATAAGCCGCCCCGACCGGAGCGGCTTTCATTCGGAGGTATTTATGAAAGGTTATTGCATTTTTAAGATTTTGTGATATAATTATATTAAGCAGATCACTCCTGCCGGAATAACAAAACGAGGTATCAGAAATGTCCGAAAAAACCATAACCATAATAGCAAACCGCAAGCATGTCACAATAGGAGCCTCCACCATTCTTTACATTATCATGAACAAGAAAAACATTGAGGTACACGTTACCGGCGGGGAAAAATACTCGGCAAGAATTGCGCTTGATGAGCTGGAGAAAGAACTGGGGGACGGCTTTATCCGTGTTCATCGGAGCTGCCTTGTCGCTGCCATGGCGATACATGACGTTCAAAAGAAGATCGAGCTTGTCAACGGCGAACAGCTTACTTACTCGCCGCGGAACAAGCGGAAAATTGTCGAGCTGCTTTCGCAGAAACGCAAAACGATGCTCGGCGGCTTTTTATCAGAGGGAGCGCCCAGAACGCTGGAGGAATTTCACCAGCATTATCGCAGCTTCGACTTTATGCCCTTTGCGTTCACCGACATCGAAATGGTTTTAAATGACGAAAGCCATGCGGTGGACTGGATATTCAGATACGGAAATCCTGCGCTGGCAAAGCTGGAGAAACTGCCGCTTGAATACATTGTCGGAAAGAGCTTTGGGCGGCTTTTCAGCAACATGGACTCAAAGTGGCTGCGCAGCTACGAACGCGCCGCGCTTTACGGCGAAACTCTGGAGATAATAGATTACAGCCCCGAAATCGACAAGTATCTGAAAATAATATGCTTCCCCACGTTCAAGGGACATTGCGGGTGCATATTATTCGACATCTCGCAGATAGAATACACCCAGAGCAGCACTGAAGCTGATAAGGCTCTCCTGCTGTATTTCGGCATTGTACCGTCCGAGAAGAAATGACAGCATTAAATGGGCGATTACCGCCGTGGTTAATGTGGCGACCGTTGCCGCGACGGTGAGCATTGCAAACGCTTACACGATTGACAAAGATACAAATTCCCGTCATGCAATCAATATTATCAATAATCCAGACTGTCATTTTGAACTCGCGGAGAACGAGGCGATAAAGCAGGCGAGAAGCTTTAAGCTTAATGTGGAAATCAAGGATTATAATTTCCTATCAGCCAATGCAACGCTGGAATACGGCAGCTATTATTACAGCGCCGGAGTTTCCGCCAGACAGGCGGATAGCCCGACGTTAGCCTTGACCTACAACGGCTCTAATGCGAACGCCTGCACATGGGGAGATAATATTTCCACCGTTTTCAAAAAGGGCAGCGAAACTCTCAACGCCGACAACATCGCCTTCACCGAGGGAGGGAACAACGAGTACGAATATTCCGCCTACACCTCGGCTACCCTCACTGACACCATGAACGGCAATTCGTCCGTTACGCTTTACAGCCCCGTTGCCAAAACGACGGTAAGGCTCACCGACCGCGTTGGTCTGACAATCCCCGACAAGCCCTTTGTGGTTGACGATACCGCATTAACTACTGCTTCCCTTGAGGGCAGAACCGCTGAGGATATCCTTTCTGCGGAAAACGCAATGACAGGCGTTCCGAACGTCACCGAAGAAATGAGACTCGGAATCGACTGTCTCCCCGACTGCCGCATTGCGGAAATCGTGGACAGGGACGCTGCGGGTGCGGCGGTAAGGACGGTTTACGTTCCCGTGACTTACACAGCGGTGCAGGACTTTGACCCCGATGTCCGCGCAGAACTGACCGTGACCCTCACAGCCCCACCAAGACCGTCACCATTATCTATCGCCCCGCAGAAGTTGAACCCATTCAACGGAACTTCCTGTAAAAATTCATCATCAAAATCATCA
>CAMCFA010000169.1 GCA_945873955.1 uncultured Clostridia bacterium | reverse complement strand
TTTCCTTGTCGTCTACACGGAACACGCCTGCGAAGTGACCCTTGTCGCTCTCAAAGGGAACTACCGCGGAGTTGAAGATAGAGTTGCTGGTGGGGAGCAGGTCGCGGGGAATGATCGGGTTAGCGTTGTAGCGCCAAATTACGTCCTTGCAGCCCTCGGGTCTGTCCTGCCACGGAATGTTAGGAATGCTCTGACCGATGATTTCTAAGCTCATGTCGATACCTCTCTGAAAATGTTTTTTATTCCGGTTCGGAGTTCTTGGACTCCGTCCTCTTGATGATAGTATAACAAATATTCAATATTATTTCAATAGTGTTTTTGACTAAATATTCAAATAATATCATGTGCATTATTACCTAACAAATTAGCTATTTATTAAGTAAAAAATCAAACGGCGTTGATTTTCGCCAGGAATTCATCACCGGGGACAGGCTTGCTGAAATAATAGCCTTGCAGGTAGTTCACGCCGCTTTCTGTAAGGAAATCCGCCTGCTCCTTGGTTTCGACGCCCTCTGCGACGATATGAGAGCCTAGCTGGAGTATCATTTTTATGCAGCTTCTGAGTATGACCATAGGCTCGTCGGGATTCTCACCGAACGCAGGCCAGATAAGGCTCTTGTCCAGCTTTATCAGCTCAAAGCGCACCTTTGCCATTTGCGCAAGATTTGAGTACCCCGTGCCGAAATCGTCCATTGAGAAGTGGCAGCCCAGACTGCGCAGGCGCTTCATATTTGCGTCCAGCAGCTCGCCGCCGTCAATTGAGGCGGTCTCGGTAATCTCAAGGTTGATGAACTTCGGCTCAATGCCGTACTTCTGCATAACCGAGGTGAGCTGCGCCGGCAGCGACGGGTCTACGCTCTGCATACCGGAGAGGTTCACTTCGATATAGTTGACGCCCTTTTCCCAGAGCCGGTTTTCCGCCGCGAAGCTGCAAACCTTCTCGAACACGATACTGCCTATATCAGCCACAAGACCCTGCTCCTCCGCCATTGGAATGAACACCTCCGGCGAGATGAAACCCAGCTCGCCGCAGTCCTGTAACCTTACCAGCGCCTCGGCGGAGGCGAACCGCTTTTCTTCTGCGGAGTATATCGGCTGGTAGACCACGTTGAACGCCTTTTCCTGCACCGCCTTTGTGAGCAGTGCCAGCACCTGCTTGCGGTAGTTCTTGTCCTTTACGGTGTTCTCGTCTATGTAGATAACTCTGCCGTTTTCGTGCTTGTGGTGGTGGCTAAGCACATAGTCAAGCATTTCGTAAATTTCGTCCGGGGTCGCCGCATACTTGGGGCATTCCATTACCGTGATGTGATACTGCGGGGTGAACGTACTTGAACCATAAGCAACGTCAAAGTTGCTGCTGCCCGCCGTTTTTAGCAGAGCCTCAAACTGGTCGCTGCTGGTGACGAACACCGACAGCGTATTCGTGCGGGAGTGGAAGAACCGCGACTTCGGCATGACTACCCTCAGCCGTTCCACCGCCGTGCGCAGGATTATCTTCATCTGGTCGTAGCCCATGCTCTTGCTTATCTGCTCGTTGTCGTCAATGGTGAAGCTCACCAGCCAGAAGGGCTTTTTGCGGGCAAGCATTTCCGGCACCATAACGTGGAACGCGCTGCGGTTGAGGGTATCTATCTCCACGTCGGCATAGCGCTTGGGGTTCTCAAAGCAGAGATAGATATACAGCGCCATAAGGCAGGTGCCGATAGAGGAAATGAGCATATATTTATTGAAGAACTGTATAATTGCGACAACTATCCATATACCAAGACTGACAGCGATAGTGATACGGGCGCGCTTTACGTCATTCACAATGTCGTTGTGGAAGCTGCTGCATTTCCTTTTGAACATTATCACATATATCCCGATAATGTAGACAGCTATCGCCGAATACAGTATCGTCAGCGCCGGTCCGTAGGAATAAGCGCCCTGCTCGTCCGATATGTAGTAGATAGGAGTCAGTGAGGAACCCACCGCCGCCAGCACGAACGGCACTGCGCACAACAGTCTCTGTGGCTTTGAGAAGCGCTTCTGCGCCCCGAACAGGTAGAATACATACAAAAACAGCGTCAGCGGCATCAGTTCGATGCTGCAATAAAACATCATGTGTATCAGCCGGTTCAGTGTCGGGTCAATATTGCGGAAGTTATACACCGTATAGACGCTCACCATATCCGTGAACAGGTTGAACAGGCACACTATCAGAAAGCAGCCGAACAGCTTTGTAGACCTCAGCGGTAGCCTGCCGCTGCGGAAGAAGTCGATAATAAGTATCAGCACGGCAAGCGCTGCAAGTATCTGGCACTTGAAGCTGATGTCGAATATACTGATCCAATTCCCTTCCATAATATTCTCCTTTTTCATTCTATATATTTATTGAGTTATTTAACTCAATTATATCACAAATCGTGGTCAATTTCCATAGTTTTTGGAAATATTTTTGTTTGCCGCCGAGGCTTATAAAAATGACCTGAGAAAATCGAATTTTCTCAGGTCATTATCAGTTATTCAGTTATTTGCTGACGCGGGATCAATACATGCCGTCCATTCCGCCTGCGGGCATTGCCGGAGCTGCGGGGGTCTTTTCGGGCTTGTCGGCAACGAGGGACTCGGTGGTGAGTACCATAGAAGCAACGGAAGCTGCGTTCTGGAGTGCGGAACGAGTTACCTTTGCCGGGTCAACGATACC
>CAMCFA010000168.1 GCA_945873955.1 uncultured Clostridia bacterium | reverse complement strand
GAGGTAATGTATCAGGATCCGAACGAATTCACCGACTGCACTTATGATGAGCTGTTCTACACTTATTATAAGGGCTGGGTTCAGGACATCAGCGCAGAATACAAGTTCATGCAGCAGTATGTTCTTCCTCTGACCGACGAGACTATCGAGGACTTCCAGATCTTGAACGGCGTTGTTTACCAGACCACGTTCTCTGACGGAACAGTGATCGAGGCAAATACCGAAACGCTCCAGATGTGGGTAAACGGTACTGAGGTCAAGCTTTCCGATTTTGAAACGAAAGGAGCGACAACTGACTGATGAGTGACGAACTTGAAGTAAGCAAGATCACCGAACCGGCTGCGCCGGAGGCTGCTGCTCAGCCAGCACCGGAGTCAGTACCCGAAGCGCCAGTGCAGAGGGTGTCTGCTCACAACACCGCCGCTGCCGCTGCGTTCAACGCAGCGAACGAGGAGGTGGATATCCGCCGCAAGGACGGAGCTAAGGCTCAGAGAAAGATCAAAGCGGCAAAGATCCCCTATGAGAAGAAGAAGGGTCTGTACGGCTACGGCTTTATCGCACTGTGGTTCATAGGTACGCTGTGGCTGTTCATTATCCCGGTTCTGACATCTCTGTGGTACTCGCTGTGTAATACCCAGCTTCTGGATAAGGCTGGAGCTCTTGAAAAGGGCATGACCTCCGCGGGTATCTACACCGAGTGGAATGGCTTCTACAACTTCCAGAAAGCGTTTACGATCGATACTACGTTCCTTCCCAAGCTGGGTCAGGCGCTGGGTGAAATTCTCCCGAACACGATCGTAATTATGATATTCTCCCTGTTCATTGCGGTTATTCTGAACCAGAAGTTCAGAGGAAGAACCCTCGCGAGAGCGATATTCTTCCTGCCGGTACTGATCGCGACTGGTCCTGTAATCAGCGTAATCAACGGTGATATGACCTCTCAGGGCGTATCTGACGCAGCACAGTTCAGCACACTGTTCAAGACAGACCTTGTAAAAGATCTGTTGGAGTTCATAGGTATTTACAACCTAAATCAGACGTTCACGACGGTCATCGAAACGATAACCTCCGACGTACTGAACCTTGTTTGGAACTCCGGTATCCAGATACTGATATTCCTCTCCGCACTCCAGACTATCCCGCCTTCTGCAAAGGAAGCGGCTGGTATCGAGGGTGCGACCGCATGGGAATTCTTCTGGAAGATCACATTCCCGTACATCTCCCCGATGATCCTGTCGAACTTAGTTTATACGGTAATCGACGCGTTCGTTTCCACTGATAACGTGGTCATGGAATACGTTCTGGATCAGTCCAGAAACTGGGAGTACGGCTACTCCGCTGCGCTTGCATGGATTTACTTCGCAATAGTAGGTGCGTGCCTCGGCATTATCTGCGTGATAATCAACAGATTCGTTTACTACGAGAATGATTAAGGAGGTTAGAGAAGTGACAGAAAAAGATTTTGAGATCCCTACCGCGGGAAATGATGTTGCTGATCAGCCTGCTGAAAATGTAACAACAAACGAGCAGACCGCCATGGAGCAGGGCGCTGCGGATATCGCAAGCAGCTTCAAGGCGGAGGAAGCTCCCGCTTACGCTGAGCCCAGCGCAGAGTCTATCGCGGAAACTATCGCGGACATCAACTCTGACGCTGCGGTTGCTGTAAACAGCTTCGCTTCTGAGCCGGTGAAGCAGAAGAAGCCGAAGAAAAAGAAGGACGAGTACCGCGTTTCCAACTGGGACATCATTGTGAACTACCGGCGGTACACCACAAAGGAAAAGAAGCATTACAGATATCTGTTCTGGCACAGAATTGCCGGCTATGTATGGCCGTTCTTCAGAGCAGTCATCATCTTCGGACTTTCCTTCGTCATTCTGTATCCTATCCTTTACATGATCTCGACCTCGCTGCGTCCGCAGTCCGAGATGAACGACCCCTCTGTAATGTGGATCCCCAAGACTATCCGTCTGGAGAACTTCGTTGAGGTCTGGAAGGCTATCGACTACCCGAACACCTTGTGGAACACGCTGGTTCTGAATATCGTGTCCTCGGTGCTTCAGGTAGGAACCTGCGCGCTGACCGGTTACGGTTTTGCCCGGTTCAAGTTCAAGGGCAAGAATTTCTTCTTCGCGCTTGTACTGCTCCAGATCATCGTTCCTGTACAGATCATACTTATCCCGCAGTACTCTCAGTTCAGATATTTCGATATCTTCGGACTGTTCAACGCGCTGATGGGCAACTCTATTAACCTTGTAGATACAAACCTTGCGATGTACATTCCGGCACTGATGTGTAACGGTATCCGAGCGGGTCTGTTCATCTACCTGTTCCGACAGTTCTTCCGAGGGCTGCCGAAGGAGCTTGAGGACGCTGCGTACCTTGACGGCTGCGGTCCGTTCAAGACCTTTATCAGCGTAATGGTTCCGAACGCTGCAAGCTCGTTCCTGACGGTATTCATCTTCTCGATCGTTTGGTACTGGAACGACTACTATGTATCGTCCATGTACTTCACAAAAGCGAACACGATCTCGCTGAAGATCGACGGTATCGCGAACATAATCTCCATGTATCTGACGAATGAGATCGGCGTTGCGTCCGACTTCATAGTCTGGATGGAGGCGGCGTGTCTTCTTGCGATAACGCCTATCGTTATCATGTACATCTTCTTACAGAAGTACTTCACCGAAGGTATCGCAAGAGC
>CAMCFA010000167.1 GCA_945873955.1 uncultured Clostridia bacterium | reverse complement strand
ATGCGCCATTAGCTCAGCTGGATAGAGCAACCGCCTTCTAAGCGGTAGGTCGAAGGTTCGAATCCTTCATGGCGTGCCATGCATGGTGGGTATGGCTTAGTTGGTTAAAGCGTCGGATTGTGGTCCCGAAGATCGTGGGTTCGACTCCCACTACCCACCCCAGATATAAAAGGCATAGGTTTCACCTGTGCCTTTTTCATTAACGATACGCCGCTTTCCCGCGGCTTTAATACTGGGATATAGCCAAGCGGTAAGGCAAGGGACTTTGACTCCCTCATGCGTGCGTTCAAATCGCACTATCCCAACCAAAAAGCTCCCGAATAACATCGGGGGCTTTTCGCTTTATAGAGCCGTTTGTAAGGGTTAGCGGCCGCTGAAGATATGCTTGCTGATTAGGACACTAATTTACAGTATATGGTATCAAAACGGCGTATTTCTGCATGAATTTTTGAAAATAGACTCACTATTGACTCACCACATTTTTCGCAAAAACGCACTTTCTGTTTGGCGGTGAATCAGCCATATTTATATAGTAGCAAAAGCCTTGTCTTCAACAGTAAAACAAAACACCTCCGGTATTTACCCATTTTGGTGTGCCGGAGGCTGTTTTTGTTATTTGCCTTATTTTTGTAACATTGAAACCACAAACTTGATTTTTTAAAATGTTTGTGGTATACTATACACAAGAGGTGATGGCAATGCAGATCGATTTCACAAGGCTGAAACCCAGAGACTATTATCTGAATAAGCTTATTTCATTCAAAGATACCGAGCCTGTAAAAGTTATTACGGGCATCAGGCGCTGTGGCAAGTCCAGCGTTATGAAACTTATGATCAGGCATCTTTTGGAATCGGGGATTGATGAATCGCAGATACTCTACATGAATTTTGAGTCAATGGAATACTCTGACATGACGGCAAAGCAGTTGTACCAATATGTACAGAAGCGCCGACCACAAGATAAGCGATACTATCTTTTCTTTGACGAGGTTCAGCGGATAATTGATTGGCAGGACGCGATAAATTCATTCAGAGTGGATTTCCTGTGTGATATATATGTCACAGGCTCAAACGCATATCTGCTGTCATCGGAATTGGCTACCTACCTTTCGGGCAGATATGTGGAGATAAAAATGCTCCCGTTGTCTTTCTCGGAGTTCATCAGCTTTCATGGGTATGCAGTCACCGAGCACACAGGTCTCACGGGCAAACCCTCAAAGCAGATCTCCGACAGCAGCGGTAATGTATTCACAGCCGAGGAAATGTTTGAGTCTTATCTCAAATTTGGCGGAATGCCCGGTATCGCCGATATAGGTCTTGATTGGGACAACACGCTGACTATTCTTGACGGAATATACTCAACGGTTGTAACGCGAGATATACTCGAGCGTGAGAAGAGACGGGGTCAGCGGCAGATTACCGACGCGGAGCTTCTTCGCAGGATCGTGAGATTTCTTGCCGACAATATCGGAAACAATGTTTCAATGACAACTATCGCTAATACGCTTTTCAATGAGGGATTAGTTGAGAACAGCCGCACAGCAAAGCCCGCAGTTCAGACGGTGCAGGCTTATGTTGGGGCGTTGATGAAATCTTTCGTATTCTATGAAACCAAGCGTTATGATATAAAGGGCAGGGACTATCTGCGGACATTGGGCAAGTATTACATCGTAGATATCGGTTTGAGAAATTACCTGCTTGGTTTGCGCGACTCTGATACGGGGCATATTATCGAGAATGTAGTGTATTTTGAGCTGCTCCGCCGCGGATATGATATTGCGATAGGCAAAATCGGTGATACAGAGGTGGATTTTATTGCGACAACTGCTGACGAGAAAACCTATTATCAGGTTACCCTAACAATGCAGGATGAATCCACCCGTGAGCGTGAGCTTCGCCCGTTAAAGCAGATCAGGGATAACTATGAAAAGATAGTCCTCACGCTTGACAGAAATCTGATTACCTCGTATGACGGGATAAAGGTGGTTAATCTGATTGATTGGCTGATGTAGAGAAGCGAAAATTCTCTATACCGGCGCAAAAAAGTCCTTATCCGAAACAAACAAAACGCCTCCGGCAATTACCGGTTTGTGTGCCGGAGGCTGTTTTTGTTATTCGTCCACGTCGTCAAGAAGTCCGACAGCAGTCTGTGCCTGTTCTTCAATCAGATGAATATAGGTGTTATAGGTGAAACCCGTGTCGCTGTGCCCGAGGATAGAGGATACCACCTTCACATCTACTCCCTTGCGAAACAATCTTGATGCGAATGTGTGACGAAGCGTGTGAAATCCGTGAGGGTTCTCAATTCCTGCAATATCGCATACTCTCTTATAGCTCTTTATCATTGTATTGATATTTCCCGGCTCTGAACCGCCTGCGATATATCCAGACTTGTCCTCCGCCTCGTCATACATCTCCTGAAGAAGCGCAAAAGCGGTCTTGTTTAAGGGCACTACCCTGTCACGGGATTTCGTGCTATCCTGAACAAGGTGGATCTTCCTGCTCTGCTTCGTGGAGTTGGTGTAGTTGTATGTATCGGTAACGTTGCGGCAGACTGTCAGTCTCTTTCTTTCGAAGTCAACATCAGTCCATTTCAAAGCACAAAGTTCTCCGACACGAAGTCCCGTATTAAGGTCGAGAAGCGAGAGCTTTCTGACCTTAATTTTGGGAACTCCGTTTGCATAGCGTGCGTCCGAAGCCTCAACAAACGCCTTTATCTCGTTATCATCAAGAAAGCGGGTTTCCTTGGGAGGATGCTGCTTCGTATCAAGCTTGATGTTGTATAATAAAACTTGACACATCACCCTCAAAAGTATATACTACAAATAAAGGAGAGTGAGTGACATGTCAGAAGCGAAGCAGTATGACA
>CAMCFA010000166.1 GCA_945873955.1 uncultured Clostridia bacterium | reverse complement strand
CGACGAAACCCACACAACTATGCTTTTGGCAGAAGAATACTGATTTTAGGAGGAACACACCATGGATAACAAAACCGAAAACACCCGTCTTATTTGCAGCTGCTGCGGCGCTGAACTCGACACCGAGGACTACTATGAAATGCAGGGCGAATTGCTCTGCCCCGACTGCTACCACAACGAAACCGTCGCCTGTGAACACTGCGGCGAGCGAATCTGGAACGACGACAACGCAGGCTCGGACAATATGCCGCTTTGCCAGCGCTGCTATGACGATTACTACACGACCTGCGAATGCTGTGGCAGAATCATTCATCGCGACTACGCCAACTACGACGATGACGATGACTATCCCTATTGCGACCGCTGTTATGAGGAACGCTGCCAGAGTTCCATTCACGAATACAGCTACAAGCCCGACCCGATTTTCTACGGCGACAGCAAGCGCTATTACGGCGTGGAACTTGAAATCGACGAAGGCGGCAAGGACAGTGACCATGCTGATACGCTTCTGGGTATCGGCAACAGGTTTGCGGAGCATATCTACATAAAGTCAGACGGCTCGCTTAATGACGGAATGGAGATTGTAACCCACCCCATGACACTACACTACCACAAGAACAGAATGCCGTGGGCGGACCTCATGGAGTCCGCAATCCGAATGTACTATCGCAGCCACAAAACCAGCACCTGTGGGCTTCACGTCCACGTCAACAGAACAGCCTTCGGCAACACCCGGGAAGCACAAGACGAGTGCATTTCTCGGGTGCTTTATTTTGTGGAACATCACTGGAACGAGCTGCTGAAATTCAGCCGCCGCACCGAGTACCAGATGAACCGCTGGGCGGCTCGTTATGGCTACAAGAACAACCCGAAGGAAATACTGGAGGATGCTAAGAAGGGCTGCAACGGACGGTACGCCTGCGTGAATATCACAAACTGGAGTACAATCGAGTTCCGTATGTTCAGAGGTACGCTCAAGTACAACACGCTTATCGCTACACTGGAGCTTGTGGACGCAATCTGCGACATGGCGCTGACTTATACCGATTCGGAAATCTCCAAGATTAGTTGGACGGATTTCGTATCAAACCTTGATGAAGAAACCTGCTCCGAACTCATCACCTATCTCAAGGAACGGCAGCTCTATGTTAACGCACCAATCGATAATAAGGAGGATGACTAATATGTGCGCAATTTTCGGCTTAATCGACTATAACCACACCCTCAACGCTAAACAGCGCGAGAAGGTCTTGCGTGTGCTTTCGCAGGAATGTGAGGAGCGAGGAACGGACGCTACCGGCTTCGCCTACAATTCCCGTGGCAAACTCACTGTTTTCAAGCGTCCGTTTGCCGCTCACAATGTACACCTGAAGCTGCGCGAGGATGCGAATGTCATAATGGGACACACCCGAATGGCAACTCAGGGCACCAAACTAGACAACCGCAATAATCACCCTTTCCCAGGCATTGTGAACGGAACGCATTTCGCACTTGCCCACAACGGCGTGCTTCACAACGACCTGACACTCCGCACCCAGATGAAGCTACCGAACACGCCCGTTAAGACCGATAGCTACATAGCCGTTCAGCTTCTTGAACAGCAGAAGTCCCTCGACATGAAATCCATCAGCGAGATGGCTGAATTAGTCGAGGGCTCTTTTGTGTTCACCATACTTGACGAGCATAACAACCTCTACTTTGTCAAAGGAGACAATCCGCTTGCGCTGTACCACTATGAGAAGTATGGTTTCTATGTTTATGCAAGCACGGAGTCAATTCTTGACCGAGCGCTTGCCAAACTCGGTATACTCAGATTCGACCATACCGAGATTAACACGAATTGCGGCGACATAATCAAGATTGACAGCACCGGAGCAATGGAACGCGGCTTATTCGATACCTCGAATCTGTACGCTTTCGATTACCGCTTTCTCCGCAGCAGCTACTGGGATTATCCCGACCTCGGCGAACACGAACCGCAGGACGTAAAGCAACTCAAAGATTTCGCTGCAAGCATTGGAATCAACAGAGAGGACATTGACCTGCTGTTGTGCTACGGCTATTTCGTGGAGGAAATCGAGGAAATGCTCTACCACCCCGGAGATTTTGAGCAGGCTCTTGCTGAAATCCTTGACGAGTGCGCCTACGACTATTGCGGTGAGTTCTGATGAAGAATTTCGTATTCGGATATGCCCGCGTTTCAACAGAACAGCAGAACCTCGACAGACAAATTGATATGCTCCAGAAATACGGCGTTGACTACCTCTATAACGAGAAGATGACCGGCACAAAACGTAACCGCCCGGAACTAGAAAAGCTGTTGGAGCGCTTAACCGAGGGTGACACAGTTGTGGTGGAATCCCTATCTCGTCTTGGTAGAAGCACCAAAGACCTTATATGGCTGATGGAAACATTCAACAGCAAGGGCGTGAACCTTGTTTCGCTGAAAGAGTCAATCGACACCACGACAAGCACAGGCAAGCTACTTTTCACGCTGATGTCAGCGCTTGCTCAGTTTGAGCGCGATGTCCTAGCCGACAGAACACGCGAAGGTCTTGCAGCCGCTCGTGCGAGAGGCAGAAAAGGCGGACGGCGACCCGTTGACAAGGAAGCCGTCCGCAAGGCTGTGAAGCTGTACAAGACAAAGCAGTACACGGTGAGCGAGATTACGGAGCTGACGGGTGTCCGTAAAACTACTCTTTACAAGAATCTGCACAAGTAGCAGATTAGTAAATAAGCTTGCCGCTCGGCGGGCTTATTTTTTGTGATTATTTAGTTTTTACGAATAGTACAAGTTGTTCCAGTTTATCTGACCATTAATAATTTTATATAGGGCAATACCGCACAAAACTAGTAGACTAGAAATCGAAAAAGTGGTATAATAAAGA
>CAMCFA010000165.1 GCA_945873955.1 uncultured Clostridia bacterium | reverse complement strand
GGATTAACAGAGTAAATAGTAAGCGGTACGGCTTTACTATTTTAGACAACTTCCAATTTATCGAGCAGATGAAATAAACAATTGAACAAGAAAATACAAGCAGTCGAGAAGTCGGCTGCTTTTTTTATATACAAAAATATTTGGAAGGTGGTGATAGAATGGAAATATCTTTTTTCAAGGAAGAATACAACCCCGATGTGTATTGCGGAGTGGACAGCACGGATATTAAGGTAATTCATCTGGCGATACAGAACGGGAACAAGCTGAAAATTGACAGTAACGGGCGTGTTTTTGATGAAAGCGGTCGCTGGATTGCTGACGGAATGAAGCGTGAAATAGCAAAAAAGGCTCTCAAAGGTGCAAGAACCTGAAAAAAGCACTTGACTTTTACACTTTAATGTGATAAACTGTATTTAAGGAGGAAACTATGGCACGAATAGATGAAGTTCGTGAGAGGTATGAAAGCATTACCGAACAGCTCTACAAGAACAAGGAAACCTTTGCGGAGTATCTGAAATTTGCCGGTAAGTTCTACAAAATGCCTACGGCGCAGACTATGACGATGTTTGCAACCAACCCGAAAGCTACTATGGTAGCCGACTATGATACTTGGAAGAAATTCGGTCATTATGTCAAGCGTGGCGCAAACAGCATAGCAGTTCTTTGTGGAAATGGATTAAAGCATTATTTCGATATATCGCAGACAAAAGGCGATAGAGTACCATATCAGTGGACGCTGGATAAGCAGACAGCACAGGAGTTTATCGCTGCCTTTTCCAAAACCGAGGGCAGAGAGTTCAAGTCAATGTCAAGCTGTGTAAACGCTATCGGCAGAGCCGCAGCAGCCGAAACCATTGAAAATGCGGTAAAGGCTCTGAACATTTCCGAAGCCGATAGAGCTGCTTTTGAAAAGTCTTTCATATCCATAACGCAGTATTTCATAGCGGCTCGGTGTGAGCTTGGCGGCAAGTTTGATTACAAAAACGCTCCTATGGACTTAACCGCATTTGACCTTGTTCACAGCAAAGCTGAAGCCGAAAAGCTGACGGAGTACGTTCAGATTACTGCAAGACCCGCTTTGTTATCAATGGAGAAATCCATAAATTCTATTATTGCTGAAAGGAGTATGAACTATGGAAGAAATCAGACAGATTTGGTGCGAGGAGGACAAGATGTTTTATCCCGAAATCAAGGAGGAGAACGGCAGGACGTACAATTATGAATTGGGAAACCGCAGCCCAAAGCAGGATACCGTTGACGCTATAGCCGATGTGCTTAATGTCAATCCTGCATATCTCACCAACAGCGATATGCAGGATATAGACAGCGTTCTGATACAGCTTTTTCAAATCGACGATTACTTTCCCATTTCCGTTCAAAACAGCGTTGATGAATACGGCAATAACCATTATGGACTTTATTTCAGCTCTGATATGATAAACACCTTGCTTTCTATATGGTATAACCAACAGCAAGGTGTAGTCAATGGAACGATAAATAAGTCTGATTATGAGGAATGGAAATTGAGCTATCCTTATGATATGGGGAGGTACACATAATTGCTATGGCAACATTTGGAGAAAAGGTGCGGCTCGTCCGCACCTTTCGTGGTCTTACGCAGAAAGCTCTGGGTATTGCGGTAGGGCTAAACGAAAAAACAGCCGACATTCGTATAGCTCAATACGAAAGCGGCTCTCGTTATCCTAAACAGGAACTTATTGAGAAAATGGCATACGTGCTTGACATAAGCACACAATACCTTACTTGCGATTACAGCTGCGAAGCCGAACGGCTGATTATGTTGCTGCTTGAGATTGAGGACAGTATTCCTGTTTCAATCAGAGAGTGCAAGGACGAGTACGGGAGCAAGCGATATTCGCTCTGCTTCAACTCTAAAACTGTGAATGAACTGCTGGCTGAATGGTATCAGCAGAAATGTGAAAACGCTACCGGAACTATTGGAGATGAGGAATATATGGATTGGAAACTGAAACTCGGCAAAATTTTTCAAAAAAATCACTAAATTTTTTTGTCGTGTACTTGACATATTGGTGCCTCAAGCCGTGCATAGAAATAACGGGGATATCCAGTTTCTTGCAATGCCTGCTTAAAACCGCATTTGCCGTTGAATTGTATATCAAACCATCTACGAAAATCGGTTTATCTTCCGGTAGACCTTTCACCAATTCGGAAAACTGAATTACGGTCTGCCAATCAATTTGTATCTTGCGAACCGATGACTTGTTTTTCGTAGGAAGAAACCCTGTTCCACCCTTGTAGTCCCAGGTTTTGTTGATAGAAAGTATTTGGTGGGAAAAGTCAAAGTCGCCGGGTGTAATTGCAATAGCCTCCGAAAAACGCATTCCGGTTTTTGCTACAAGAAGAATAAGCCAATCCCAATTCACACCGCTTTTCAAGTCCAGCGATGTTAACAACCTGTGCAGTTCAAACTGATTGAGGTATTTTATCTTTTTCACTGATGGCGTCTTTCCTTTAATTATTGCTTTTCGGGTTGGATCTCGCTCGATAAGCCCCTCGTCAACAGCGTCAAGTATTGCCCCTTTAAGCTGATGGTGGAAATCCATAGTTGTCTGCTTTTCGTGATACTCCGCATACCCGTTGAGCAGCTGCTGATAAGTCAGCCTGTTCAGCTCACATATCTTGAGTGTGGGTATAAGTTTAACCAACCAAGAGTGCGTCATGTAGTATTTGTCAAGGGTAACTTTTCTGATAGCCCCCTTTTTATAAACCGCGATCCATTTTGCGTAATAATCGCAAAACAAATCGGTATCTTTTACTGTTCCAAGCATAAATTATCCTCCTAAAATGTTAATATAAAACAGCTTACGCTGATGAAGGGTGATAAGGTGGTCGAGGTTGCGGAAATAGGA
>CAMCFA010000164.1 GCA_945873955.1 uncultured Clostridia bacterium | reverse complement strand
GGGCGCATATATTCCACCAGAAAGCATAGGCGGCAGAGCCGCAGTATTTTGCAGGAGGACAGAATTATGCGCATGGTAACATTCACGAAAAAGAAAGTAAAACGCCTGACGGTGATCGGGCTTCTGGTTGCAGCCACCGCGGCGGCAGGTATCGGGGCGATAGTCACCTCGGTGGGAACGCAGGCGCAGGAACGGCTGCTGCCGATCTACAACGTTGACCGCGGCGACAACAAGGTGGCACTCACCTTTGACGTGGCGTGGGAGAACTCCAATACGCAGGAGCTTATCGACATTCTGGACGAATACGACGCCCGGGCGACTTTCTTCATCACCGGCGACTGGTGCAACCGCTACCCCGATGATGTCCAGCAGTTCGCAGCCGCGGGTCATGAGATCGCGAACCACTCCGACCAGCACCCCCACGTTGAAGGTATCAACGTCAACGACCTCATCAACGACACCCGGGAGGCTTCCAACAAGATAAAGTCCCTCACCGGGAAAGAACCCGCCCTCTACCGCGCGCCCTACGGCGAGTACGACAACTCCCTAATCACCACCATTGAAGGTATGGGAATGAAAGTGATCCAGTGGGACGTTGAAGCGATAGATACAGATGGAAAACCGCATTGTTACGCAGTTTGTGAGCAATTACAGCTGTGAATAATAACCCCCGTTCCTCCCAAAGTCAGAACGGGGGCTTTTTAATTCTTTACTTCCCACAGCAGTGCTTATACTTCTTCCCGCTGCCGCAGGGGCAGGGCGCATTGCGGCTTATCGGCTTTACAGTAGTCTGACGTTTCAGTTCCTCCAGCATCAGCCGTTTTATCTCGTCCGGAAAATCACCGCACAATATCTGCATTCCAATCTCATTTGCGTTCATTGTGCCGTTCCGCAGCGCATTGGAGATATTCGGTCCGAACGTTATGCTTTTCGGCAGTGTGGAAGTCCCACCCTGCTTTGCCCGAAGCTCGTTAGGAGTAAATCCCCTGTTAGCTGGTTTGCGAGAGTTGTTGTGAAGGTCCTGATATAACGAGATAAACCTCTTAAGCTGAGCCTCGCTCATAAAAAAGCCCTTTTTTTCGATAAGCGAAAAAACCATCTCAATATTATTGATACCGGACTCAAGTCTGCAAATGATATTACACTCGGCAAGCACGTCCTCCGCATCGTCCTTATTCATTTTCAAGGTCTTGCGAAGGAAGTCCGTCATTGCGCGCGTCTGAGGCGTATCGGGAATATAAGAGTCGTCCGTATAACGCAGAAGCTCATCTTTTGGGAGGATACACAGAGGCTTGTCATACTGTTCCTCTTCCAGTTCATAATACTCATCAAATCCACACAAGCAAAGACTTTCGTGTACCAGCGTTCTTTCCATCGGCTCGCTCTTTTTGCCGTCAATATAAATCTCGTCCTCCGACAGGATATAATATTCATGTTCCTCGTGGCGGGCTATCTCCGAAAATGCAATAAACTGCTCCTCGGTTATCATGCCCTTGTTCTGCCCGGAGATGATCTTATATGCGTCTTTCAGCGGCAGCAGCTGATATAAATTCGCCATAGCTGAAAAGTAGTCGAACAAAAGCTTTATTGTTTCATCGGGCAGCGCAAGCTTTCTGTACATTCTCTCAATCGTACTATCTGCATATATTCTGGGCATTTTACTCATAAAGGCGTTCCCCCTGTATTATTATATTACTCGTCATATTTATTGTAACATATTGTCGGTCCGGTGTCAATCGAAAATCTGCAAATAATTTTCACCCTATGCTTTCTACGGCAGAGGGTGATTTGTTTATGACGCGGGGTGGTTTGGCGGATACGATGAATGCTTTATAAAAAACTGCTATCATAGTCTGTCCACCTCATACAGGCAGAAATCGCTCCCCAAGCCAGTATTAAGGAACAACAGCGAAGAAATGGATATGGGTTTATACAGGCTTACGATACCTGATTATGACACAAAGGCTTTCCGGGAAGCGTTGGTAAATGCGTTCTGCCACAGGGATTATTCCGTTCTGGGACGTGTGCTGATACAAATTGCAGATACGGGAATGACTATAAGCAATCCGGGAGGGTTTGTTGAGGGGATAACTGCCGATAATCTTATCGACGCCGACCCGCACGGTCGAAATCCGGTGCTTGCGGATGCAATGAAACGCATAGGTCTTGCCGAACGAACCGGACGAGGAATAGACAGAATATATGAAGGCTCTCTTTTTTACGGGCGTCAGATTCCGGATTATTCCCAGTCAAATTCACGCAATGTCAGCTTGTTTATAGCCAAAGGTCCTACGGACAAAGAGTTTATCCGCATGGTTTCGGCGGAGCAGCAGCGTATGGGCAGAAATTTCCCTATTTATTCCCTGTTGATATTGAATCTGCTGAAGGATATGCCAAAGCTTACGATACAGCAAATATCCGAGGAATTAAAAATGCCGGAAAGTCGAATCAGAGTATCGCTGGAAACACTGGTGTCATCGGGAATCGCGGAGGCGGGAGGCAGCGGAAGAGGCAGATGCTATATGCTAAGCTCTCGCTATTATAAAAAAGTCAGAAAAACTGCTGAGTATATTCGGCAGAAAAACATTGACCCGATAAGGCACAGTGAACTGGTACTGGAGCTTCTGAAAAAGAAAGGCGATGTTTGCAGGGCTGATGTTATAGAACTGCTTCAGGTTACTCCCCCACAGGCGTACAGGGTGCTTGCAAGGCTTGTGGATTCCGGCAAAATAGTGAAACATGGTTCAGGCGCCGGAACAAAATATATACTGAAGAAATAACACACAAAAAAACGCACGGGAACGCACGCGTGCGTTTTTCGTGCGTTCTCCGTGCTGTATTTCACAAAAACAACCGCTCCCCAAGCTTAAGGCAATACCGCACAAAACTAGTAGACTAGAAATCGAAAAAGTGGTATAATAA
>CAMCFA010000163.1 GCA_945873955.1 uncultured Clostridia bacterium | reverse complement strand
CGCTAAATTACAATTATTGTTAGTAAAGGAGCGTCACCATGATAACCGAACAAAACTGCACAATGCTGTGCGATTTCTACCAGCTTACAATGGGCAACGGCTATTTCCGGACAAAACACGCCGACCGTATCGCATATTTCGACGTGTTCTTCCGCAGAGTGCCGGACGGCGGCGGCTACGCTATCTGCGCCGGGCTGGAGCAGGTTATCAATTACATCAAGGGGCTGCGCTTCACAGAGGAGGATATTGAGTACCTCCGCAGCAAGGGTATTTTCGGGGAGGATTTCCTCGAATACCTGCGTAATTTCAGATTCACCGGCGATATATGGGCAGTGCCGGAGGGAACTCCCGTGTTCCCCGCCGAGCCGCTGCTCACCGTCAGAGCGCCCGCGATACAGGCGCAGCTTATCGAAACCATGCTGCTCCTGCTGGTGAACCACCAGTCCCTTATCGCAACAAAAGCGAGCCGCATTGTCCGCGCCGCGCAGGGCAGAGCCATTTCCGAATTCGGCTCCCGCAGGGCGCAGGGCGCGAGCGGCGCAGTTCTTGGCGCCAGAGCCGCGTATATCGGCGGCTGTGCAGGGACGGCGTGCGTTCTTGCGGACGAGCTTTACGGAGTTCCCGCCACCGGAACTATGGCGCATAGCTGGGTGCAGATGTTCGATACCGAGCTTGAAGCATTCGAGAGCTACTGCCGAACCTATCCCGACAGCACCACGCTGCTGGTGGACACCTACAACGTGCTGAAAAGCGGCGTTCCTAATGCGATAAAGGCATTCGACAACGTGCTGAAGCCGCTTGGCAAGCGCCCTAAGGGAATACGGCTGGATTCCGGCGATATCTCGTATCTCTCCCGGGAAGCGCGCCGAATGCTGGACGAGGCCGGCTATCCCGACTGCAAGATAGTTGCCTCCAACAGCCTTGACGAGCGCATAATCTCCGACCTGCTCAGTCAAGGCGCGGCGATAGACCTGTTCGGCGTGGGTGAGCGGCTCATCACCGCCAGCAGCGAGCCGGTTTTCGGCGGAGTGTACAAGCTGGCTGCGGTGGAGGAAAACGGCGTCATCACTCCAAAGATAAAAATTTCTGAGAATGTCGCAAAGATCACCAACCCGCACTACAAGAAGCTGTACCGGCTGTATTCCAACAAGACAGGAAAGGCGATCGCGGATCAGCTCTGCGTTTACGATGAAACTATCGACAGCACAAAGCCGCTGACGATATTCGACCCGGATTACACATGGAAAAAGAAAACTATCACCGATTTCACAGTCAGGGAGCTGCAAGTGCCGGTGTTCAAAAACGGGGAGCTTGTATATACCCCGCCGAAGCTGGAGGATATCCGCAGCTACTGTGCTCAGCAGATGAACACCATCTGGGACGAGGTGCTGCGTTTCGAGAATCCGCACAACTACTACGTTGACCTTTCCGAGAAGCTGTGGAACATCAAGCACGGACTTCTGGACGCCGCAGGCAGGGGGGAGAACAGTGACGCTATGTGATACCGTCAGAAATTTCGGCTCTAAGATCACGCCGAATTACCGCGAAACACGCTATTGCAGCTTCGCTGCCCCGGAGGAGACCGTAGGCGTTATCGACCTTTCGCCAGCCGGAAACGGCAGCCGCGGGCTTGCATTCATGACCGACCGGCTGATGATAAAACTGGGCGAGAGCGTACAGCAGATCTATTACAGCGACATACGGGTCATGGAGCTTCTGCCGAGCTACGAAACGCCGTTTGAGGACGAGCTGCTGATCGGTTCTCCCTCCGGCGAAATACGGATTTCCGACTGCGCACTGAACAAGTTCTTCCTGCGGCAGTTGATAAGCAATGTCGCCCGGATAAGCGTTACCATGAAGGACGACGACCGCGAGGCGCTTTACAGCCAGCTCACCGCGGAGGCTCTTGACTATTATGCGGGTGAGATCAACACACCTGTGAGGGATTCTCAACCGAAACAGCCGCAGCCCTCAGAGCCGGAAGAACGCCCCGAGCCGCTGCCCGAAGCCGCAGCCGCAGTTCAAGAGATCGCCGCGGCGAAGAAGGCGGCTCTTGCGGCGGTGCAGTCCAGCAATTCAATAGAGCTGACCGAGGAAAAGATACAGTGGATAAGCGGCAAGCAGCCGGAGATCCCTGTTGCTAAGCCGGAAGTACTCCCGGAACGCACGGAACTCCCGGAATTCCCGCAGAAAGAGCCGGAGCTTGTTCCCGCAAACGCGGGCGACGAGGACATCACCGATATGACCAGAGAGCAGACTATGAGCTACTTGCTGGATTCTATCGCGGAGATAAATTCCGAGTCGGAGCAGCCGGAAGAACCAGCCGAACCGGAAGCCGTTCAGAACGCGGAGCAGACCGAGGAGCCTGCCCTAGAGCCGGTGCAGCAGGAAGAGCCTCCCGCCGCTGAACCGTCCTATCACTACACTATTGAGCCGGACAGCGACGATATCTACATACAGGCGAGCCGTCGAATCCGAGAGCTTTGCGAGGACGGCAGGCTGACTATGGAGCAGGTGAACGCAGCGGTAAAGGAGCAGCTTGTCCCGGCGTCGGAGCTGTATTCTACGCTTGACATTGAGAGCGCTCCGCTGCCGCCGACGGTGAAAGGACACGCGCTGCGGCTCTCTGCGGCGGCAGACAGACTGCCAGAATATTTCGCGCTGGGAGAGGACATTGCGGCGCGGGTGATGTTCTTTATGCTGTATCAAATGCTGTCCTATACTGACAGGATTGTGCAGTCCGATGAAACCAAGCAGAGCCTTAATTATTTCTTCGTCCGCTTTGGTGCGGCGGGAATGATACTCTCTATGCTGGACGCGAATAACTGAAATTCCCCCGGAGTGCTGCTCCGGGGGATTGTTGTGTTGTAAATTGTAATTTATAGGAGTGCCTATGACCCAGTGGTACGTTAGATTTATCGT
>CAMCFA010000162.1 GCA_945873955.1 uncultured Clostridia bacterium | reverse complement strand
CGTTTGTCCGTTATAGCTGATCGAAACGGGAAGAAGCATCAGCATTTTGAAGCCCTGAACCCCGAATCCGCCCTCATAAAGAGTAGTGTTCGGCTCAAAGTAATAGGTGTATTGATCGCCATTTTGCATTATATCTTCGGAGTATTTATACTTTCGGGCGATAACGTCCATATTTTCGTCTGCGCCCCTAAGGTTTTGCACCTCAATTTCTAAATCCGGAGGATTGATGACCGCACCCTCGTCTTCCATTACGGCAAGGTTGAACTTAATATCGGAGCATTGCCACTTGCTGTCAAGCCCGCCGTAGCTGCCCTTTTCCTTTTCGTAGGAACGCACCGAAACATATTTGAGATTTGGCTGACTGTTGTCCGTCTGAAGCGCACTCGATTCAACCGAGATTCCCTCGGGATAAAGCATAACATGCACATAGCCTTCGGTAGGCTCTGTTTCGCCCTCAACCATGACTGAAAAGGTGATATCCCTTCTGTCTTTCTTGTTGAAAATATCCCAGTAAGGATCGTTTCTGCCCGGATCGCTTGTTTTATTTGTAATTTTCAGCGCATAAACACCCTGCGTTTCAGTTGTTTCAAAGCTAATGTCAAAGTCATTCGCTCCGCTGACGGAAAATGCGTCCGGCGCAGGGAGAGTAACCGCGTCTTTAAGCCAGAAGCGCCGTGTATATGTAAATCCGTCGCCGAAAATTGCGTTCAGATTGCACGAGCCTTGGCTGTAAACGCCGTTATCATCGGCAAACCGGATTGTCGGCTCGCCAATGGCGCGGAAGCGGACGGTGTTGTTAAAGGTGCCGCCCTCGCCCGTAAAGGTAAAGGTTATATCCGCGGTATCTCCCTCGTAGTCCTTGGGAATGCTGACTACCGCCTCGCAGTATCTGCCTGCATACACGCCGCGGTGGATCTCAATTCCGCTGCTGTTAACGTAGTTTATCTGCGCAGTAAGGTCGTTTCGGTCGCGCTCTGTGCCGTCCTCGCTGACCTCGGCTATTCTGGCTCGAACCGTAACGGGGCTTGCGCCCTTTCGTATCGCGTTGCCGAAGTCCTTTTGGATATACATTTTGTAGCGTTTCTTTCTGCGCTCGTCCTCAGCGAACTCGCCGCCGTCTGTACCGACAGACGAACCTGCCGCGCCTGTTGCTGCCGCAGAGCCTGCCGCTCCTGCCGCAGCCGCTCCTGCCGCAGTAGCCGCGCCTGCGCCCAGTACTCCGACTGTTCCAACCACGATGGGAACGGGAATATCCACTCCGCTGTCTTCGCCGGAGTTTTCGTCGGCAATCTGCGTAATGCCGCCTTCAATGGCGCCCGGTGCGTCACCCTGATAATCTTTCGTCCAATGCACATTCTCCCATGACCGGTCTTTTATATCACCCCTATTACCCTCTTCATGATATCCCGGTCCGTGTTCACCGTATGTACCGGAAACCACTGTATAGGAGCGTTTCCCATCTATATCATAATAGATTAGACCATACATTTCTACATTATCATCACTAACTTCAATGTGCAAAGAGTTATTATACTCATCGACATAGGTTGCCTTTGAAATTATGTAGTCACGTTCATGAAAAAGCACGCAGTTCCAAGCTGAATCTTCTTCATTATATTCCTCATGGACAGTACCCGTTACATAGAATGTTTTTCTGGAGGTCTTTTCCGTAATCTGCGAGCTGACTTCGAGAGAATAGTCGAAGTTATGCTCCTCATAAGGTTCTTCACTCCTATTGGTAATGGTTAATGAACCCGAAGTACTACCCGATGCATTTCCGTTTTCGTCCACTTTAAGTTCAATATGATTAATCGCATAATCCATAACAAAACTAAATGGGACGAAAAGTGAACCTTCTTCCATTTCTTTTAATGCGGATTTCCAATATTCATCCGCATTGCTGTATCCATGAACGCTGTTATAATCTGTTGGTGTATATGTGCCGGCAATTTTTTGCAAAAACTCTTTATTCTTATCAGCTTCTTCCGCTCTCGCCGTTAAAGCGGTGAACGGCAAACAATATGCCGACAGCATAAAAACAAGCAGAACTACTGCGTATATTCTTTTCATTGCTGCGCCTCCTTCTTTGACTTTATAACGCCTGCTTTTTGCAGTATCATCAGTACAATTCCGACTACCATCAAGACCGCACCTGCTATGATATGTACCAGCATTATCCTTATCTGTCCGAGTGCCGCCGCACCTGCAAAGCCGACTGTCATACCCTTGATAATTCCGGCTGCGCCCTGACCTAAGGCAGCTTTACCCTTTGACGTAAACGAGCCGAGCAGGTTCTGCAAAAAGCCCCTGTTCAGACACGCCTTTGCACTGAGATACGCTGCTCCAATGCCTACCATAAAGCCCGATTTAATCATACCGCCCGAAACGAACAGGTATATAAACATTGCCGCGCCGATACCCGTGAGATATCCCCCGAGAGAATCAAGCGACACACCGAAAATGCCGCTGAAAGTGTCCTTTAGCGACCGTTTTTGCCCTTTGCTTCTTCGAAACAGCGAGTTAATCAGCGTTACCAGCGCTCCGGCGAATATTCCCTTGCCGAAAATGCCGCCGATAAAGCCCGATATGCTGCCGGACATTCCACCCTTAGCAAAGGTCAGAAACGACAGCACCTGCGTCGGCAGAACATCAATTTTAAGCGCCTGCAAAATATCAAGCGTAAGCCAGATAACCGCCAGAACAAGCGGAATAATAAGCTTTTTCGGGTTCTTAAAAGCGGATTTCAAGGAAGCGAAAAACCGCTTGAAGCTGCCCAACAAGACTGTTCCTGTGCCGGGGATAAGGTTTGCTACTGCGCCTATCGGGTTGCCGAAGGAGCCTAGCACGGTCTCGCCGCAGGCGGAGGGAGCAAACTGTCCTGTGAATGTCCCGACAGCCCCGGATACCGCCGTTCTTGCTGTTGATACTGCCATTCCGCGTATATTTTGAGGAATCGACTGCATTTGTCTGGGCGGCATTTGCGGCGCTGACTGTACCTGTCTTGGCTGCACCTGTCTCGGTTGCATTTGC
>CAMCFA010000161.1 GCA_945873955.1 uncultured Clostridia bacterium | reverse complement strand
TGCGAAAGCATTGGTCTATTGAAAATCAGCTTCATTGGTGTCTTGACGTTATCTTCCGTGAGGACGCTTCCAGAGCCAGGAAAGACAATTCTCCGCTAAATCTCAATGTCCTTAGAAAAACCGCATTGAACCTGGTTTCTCAGGCTCAATATAAGCGCATTAGCAAAAAGCGCCTTATGTTTAGAGCCGCCCTTGAGCCTGCTCTCTTTCTTGATATCCTACTTGACCCATCATCTGTTTCGCCTCAATAGTAAATGCTGTTGCCGTGCTAAGCGACCTTATATACAACGGCGTCCGCCGCAGATTTTTTGTCCGCGGCGGACGCATTTTGTCGATTCTTGCAGTGATTTACTCCTGCTCTCCCCAGATAAATTCGCAGGCTTTGCTGAATTCCATGGGGTGTTCAAGGCAGTGGACGGTCTTGGCGTCCTCCGGGCGGCGGACATACAGCGCTTCGCGCCCGGCTAGGTTCAGAAGCCGCTGGGTGTGTTTAAGGTCCATTCCCAGAAACAGTGCGATACGCAGTATCTGGCTGCGGGTGGGAGTCCGCGTGCCGTTGAGCATTTGGTAGCCGTAGTTGCGGTCAACGTTCAGCGCCTTTATCAGCGCGGATTTCTTTATCCCGCGCTTGTCTAAAAACTGCTGAAGGTATTCCGTGAACTCCGGCGGGGGATTGTCGTTTACCAGCTTCATGTCCAGACGCTTGGTGCGCATTATTTTTTCTTCAATGTCCTCGGTTCTCATGGGTCGTCACTCCTAGTTATATAGCTCAAATTCTCCGGTCATGCTGTGCGCTATCGCCGTGACCTGCTGGTCGGTTAAACCGTTTCCGTTAAGCACGATAAAGCCGTGTGCCTTCAGCCCTTTGAAGGCGCTTACGGTGAGCTGATTCATATCGACATACATCTCTTCAATGTCGCAGCCGACGAACGGCGAAAGGTCGGTGAGGTTATTCCGTCCGAAATAGATGTTGCGCAGCTTTTTGCTGTCCCGCAGCGGCTCCACGCTGGTAAGCCCGCACCCTGCGAAGCAGACGGTCTCCAGCTCCGTCATGCCGGAAAGCGCCTCGATATCCGGTATCTGCGCCTCGTTGAAGCCGACGTATTTCAGCCCCCGGCTGTTTTTTATCGGCGAAATATCGGTAACGTAGCTGTCGCCGAAGAACACGGATTCCAGCTTGGTTTTGTCGCTCAGCACTGAGATGTCCGAGACCCCGGTGTTTTCAGCGCTTATTTGGCGCAGCTCCGACATATTCTTCATGAAGCTGATGTCCGAAACGTTATTGTGGCTGAAATGTATCTCCTCAAGCTGTGTAAGCCCCTCCAGACAGGACAGGTCGGTTATGTAGTTGTAGGAAAGGTTCAGCACCTTTAGTTCCTTCATGTGCCGCAGATTCTGTATCTGCGAATTTGTAAGCTCCCGGTTTTCCAGATTCAGCTCCGTTGATGTAATCGGGAACATCTCATATCCTATCTTCACGTCGATAGGCTGCTCGACAGCGCTGCCGCCGCCGAAAAACAGAGCCGCTCTAGCCGCGACCGCGGCAGCTATCGCGGCGGCTCCTCCGACAACGAATCTGCGGCGGACAGGCCTTGGCTTTGCAGGGCGGGGGTCGCTGGTAATACGCAGGTTATCCTCCGGGAAAGGTTCTGCTTTGATACCGCAGTTATCCACCGCGGCAAGCATTTCCCCGGCGGTCTGATATCTGTTTTCCGCCCGAACGGAGCATGCCTTTTCAAGTACCTCCGCCAGTTGTTTCGGCAGCTTATGCAGTTCTTTTGTGAAGTACTCGTCGCTGTCCAGCCGGGTGAGAGGGTCGTCCGGGGTGACAAGGGTAAGCGCGTAGTAAAGCGAGGCGCCGAGGGAGTAGATGTCCGTCCAGCCGCCCTGTCTGCCCTTGCGCTGGTACTGTTCCAGCGGGGCGAAGCCCTGCTTTAGTATGACGGACATGCTCTGGTCCTTGTCCTGAAGCATTCTTGCCGAACCGAAGTCGATCAGCTTGACAGCGCCGTTTGGGCATAGCATTATGTTGTCCGGTGAAACGTCCCGGTGGAGAATGTCGGCTTTGTGCAGAATATCCAGCGCCGGCAGGACATGTTCGGCGATATATACCGCCTGCCTCGGTGTGATGACGCCGTTCTGCACAACATATTTTTTCAGCGGGATACCGTTGACGTATTCCATAGCGTAGTACGCAGTTCCGTTCTCCCTGAAAACGTCGTATATCCCGATTATTTCGTTGCTTTCAGAGAAGCGGGAGATGATGTCCGCTTCGGCAAAGAACCTTTCAAGACCGGTGGTGAAGCTCTCCTCCTGCTGGGAGGTCATAGGCTCAACGCTGAGATTGTCCGCAGAGCGCACCGCCGTGCCGTCCGGGTAGAATTCCTTTACCGCGACGGTTTTTTCGTTTTTTTCGTCATACGCTAAGTATATTATCCCGAAACCGCCTCTGTCCATCATTCTGCCGATAGTGTAGCGGCTGTGAAGCCTTGTCCCGACCGCAAGAGCGTCGTATTCAGCGGCAGTGTGATGTTCAGTGAAGCCGCAGTGCTGGCAGGTATTGCCTTTCATCGGCGAGAAGCAGTTTCCGCAGAGTTTTTTCTTCATTATGCGCGACCATGCCCCTGTTTCGGGTGCATAACTCCTTTCTAGGTTGGTTCGCCGTTGGCAGATAAGCTAGGGAAACGCTGATTAAACCAAATTCGCCCCGCTCAAATGAGCGTACTCACGGGGCTGAATTTGGTACGCTTCGCTTTAATCAGCGTGTCCCTTGGTTTAATTTTATAGATATATTATAGCATGATATTTTACAAAAATCAACGATTTTCGTTTGCTTGGGAAAATGTGGCACAATGTGCCGCTTCTGCTTTATAGTATTCTATCACATTTATGCATTAAATTGGTGTGCAAATCTGCATTATTTTTGCGTGAAAACAAATTGTGCAGACCAGCTGAAAAAAGTTCGCGGCGCAGAGGAATTACCCCTGCGCCGCAGCTTTCACAAAACTTGGTATGATCCGCGCCGGTTTCCCGACGGCTATATGAGGGAAGCGCTGAATATATCAAATTCGACCCGCTCAAACGCGGGAACTCGCGGG
>CAMCFA010000160.1 GCA_945873955.1 uncultured Clostridia bacterium | reverse complement strand
CCGTAGGTGATAGTCACCTTGGCATTGTTCAGCGAAAGCTCTTCGGTAGAGAATGTGAAATCACCCTTGGTGCTGTCGCTGTAAGCTACGTCCGCGGTCTTGCCGTTGTCATAGGTCAGAGTTATAACCAGCCCTGTCGGGTCGTACTTCTCGCCCTCAATGTAGGTGGTTTTTGTCTGCGCGGTCTTTACTGCAATGGAAGAAAGCTGCTTCTTCGCAACAGTAATCCCCTGCCCTATCGACTTGCCGCCGTAGGTGATTGTAACCTTTTCGTCTGTGAGAGCCAGTTCCTCGGTCAGCGTAGGCTCAAACTTGAAATCGTTCTTAGTATCATCGTTGTAGGCGACCTCAAGTTTTCCGTTTTCGTACACCTCATTGATAACCAGACCTGCGGGGTCGAACTTCTGACCCTCAATGTAGGAAGTCTTGGTCGGCGCTGTCTTTACCGCAATGCTCTGAACGGGCAGAGCCTCCCAGCCTGCGTAAAGGGTGATGTCCTCGGTTACGGGCAGGTCGAAATCGTACTTGGTGGTGCATGCCTCATCAGAATACCAATCGGTGAATTTCATGCCGACAGGCGCTGTCGGGTCGCTTTCAGGGGCGGAAACGGTTCTGCCGTTAATAACTCGCTCGGTGGCGGGAGTTTCGCTGCCGTCGTTAAAGGTAACGTTATACCTTTCAAATGTATTGCCGCAATCTTTGCAGACATCGCTGTCATTGTCGAAGCGGTGGTCATCGTTATATGAGATGAAGGAGATATTATCCGTACCGGCGGTGAATGTATAGTCTCCGACATCATTGCCCCTAACACTTATGCACAGATGATCCCCGGCATAATCGGAAGCGTCGTACAACGCGCCGTTAAGGTAGAATGCCTGGTCTTTTTTTCCGTTCGTGTAGGAATCAATTGGGGTGAAATCACCGGTAACACTATAGCTTTCTTTAGCAACCTCCGCAATAAAATCACCAATACGATATTCATCCCAAGTAATATTGAATACAGAATAGGTATCCACAACAAGCTTGCCACTGAGGTTGATTTTTCCTGAGTCGTAAGTGCCGAATGGACAAATATAACCGCTCGCTTCCAGAAATAAGATAGGAGCATATTCGTCATATTCATTTTCAATACTATAACTTCCGTTTGTGTTCTTGATATACGCATTATCGCAGACGATATCCGCTGTTACACCACTTGGGGCGTATATTTTTACATCGGTAGTGTTGCTGCCTGTGAGCTTGTATGCGCCGCTCGTGTTGATAGTCAGCTTTGTATAGCTGCCCTCGTCGCCAATTGTGTCCATTACCGTGATATACCCGTGGGTCTGGAGTTCGCCGCTGATGTACTTGTCAAGCTCGCGCAGGTCAATGACGAGATTATATCCGCATTTGTCGCAGATGCGGTCCTCCATGCCGGTGTGCGCTGCACTGCATTCCACCGTCACGTCACCGGTGATACTTGCAGGGTTGAAATTCATGCCGTTTATGCCAAAGCATTGGTACATCTCCGACAGCGGTTTCTGATCAGCAGTTCCTGTATATCCACCTTCGCCAGGAATTAGGCTCGATATAATGATTTTGCTATGGTCGGCGGAATAGGAGTTATCTTCCCTTGCAGAAAGATAATAGCCCTTATCAATGACTTTGCCGTCAGTATCCTTATATGTAACCACGCTGAAAGCGTCCGTGTTTACAGTGCCTACTCCCTCGGATACCGGTACGATATAGTTGTAGCCATTATATGACGAAAAGGTATCTACCGCCAGCTTTCCGCTGAGCGTTATCGCAGCGCCTGCCTCTGCCTTAAAAGGTACAACAAAATCTACCGCATACAACGCTGAGGCACCACCGTTTTCGGGAATGCTGTAACCTTGATAACGGAAACCACAAGCATACTTATATGTTCCCGCATCGTTTCTGATAAAGGCGTTTTCGCAGACGATATTTGCGTTTACACCCTCCGCTGCGATTATCTTCACATCGAAGTAAGAGCCGCCGATAAGGTTGCTTCCGGTGAGCTTGTATGTGCCGCTCTGGGTAATCGTCAGCTCGATAACACTGTTGTATACGGTTTCTTCTTTATTCATACCGTAGGACGCAGTAATACCTGCCGGGCAATTATTTGGATTGCTCACATAATCCACCAGATTGCCAAGGTTGATAGTGGAAACGATAGTTTGAGTATCTTCCGCCGCTGCAGTCACCGCCGGGATAATCCCCGGAAATCCCGCAGGAACACTCCCGCCGGCGAGCGCCGCAACGCACAGCCAGCTCAGCGCAGCCCGTTTGAGCCGCGTTTTTCTCTTTGTTGTCATGAAAGTACCTCCTTCAGTTTATCTGCATACTTATGATAATGCTCCCCGAGGGGAACAGTTTTATTCCACGGCTTTCCGCCGCCGGTGTAGTGTATTATGCCGTATTCGTTACGGCGAACGTCCGCCATCAGCTGTTGTATCCTTTGGTCGCAGTAATTAAACTCGTGCTCGATGTTGACGGTGTAGTTCCACTTTATGTCGAAAATGTGAGCATTGTCCCTGAACAGCATATTCAGCACGTCCTGGTCGTTGTAAATCCACTTTCGGCGGTTAAGAAGCTCCACCGCCGCCTGCTCCGAGGTCAGCTCCCGACATTTTCTGAGGTCGAACAGCGTAACCCCCGCATTGAAGTAGCGGTCAAGGTCGGTGATATTCATGTAGGTCTTGGCGTACCCCTCGATATTATACGGCTTGTTGTCGATGAAGAACCCCTTTTTCGTGTACCGCAGCAGACGTACATCCGTTGCCACTGCGCCGCCGACAGCGTTCCCGCAAAGGTCGGTGTCGAAAAGCTGAGAGATGTCCCCCTCGACAATGGTGTCACAGTCGAGGTACAGCACTCGGTCGTACTGCGAGAAAAGCCCGCCGAGAATCGCCAAGCGGTAGTTGGTTTCCTCAGTTATGTAGCTGCCCGAACAGCCCTTTACACACTCACGGAACTCCGTCATGTCCACCAAACGAAGCGTGCAGTACGGGAACATCTCTCCCACACGAAGCAGATGTTCGCGGCTCTCCTGCGAAATGTCGCTGTGGAGTATCACAATGTCGTACAGGCGGCTCTTGTCCG
>CAMCFA010000159.1 GCA_945873955.1 uncultured Clostridia bacterium | reverse complement strand
CAGCGGCGCATATTCTATCTCAATATCACCGTTTACCGTGTAGTCACCGGCGTCAATATAGTCGGTGTAATCACCGGCAATGGCAAGATAAAGCGGAGTTATCACGTCGCCGTCATGGAGAAGAACAGTTTCTCTCGCTGCCGCGCCGGTCTGGGGGTCTATACCTGCCCACGCGCCGATAACGTTCCACTGTTCTGCGTTCCAGTCGTATTCGATACGCAGATTTGTCTGCTCGCCGTTAAGCAGTATCGGACAAGTATAAACGCTGGTGTCATCGGTGACGCTCACTGTTTCTATCGCAAGCGGGATACCATCTAAGGACACCCAGCTTCCGTCGAAGTTGTCCTGAAGTATCATGCTGTCATAGTCCATGATAACATCATCGTCCTCGCCGAGATACACGCTCACACCGTCAAACTCTGCGAAAAGGCTGCACGTTGCATAGTTGAATGCGTCCATATCCGAAAGCTGAACAGTGTAAATACCATCGTTGTCGAAATACACGCTTTCAACGCCGATCGTACAGTATTCGTCCACCTGGCTGAAATCTCCGTAGTTTGAACCTATATTATCGTCCGCGAAATAGTCGTGATCCCACAGGTCATCGCAGTCGTCAAGAATATAGCTGTTGTCATAGCCGTCGATATCACCGCCGCTCGTTCCGTAAGCCGCAGAGTCAACAAACGCAAGATAGTAGCTACTGGTGCAGATACCCGAGAATATCGAAAGCTCCTCCGAACCCTGAACTGACAGCGGATAATACAGTGATATTCCACCTGCCCCGGTGTGCTGAGGTCCGAAGACGCTGCATATTACCGCTTTATCCAGCTTTTCAAGAGTATCAGCGGCATTGGGAGCATACGGCTTGACAGCCGTCAGCAGCCCTTTAAGGTCAACCATGTTGGTGTAGCCCTCGTTACGGTTGTTGCCGCCGAAATTATCAGCGCCGTATACCGCACGGGCAATATCGTTCAGCCTACCGCTTTCGTACATTTCCTGCGCGGTCTTGTCAAACGATACAAGCAGCTCGTCAAGCGCGGAAAGGTCGGTTATCGCAAAGGTTGTGCCCTCTGAGTCACCGTTGTCTATGCAGTGCTGATAGTAGCTCGCACACTGCATTTCGCCCAGTTCAGCGCCGTTTGCGCCCGGGTTTTCCGCAAGGAAATTCATGATGTCGGTGTAGTTCCAGCCGCCGCCCGGTTCAAGCTCCTCGGAGGCGAACATATAGTTTGCGTAAGGCACAAGGATATTCGCGGTTTCAAGGGTGCTCATAAGGCAGGCGTCAAAGCCGATGAACTCAAACTTGTCCGTCATCTTGTCGTAGACGGAGTTCAGCGCTTCGTCTATTTCCCGCAGGGACAGGCTGTCGCTCTCGTACAGCTCGTCAAAGCACACGCCGCTGATACTGCCGCCGCCGTGATTCCAGAACACAAGTCCCATATTTTCCGCAGGGTAGTTCTCAACGCCCCACGATACAAAATCCGCCAGGGTGTCTGCGCTTCCCATGCTTGCGTTGGGGATCTCGTCCACAAGCTCTAAGTCGCCCTCAGTATTCACATAACGCTGGATAGTGCTATTTGAGAAGTCGAAATACCACTGACCGGTGCCGCCGGTCTGGTAAACGATATGTACATCTTCACTGTACTGCGCGCTTATTGCTTCGTAGATATCTGCGCTTGCCGCGCTCCCTTCGCTTTCGAGGTCAGTACCGCAGAGGTATACAAGGATCGTCCAGCCGCCGTCGCCCATTGGTTTGCTGTCAGAGCGGGTACGGCGGTCGATCCCCAGATTTCCTCCGCTCACCGAAAGCTGCGTTGCGCTCTCGGAATACCCACGCTCCCCGCCGTCATTGTTTACGGCGGCGGGAGCTTCGTAGGTTTGGGAGGAAGGTGCGTATTCTTCTTCAGAAGCTGCTTCGTCGCTTGACGCAAGCAGTTCATCAACAGTTCCGGCGCAGCCGGAAAGCGACATTGCCGCCGCAATTGCCGCTGCAACAGAAATAATAGTGTGTTTCTTCATAAACATCTCCAGATGATATCAGCCCCCGAAATAGCTGAGGAAGTTAAAGCCGGTGGGGAACGGAATGGTGAACATATAGATTGTGCCGAACAGGAAGCCTGCGATAGCTACGATAGTAATGAGCATTCTGTTGGGCAGTCTGCGGAATGTGCCGACAATACCAAGCATGAACAGTACTACGGAGTAAATTACCGTTACAAGATTGAAGGTATCGCCCTTTGTGTTATCAGACTGACCCTCTGCAAGAACTGCTTCGCTCTCTGCAAGCACTGCCTGTGCGTCAACATAATAGCTGTTGATAAAGTCTTGGTTGGCAAAGGGGCTGGTGGTGGAAAGCTCACTGTTGATTACCCAGTCTATTATCTGATCAGCGTCAAACTCAAAATCATACCCGATAAGCTCCGCCATTTCATCTGTGAGGTTGTCAGTGCAAATAAACTGTATCTTATATGCGCTCTCATACATTTGGTCGGTGTCGCCTGTTTCGTTGGCATAGAGTATCTCCACCTCATAATCGCTTATCATGTTCCAAATCTGCATATCCTGCATGAGTGCCTGAGAAGCCTCATTCCAGCGGGCGTTTCCGTCAGCGGCCAGATTGTTGCTCTTTGTGTAATTGGTGGACATGTTACCGCCGTGCAGCGAACCTATCCATGAAGCCCACGCGGTAGCAAGTGCTGTAATGCCGAGGAATATGGCGATAACTATTTCAAGGATATCCTCCTTGCTGCGCTTCTGCTTTGCCGGTGCGGAATTCTGGTTTTCCTCTGTGATTACGTTTTCTGACATAAATAAATTCTCCTAATGTCAATTATTGGTACATATAACAAAGCAGTTCCTGCCGTATTACCGACAGGAACATTGCTTTCACTCCATCAGCCGATGACCCACGGAGTGCCGTCTTTCTTAGTGAATTTTCCGGTAGCGACGTGAATGATATCAACTATGTAGCCAATGCCAAAGCAGCCGCAAGTCAGCAGCCAGATAATGCCGGTGCCGATTTTGCCAGCAAGGAATCTGTGGATTCCAAGCTCTCCCAGAAAGATTGTAAGAAGCAGTGCCGGTGTTTTTTCCATAAAAAAACCTCCCAAAAGAATTTATTTATTCAGCTTCGCCGGTGTAGTACTCCTCATAGGAATAGCTTCCGGCTTCCGC
>CAMCFA010000158.1 GCA_945873955.1 uncultured Clostridia bacterium | reverse complement strand
TTTTGTTCCTTTCATTCGCTTTTTGTCTTGCCGCTTCACGCTTATCAGCCGTCCAAGACTCTCGTCTGGAGCGGTCTTCCCAAACTCGGGTTTCCACACTACCATCGGTCAAGTGGAAGTGGAGCGTGTTATTATCATTAGCCACAATTTTCTCAATGCCCTTATGGTTTTTAATAAGTTCGGCAGCGAGAGCGTCAAGGACTGTTTCGGGAATTTGTTTTGAAGCACAAAACTGTTTCCCTCGACTATTAAAAGTCGCACAAATCCATACGATTTGAGTCTTGGTTGTTTTTCTTCGGAAATTCTTTCCGCATTTAGCACACACGATTTTGCCCGTGTATGGGTATTCCGGACTATGAGGTTGTGGTGGAGTAAAAAGGTCGGCTCTTCGTTCAATCTCAGACTGTACGGCATTGAATGTTTCAAGGCTGATAATGGCTTCGTGAGCGTCCTCAACAAGATATTTGGTTTTCTGTCCAACATTCGTAATTGTTCTCTTGGTAATGTGGTTTTCACGGAAAGTCTTTTGTAGGAGAAGATTCCCTGTGTAAGTGTAGTTGCGAAGAATATTTGCAACGGTTCTGGGATGCCAAATGTCGCCGTTGATTGGCGGAATGTTATCATCGGTTAACCGTTTACAGATAAGATATACTCCAGCCCCCTCAAGATATTCCCTGTATATGCGCCGCACTATTTCAGCTTCTTCCGGTATGATGTAATATTGTCCATTCTTGATTCGATAACCAAGCATTTTTCCGCACCAAGGTATCCCTTCCTCGAAGTTTTTCTTGATACGCCACAATTGGTTTTCGCTTGCTGAACGGCTTTCTTCCTGGGCGTATGAAGCTAGTATCGTGAGCATAAGTTCACCGTCTGCGCTCATGGTGTGAATGTTCTGTTCTTCAAAAAAGACATCAACATTCAGCCCTTTAAGCATACGCACGGTTTCGAGAAGCGTTACCGTGTTCCTGGCAAAGCGTGAAATGGACTTTGTAATAACCATATCAATCTGACCGCTTTTGCAATCTGCTAAAAGGCTCTGGAAACCCGGTCGTGATTCCTTAGTTCCTGTGAAAGCCTCATCAGAATATACGCCCGCAAATTCCCAGCTATCTTCCTTTTGAATCAAGGCGTTATAATAACTGACCTGTGCTGACAAAGAATTGTGCATTGCGTCCTTGCCGCTTGATACACGGGCATACGCTGCAACTCTCTTTTTGCGTGGCAATTGAGGTGGAAACGCAACTTTTTTTACCGTTTTCGGCATTATATCATCTCCTTAGTAGATGATATATTACCTCTAAAGCAAGGAAAAATCAAGTCATTCTCCCGAAATAAACTGTCAGAATTGATACCAAATTTTTCGCACATTTTTGTTTCTATTATGCCATATTCGTCAGCCGTAACAAGCCCCTTATTGAACATCGCTTTAGCCTGTGCCATTGCTGTTTTGTAACCGAACAGAGCGTTAAAAAACTCCTTGTCCATCAATCTCACCCTTTCTCCTATAGCAGGTCTGTGAACAGTACTTGCGGTTTGCTCCTATATAGTCCACAAATACCTTTCCGCAAATAGCGCAGGTGAAAGACTGCAGCTTTTCGCTCTGACGGTTTGTTCTGTGAGTATTCCACCATATCTGTCGGCATTGGTCGCAGCAGAACAGGCGGGGTTTAGCTTTGGGTTTATTCTTGATACCGGTTCCGCATTTCTTGCAGAATATCGTATCCGCAGTTTGGCTGGTAGACTTGTGCCTATGGCAGTACGACTTTATCGTTCCGATTGGGATTCCGACTGCACTGGAAATTGCTGCATAAGTTTCATTCTGCATTCGCATATTGCGAATAATGTTTTTCTGTTCATTTGTCATTGCAACTGCTCCTCTCAAAATCCATTCACCTTTTAATGGACAGGCAATTGCAAAAACAGAACCGAAAAAACAAAAAACCGTGGACATTCGGAACTATCCGAACACCCACGGCTTAATTTCACTATTTTATCAGCTGATTAACCTTTCTCTGCACCTCCGAGTAATCATACCCGGCATTAGTCAGCCGTTCCTTGCGTTCAGCACCGTTGCCCCATTTACCAGCGATTACTTCACGGGCGAGCTGCTCAACGGTTTTCTTTGCGGAAGTAGGTTTCGCATATTCGCAAAAGCATACATCTCCGTCAATATCATACCCACCTATCCTGTCAAGTCCCCATTGCCACATTGTCTGACCGTAATCATACTTTGACGGTTTATCCGCACTTCCCGTCCAGTGGGCAAGCCATATATCGTACTTGCCGACAAGCTGCCGCTTATCGAAATAGTTCTCCATAAAAGCCGGATTTGCGTATATACCGGGTTTGAACCCCGCTTGCTTTATTTTCTCGCAGAACGCAATCGCCATTTTGGTGCGAGTACCCGTGTTCAGTCCGCTTATCTGCTTTCTCTCCTCCATATCGAAGAACACGGGATATGTAGGAGATAAGCCCTTGATTACCTCTATGCACTTATCCGCTTCAGCCTGAGCCTGCTCAACGCTCATTGCATAGCTGTACCAGTAAAAGCCGAAGTCTATGCTGTTTGCCTTGCAGTCCTTAACAAACTTATCCATGGTGGTATCTTTCTTCTCGCCGTATCCCGCGCGGATAATCGCAAACTTCACACCCGCTTGCTTCAAAGCAGAAAAGCTGATGCCTTTCTGATAAACGCTAATGTCGACACCCTTAATTCTTGTCATCGTTATCCTCCTTTTCGGCTCTGTCGTGCAGTTGTTCAAGCACTTCTTTCAGTTTCTTCGGCACAGGCAATCCGAGGTGCGCGGCATTCTCAACAAGGGACACGCCCTCGTTCGAGAGGTAGAAGAAGATAACAGCAGTACGCAGAACCGAACCCGCGCCTATTACCCTCGTGTCAAGGATATGACCCAAGCCCACAAGCGCAAAAATCAGCACCTTCTTGCAGATGCCCTTGAACCCGACCGCGCTGGACAGCTTCTTATCAGCAAAAGCGCACATAATGCCCGTGATGTAATCAATCACCACAAAAGCAATAAGCGCGTACAGCAGCCCGTCACAGCCGCCGAGAAACCACCCAAGCCAACCGCCGATTGCAGTAAACACAATCTGAACTCCGTTCCAGAATTCTCTCATAGAAATCCCTCCATTCATTCGTCAACAATATCGTAGGTTATTTTCATGACCTGCCCGTCCAGTTTCCGCACCGGTTCGGACAGATTATTTATAGTGGTAAGGCATAGCTTGAAGATACCAATCGCAAAGCCGAAGAAATGTTTGCCGCTATTGTTGTAAGGATAAAACGGCGCTATGTAAAGCGGCAGGCTCACTCCTTCTGTCTTGATGAGATTTCCGTAGGTATACATATAATTTGAACTGTATGTCGGCATGGAA
>CAMCFA010000157.1 GCA_945873955.1 uncultured Clostridia bacterium | reverse complement strand
CATACTTCATCTCGGCGCATTGAACAATCATTTCCATGACCTTATTCTTATCCGCACCCACATTTTCAAGGCTTCGGTTAATCTCATTGGTTAATTGCAGGATTTCAATGGTCGGTTCATAAACCGTTTTTTGAACTACCCTCTGCGGTTCGATAGCCGTTTTAACCTTTGAGGATTTAGTGTAGCGCGTGGATTTTATCGCATTCGCCGTGCGGAAATCTTCCTGCGAAATAATTGCCGGATAGCCATTTTCGCCAATATATCTACGGTTTTCAAGGATACGGCTGACCATGTTCTTATTCCACTTCGGCTTGCAGGAATTGTATGGAACGGTCATTTTCGCCGCAATTGTCTTAATGGAATCTCCGCCTATGTATTGAGCAAAAATCTGTTTCACGGCTTCAGCTTCAGGTTCGTTCAAGGTGAATTTGCCGTTTTTCATGCAGTACCCGAACGGGATATTTCTGTTTTTCAGCATTATCTCACCGACCTTTCCGCTGAATTTGCTCGTTGAATCCAACGCCGCCGACCAGCTCAAATCGGATTTTGCTCTCGGACAGAACCGTGATTTTCTCCACGATACTGCCGAATTTCTCCTCGTCAAACTCGGTCAGCCGCTCCGCTTTTTCAAGCACGGAAATCAACTTTCGCAGATTGTCCAGCCGCTCATCATCTTCCCCGTCAAGCATTGAGTGAAGCTGATTCTGAAGCTGAACCAGATTTCTGTCCAGTTCCTGTGACCGCGCTGCAAAGTACACCGGTTCGATTATTCCCTGTGAATTGAGCTGTGCCAACAGGTGGCTTTGTTCCTTTTGCTCTGCGACCTCACGGCGTATCTCCGCAACCTGCGTGTTAGCTGATTCACCGAGATCCGCCAACCGCTGAAGTTGGCGGTACATCGGTAGAATTATATCAGAGCAATGCGCCGAGAGCTTGTTATACAGCCGAATAAACGCATTATTCAGTTCTGATTCCACAATTGGTTTCATTCTGCACTTTGCCGCCGATTGCTGGCTATGCGTTCTGCATATCCAGTAAATCTTCTCGCCGACCTTTCTCCTCCTGAACGCTGCGCCGCAGGCTTTGCACCGAATTTTCCGGCTAAGCGGTGATTTCGTATAGATTTTCGCCTCGGGAGGTATTGACCGCTGTAAAATTATGTTTTGTACTGCTTGAAAATCTTCTCGCGAAATTATTGGCTCATGCGTTTTTTCAACGTAGTATTGGGGCTTTTCGCCGTTGTTCGGAAGCTGTGATATGGGCAGAGTGTCGGTGGCGAATGACTTTTGGTAAAGGGAATCACCTATATACCGTTCATTTTCAAGAATATATTTCACCGTGGTATGATACCATTTTACGGCGTACATCGGCAGCGGCGCATGAATTTTGTTCAGCTCGTTTGCTATTGCTTCGGTGCCCATTCCGGATAAGAACATTCTGAAAATGCGTTTTACGATTTTCGATTTCGATGCATCAATTTCAAGTCTGCCGTTTACAAGTTTATAACCGTATGCAGCAGTAGGCGTGATATACGATCCGTCAGCCATGCGCTTGTGTATTCCCATGCGGCAGTTACGGGATATGGACATCGACTCCTCCTGCGCGAACTGGCTGTACAGAGTGAGCAGCATTTCCGAACTAAGCTCGCCGGTGTCGATTTTCTCTTTCTCGAAGTAAACCGACACTCCCAGCGATTTCAGCTCCCGGACGGCTTCAAGGCAGTCCTTTGTGTTCCTTGCGAATCTTGACACAGACTTTGTTAGTATTCGGTCGATTTTCCCTTTGCGGCAGTCATTCATCAGCCGCTGGAACTCGTCCCGCTTGGCGGCAGAGGTTCCCGTGATACCCTCGTCTGCGTACATATCCACGAACACAGTGTTGGTGCTGTTTTTCAGAAGCTCGGTGTAGTACTTGATTTGCGCGTTAAACGAATTCAGCTGGTCATCGCTGCTGCTCGAAACTCTCGCGTAGGCGGCAGCTCGGATAATATCTCCTCTCTTGTTTCGGGCGGGAATTACCGTGATTTCCGGCATCAAATCATCTCCTTTCGTACAACACAATACCACAACGGCTTGCGGAAATCTATCACCAAACCCAACGAAAATATCTACGGTTTTTATGCTTAATCCGACAAAAGGGAACAGGGTTCAAAGCCTTATAATACGCCGCTTGACAGAATTTCTCAGCTTTCTGCGCTGGTGTTCTGTGATGAGCTTTTCCTCTGACAGGTTGTCGATGAAGTGGTTGCACAAGTGCAGCTTCAAGACAGTTTTTGCTTCTTCATTCATGAATTTTCCCCCTTAATTGTACTCGGATTTCAACCCCACACTTATGCGGAGCGCCCGGTCAATGAGCGTCATAGCAAACGGCGGAAGATGCCCGATTTTGTTTTTCAGACGCTCCTTGTCCATAACCCGAAGCTGCTCCAGCATTACGTTTGAGTTCTGCTGAAGCCCCGCCGATTTCGGGTAAATCATCACATGGACGGGCAGGTATCCTGAGGTGAGCTTTGTGGTAATGGGCGCTACTATGGTCGTGCTGCTGTGGCGGTTTCCCGTGTTGTTCTGGATTATGAGAACGGGACGAATACCGCCCTGCTCGCTGCCAACCACAGGGTCTAAGTCGGCGAGGTATACATCGCCGCGCTTTATGCTTGGTTTGTTCATGTAGAAAATTCCTTTCTTCAATTTGTATGTAATACCGCAGCCCCGCCAGAGCAGAGCTGTGGCTATATATACAAAGCGGATTTCTCCGCTAAAAAAATCAACCTGTGTGCCGAATTTGTCCCCGACCTCCCCGACTAAACCAAGGGGATTTCTCCCCTTGAGGGAATATTTCAGACCGTTGCTGGCGGCAACGTCATGGGAATCTCACCCCGATGCGGTTCTCGCAAAGCCGCCCCCAATGCTTTAGACTATGGCTGGACGGAAGTATCATTATCCCCCGGCGCAGGTCATCGCGGATCGGCTGCCACACCGATTTTTGCGGCTTGCACTTATCGCTCGGTTCTGAAACAGGCTGTCGGAATGTATCGAGTCACGCTCGTTCGGCTAAGTGCCGGGCTTGTCCGTTCTGCTGTTCAGGAACGTCCTGGCGGTGCGCCGCTGTCGCTTTCAACCATATAGGCTGCGCCGGGGAAAGTATCTGAAATACTGCTATTCTGTTTTCAAAGAAGCAGAGAGAATTTGTCCTCTCATAATATTTGCCGTTGGGAAGGGGTGTTTGAGCGGACTTTTTCAGAAAAATTTTATTTTTCTAAAAAATCATGCATTTTGCACAAAATTCTGCGTTTGCGATCATGCAAAGTGCGCTGTGGAATTCCCAACTCCTCGGCAAGGTCACGCTCGGTTCTATCAAAATGATAGATTGTCAATACAAGTGCAACACAATTAAGAGAAAAATTTTTTGAGCAC
>CAMCFA010000156.1 GCA_945873955.1 uncultured Clostridia bacterium | reverse complement strand
TTTTGTTCCTTTCATTCGCTTTTTGTCTTGCCGCTTCACGCTTATCAGCCGTCCATGATTCGGCTCTGGAGTTGTATTTCCAGGTCCGTGTAATCACTGTTCCGTCCGAAAAGTGAAAATGAATTGTATTATTGTCAGCCGCTATTATTCTCACAACTGCTGATGGCTCATCGGTAATCTGTTCCATCAGGGAGTCGAGAACCGTTTCAGGTATCTGCTTGGAATCGCAGTATTTTTTTCCTTTAGTGTTATATGTGGCACAGCACCAAACCACTCTCGATGATGTAGTTTTTCTTCGATAGTTCTTTCCGCACTTAGCGCATTGTATAAGCCCAGTATATGAATAGGTTACTTTTGAAGAGTACGAGGCTTTCATGGAATCCCGTCTGCGTTTGATTTCATATTGCACAGCCTGCCACTGTTCAAGGGGTATTATGGCTTCATGTGCTTTTTCAACGAGATAGCGTGGTTGCTGACCAGTATTCATCATTTTCTTTTTTGTGATGTAGTTCTCTTTGTAAGTCTTCTGTAATAGGAGGTTACCCGTGTAGGTATAATTCTGAAGAATGGTAGCAATAGTACGGTGATGCCATTCTCCGCCGTTCATAGTAGGAATATTGTCTTCATTCAGCCCACGGGCTATTAACTTAAATCCTGCACCATCAAGGTATTCTCTGTAAATACGCCGCACAACCTCCGCTTCTTCATCAACGATGTAATACTGGCCATCGTGTAGGCGATACCCCAGCATATAGCAACGCCAAGGTTTACCTGCTTCAAAATTCTTCTTTACACGCCACTTTTGATTTTCACTTGCGGAACGGCTTTCTTCCTGGGCGTATGAAGCAAGTATCGTGAGCATAAGTTCACCGTCTGCGCTCATGGTGTGAATGTTCTGTTCTTCAAAAAAGACATCAACATTCAGCCCTTTAAGCATACGCACGGTTTCGAGAAGCGTTACCGTGTTCCTGGCAAAGCGTGAAATGGACTTTGTAATAACCATATCAATCTGACCGCTTTTGCAATCTGCTAAAAGGCTCTGGAAACCCGGTCGTGATTCCTTAGTTCCTGTGAAAGCCTCATCAGAATATACGCCCGCAAATTCCCAGCTATCTTCCTTTTGAATCAAGGCGTTATAATAACTGACCTGTGCTGACAAAGAATTGTGCATTGCGTCCTTGCCGCTTGATACACGGGCATACGCTGCAACTCTCTTTTTGCGTGGCAATTGAGGTGGAAACGCAACTTTTTTTACCGTTTTCGGCATTATATCATCTCCTTAGTAGATGATATATTACCTCTAAAGCAAGGAAAAATCAAGTCATTCTCCCGAAATAAACTGTCAGAATTGATACCAAATTTTTCGCACATTTTTGTTTCTATTATGCCATATTCGTCAGCCGTAACAAGTCCTTTATTGAGCATAACTTTAGCCTGTGCCATTGCTGTTTTGTAACCAAACAGAGCGTTAAAAAAGTCCTTATCCATCAATCTCACCCCTTCTCCTATAGCAGGTCTGGGAACAGTATTTGCGGTTTGCTCCTATATAGTCCACAAATTCCTTTCCGCAAATAGCGCAGGTGCAAGACTGCAACTTTTCGCTCTGACGGCTTGCTCTGTGAGCATTCCACCATTTCTGTCGGCATTGGTTGCAGCAGAACAGGCGGGGTTTAACCTTTGGTTTATCCTTGATATCAGCTCCACAGTTCTTGCAGACTATCGTATTCGCAGTTTGGCTAGTAGGGTTGTGCCTGTGGCAATACGACTTTATCGTTCCGATTGGGATTCCAACTGCATCGGAAATCGCTGCATAGGTTTCATTCTGCATTCGCATATTGCGAATAATGTTTTTCTGTTCATTTGTCATTGCAACTACTCCTCTCATAGGTTATTCACCTTTTAATGGACAGGCAATTGCAAAAACAGAACCGAAAAAACAAAAAAGCCGTGGAAATTCGGAACTGTCCGAACACCCACGGCTTAATTTCAATATTTTATCAGCTGATTAACCTTTCTCTGAACCTCCGAGTAATCATACCCCGCATCAGTCAGCCGTTTCTTGCGTTCAGCGCCGTTGCCCCATTCTCCTCGAATAACCTCACGGGCAAGTTCATCAACGGTTTTCTTTTCGGGAGCGGGTTTCGAATACTCGCAAAAGCATATATCGCCGTCAATATCATACCCACCTATCCTGTCAAGTCCCCATTGCCACATTGTCTGACCGTAATCATACTTTGACGGTTTATCCGCACTTCCCGTCCAGTGGGCAAGCCAAATATCGTACTTTCCGATAAGCTGTCGCTTATCGAAATAGTTCTCCATAAAAGCCGGATTTGCGTAAATGCCGGGCTTGAACCCCGCTTGCTTTATCTTCTCGCAGAACGCAATTGCCATTTTTGTGCGTGTGTCCATGTTCAGCCCGCTTATCTGCTTTTTCTCCTCCATATCGAAGAACACGGGATATGTAGGGGACAGTCCTTTGAGAACAGAAACACATTTCTCGGCTTCCGCTTCAGCCTGTTTCACGCTCATAGCGTAACTGTACCAGTAAAAGCCGTAGTCTATGCCGTTTGCCTTGCAATCCTCAACAAACTTGTCCATTGTGTAGTCTTTCTTCTCGCCGTATCCCGCGCGGATAATCGCAAACTTCACTCCCGCTTGTTTCAAAGCGGAAAAGCTAATACCTTTCTGATAAACGCTGATGTCTACACCCTTAATTTTCGTCATCGTTATCCTCCTTTTCGGCTCTGTCGTGCAGTTGTTCAAGCACCTCTTTCAGTTTCTTCGGCACAGGCAATCCGAGGTGCGCGGCATTCTCAATCAAAGACACGCCCTCATTTGAGAGATAAAAGAAAATAACCGCAGTACGCAGCACAGAGCCTGTTCCTATCACATATACATCAAGAATATGCCCCAAGCCCACCAGTGCGAAAATCAGAACCTTTTTGCAGATACCCTTGAACCCAACCGCGCTGGACAGCTTCTTGTCAACAAATGCGCACATAATTCCCGTTATGTAGTCAATCACCACAAAAGCGATAAGCGCATAAAGCAGCCCGTCACAGCCGCCAAGAAACCACCCAAGCCAGCCGCCGATTGCAGTAAATACAACCTGAACTCCGTTCCAGAATTCTCTCATTAAAAACCCTCCATTCATTCGTCAACAATATCGTAAGTTATTTTCATGACCTGTCCGTCCAGCTTCCGCACCGGTTCGGACAGATTATTGATGGTGGTAAGGCACGTCTTGAATATTCCAAGTGCAAAGCCGAAGAAATGTTTGCCGCTATTGTTGTAAGGATAGAACGGCGCTATATAAAGCGGCAGGCTCACTCCAGCGGTCTTGATGAGATTTCCGTAGGTATAAATATAATTTGAACTGTATGTCGGCATTGAGATTCTCATTCTGTACCGACCGTAATTCTCACCGCTCTTGATTATTTCAAGAGCCA
>CAMCFA010000155.1 GCA_945873955.1 uncultured Clostridia bacterium | reverse complement strand
TGCTGGTGACTACCGATCTGTCGATAGCTGATATTTCCTGTCGTATCGGGATAGAAACTCAAAGTTATTTTTCAAGGTTGTTCAAGCAGATAAACGGCGTATCACCAATGCAATTTCGCGCTCAAGGCTGTTTGAAGTAAAGTTCTGTATCTATATGATATACCAGTTCGGACTAAAAATCAATTCTTGAATTTGCTGTATTTTTATCTTATTTTGCTTTTTGAAGCAAATACAGACAAGCTGCAGCGGTGTTGGAAAATAGATTATCGCAGCAATGGGCTGAAAGGATTTGATCGTCTTTATCAATTTAGGAATGGAACAAATGTTGGTCACAGTGCAGGACGATTGGTTCTGAGAAATATTTTATTAGAGTTTCAAATCGATTAAAATAATTCCACCTATTCCGAGGACAGCGACCAGATAAACTTTCGTAACTCTTGACAACTCCACTGCTGCGTGATATAATTAGCGTAATGACAAATTATAACAGGAGTTAAAATCAGATGAACATTGAATATATCCACGAACCCACCGACCTGCAATGTGGTCAGGCAGTACTTGCAATGCTGCTGGGAACATCGCCGGAATATATCTGCGGCTATCTGGGGAACGATCGTGAAACAGACCTTCGGGAAATGAAGCGGTTACTGACTGAGCACGCTGTGAAATTATCGCCGCAGCGTAAGCAGGCACAGTCAAAAAAAGACCTTCCGCAATGCGCTCTTTTAAGCCTTGAAACTCCCCGGTGCTGGCATTGGTCGCTGTATGCGGACGGCGTATTTTACGACCCGGACCACGGCGTCCTCGAGGATTTCCCTGAATCGGCACGGAAATATTATTGGGAGATCATTTCAGACACGCTTCCGTTTGCCGGAGATGATTGCAATAACGCTGTGTTCCGGGAATAAGAGCAGTGGTAAAAGCTCTTACTCCGGAATCATTTGTTGAGTTTAAGTATGAGAGGCGTTTTATGAATATCGTTATAGACATTTTGTTGCTTCTGGTAGGGTTTGTGTTGCTGATAAAGGGCGCGGACTTTTTCGTGGAGGGCGCTGCCGCACTTGCGGGTAAGCTGCGCGTCCCAACGCTTGTGGTAGGACTCACTATTGTCGCCCTCGGGACAAGCGCTCCTGAGCTGGCGGTCAGCATTTCTGCTTCTCTGGGCGGGCAGAATTCAATGGCGGTCAGCAATGTTATCGGCTCGAATGTTTTCAACCTGCTGGGGGTTCTCGGCGTATGCTCGCTGATCATACCACTAGGGGTGACTAAAGATATCCTGCGGCGCGACTACCCTGTATCGATCGCGGTTTCGATACTGTTCTTTCTGATGCTGCTGTTAGTTGGTGCGACCGGTGAGATCACCATCTGGGAGGCTCTGCTTCTGGTCGCTCTGCTGGTCGGTTATCTCTTATGGACTGTGGTATCCGCCATGAAGAACCGCAGTTCAACAGATGAAGCACAGAATAAGCCGTTTGTCTGGTGGAAATGTGCGCTGTTTATTATTGGCGGAGTTGCCGGCATAATAATCGGCGGCAATTTTGTTGTCGATCATGCCTCTGCGCTTGGAGCGGCTATCGGAATGAGCGACAACCTAGTTGGACTCACGATCTGTGCCGTGGGAACTTCTCTGCCGGAGCTGGTGACTTCAGTTACTGCTTGCCGTAAGGGAGAAAAAGACATGGCTATCGGAAACGTTGTTGGTTCAAATATTCTTAATGTGCTGTGCATTCTTGGAGTATCCGGAGTGATCTCTCCGATAACAATAGCTGGGGCTGATCTAAGCAGCACTCTTGTGGATTTCGGTATGTATGTCGTGGTCTGCGTAATGACCTACGTTTTCTGCCTTACACAAAAGAAGATAACCCGTCCCGAGGGTGGGATACTGGTTGGAATGTATCTGCTGTACATGGTTTACGCCATAGCCCGGGACGTTATCGGCGGCGAGCCGTTCGCAATGCTTCTGGGAATGACTGTGTGATGTGTATCGGAAAAAGTATTCGTTGCTGCATTAAGAATATCATTGCGCAAAATGGTGGGAGGAGATTATAGTTCATTTTCTTTTCTTCTGAAACAAGCCGCGAACAGCATGGAATACACCTTGAACAAAATCCATAAATTTTGAAGTTTTTCTCTCGGTGAGCTTTGTTTCAACGGCTGTATCGTTATGAACAGGTGCAGCCTGTACGGACGCTTTCCTTCGCGCGACATGATCAGCCCATGAATAACTGCACATCGTTGCTATTGCCATCTTGCCGGTCGCTTTTGGCAGTTGTACATGATACCCGCCGGTAAAATAGCGAACGTCACCCTTGGTCATTTGATAATCGTTATGCCAGAGAGTTAAGGTATTGTCTGGATTTCGTTCTAGCAGCCAATTGTCGTCATTCACTTTTGCACTAAGCAGATTTGTGTCCGGCGATGGAAAGCTGAGCGTTGTTTTATTATCGAATATCAATGCGCGAAGCTGGTGGTTATCAATGCTTATCTTTTCAAAGAATTTTGTGTAAGCATTCAGATAACGTGAGCTTTCGCCTATGACTGTCCTTATCAGACTGGCTTTGCAGCACCATTTGCACAACTTGGTTTCAGGTGATATTCTCTTCATACCTGTAATGGCTTCATCGGGAATGTCGCAGATACAGGAGCAACTTTTTTCATGAACGATATCGTTTCTGGAATCCCTTATGTACCAAATGTGTGCGTCGTTCAGTAACGCGCTTCTTGCTGAATTCTGTTTCTTATTCGACTTTCGCAGTAGCAACTCTTCAGAGACCTTGCAGCAGTGCTGGTCGGGAATGCCATAGTATAACATCAGCAGTATATCGTTAAAACTGCCGGAATAAAACAGTTTTTCGCATGTATAATGTTTTCTTCCGTCTGCTGTTATTTTGCTGTATCGTATGATTAGATCAGCGGTTCGTTCATCTGTCATGTTGATTTTCCACTCATTTGCACCGACATCAAAACTGAAGCCGTCATAGCCTACGCTTCTGATTTTAGGGGAAAGCTCCAAAAAGCTTGTTAAGTACTCATCGTTGAAAGAGGCTCTGCTCAATAGGAAAATCATGCTGTTATAGCGTGATTTTTTGTTCTTGCAGCATTCTTTCAGCTTTGTGTATGACGCGCTGTCAAGTCCGGCAATGTTCTGGCACACTGGCGGTGTTTTGTCAACGGACGGCACTGCGCTGGAGGTATTGTCCGAAGTGATTCCGTTCAGCTCATTGAGCAGATATGTAAAATCCTTGTGCTTGTAATTTCGTATAGCGGCAGACATATCTTTGTTCCTTTCATAGTAATGACGTTAGAAATCCCGTATACTGATTATAGCATATTATACGGTCTGAATGTGTATCACAAAAGGCACAATTTGATAAAGGAATTCATGTATAATAATATGGAAGCAGTAGTTGGATTGACGTTCACCTACCGGGTGAAACGCACAAAAGTGGATATGATAGATTATCTCCAAATCCGAATTATCTTGTTATGGCAATACCGCACAAAACTAGTAGACTAGAAATCGAAAAAGTGGTATAATAAAGA
>CAMCFA010000154.1 GCA_945873955.1 uncultured Clostridia bacterium | reverse complement strand
ATGCACTTCGGCGAGAGAGTGACGCGCCGTTTGTGCGCCGCTAAATTACAATTTACTTCTCTTACCCAAATGCCCCCCTCAATATCCATTGACATTTTCGCCAAAAAGATGTATATTATTATTGAGTACATAAAAACATAAAAAAGGAGAAAATCGTGGATATAATTATCGTAGGCTGCGGCAAGGTCGGTCAGGCTCTCGCGGAGCAGCTTAATGAAGAAGGCAACAATATCACCGTCATAGATACAGTGGCTGAAAAGGTACACGACCTCGCCGTCCGTCACGACGTTATGGGAGTTGTGGGCAACGGCGCGACCCACCTTGTCCAGCAGGAAGCGGGTATCAGCCGCGCCGACCTGCTGATAGCAGTCACCGGCTCCGACGAGCTGAACCTTCTCTGCTGCCTTATCGCTAAGAAAGCCGGAAACTGCCAGACCATAGCCCGGGTGAGAAGTCCCCAGTACTACACCGAAACCCCGTTCCTCAAGGACGAGCTGGGTCTTGCTATGGTTATCAACCCAGAACAGGCAGCCGCCAGCGAGATTGCCAGAGTGCTGCGTTTCCCCTCGGCAATAAAAATAGACACCTTCGGCAGAGGTCGCGTCGAACTACTGAAATTCCGCCTGCCGGAAAACAGCCCCCTCGTCGGCTGCGCCGTCAAAGAGATAGTCACCAAGTTCCGCTGCGACGTTCTGGTATGCACTGTCGAACGCGGTGACGAAGTTCATATCGCCAACGGTGATTTCATCTTCGGCGAAAAAGACGTTATCTCTATCGTCGCCGCTCCGCGAAAGGCGGCGGAATTCTTCCGCAAAATAAAGTACAAGACGAACTCCGTCAAGGACGTAATGATAGTCGGCGGCGGTGAAATAGGTCACTACCTCTGCGAGCAGCTTGTGCGCTCCGGCATGTCGGTTAAGCTCATTGAAAAAGACCCCAAGCGCTGCGAGGAGCTTTGCGCCACCCTTGACGACGACGTCACGATAATCAACGGTGACGCCAGCGATAAGAATATCCTGCTGGAGTCCGGGCTTGAAACCACCGGAGCGTTCGTTGCGCTGACCAACCTTGATGAAGAAAATATCCTGCTGTCGCTGTTCGCCAAAAGTATATCTAGCTGCAAGCTGGTGACTAAGATAAACCGTATCGACTTCGGCAGCGTAATAAATCACCTGGACCTCGACACGATAATCTACCCGAAAAACATCACCTCGGACTACATTGTGCGCTATGTCCGCGCCATGAGCCACACTATCGGCAGCAACATGGAGTCCCTCTACAACATCATCAAGGGCAAAGTCGAAGCCGCCGAGTTCATTATTAAGGAAAACTCCCCGGTGGTGGACGTCCCACTTATGGAACTCAGCCTAAAGCCGGAAGTCCTTGTGGCTGCTATCCTCCGGGATAAGAAGGTAATTATCCCCAGAGGTCACGACAGCTTACAGATTGGCGACGCGGTGATAATCGTGTCCAGCCACCTCGCGCTGCACGATATTACTGATATTCTTAAATAACCGGAGCGTTTCAATGAATTACAGAATGATTACATATATCCTCGGCTGGATATTGATTTTTGAGGGACTGTTCCTCTCCCTGCCGACGATAACTGCGCTGATATACGGCGAATCCGCCCTGTGGAGCTACCTGCTGTCCCTAAGCGGCTGCCTGCTTATAGGAAGCCTGCTGGTGCTGAAAAAGCCCGCCAAACAGCAGCTTTACGCCCGTGAGGGCGGCGTTATCGTAGGTCTTAGCTGGATAGTGCTGAGTGCGTTCGGCGCTGTGCCGTTCGTTCTCACCGGTGAGATCCCCAGCTACATCAACGCACTGTTTGAAACCGTTTCCGGCTTCACCACCACCGGCGCAAGTATTCTCTCTGATGTGGAGGCTCTGTCCCACGCCTCGCTGATGTGGCGGAGCTTCACCCACTGGGTTGGCGGAATGGGCGTGCTGGTGTTCATCATGGCGTTTATACCGCTGTCCGGCGCGCAGAATATGCACCTCATGAAGGCGGAAAGCCCCGGGCCGTCTGTCAGCAAGCTGGTACCCCGTGTGAAAACCACGGCTCTGCTGCTGTATTCGATCTATTTTGTGCTTACTCTGGCAGAATTCATAATGCTTCTGTTCGGAGGAATGACTGTATTTCAGGCGCTGAACACCGCGTTCGCCACGGCGGGCACAGGCGGCTTCGGCTTTCTGAATTCCAGCATGGGCAGCTTCTCGCCGTACATTCAGATCGTGATCACGGTATTCATGATACTCTTTGCAATCAACTTTAACTGCTACTTCCTTATCTTGACCGGAAAGCTGCGCGAGGCGTTTAATATTGAGCTTCGCACGTTCCTCATCATTGTGGGAGTTACCATAACTATCATCACGATAAATATTTCAAGCATGTATTCCAGCGTAGGCGAAGCGCTGCGGCACTCAGCGTTCACAGTCGCGTCGCTTATTTCGACCACCGGATTCACCACCACTGACTTCAACCTCTGGCCGGAGCTTTCCCGCACGCTGCTGGTAATGATCATGTTCGTGGGCGCATGCGCAGGTAGCACCGGCGGCGGAATCAAAGTGTCACGCATAATTATCCTGCTTAAAGGCATGGTGAAAGAGATCCAGACTATGGTACACCCACATCAAGTGAAGAAGATCAAAATGGACTCTCACACTATCGACCACGAAACGGTGCGCTCCGTAAACAGCTACATGGTAGCGTATCTGATGATCTTCTCGTTTTCGTTGATACTGATCTCTTTTGACAATCACGACCTGATAACCAGCTTTACCGCAGTCGCAGCTACGATAAATAACATCGGTCCGGGTCTGGAGCTTGTCGGTCCTACCGCCAACTTTGAGTTCTTCTCCACTCCTACAAAGATCGTACTTATTTTTGACATGCTCGCCGGCAGACTGGAGCTGTTCCCGATACTTCTGCTGTTTACCCCGTCAACGTGGAAGAAATAAACAAAAAAGCAGCGCCCACACTGGAGCGCTGCTCTTTTTATACACAAAAACTGCGCAAACCAAAATGGCTTGCGCAGTTCAATTTATTCACCAAAGATCATGATTATACCGCAGGAACTCATTTCTTACGTTTCTTCGCCGCAAGACCAAGAGCTATCGCAGCACCCGCAGTCGCAATCCCTGCACCAACAGGAGCTTCAACGCCCATGTTCGGGTTCTCGCCCAGCGGTACTATGTTGTTATCGAAAGTGATCTCGTCTGCTGTGGGATTATCCGGGATATCATTATCGGGGACAAATCCAAGCGGAACATCGTTCGGCTCAAAGATAACTTCTTCCGGTTCATCGCTGTCGCTGTCAGAATCAGTATCGCTATCGCTATCGCTGTCCGAGTCGGAGTCACTGTCGCTGTCTGAATCTGTATCACTGTCACTGTCGGAATCCGTATCGCTGTCGGAATCCGTATCGCTGTCGCTATCGGAATCGCTATCGCTGTCAGAATCCGTATCGCTGTCGCTATCGGAATCAATTACTCTGTGGTTATGAGAATTTGTGTCGCTGTCCGTGTCGGAGTCGCTATCACTATCCGAATCGGAGTCGCTGTCCGAATCAGAATCGCTGTCGCTGTCCGAATCGTTGTCACTATCCGTATCAGAATCACTGTCGCTATCCGAATCCGAGTCGCTGTCCGTATCGGAGTCGCTATCGCTGTCCGTATCAGAATCACTGTCGCTGTCCGAATCGGAATCGCTGTCACTATCCGTATCAGAATCACTGTCGCTATCCGAATCGGAATCGCTGTCGCTGTCCGTGTCGGAGTCGC
>CAMCFA010000153.1 GCA_945873955.1 uncultured Clostridia bacterium | reverse complement strand
GAATACGCACCGAGGGAGATATATCAAGTTTGGAGAAGCGGCTGAAGCTCTTACCTAACTATATCTCGTCAATCAAGGACGAAATCTCCGAGGAGCAGTTAAAGCTGAAGCGTGTGTCCGACCTTATAGCCGCTTGCGAGAAAATCATTTTGGGTAACTATATTGACAATCTCATCAGAGCGCAGAGGGATAATAACGGGGATTTAGCTGCCCCAAGTGACAAATCAAAGCTCACCCTTGACATTTTATAAACTATACGCTAAAATATTAGCAAGAGGCAAGCTGCAGGAAAGGAAGATAATAATGCTGAAAATAGCTGTGTGCGATGATGATGAAACTATGCTGGGGGTCTTGACGGACAAAATCAGCGAAACCTATAATCAAGACAGCATAGCTTGTGAAATACGCTCATTCCTTTCGGGAGAGATTTTCCTGAACAGCCATAAGGAACACCCCTTTGATGTTGTATTCCTCGACATAGATATGCCGACAATAAGCGGATTTGATATTGCTGAACAAGTGAATAATGCCGACGAAACGCTGATTGTTTTCGTTACCTCACACGATGAGCTAGTGTACTCGTCTATCAAATTCCGCCCGTTCAGATTTATACGAAAAAACTATCTTGAAACAGAACTGAGCGAAACATTAACAGATGTATATACAGAATTGATGAAACGAAATGCCGCAAGTAAATTCATGTTTCAGACAAAATCGGGCGAAGTGCTTGCGGATTTGAATCTTGTAGAATACATAGAGATTTTTGGTCACTGGCTTCTGGTTCATATCAAAGATAATGAAAGTCTGGAGTGCTATGGAAGTCTGTCTGATATGGAGCACGAACTGAGTAATTACGGTTTTGTAAGAACGCATAAAAGCTATCTTGTTAATTGCAGGTACATTTATTCAATCGAGAAAAATCAAATCGTATTGGATGATAAAACTGTAATTCCTGTCAGCAGGTATAAAGCAGAAACGGTTAAAGACAAATTCAGAAGCTTTTTACGGAGAATGTTATGAATACGGTAATTGAAGTGGCTACCTCGTTGGTGGAATGCTGCATTTTTGTGAGGTTGTGCAATGGTTTTTTGGGCTTTAAGAATGGGAAACTGAATTGGCTCAAATCGACTGTGGCATTTCTGTTCTTTGCTTTGAATGATGTGTGGTTAGGCGGAATAGATGGATTTGAAAATATCTCTATAGTAACAATGTTTCTGATTTTTATTGGGTACTCATTTGTTTTTTTGAAAGGCAAAGTGTGGGAGAAATTATTAGTTTCCATAGTACCTACGATTACTGCGCTGCCGATAAACCTGATAGTGATGAGTTTGTTCAGCGCATTATCGGGAAACGAAAGAGCGGAGGTCATGCCGGGCGGCGCGATGAGAATTCCCGTTTTGTTTTTCAGCAAAGCAGCATTCTTTTTAGTGTGCGAAATCATAATCAGAGCGAGAAAAAAGAGCACATTTTCTCTGAATGCATATCAATGGGTAATACAGCTTTCCTGCTTTCTTATATCTTTTATTATATCAAGTCTGATGTGGAATTTGTTCAGAGTACAGGAAGAAACAAAGCCGGCTTTTCTGATAATTTTTCTCTTGATTGCGCTTTTGAATGTGCTGCTTTATATTCTCATGAGTAAAATGCAGCGTGACAATATGGTCAAAGAGGAATACAAGCTGCTTAAATCGAATATTTCGGCGCAGGAAAAGCTTGCGCTGGAAACAATGGAACGGTATTCAGAGGTAAGAACGCTGAAGCATGATATGAAGCATTACCTCACCATTGCCACTGAACTGATTTCAAACGGACAATCCGAGAAAGCAAAATCTTACATTGAAAGCGTTCTCAACGAAAAAATTGCTCCTGCAGGCATGGTAGTAAATACGGGGAGCGTCGTTGTTGACGCTGCTATTAACAGTAAGATTTCGCTTTGTTCAGAGAAAGGGATAAGCACCAAGTGCATTATTGACACCCAATTTGAAGGCTCAAATGACGTTGACATAAGCATACTGCTGTCAAACCTGATGGACAACGCAATAAACGGCTACGACCGCTCAAACCCGCATATTGAGCTAGTCATAAGCAAGATGAAATCTATGACATACATTGCTGTAAAAAACAGCATAGCCGAATCTGTACTGCTGAATAACCCAGACCTTAAAACAGACAAACAGAACAAATCCGAGCATGGGTTTGGCGTCAAATCCATAAGACAAATCGCAGACAAGTACGACGGAAGCATTGAATTCAAGGAGGAAAACGGAGTGTTCATTGCCGAGGTATGGCTAAAGAATTAAAAAAACTGCCGTTTACGCTGTGAGCGTACCGTTTATGCTAAAGGTATTGATTTTATAATGACAATCAACTATAATCATGACAACAGAGGTGGTGTAATGCTAACCAAATTGTGTCACATTATAGTTGATTTTTTTATTCGGGAAGATATAGTGTCGGAAGAACAGCGGGAAATATATCAATATGGCGTTGAGTTGAGTGTTTCCACGTTAATAGGATTATTTCTTGTTCTTGCAATAGGAGCTTTTAGCGGGAGATTTATTGAATGCGTCATATTTTATATTGTTTTCTGCTTAACAAGAGCGTTCTGCGGAGGATTTCATGCACATAGTCACCTGCTTTGTAAAGTGACATTTATCTGCGGTTTGATACTGGTTCTTATTATGGATTTGGTGTTGAACAATATTGAAAGCTATTATTGGTTCGTATTATATCTTTATAGCTTGATAATTGTATGTGCTTTTGCGCCGGTTGATAATCCGAACAAAAGACTGACCTCTTATGACATAAAACGATGTAAGATAATATCAATTATACTTATGGTGGTTTGGCTTGTTGTTATGATTCTGTTTTACAGTTTTGACAGTAAGCTTTATCATATAGTGGCATTGACATTGTTCTTTGTAGCAAATTTAATGCTGCTTGGAAAATACAACGAAAGGGGGAAAACAAAGTGAAGAATTCAATCAAAACAGCTGTTCTGAAGATTGCCGCAAAGGCTGTTCTTGGGACAGCAAGGAAGGCTTGCGGCGCAGCTTCTCATTGGGATTGTTATCAGCCTAAAGAGCCGAAGGTGCTCAAAGAAATCAGCAAGGGCAAATGATACTGTAGTCTAATATGTTGAAAGAGAAGTGATGCTTGATGTGATGTCTTTGTATAGAGTTGAATTTGATGTGTTTTTAAAATGAAGAACGGTATGACGGGTAAAACAAAAGCTGTTCAGCAACAAAAAAACAGCGGATTCTCAAATCTCACTTACAAAGACATATTTTGGATTGACAAACAATATATCAGCTGAAATCTGTTATTATGTTTTCTAATGCAAACGATTAAGCTGAAACCAATGTGGCTGAATGAGAAATTCAGTCTTTCTAAGTAACTATCAACACGTTAAGGAGGTATTCTTCAATGAAAAAGAGAATCTTAGCGTTATCAGCCATAGTGGCTTTGTCCGGAGTATTGTCCAGTTACGCATCAGCAGTTTCGACATCAACAATCACTTATTCAGATATGTCTCCAATTAAGGACTATATGGACGTTATACCAAATGGTGCCAATCTATCTACTAATTCACCAAAAGAGGGTTAAGCTTATGAATAAATCGACAATATTAGCTACAGTATTAGCAGCATTTCTCTGCATAACAGCATCGTCCACATATCTTTCTTCAAATGCGGTTGCGCAGAGTACGGGAATTACAGAAACCATAGATTTCAGACAGGCATCAAAGAAATCAACTCTTGCTAATTTCAGAAGCAATCTATATTATTCTGATAAATTTGAAGATGTCAGCGTACCTGTTCTGAAAAAGAGCAGAACATTAAAAAACTGCTTCCAAATGTCTGAAAATGATATGTTGATAATTCCCTCCGGAAAGACATTATCACTTCAAGGGGGAGCGAATATCGACGGCACTATATTTAGTCTCTCCTTAAACCACAAAAAATCACCGAAACATTGACAAAATCGT
>CAMCFA010000152.1 GCA_945873955.1 uncultured Clostridia bacterium | reverse complement strand
TCGCACATCTCGCGCCACAGGTCGTATTCCTGCTCGCCCCATGTGATCTGCCACTTTTCCTTGCCGACGTTGCTGCCCTTCTCGAAGTAAACCTTCTCAGGATTTACATGGTCATTCTTGACCTGTGCCTGGATTACCGGGTCAACATCGTAAGCGCGGTTGAGGTTGATGAACTCGATAGCGCCGTCCATGTTCTTAGCGCCCTTAGGAACGAGGTAGCCGAAGGTGTCATAGCCGGAATAGTAAGCGTCAGCCTGCGGATCTCTCGGGAACGGAACAAACGCAAACTCGGAAACGGTATCAAAGATATCGTTGTCAACACCCTTGGGGTTCTGGAGCTGCTCGGTAGCTGCTATGTAAGTCCACTCAGGCTCCATGCAGAGGAACAGAAGTCTGTCGCACTCGGTAGCAAAGGTCTGCGGAGGAACCCAGTCGCCGAGCTGCTTGGCGTAGGAAACGCCGTCACGACAGAGGGTCTCGATGAACTGCATTGCTCTTGTTACGTTCGGATTGGAAATGTTGTTGGTGATAGTGCCGTTAGGCTGTGTATCAACAATGGAAGTACCGGTGGTGAGAATGAATGCGTCAACAGTTGTATCGGTAGCATAGAAGCCGATGTTGTCCTCGTCCTTGTCGCAGAACTGGATCATCATGTCACGCCAAGCGTCCCATGTCCACTGACCGTTTCGGTACAGCTCATACGGATCGGGAAGGTCGTTCTCCTCAATGGTCTTCTTGCTGTAATTCAGCGCGAAGGAGGTGGTGATCCTGTGCGGATAGTAATAGTGCTTGCCGTTCCATGCATAGGACTCTGCAACGTCCTTCATGTCCTTCCAGAGCGCGGAGTCAACGTCGATCTTGCCGTCCAGCGCCTCGAACATATTCTTGGAAACGTTGCCCGGATAGAGCATAGCGCTCTTTTCTACAATGTCGGGGGAGTCATCAGACGCGATAAGGTTGGACAGCTTCTCATAGAAAGCGTCGCCGGAGGGAGTGCTGGTGTACTCGATACTGCCGCCGAACAGGTCGGACTGGAAGATCAGGCACTGCTCAGTACCCTTCTGGTCAGCAGTGATATCGTAATAGCCGAGGTATTTAAGAGTTCCTGCGTTGCCGGAGGGCTGATACAGGGAGGTGTCAAATTCCTTGGTCCTCTTGTCTGTCATGTCGAGAGCGTCGTTGGGGTCTGTGGTGGTGGAAGCCTGCGTTGTAGTGGTCATGGGAGCGGGTGTAGCCACAGCAGCGCCGCCGTTGCTGGCTGCACCGGAGGTCCCGGCAGGTTCTTCATCACAGGCAGTGAGTCCGGCAACCATTGTGAGAGCCAGACCGCATGCGAGTAATCTCTTTACGGTATTCATTTTAAAAATTCCTCCTTAGAATACATTGCTTATATAATATCCGGAAACCGGAGTATTAACCTGATCAACTGATGAACGGTGCGATAACGCCGTCTGCCACGGGTGAGAACTCAGCGCTGGTCTGCGCCCACGACTCGCCGCGCTCTACTACTCCCATAAGCAGCACGCCGATGTCGCTGTAAAACTCGTTGTTGAAGCCGTAAGCGTCCTCGTATACGAACGTGAACTTGGTCGGATCGCACATCTCACGCCACAGGTCGTATTCGTGCTCGCCCCACTTCATCTGCCACCTCTCTGAACCGGCGTACTTACCCTTTTCGAAGTAGATCTTGGTGGGATCAACGTGATCCTCTCTTACCTTTGCGATTATTTCGGGATCGGTATCGTAAAGCCTGTTCAGATTGATAAATTCAACTGCGCCGTCGATATTCTTTGCACCCTTCGGGATAAGGTATCCGAAGGTGTCGAACTCTGTGTAGTATTTGTCAGCTAGAGGATCTCTCGGGAACGGAACAAATGAGAACTCCGAAACGGTGTCGAAGATGTCGTTATCGACTCCGGTGGGATTCTGCTGGTTTTCAGTCGCTGCTATGTAGGTCCACTCCGGCTCAGTCGTGGTGAAAAGCAGGTTGTCGCAGCAGGTGGAGAACACCTGCGGGGATACCCAGTCGCCCCACTGCTTGCCGTAGGTCAGACCGTCGCGGCACAAGCCCTCCATAAAGGTCATGGCTCTTGAAACGTCCGCAGACAGGAAGTTGTTGGAGATAGTACCGTCCGGCTCAACATTTATCATTGTCGTGCCGGTGGTGGCGATAAAGCTGGTTATCGTGTCGTTGGTAAAGTAAACGCCAACGTGGTCGTCGCTCTTGTCACAGAACTCGATCATCAGCTCGCGCCATGCGTCCCACGTCCACTCGCCGTTCTTGTACAGGTCGTAGGGGTCGGTGAGGTCATTGTCGGCGATCGTCTTTTTGCTGTAATTAAGGCAGTACTTCGTGGTTGTACGGTGCGGGTAGTAATAATGCTTGCCCTGCCAGCTAAAGCTGTCAACCACGTCCTTCATGTCGCACCACAGCGGTGAGTCAAGGTCGAATCTGTCGTCAAGAGTTTCAAACAGGTTCTTGGTGACGTTTCCGGGATAGAGCATTGCGTCCTTGGTTACAAGGTCGGGGGAATCGTCGCTGGCGATAAGGTTAGCCAGCTTGTCGTAGAAAGCCGTTCCAAAAGGTACGCTGGTATAGTCGATAGTGCCGCCGTACAGCTCCGACTGGAAAATGAGGCACTGCTCCGTACCTTTCTGGTCGGAGGTGATGTCGTAGAAGCCGAGGTACTTTACCGTGCCTGCGTTGCCGCTTGGCGGGCAGGCGGAGGTGTCGATCACCTTATTTTCCTTGTCGGTCATGTCAAGCGCGGCGTTTTCGTCGATAGTGGTGGAAGCCTGCGTGGTGGTACTAGCCACCGGCGCAGCGTTAGAAGCCGCGTTTGAGCCGCCGGAAATGGGCTGTTCTTCGTCGCATGCTGTCAGCCCGAGGATCATTGCCGAGGCTGCTGCGCACGCAAAAAATTTCTTTCTAAAAGACATTTTTTACTCCCTTTTCATAAGAAAACACGATAAAATTTGGTCGCGTATTCTTGATACCGTAAAACCTATGTTAAAAATAACGAAAAACAGCGGAATCCCGTCAAATGGCGGTACAGCGGGATATTCCAGCGTTTTTACCTAAATTAACTTAGGCAATTCCGCCAATATGTAATCGTTATCTTTGAACAATATACACAAATATTTTCGCCTTTTCTGTATAATATTATTATATTCTCTATAATCATTTTGAACAATTGACAATATTCCCGATTTATATTATAATATTCCCAAAGGCATTTTATTGAATTTTTACAGGAGGTGAGCAGATGGAAGAGTTCCGCATGCCGCTGAAAGAGAATTTTCAAGAGCTTATCCAGCACGGAAAAGCCGATTTCCCGATACAATACTATGTGAATTCCCTACACATCGCCGGGAACAACGTTCCTCTGCACTGGCACCCGAACCTTGAATTTTTCGTGGTACACCGCGGCAGGGTGCATGTTCAGGCGGGCAACAGCAATATTATTCTGGAGCAGGGGGAGGGCATATTCCTCAACACGAACTGCCTGCACAGCTACGAGAGCTGCGGAGGAGAGCCGTGCTACTGCCCGAATGTGGTGTTACAGCCGGAATTCATCGCGCCGGTAAACAGCATTATCAATACCCGCTACGTTATGCCGCTGACACTGAATTCCCAGCTTCCGTATGTCGTTCTGAACCGCCGCACGGAATGGAAGCATGAGATACTTGACTGTCTGGACAGGGTGTTTTCCATGCTCCAGCAGTACGGCGAACTAGGCAGCTACGGCGAGGTGCCGCAGCTTGATTTCGCAAGCCCTGCGGGAGATAGGGAGTGCTTTGAGATCCGTGTTCAGCGCGAGATAAACCGCGCGTGGGAACTGCTTTATTCCCACCGCGGCGAGATAGAGCTTGCCCCGGCGGTCAAGAACGAGCATGTTCTGCAAATCAGAATGCAGAAGATGATCGGGTTCATACAGAAGCACTACGCGGAGGACGTGTCGCTTCAGGACATTGCGAACTCCGCCAGCATAAGCCGCAGCGAGGCGTCGCGGTGCTTCCAGAGCTATCTTCACAC
>CAMCFA010000151.1 GCA_945873955.1 uncultured Clostridia bacterium | reverse complement strand
AGGCATTGATATTAAATTCAGTATTTGAGTGTTGGTAAGGTGTGAATACGGGCGTACCCGTAGCAAATACTATGCCCTTGCCGCCTGTTATTTCGTCCATATACTGGCACTTCATATACAGGTCTGAGGACTTCTGCGCTTCGGTCTGCTGAATACCTGCGACATTCCTCATTTTGGTATATAGGAACAGATTTTTGAAGTTGTGGGCTTCGTCAATATAAATCTTGTCTATGCCCAGCTCCTCAAAGGTAACAACATCATCTTTTTTCTTGCTTTCGACGAGAGTTTTCAGCCTTGCTTCAAGATTTTTCTTTGTTTTCTCAAGCTGCTTGACCGAAAATCTATCGCCACGCTTAGATTTAAGCTCTGCAATACCGTCGGCAATTTCTTCAATCTGATTTCGTATCATTCTCTCCTGCCTTTCCTGCGAAAGAGGGATTTTTTCAAGCTGAGAATGACCGATTATTACTGCGTCGTAATCTCCTGTGGCAATTTTAGCGCAAAGCCTCTTGCGGTTTTTCGCTTCAAAGTCTTTCTTTCTTTGCTCTGCGAGCTGCTTTTGACTGTGGTTTCTGCTCGCCACCGGAATTCATCGTAGAAATAACCTTGATTGCGGCTGTATTAGCGCAGTCGGACGCTTTTTTGAAAATGTTCATTTTAATTCTCCTGTTCTGCCGTTGCTTAGCGCTCAGCCAACTTGCGAAACAGGTCAAGACCGCAAGCGCAAATCCGCAGCAGACCGAGAACCCCAAGTACGCAATGAGAACTTGGCTTTTACGGCTCGGGTTCATCGGTGACGAGTTCAAGACCGCGCGGGAACTTTACACCAAACGGCTCGAGGGCGACACCGCATTCCGCAACGGCAGACCGCAGTAAGCAGAAGTTAGCTTCCTGCCCCCAACTTCCCCCGCTCGGGGGCTTTTGGTGGTAGAAAGGTGATTTCTGAAACTGAACCTTTCGGAAAGGAAAACACTATGAAACGATACTACTTAGCCTACGGCAGCAACTTGAATGTTCGGCAAATGGCTTGGCGGTGTCCTACGGCAAAGGCTGTGGGAACAGCAATCATCAAGGACTACGAACTGCTTTTCAAGGGCAGCAAATCGGGTGCTTACCTCACGATTGAACCGAAACGCGGAGCGGAAGTTCCTGTTGCGGTCTGGTCGGTTGAACCCGCCGATGAGGAGCGACTTGATGTGTATGAGGGTTATCCGACATTCTACTACAAGGCTGAACTCGACTTTTGCTTTGCTGTGGTGATGGCGAGGAACGCGCGGAAGTTTATGGCTGCGCCGCAGACCGTCAGCAAGCGGCTATCGTGTTCGATGTTGCGGCGGACATGGTGCGAATGTGTCCCGCGCTTTCAAAGCGTGTTAAGATACTCGCATCGCAGAAACGGCTTATATACACACCGACAAATTCGTTCTATCAGGTGTTGTCCGCAGAAGCGTACAGCAAGCACGGCTTCAATATTCATGGTGTTGTATTTGATGAGCTGCACACCCAGCCGAATCGCAAGCTGTTTGATGTAATGACCAAAGGCTCCGGCGACGCCCGAATGCAGCCGCTGTATTTCCTTATAACCACCGCCGGAACTGACACCCACAGTATTTGTTACGAAACGCATCAGAAATCCAAGGATATAATCGAGGGTCGGAAAATCGACCCTACTTTTTATCCCGTGATTTACGGCGCTGACGAGAACGATGACTGGACTGACCCGAAAGTGTGGCGAAAGGCGAACCCCTCTCTTGACATCACGGTCGGTATTGACAAAGTTCGTGACGCTTGCGAATCCGCAAAGCAAAACCCGGGCGAGGAGAACGCTTTCCGACAGCTTCGCTTAAATCAGTGGGTAAAGCAAGCGGTGCGGTGGATGCCGATGGAGAAATGGGACAAGTGCGCATTCTCCGTTGACGAGGACGAACTGGAGGGGCGAGTTTGCTATGGTGGTCTTGACCTTTCGTCAACTACGGATATAACAGCATTCGTGCTTGTGTTCCCTCCGATTGATGAAGAGGATAAGTACATTATCCTGCCGTACTTCTGGATACCCGAGGACAATCTGACCTTGCGTGTGAACCGCGACCACGTTCCCTACGATGTGTGGGAGCGACAGGGTTATTTGCAGACAACCGAGGGAAATGTGGTTCACTACGGATTTATTGAGAAGTTCATCGAACGGCTCGGCGAACGCTTTAATATCCGTGAGATTGCTTTCGACCGGTGGGGCGCGGTTCAAATGGTGCAGAACCTTGAGGGCATGGGATTTACGGTTGTTCCGTTCGGACAGGGTTTCAAGGATATGAGTCCTCCGACAAAGGAATTGATGAAATTGGTGCTTGAACAGAAAATAGCCCACGGAGGACACCCGGTTCTGCGTTGGAACATGGATAACATTTTCATTCGCACAGACCCCGCCGGAAATATAAAAGCTGACAAGGAGAAGTCCACAGAGAAGATTGACGGAGCGGTCGCTACAATTATGGCACTTGACCGTGCTATCCGTTGCGGGAATGACCACGGGACGAGTGTGTATGACAATAGAGGAATTCTGTTTATATAAAATATAAAAAGAGAAACGTTTCCGTTTCTCTTAAAAAGTTATAAATGGAATAAGGGCAACGTCGCAACGCCACCCTTACAAAAGCCGAAGCTTTTTGATATCAATATTATTATACTACTTTCTACGGCAAATTGTCAAGGATTTTTTTCAAGAATTCAAAAGAAGTTTTTACCACCTGGTTGGTTTGAAAATAATTTATATTTCTGAACATTCTGTTATTGATGAAATCCTTTAATCCGTTGAAACCATTTGTCTTAACATTATACGACACGGTATGTTCGTAAGCAATGATAAGACAGACAATTTCAAAAAATGGTCTGCATGATAGTTTCTTGTTTCTTTCTTCTTTACCAACGTTCGGAATAGATGCAACAAAATTTGTTACAAGCTGAGTAGGTTTGGTTGTTCCCGCATTCATATTGTTTAAAAGGCAGTTGTTATGTGCACACGCATTTCTTAAGCTTTTTACAGGCATTAAAAGTTGACGTGAAGGCAAGTCGATTTTATTGGCTGGGTATATATTATTATAGACTTCAACCAATTTAATCGTGTCTCCAAAACTGATTAATTCAACTAACACCCAAACAGGGCAATCGACAGAAAGAATTCGTGTCCGCAAATCCGAAATATTTGTATTTGATTGAAAGATATAACATAAGTTAAAATACTTTTCAATTAATGCTCCTGTAAAAACGGAATCCGCTTTCTGTTCGATTTTTGACAAGACACTAGGATTATCATTGATGAATATATCAACTAAATTATACCCATCCTCTAGAGGATTGTCTTCAACGGCTGCAAGAAGTTTTGTTTTAATAGCGTGCTCTATATCAACGCACATTTTAAATAGGATTGTTCTCAAATGCATATCTATAGTTGAAAGTTCAGTTAAATATGCAAATTCAAGATCAATATATTTGCCTTTATTTTCGCCTAGCAAATGCTTAACATAATTTTTCCGGTAACTAGCAGTCCTGAGATAATTATTAATATTTTTAATGTATTCGGCTGCATCTGTTTCATTGGTAATATTGAACTTTATACCCTTTTCGTCCTTTAGCTTTTTTACAAGATCGCAAGCCGATATTTTAGGCTTATCATTCCTATGCATTGAATCACCTTCTCATGAGTGATATTATATCATAAATTAGCGAAAAAGGCAATACTTTTAGGAGGCGTTATGAACATTTTTGCTTTACTTTTCCATTCCAGGGACAAGCCTAAAAACAGCACAGCCGGCAGCGCCTACCGTTTTTACATGGGCGGTTCTACCGCAGGAAAGAACGTCACCGAGCGTTCCGCAATGCAGATGACCGCCGTGTATTCCTGCGTTCGTGTGCTTTCGGAAGCGGTGGCGGGTTTACCGCTGCACTTGTATAAATACCGCTCTGACGGAGGAAAAGAAAAGGCTATCGACAACCCTCTGTATTTCCTGTTGCACGATGAGCCAAACCCCGAAATGACCTCGTTCGTGTT
>CAMCFA010000150.1 GCA_945873955.1 uncultured Clostridia bacterium | reverse complement strand
CAGGGAATGTACCGCTATGACAAGGCGGACAGCTTTGAGCTTATAATAGGCGAATTCTCATACAGCTTCCTGAACAATTTTCAGGAAACAAACGAGAATATCATTTCCGTGGCTTCTCCCGTTGCTGCGAACAAAACGCTGCAATTTATAAAAATAAAAGACCAAGCATAGCTGTTATCTGAAAGAGAAGTGATTTATGGCATACAATAACATTTTATAGGCGCCGGATTTACGGCGTTCGGGCATTGCTCATTGTTTTAGGCATTATTTATTTTGATGATTATGGAGGACGAAACATGAAACTGAAAAAACTTTTGGCAAGCTGCGTTTTAGTTGCAGCTATGGGAATCACACTGACAGGCTGCGATTTAGACATCAAGGGCATTGTTGACGAAATCAACTCCGTCGTGAATGACGAAAGCAGCCGCGACACGGATAACGAAAGCAGCCGCGACACGAATACCGAAAACAACAGCGACACGGATTACGGAAACAGCAGCGACACGAATACCGAAAACAGCAACACGGATAATGAAAGCATCAGCGACACAAATATCGAAAATCCGAACTCGGGAACTTGGGTGCTGACAGAAACGAAGTATTATGCCTATAAGAATGGCGAAGCACCATATGTTGTCTCAGACAATGGATATACCAAATACAGATGTTCTTATAGTGTGACAGATGATAATTTCGTAAAGTTACAAAACTCCGGTGGTTTTACTTCTCCTACTAATCCGAATGATAATAGTCATATTGATGACTATAATTTATGTTCGATACCTGACACCTCATATCCGGCGGGCGGTCCGGTAACACTGCAAGTAAAAACTTATTCAGAAAATATAAAAGGCAATTGGTATCCCGCTGTCGGCGCTTGGATTTGGATAGCCTGTGAGGATAAAGAAGAGGCTGCCGGGATGGATCCTTATTTGTATTTTTTACAGCACACAAGTATTAAATTTTATTCAGCTCTTAAAGACAAGTATGATTTGTGGGTAGACGGGAATACAAATGATACCCTTACAGTCAATATGCCGGAAGAAGCCAAAAATGGTGACCGTATTGCCATTGTGTTTCAACCAAATATGGCTAATGGAGCGGGGGGAGAATATAATGCAGGTTTGTTTGCAATGTGGATCTATACATTCACGGAATAAACTCCTTCCGATACTGTATCCTGGACAGCTTAAATTCATTATGGAGGACGAAATATGAAACTGAAAAAACTTTTGGCAAGCTGTGTTTTAATTGTAGCTATGGGAATCACACTGACAGGCTGCAGTTTCAACATCGGAAACATTCCTAACGAAGACAACTCCGTCGTGAATGACGAAAGCAGCCGCGACACGAATACCGAAAACAGCAGCACGGATAACGGAAACAGCAGCGACACGAATACCGAAAACAGCAGCACGGATAACGAAAGCAGCAGCGACACGAACATCGAAAATCCGAACTCGGGAACATGGGTACTGACAGAAACGAAGTATTTTGCCTATAAGAATGGCGAAGAACGATATGTCAGCAAACAGAATGAATATTACAAATACAGATGCTATTACAGAGGTGTGACCGAGGATAATTTTGTAAAGTTCCAAGTGTCCGGTGGTTATTATGATTATTCCGGTGATTCTAAGAAAAATTCCACTTGTGATGCGTATCATTTATGTTCAGTACCCGAAACCTCGTATCCGGCAGGCGGTCTTGTAACTCTGAATTTAAAAAACTATGAAGAAAATGTAATAAACAAAGCTGAAGGCGGTGGTTCTTATATCGAATTAAAATATGAGGATAAAGAAGCAGATGGACTTGAGAGGGACCCTTTTTTTCATTCTTCCAGAAAGATTGACCCATATTCAGTTACCCAACAAGAATATACAATTTGGTTGGGTGGGGGAAAAAGTGATACTTTTACAGTCAAAATGCCGGAAGAAGCGGAAATCGGTGACCGTATTGCCATTTTGTTTTCAGGAACGTCCGCTTATGATAGTTGGAGTTCTGCTCCACAAGATGACTATGGCGGAACCGTGTGGTACGCGTGGATCTATACATACACGGGTAATGCTTCCTCCGATACTGTATCTTAAACCAATCAAATCACTTACACCGGTGGAAAGTGCTTAACCGTTAAGGCAAAATAAGATTACATCGTATCCGCCAAACCACACCGCGTGAGGCAATCGCAAGCCCCTCTGCATTTTGAGCAGAGGGGCTAAATTCGTATAACAGGTTTGGTGTGGGAGTTTTTCATCTATAAATTATGATATTTTTTTACAAACGATATTATGATTATATCCAACCAACTCAATAAAACTTCAAAACTATTTTCTCATCATAAGGTTGCAGCTTTAATGACCTCTGCTTCGCAAATCTAACATCTTTTACCTCTTTCGTGAGAAATACGCAAGTGTCAATGTCATCTGATTTGCTATCGTTCTTGCAAAAAGTAAATGCCTATTACAGAAAAAAGCCGCCGGATTCATTCATTAAGTGAATCCGGCGGCACCTTTATTTCTGTCCCATTTTTGAAGAGGAATGTAATGCTCCCATCAGCGTATACCGTGGCTGTGTCCAGTAATGAAAGCCAGAGGGTTTCGTCCCACGCTCCAACGATGAGGGGCTGCTGTTTCAAGGACTCAATGAAAATGCGAATCTCTCTGTCACGCTGAATACGAGCATTCCTGTCGGCGGTTACTTTTTTCAAACGAGATGATGCCTTTTCATAACGGTTGACCAGTCGGTTGTACTTTTTGTTGTATTCTTCCTGCGACTGCTGCGTTGAAGAATTTTCTTTAATGCACTGGCTGACAAGTTCAGAAACAATCTGTATTTCTTCGTTTAGGGCATCAATTTCCGCGTCAAGCTTGGTGCAGTCGCAAACGATGAAACGCATTTCTTCACAAGCTTGGATAATTTCTTGTCGAGAGCCGATGAGCTGATTCAAGGCAATAAGAAACTTTTCTTGAACTGTTTCAGTTGAAAGCGTTGGAGTTCCACACTTTGATTTACCGCTGAATTTGGCATTACACCGCCATATTATTCTGCGGTATGTATCGTTGGAATGCCACACCTTTTTCCCGTAGAAACCTCCGCAATCCCCACAAATAAGTTTGCTTGCAAATATGCTTGAACCGCTGTATGAGCGTCCAAGTGCCTGACGCCGGGCGATTTCTGCCTGTACCATATCAAAATCTATCTCGGAAATTATCGCCGGGTGGCTGCCCTCAACGTAGTATTGAGGAACTTCTCCCTCATTTTTCTTCTGTTTCTTTGTTAGGAAGTCTATTGTAAAATTCTTCTGCAGCAAAGCGTCCCCTTTGTACTTTTCATTCTGGAGAATACTCATAACCGTGCTTTGATTCCACTTTGTTTTACCGGCGGGCGTCGGTATACTCATTAGCTCAAGCTGCTTGCAGATACCTGTTGCGGTCTTTCCTTGGAGGAACAATTTGTAAATCAGTCGCACAACTTCTGCCTCTTTTTCATTGATAACAGGAACACCGCCCTCACCACGCTCATAGCCAAGAAACTGCTTGTATGGCATAGTGACCTTGCCGTCAGCAAAACGCTTTCGTTGACCCCATGTGACATTTTCAGAAATCGAACGGCTTTCCTCTTGTGCCAGACTTGACATTATAGTTATAAGCAGTTCGCCCTTGCTGTCGAAAGTAAAAATGTTCTCTTTTTCAAAGTAAATCTCTACATGGTGTTCTTTCAGCTTTCTGACGGTAACAAGACTGTCTACCGTGTTACGCGCAAATCTGCTGACCGACTTGGTTACAATGAGGTCAATCTTCCCCGCAAGAGCGTCTGCAACCATCTCGTTGAACCCCTCGCGGTGTTTGGTGCTTGTTCCCGTAATGCCCTCGTCCGTGTAAACCTTAACGAACTCCCAGTCGTCACGCTTTTTTATGTATTGAGTGTAATAATCAATCTGCGCTTCATAACTGGTAAACTGCTCATCGCTGTCTGTAGAAACTCGAGCATAGGCTGCAACTCGCCTTTTCTGGATTGACGATGTCGGTAAGGCTGTGAACTTATCCTTGGTTGCCGGTATTATCGTGACTGCTTTTGCCATTGTTTTTGTTCCTTTCATTCGCTTTTTGTCTTGCCGCTTCACGCTTATCAGCCGTCCA
>CAMCFA010000149.1 GCA_945873955.1 uncultured Clostridia bacterium | reverse complement strand
TTTGAGAGCGACAAGGGTCACTTCGCAGGCGTGTTCCGTGTAGACGACAAGGAAAGAAACATGGCTATCCACGCTGGTTTCTCCGAGGACGGCATTCACTGGAACATCAACCCGGAAAAGGTAGAGTGGATCAACGATGACCCGCTGACAGCAGAGGCTAATCCGTGGCAGTACGGCTACGACCCCCGCTGCGTATGGATCGAGGATCGTTTCTGGATCACATGGTGCAACGCATACGGCTGGAAGCCCACTATCGGCATCGGCTGGACAAAGGACTTCAAGGAGTTCCACCAGGAAGAAAACGCATTCCTGCCCTTCAACAGAAACGGCGTTCTGTTCCCCCGCAAGATCAACGGCGAGTTCGTAATGTTCTCCCGTCCTTCCGACTCCGGTCACACCCCGTTCGGCGATATGTACCTGTCCCACTCCCCGGATATGAAGTACTGGGGCAAGCACAGACACGTTATGGCTCCCGACAGAGGCTGGGAGAGCAAGAAGATCGGCGCAGGTCCTATCCCGATCGAAACAAGCGAGGGCTGGCTGGTATTCTATCACGGTGTTCTGGAGAGCTGCAACGGCTTCGTTTACAGCTTCGGCGCATGCATTCTTGACAAGGATCAGCCGTGGAAGGTTAAGTACCGCTGCCGCGAGTACCTCATCAACCCGCGTGAGATCTACGAGACCGTTGGCGACGTTCAGAACGTTACATTCCCCTGCGCAGCTCTCTGCGACAAGGACACCGGCAAAATCGCTATCTACTACGGCTGTGCAGATACCTGCGTAAGCATGGCGTTCTGCTACGCTGAGGAAGTTGTTGAGTACGTTAAGGCTCACTCTAACAAGTATTTCTGATTTAGATATCGGGCATAAATTGATCCCGCTTCTGCTTCGGCAGGAGCGGGATCTTGCTGTATATGTATACGCTAGAGGATCGTTTTATGGCAACACCGCATAATTATTTTCGTTCGATTGCGTAGTCAGATTTTTTGTCAGATTGTATAAATTCGACGCAGGCGGGCTGACGCCCGTCAAGGAGAATTTGTGCAATATGGCGAAAAATATGCAAGCAAGCGGACGGAAAAGGCGTTAGCCGTTAATTGTGCGGTGCTGCTTTATATAAGGAATTCCATAACCAGCTCAGCGGCAAGAACTCCCGCGCAGGCGGACACCGCCACCGTCAGCAGCCCCCGGTTGAAGAACGCCGCCACCAGCGCCGCGGCAAGTCCCACGCAGGCGGTGATGACCGATCCAGTGCTGAAAAAGATACCGGGGATAGTCATAGCGGTGAGCACCGCGTAGGGGACGTAATACAGAAAGCTCAGCACAAACGGCGACTTGATCTTTTTGCGGATCGCCGCCAACGGCAGCATTCTGACGAGGTAGGTCACCAGTGCCATAGTCAGTATGCTAAGGCAAAGATAAAGCGTATCAGTCATCTGCTTCACCGTCCTCTGTTGGTCTGGGGAACAGCAAAGCTCCCAAAGCCGCCGCGATCACCGTGCAGATTATCACCGAAAAACCGGAGGTGATACTGCTGAACAGCGGCACGAATTTTATCACGCAGGACAACGCCGCGGCGATAAGCGCCACCACAAGCACTCCCTTGAATCTCCTCGCCGGAGGAATAACTATCGCGATAAACATGCCGTATATCGCAATGCCAAGCGCGGATCTCACTATCTCCGGCAGGACGTTTCCCAGTAGCGCCCCCGCGGCAGTTCCCGCCGCCCACATCACATACGGCAGGGTGATAAGCCCGTACATATACGCCGGTGTGACCTCCCCGGTGCGGGCGCTCGCCACCGCGAACACCTCGTCTGTCACCCCGAAAGAGGTAGTCAGCCGGTGGAACATGTTGTATTTGCTGCACAGCTTCTGGCTGAGGGAAAGGCTCATCAGCGAATACCGCAGGTTGATTATAAGCTGCGCCACCGCCATTTCCGCGAAGCCGCCGCACGCCGCGATAGTTTCCACCCCGGCGACCTGTCCCGCCGAAGTAAGACAGGTCATTGAAATAAGTATTGCCGCGATCGGCGGAATACCCTTCTGCACCGCCATTATCCCGAAAGCAAAGGATACCGACAGATATCCCAGCCCGATAGGCAGCCCGTCCTTGAATCCCTTCAGGTACTCGGAACGGGAATTTATAGTCGTTTCGTGTTTCAATTCTATGCTCCCTTTAATATTTGTCATAAACAACTTAATAATTGTAGCACAAAATCCGACAGAATTCAATAAGCAATATCCACAAATGTGCAGCCGTCCCGGTATAGGATATTTAATTAAGAAACATATAATATGGCAATAAAACAGAATATTATTCACAAAAATTCATATTATCTATTGCAATTACGAAGAAAAAATGATAGAATAGAATATATACGCAGGATTTTCCCCTGCAAAATTCAAAAAGGAGGAAACAAATGGGAAATATATACATAATTATCGCATTTGTGCTTTATGCTCTGCTGATCCTCGGAATAGGAATATTCTCCTACAAGAAGTCCAAGAGCATGAGTGATTACTTTATAGCAGGACGTCAACTCGGAAGCTGGACGACCGCGATCTCGGCGCAGGCGTCGGATATGAGCGGCTGGCTGCTCATGGGTCTGCCGGGAGCTATCTTCGTCAGCGGACTCACCGAAAGCTGGATAGCTATCGGTCTGTTTATCGGCACCTACCTCAACTGGCGGATAGTTGCGTCAAAACTGCGCAGAATGTCCTACGCCGCCGGCGACGCTATCACTATCCCGGAGTACTTCCAGAAGCGCTTCTTCACCAAGAACCCGGTAATTCGCTTTGCATGCGCGGCGATTATCTTCGTGTTCTTCCTTATCTACACCGCTTCTGCATTCAGCGGCGGCGCGAAGCTGTTCAACTACCTGTTCGGTACTGACTACACACTGTCGCTTACTATCGGCGCGCTGATAATCATCTCCTACACCTTCCTCGGGGGATTCTTCGCGGTGTGCTGGACCGACCTCATTCAGGGTCTGCTGATGTTCGCGGCGCTGGTGGTAGTTCCGCTGGTTTGCATATTCCAGACTCCGGACGTTTCAGCAGTTCAGTTCATCAACGCAGAGGGCGCAGAGATCACCAACTACCTCAACATGTTCCAGAGAGCAGACGGCGGCATTGCATGGACCACGATTCTCTCCGGTCTGGCGTGGGGTCTTGGCTACTTCGGTATGCCGCATATTCTCGTGCGCTTCATGGCGATCAAGTCCAGCGACCTTATCAAGAAATCCCGTATAATCGCGACGATCTGGGTGTTCGTTACCCTCGCGGCGGCGGTACTTGTAGGTATATTTGGCTACATCTTCCTGCACTCCGCAGGCAACGAAGCGCTGCTTGCTGAATTCACCGCCCTCGGCGACGCTGAAAAGATATTCATGTTCCTGAGCGGAAAGCTCCTGCCGGGGCTTATCGCCGGAGTTGTTCTTGCCGCGATACTGGCGGCTATCATGAGCACCGCAGATTCTCAGCTTCTGGTAACAGCCTCCTCTGTCAGCAACGATATGTTCAAGCTGTTCAAGAAGGACGCAAAGGAAAAGACCCTCATGTGGATAAGCCGCGGAACGGTAATCGCAGTCGCAGTTATCGCGTACTTTATCGCCCTCGACCCGAACAGCTCCGTCATGGGACTGGTGTCCTACGCATGGGCGGGACTCGGCGCGGCATTCGGTCCGGCAATGCTGCTCTCCCTGTTCTGGAAGCGCATGACTATGAGCGGCGCTGTTGCCGGTATAATCACCGGCGGCGTATCGGTAGTCGTATGGGAGATGTTCTTCAACGGCACCGGTATCTACTCACTGCTCCCGGCGTTCGTACTTGCGCTGGCTGCGGTAATTATCGTATCCCTCTGCACTAAGGTGGACAAGGACAAGGTGGACGAGCTGTTCACCCGCGCGAATGCCAAGGACTCCAAAGCGATAGAGGATTAATACTGATTCTTAATCGCCTTATAGACAAAGTCTAGGGAACCTCTATAAGGTGAGCCGTCTAAAAGGCGGCAAGTCAAAACCTGTGGTTTTGACAGAATCAGTATTGAACGGCTTTCCTGCGGCTTCGCTGCGCCCAGCGCAAAGCGCTGGGGTCAACCTATAGACTTTGTCTATAGGTTGATTAGGGACACGCTGATTAAAGCGAAGCGTA
>CAMCFA010000148.1 GCA_945873955.1 uncultured Clostridia bacterium | reverse complement strand
GCCTTGTTCGCCTGACCCATGAAGAACCCGAATACCTTCTGGTCGCCGTTTCTGTACTGCTCCGCAGCCTTGGGATTGTTGGCGATTATTTCGTCCACCGTCTTTGCCAGCAGGTCGCTGTCCTCCTTTATCCAGAGATCCTGCGCGTCGGCAATGGACTTCGGCGTGCCGCCGTTCTGTACCATTTCGGAGAGAATGTTCTTCGCGTTGGACTGGGACACCTTGTCGGTCTGGAGCAGCTCAACAAGCTGTGCGAACTCCCTGCCGGTGAACTTGAGGTCGTCCATGTCCACTTCGCCGAGGTTCTTGCGGCGCAGCAGCTCTCCGGTGATATAGTTCGCTATCGCCTTGGGATTGTCGTACTCCTTGATTGCCTCGTCGAAGAAGTCGCATATCTTCTTGTCGCTGACGATAAGGTCTGCGTCCGGCTTCTTTATGCCGTACTGCTCGACATAGCGCGCAACTCTCTGCTCCGGCAGCTCCGGAATGGACTGGCGGATAGCCTCCAGTTCCTCCTCGGTGAAAATTATCGGCGGGATATCCGGGTCGGGGAAGTAACGATAGTCGTGAGCGTCCTCCTTGCTTCTCATAGCGGTGGTTTCGCCGAGAGCCTCGTTGAAGCGGCGGGTCTGCTGAATTACACGCTCGCCGTTGTCAAGAAGCTCCTCCTGACGTTCGATCTCCACCTCGATAGCTTTGGCTATCGCTTTGAGGGAGTTGAGGTTTTTCAGCTCAGTTCTTGTGCCAAGTTCGTTGCTGCCCTTGGGCGCGATAGAGATGTTCACGTCGCAGCGGATAGAGCCCTGCTCCATTTTGCAGTCGCAGATACCGGCGTATTGCAGCAGCAGACGTATCTTCTCCATGAATGCGATGACCTCGTCGGCGGAGTGGAAGTCCGGCTCGGTAACGATCTCAATAAGCGGAATTCCGCAGCGGTTGTAGTCCGCAAGGGAAATGCGGTTCACATCATCATGCACCAGCTTGCCCGCGTCCTCCTCAAGATGAATACGGTTGATACGGATAGTTTTCTGCTCGCCGCCCACATTGATGTCCACATGACCGGAAAGGCACACCGGGCGCGGCATTTGCGATATCTGGTAAGCCTTCGGCAGGTCGGGGTAGAAGTAGTTCTTTCTGTCCCATTTGGTGAAGCGGGAGATGTCGCAGTTCATCACATAGCCAGCCTTGATGATGTACTCAACGGCTCTCTGATTCAGCACAGGCAGTGTGCCGGGAAGTCCGCTGCACACCGGGCAGCAGCGGGAGTTCGGCTCGCCGCCGAATTCCGCGGAACAGGTGCAGAACACCTTGGATTTAGTCAGAAGCTCGGCGTGAACCTCCAGACCCATTGTAGGATAATAAGCACTCATACCGATACCTCCTTAAAGAACCGGCGCGGTCGGCGCAAAGGTCTGCTCGAATGCGTCGGCGCACTGTAAAATAGTCTGCTCGTCAAAGCGTCTGCCAATGACCGACATGCCGATAGGCAGCCCGTCCTTAGTGTAGCCGCAGGTGGTGGAGATACCCGGCAGGGACGCGATATTCACGGTAACGGTGCAGATATCCGCAAGGTACATCTTTACCGGGTCGGAGTCCTGCGCGCCGATCTTGTACGCCGGTGTTGGCGCGGTCGGGGTGAGGATAACGTCCGCGATATCAAACACGTCGTTGTATTCCTTGATGATCTCCTGCTTCAGGGCAAGTGCCTTCTTGTAGTATGCGTCGTAGTACCCGCTGGAAAGCGCGTAGTTGCCCAGCAGGATACGGCGCTTTACCTCCTCGCCAAAGCCCTTGCTGCGGCTGTCGCGGATAAGCTCCTCGAAAGTTCTGCCCTCGCCGCGGAAGCCGTATTTTATGCCGTCAAACCTCGACAGGTTGGAGGCTGCCTCGGCGCAGGCGATAAGGTAGTACGCCGGGATCGCGTATTTCAGCCCGGGAATGGAGCATTCTACCAGCTTTGCGCCCTGCGATTCAAGTACCTTTGCGGCTGCGGTGACTGCCGCCTTTACGTCGTTGTCGATATCGTCGGAGTAGAACTCCTTCGGCATGGCGACCTTCATTCCGCTGACGGACTGCCCCAGCTTCTCGGTGAAGTCCGGAACAGGTACGCGGGCGCTGGTGGCGTCGTGCTGGTCGTGGGCGCAGATAGCGTTCAGCATTATCGCGCAGTCACGGGCGTCGGCGCAGATAGGTCCGATCTGGTCGAGGGAGCTTGCGAACGCCACAAGACCGTATCTGGAAACTCTGCCGTAGGTGGGCTTGATTCCGGTAACGCCGCAGAAAGAGGAGGGCTGGCGGATAGAACCGCCGGTGTCGCTGCCCAGCGCCGCCGGAGCGAAGGACGCAGAAACCGCCGCCGCGCTTCCGCCGGAGGAGCCGCCGGGAACGCGTTCCAGATCGTAGGGGTTCTTGGTCTTAGCGAACGCGGAGGTCTGGGTGGAACCGCCCATTGCGAACTCGTCCATGCTGGTCTTGCCCAGCAGAACGTAGCCCTCGGCATTGAGCTTCTCAATTACCGTCGCGTTGTAGGGCGGAATGAAATTTTCCAGCATTTTGCTTGCACAGGTGGTCTTAATGCCGTCGATACAGATGTTGTCCTTTATCGCAAGCGGGATACCGGTAAGCGGGGAAACGTCGCCGGAATCAATGCGCTTCTGGGCGTTCTCGGCCATTTCCATTGCCTTGTCCTTTGTCACGGTGATAAAGGACTGGAGCTTTTCGTCGCCGGACTCTATATTCTTGAAGTATTCACCGCAAAGCTCTGCGGCGCTGATCTCCTTGCTGTCAAGCGCCTTGCGCAGATCGCGGATCTTAGCACGGGTGATGTCCATAAGTTACCTCCTTGTTATTCTACGACTTTGGGTACAACGTAGCAGTTGCCGGTGTTCTCGGCATTCGAGAGCAGCTTTTCTGTGGGGAAGGAGGGCTGCGCTACGTCCTTCCGGACGTCCTTGAAGGAAATGCTGTTGTTGTCCTTGGTGTCGTCGTAGGTGAGGTCGAAGCTCTTGATCGTGTCCATGAGGTCAATGATGTCGCTCATTTCGCCCATTACCTTTTTCAGCCCGTCCTCGTCGTAGTTGAGCTTGGACAGCTCACAGAGGTGCTGTATGGTTTTGAGATCCATTGCCATGATGAGGTGTTCCTTTCTTTTCGGTATATCATATAGCGGATACTATATTTAATTAACACTCTACTATTATACTCCATTTTCGTATATTTTTCAAGTGTTATTTGAAGATTGTGCAGGATTTCGTGATTTTTTCGTATTTTGTTTAATTCACCGAAAATTTTGAAATATCAGACCGGCGCTTCTTGCAAAAAATACATATCCGCAGTGAAAACTTGTCCGAGAGAGCCAAAAATCATGTCGGTTATTACTATCTAACAGTAATATAAAGGAAAATATGTAATATTATATGCACGATTCTGCAACTTTGAATGTTTGATTCTTGCAAAAAATACTTGACAAAACAAAAAAACGGTGATATAATATGAACATAAAAACAAAGCGGAGTAACACGCTTGTGCTGATGAACAAACGCTTTGGGGCGGATACGGTCGATTTTGCAGTATCTGCAACCTGCGGCAGGAAAATATTTCACTGCGGCACAAAGGTAATTCGCTTTAACTCAGTAAAAAACCGGCTCAGCGCTGCGCCGTATGACGCAATATCCGGCGGTTTGACTGCCGGATTTCGGTTTGTATATGTAAGGAGTGAGCTTATGTTAATGAAAGAGGGAGAAACCAGGATCCCCGCGGGCTGTGCGATTTCGGGCTTTATCAACAGAAGCGGAAGGCGGACTAACGGCAGCGTTATCGTGAATTCCATCGCCTGCATGCACGACCGCTCAAATGGTCTGGGCGGCGGCTACGCCGGCTACGGTATCTATCCGGAGTACAAGGATCAGTACGCGTTCCACGTTTTCTACGATTCCAACGAAGCAAGGATCAAGACCGAGGCATTCATCGACCGGCATTTTGATGTCATCAACCTGTCGAGAATACCCACGAGAAAGCACCCGAACATCACCGACGAGCCGCTTATCTGGCGCTATTTCGTGAACCCTCTTCCGACTAAGCTCCAAGAGAGCCAGCTTGACGAGCGTACCTACGTTGCGCGCTGCGTTATCAAGATCAACGATAAGATCGACGGCGCATACGTTTTCTCAAGCGGCAAGAACATGGGCGTATTCAAGGCGGTAGGCTACCCGGAGGACGTCGGCGAGTTCTACCGGCTGGACGAATACGACGGCTGGGC
>CAMCFA010000147.1 GCA_945873955.1 uncultured Clostridia bacterium | reverse complement strand
CACGCACTTCGGCGAGAGAGTGACGCGCCATTTGTGCGCCGCTAAATTACAATTTCCCATTCGCCAAGCTCTCCCAACTTACCACGTCACACTATCCAGCCGCATAGTAGCAACCGCGTTGAGATCCGCTCCGGCGACATGCCCCGCCTGATACTCATAAAACGCCTGGCAGCCTATCATCGCGGCATTATCCCCGCAGAGTGAAATCGGCGGCACATAAACCGTCATACCATTGTACTGTGCCCGCTGCTCCAGCATGGTGCGAAGCCCGGAGTTCGCCGCAACTCCCCCCGCAAGCGCAAGGGTCTTATAGCCGCTCTCCTTCGCCGCTTGAATGAATTTGGTGGTAAGGATATCGCTCACAGTGTACTGAAAGCACGCCGCAAGGCTGTTCACGTCTATCTCCTCGCCCTTCTGCTTCGCGTTGTGAATAAGGTTTATCACCGCGGTTTTCAGCCCGGAAAAGCTGAAATCATACTGATTCGCGGTGTGCGGGTGGGGAAGCTGATACTTCTTCCTGTCCCCGGACTGCGCCGCCTTGTCAATATGCACTCCGCCGGGATAGGGATACCCCATAGCCCGCGCCGCCTTGTCGAATGCCTCTCCCGCCGCGTCGTCCACCGTCTGCCCGACTATCTCGAAATCGGTGTAGCCGTTGACCTTGACGATATGGCTGTGGCTGCCGGACACGATAAGGCAGATATACGGCGGCTCCAGTTCCGGGTGCGCAAGGTAATTCGCCGCGATATGCCCCCGGATATGATGAACCGGTATAAGCGGCTTGCCAAGCGACAGCGCCAGTCCCTTTGCGAAATTCACGCCCACCAGCAGCGCCCCGATAAGCCCCGGCGCATAGCTTACGGCGATAGCGTCCACCTCTGCGGCGGTCTTTCCAGCTTTTTCAAGCGCCTCGCTGACTACCCCCACAATGCTCTCGCAGTGGCGGCGGCTGGCTATCTCCGGCACGACCCCTCCGTACAGCTTGTGTTCCTCTATCTGCGTCGCAACCACTGAGGAGATTATCTCCCTGCCGTCCCGGATAACCGCAGCGGCGGTCTCGTCGCAGGAGCTTTCTATTGCTAAAATATCCATTCTATGACCTTCTTTTGTTCTGATTTTATCACTTAACGTCCGGCTTTCTCGACGTCAGGAACTCTATCGCCCGCTCAATTGACGTCCGGACATGCTCCATTTCCGCATTGTGCAGCTTCCCGGCGTTGCGGTAGTCAAAGCTGTTGCAGAAGTCGTTGACGTCGCTGTTGAGCTGCTTGATGTAGTTCTCCACAAGCTTGTCCGTGGCTTCAATGAACGGCTTCTGATCCGGCTTCGGCAGCTTGGACGGCACATGCGACATAAGCAGGTTGTAGTGCGGTATGCAGATATACTGCTGCGAGGAATACAGATTCCGGAACTTCGCGTCCTCCCGGAACATGGTGAACACCGTTTCCAGCATGTGCTCAACGCCCCAGTCCACCTTGCTGCACACGAAACAGGTGTTCTCTATCTCGCTGCACTTCTTAGCCTTTGCGCCTTTGGTGAAGAAAATATTCTTGTTCTCAAATATCTCCCCCCGCAGCGTGCCGAGGTAGGTGTTCAGCATAAGCCCCAGCGAAAGCCGGTTGTTCTGCTTCAGCAGGCTGTTGAAGTGCGTGTGGCAGAACCCAAGCCGGTTGGTTTCCATGCGGACGTCCGGCTCCATCATTGCAGCGCCCATAATGTATTCGCTGATGTGCTGCTCAACCGCGTTGCGCATGGCGCAGATAGGGCAGCCCTCCCGCGGCTCAAACACCTCGTTTATCGGTATGGTAAGTATGCTTTCTCTCATATTTTTTCCTTTCCTATTATTTGAAATAATGAACGAATGATGAAAAAACGCTGAAAAAATGATATATGCACTTGAAATTATACTCTTATTGTATTATAATTAAGACAAATAATCAAGGGGTTTACGAAAAAAAATATGGATCACACGATACAAAATGAAAATTTCGATATCCGCAGGACATTCCTCTGCGGTCAGTGCTTCCGCTGGAGCGAGCAGGAAAACGGCAGCTTCACCGGCATTGCCGCCGGCAGAAAACTCGCCCTCACCCAGCAGGGAAACCTTATCACGCTCCACGGCATAAACAAGCAGGACATTCCGTTCTGGGAGAACTACTTCGACCTCACCACCGACTATTCGGCGTACATAGACGCCCTCTCCGGCGACGAAATGCTGAAAAAAGCCTGCCGGTTCTCACCGGGTATAAGAATACTGCGGCAGGAGCCGTTTGAAACTCTCATCAGCTTCATCATCAGCCAGAATAACAATATCCCCCGTATCGCCGGGATAATCGGACGTCTGTGCGAGAGCTTCGGCGAGCAGCTCCCCGGCGGCGGGTACGCATTCCCGACAGCGAAGCAGCTTTCCGGAGTCACCCCGGAGGACCTAGCGCCGCTTCGCGCCGGATTCCGGGCGCGGTACATCTGCGATGCCGTGAACAAGGTGAACTCCGGCGAGGTGGACTTCGCCGAAATAGACGCGCTCCCGCTTGTCCCCGCCCGGGAGAAGCTCAAAACCATTGTCGGCGTGGGCGACAAGGTCGCGGACTGCGTCCTGCTGTTCGCGTTCCACAAGACCGACGCATTCCCGAAGGACGTATGGGTAAAGCGTATCATGGCTGAATTCTACCCGCAGGGACTCCCGGAATGCACCCGCGGCATAGAGGGCATAGCCCAGCAGTATCTGTTCGATTATGTCAGAAACGGCGGCGGAATGTCCCAAGAACCCAACATTTCTGAACGAAAGGAAGAATTACATAATGTTTTGTTATAAGTGCGGCAAAGAAATTGCCGAAAAAAGTTCATTCTGCACCTATTGCGGCGCAAAGCAGGAATTTACAATAAGCTCAGTTCCGATACCCACGGACACTCCCCGCAGCAACCTAGACCCAACACCGGTGCAGCCCCTCCAGAGCGTCCCGCTTCCGACCGAACCGGCAGACGCGCCCGTGACCCCCGCCGAAACCTCTGACCCCACTGAACCTGCCGAACCTCACCGACCGAATCAGCCCGAACAAACTGAGCAAACTGAGCAGCCCCAGCCCGTTCCGCCGGAGCAGCCCGAAAGCTCACCATTCAGCGCCGAAGTTCCGCTGACCGCCCCCGCGCCGGAAGCCTCAGAAAAGCCGCGAAAATACTACACCGGAGCGCACCTTGCGATCTGCCTTGTGATAACCGGCATAATGGCAGCGACCGCCGGAGTATTCGCCGGACTTTATTTCTCAGTAATATAACAAATTTCACCGCCGCCCGCAGAGCTATTTGCTCCGCGGGCGGTTTTTCTGCTCCTTAATCATTGGCATTATTATGCACAAAAACTCCCGTCCTGTATTATTTCTTTTTAACAATTTACTGTCAAAGAAGTTGACTTTTTTTAGCTAGTATAGTATACTTATTTTGGGTATTTATGTTTTCGGCTGTGTCCGGAATATCGATATACACATAATTCCAAGTGGGAGGATTACATAATGTATTGTGAAAACTGCGGCAAAAAGCTGATCCGTGGCTATCAGTTCTGTATCGAATGCGGAACTCCTGTTCCGCCGGAGCAGGACGAAGATGAAACACAGGCACAGGGAGAACAGCCCGCCGAAACTCCACAGAACGAAGAAATGCCGGGAATAAAGCCGCTTGGCAGCGAAGACGGAACGCTTGTTTTCTGCCCGACCTGCGGCATGAGAATGCAGAAAAGAACAGACGTCTGCGAAAAATGCGGCATGAAGCTGTCCGGCGGCGATTCCAACGGAAACGTTCCGCTGGTAAATACCGACCCCCTCGGCGGTGATTTCGGCGGTATGTCCGACAGCGATATCGCGCAGATAGACCAGTTTGTGAACAACAGCGGCTTTGATGGCAGCGGCGTTGCATACGGCGGCATTGACGACGGAATAGGCGGTCTGGGCGGAGGAAATCTCAACAGCGAGATAGAAGCCCTCAACCAGCAGTTCGCAAACCTCAATTCCACAGCAAGTGAAATGCCGGCGATAAGCGCCCCCGTGCGCGAACCAGAACCTCCCAAGCCCGAACCCGTTCCCGAACAGGAGGATCCCTCTCTGGGAACGTTTGCGCGCCGCGTGGACGACTTCTCTATGGAGGCGGGTATGCCGGAGACCCAGTTCCTCAGCGAAAGCGGACTTCCGGTGATAAACGGCGGCGAAATGACCGAACCGGACGTACCCGTACAGCTTGAACAGAATTACGACGACATCAATATCGAGGTTAAGCAGCCCGCCGCTCCTGTTGTGGAAGAACCTGCTTATTCCGAGCCGGTCGCAGAAGAACCC
>CAMCFA010000146.1 GCA_945873955.1 uncultured Clostridia bacterium | reverse complement strand
TAGCCTTTCAGGCGTTATCCGTAAAGCCACCGGCTACGCCGGTGGATATTTACTAGTGCGTACCCAAACGGTTTTATTTTGTGGTTTCCTTGATTATTTTTAATGATTCTTCAACATAGCGCTTGCCGAAAACCATGCGCCCTGCGCGCTGTACCGGAATACCCCGCGGTTTCTTTCACATATTTCGCTGACAATAGTCATTCCCAGCCCGTGGTTCTCATTGTCCTTTTTCGCGGTAGGTATCTGTCCGCCCGGAACATTTGGGACGTAATAGAAACTGTTTTTGACAATGATCGTTAGGTAATCCTTGTACATAAAAACCCGTATCTCAACATACGGATCCTCTGCCTTTTCAGCGGCTTCAAGCGCGTTGTCCAGCAGGTTTGATATCACCGACGAGATATCCGAAAGCTCTATCCTAAGCTCCGGCAGAATGTCCAGCGCGTACTCAAACGGTATCCTGCGCATTTCGCTCACCGCCGCCTTGTAGGTGATCACCGCATCAATAAGGCTGTTGCCTGTGGACTGCGAAAGCGAGGGCTGGAGGCTGTCGGCGGTGTCGCTGATCTCCCGGAGAAGCTCCCGCGCCTGCTCGTACTCGCCGCCGTCGATCAGCGCGGATACACTGAAAAGGTGATTCTTGATGTCATGCCGCACCTTCCGCAGACGCTGTGAGGTCTGAAACTGCACCTCTAGCTGTTCCTTTACAGAGCAGTAGTCCGAACGCAGGTGGTGAAGCTGCTTCTCACGCTCATAGGCGGCACATATCTCGGCGAAAAAGTTTATCACGACAACGCTCATTGCAAGCGCCAGCACCGCAGCTGCGGCAATTACAGGGGCGATCGCCGCATTAACCTCGCCGAACTCAAACAGCGAGCCGAACACCGCCGCGATCACCAAAAATACAGCTATCACGAAGGAATAATGCTGCCACGCTTCGCGAAAGGTTTCCTGCGGCTGCTGCGAGAGAATGTACCACACAAGATACAATAATCCCCCGCCTGCCGCCGCGGAAATAAGCCCGAACAGCGCATGGTTGAACAAAGTTCCGTTCATCACCTCGGGGTAGTCGCCGCGCATTATCGCAAACAGCAGGCAGCTCACCGTAAGGTCGGCGGCGGTTTGGATATAAACGCAGGTCAGCGAAGCCGAAACCGCGCAGTAGGGCTTTATCCTAAGAAACATTAAGCATACGAAAAGCAGCGCTGCAAGCGAAATAATGCACCTTGCCCACAATGGAAACGTGATCGCCGCAAGGTCTGCCCCGCCGCAAAATACCGTCAGTATCACAGTAACAACGGCTGACCGCTTAGCGCCGCTCAGTTTTTCCGCAAAAATGACCGCCAGCGCGCTTTTCACAAGTGACAAGACTGCATTGACGATCAACATTCGCATACCCTCGCTGTCACATAGTCGGAGATACGTGCGAGAAGCGCCTTTGCGCGGCGGCGCGACAACGGGATAATCTCGCCGTTGTCAAGCTCGATATCAATGCTGTTCACCGAACGTATTTTTGAGATATTCACCACATAGCCGCGGCAGACCTCGAAGAATCCCCTGTCCGCAAAGCGCTTTGCAAGCTCCGAAATGCGCACGGCGCTGAGCTGATACTCGCGGCTCCCGGTTTTCAGATACACCTTTCGGCGAACACAGCAAAAGCAGAATATGTCCTCGGCGGTGAGTTTCAGGGCGGAACGCTCCCCGCCGTTTACCGCGTCGAACAGAAGATACTCCGGCTTGTGCGCCGCGTAGTCAGCAAGCACGCGTTTTATCTCCGCAGCGATAGCGCTGTCGCCGCTGTCCTTCGGGATAAATGCGTTTATCCGGTAGGGTATCGTGTTGAACACCTCTGCGCGAAAAGAGGTTATAAACAGCAGAAAAAACACCGAATCCAGCAGCCGCAGCCTCTCCGCCACTGCCTTTCCGTTTATCGCCGGCATGTCGATATCCAGCATGACTATATCAAAGCCGCTCCCCTGCTCAAACGCTTCGATCAGACTGTTTCCGTCGGTGAACAGCGTTATTTCCGCAGAGCAGTTTGCTTCCGCCGCGGCACGCTCGGTTAGCGGCTTGAGCTTTTCAGTAATGTACTTCTTGTTGTCGTCGCATATCGCAATTCGCATTGCAGACACCCCTTTTAGGTTATTCAATTAAAGTATACCATATAATTGCCAAAAGTGCAATCGCCTTTGGGGTCATAATTATTACCACTGGGGATCACAAAACCATTCGGGGGATTCGCCGCACCGTTGGGTAAAAAGTACTTGAATTCGCTGTATCTATGTGGTATTATCACAGCGAAAGAGAGGGATTTATATGCTCAGTCTATTGTACCCCGAAAATTACACCCCCAGCGGAAGAACGCTTGACAGAGAGGTTGCAGATAGCCTTGAACTGCCTTATATAGCCATGCTGATATGCCCTTACAGCACAGAATACGCTCTGGGGATACTTACGGAGCTTATCACAGACGAAGCCGTGGTGCGCTGGCGGCAGGATATTCTGGAGGATTTTATCAATGTCCCGCAGCTTGAGCGAAATCTCCAGCGAAGCATAAAGACTATCTATGACAACGCACACTCTGTGTATGCGAAAAGCGGCTCTACGCAGTCATTCTATGAGGTGCAGGAGAATATCTTGTCCATTGAAGCCTTTACCGCCTGTATGACCGAGTGCCACGAATTTATTCAGAAATACGGCGGCAGGCTGCACTCCGAGGGGATAAAGCGTGTGCTTGCCGAGCTTGAGGAACGTTACAACTCCGACAGCTACAATGAACTGATAAAAGAAACCGCCGAGCTGAAAACCAAGCTTGCGGAGGGCATAAAGAGCGTCACGTTCTCGGTGAATTTCGACGAGGTAATGCGCCCCACAGAGATAATGCTTCTTTCAGCGGATAAAGAGCCTGTGCGGAAAAAAACACGGTTTGAGCGGCTTTTCGCCCATGATAAAGCCGCCGAACCGATATCCAAGATATACACCCGCAAAGCAAAGGAGGGGCAGATTTCCGAAATAAACGGCGCTCTGTTCTCCGAGCTTGACGCGCTCTGCGGCGGCTATATGAAGCGCGTCAACACCGCGATAAAGCGCTGCTACGAGGAAAGCACCGACATGCTTATAAAGCTGTCAAAGCAGATAGATTTCTATATCGGCGCAAAGGAGCTTGCAGAGCGGACGCGGCAAATGGGGCTTCCCTTTTGCAGACCGGTCATCGTCCCTAAAGTGCAGCGGGAGTTCTGCTGCATGGCAATGCACGACCCCGTGCTCACGAACCGGCTGTTTGCAGAGCGCGTGCGGGATAACAATGTCCTGCCCGTCTGCACGAATGACTGCAAAATGGACAACGCAGCGCGCCTTATAATTTTATCCGGCACGAACAACGGCGGCAAGACCACCTATCTCCGTGCGGCGGGACTCAACCAGATACTTGCGCAGGCGGGGCTGTTCGTGTATGCGGAAAGTGCGGAAATTTCGCTCTGCGACCGCATTTTCTTTCTCTCCCCGAAAGAGGAAAAAGCAGGCGTGAACACCAGCCGCTTCACCGAGGAATGTAAAGACCTGCGCCGGACGATAGACTCAGCTACCGAAAACAGCCTTATTCTGATGAACGAAAGCCTGTCCAGCACCAACCCTTATGACAGCCAGATATTAGGCGAGGAGGTGCTGCGGATCTTCGCTGATATCGGCTGCCGACTGGTTTTCACGACGCATATACTGGAGCTTGCCGACCTCCCCGCAAAGCTGAATCCGGCATATGTAAAAAGCAGGCTGGTTTCGCTAGTTGCGCTATGCGACGAAAACGGAGCGCCGACCTATCAGATCACCGAAGGAAAACCCGACCGCGCACGAAACGCTCAGTATATCTTCAATAAATTCGGCATTTCATTTGATGAATACACCAGCTCGAAGCAAAAACAGCATATACAGTAATAAAAACTGTCGGGGTGATGACGTCACATCATCACCCCGACAGAGGGATATATAAAGCTGAAATATTGTTACAAACCCGGTTCATTGTCACTCTGTTCCCGCGGATTGACCCTGTACCAGATTGCTTATCCACACGCCCTTTTTGATCAGCACACAGCCGATCGTGAGCTTTAATATGTCCGCTGACTGAACGATAGCGTAGATCGCGAACACCGGAAGCTTGGTGAACGCGCACAGCGCCGCTGCCAGCGGAAGCGCCACCACCCATGTGAACACGCTGTCAAACAGGAACGTCACCACTGTTTTGCCGCCGGAACGCAGCGTGAAATACAGTGCATTTAGGAACCCCTGTATCGGGAAGAACAGCGCCGTAATTATGATGAAATTCTGACCATAGCTGCGGATAAGGTCGGTGGTATCGTACAGCTT
>CAMCFA010000145.1 GCA_945873955.1 uncultured Clostridia bacterium | reverse complement strand
GCTCCGTCATGCTGTTAGTAACGGGCGTGCCCGTGGCTACACATTATCAACTCAACGAACGCCAATACAGAGCCAATCCATTAAACCCGTTAGCTATACGAATATGAAAAACGACCGAAGAAGAAAATTCTCCGGTCGTTTGTTCTGTCCTTAGCCTACCTAACGAAATAATGGACAGCGAAAAGCCAAAAACTGAATAATAATTGCAAGAACCACTCAAAACATTTGTTGTGGATACTAATTGTTAAGGATAAAGCTGTCAAGCACCCACGCATCATTTACAAATGAGGCGGTATATTCCTTATCAAAATAAAAGTATTTATATTTATCCGGTTCGTTAAGTCCTTCCCTGTCGGGATAATGCCAGATAAACTTGCATAAGTCGTCCGAAATCTCTGTGATTTCGATATAAGACCTTGCAGCATAAGGATCCATTGACCAAATTGTCATTGCGTTCACGTTGACATATATCTGACCATTTTCCTCCACAAACAGCTGACGGGTATTCTCTTCCCCAAACAGCCGCTCATCAGCAACATCAGAACGATAAGTATGGTATGCTAATTGATATATACTGTCAAGATTAGCAAAATAGCGCAGGGTTATTGGATGAAATTCTGTTTCTGCACCTTCGGGAGTATACGTTTCGTCCCAATTGATATCATATGTATGACCAATCAGTGTTTCGAATAAAATCACGTTTCTGTTCACCAGCAATGTAACTTCATCTGAAACATTCCCGCCGGAGGCGTTGATGTCCGCTAATTCATTAAAATGCCGAAGCGCTTCCGCAGCCGTATATATTGGCAGCCAGTTTTCCGGAACAACATCATCATCGTATTTTGTATCCGGGTTCTCGGTGAGCCAATAAGAATGATAGGGATTAATGGGAACATCATCAGAAGATTCTGGCTCATAGGTGTTTCCCGCTTCCGCTGTTTCGACTAACGGCGTCTGAGCTTGTGAAGATGTATTATCATTAACTGCCGTTGGTTCAGATACTGCGCTTTCACTCGTATCAGGCAATTCCGATATCGTGTTGCTACAGCCACAACTCACAAATGCAATCAAAGTTAATAATAAAAGAGAATAAAAGATTTTAATATTCACCATAGACATAACCGCTCCCGGATATTCCCCAAGTAGTAGGGAAATTGGGGAATGAATTAAAAAACGTTGCCAAATCTGAAAAGGTTTCGGAACAAGAGTCCAAAACAATATAATCTGAAAGATTATTGCCCGAATTCCTATACCCTACAACAAGGACTAAGTGGTCTAGACTGCCGTTATTGGCTCCAACGAGAAATGGTTTGTGAGCATTAAGATTACTTTTGGCTTTTGTTCTTATGGCTGACTGACTTCCGGCTAATGACATACTGGCTATCCACGAAGTTAAACCGTCTGGTCCCCAATATGTATTAGTCATATTATTTAAGTATGTGGTTGGATCTCTCAACAACTAAAACAATCTACATAAACCTCTGTTACGGGTTTTCGACTTCTTTTTCTAATTTTGTAGTTTCCGCTAATTCTACAAGCGATATTTTGTCTATTTTGCCATTAAGCATAAACAAATAACCGTCCATTATCCATACTACACCACAATTGCCGTCGTTTTCGGAGATAAAAATACCATTGCAGTCGTTGATTTTTACTTCTTCCGGCGAGCTGTATTCAGTATTTAAATTAAGAACATCATCATTCGCCATTTGACAGAGCGTTACCAATTTATCTCCAGACTGATATATTGAAACAACATCTTCATCATTGCTCTGCCTTTCAGTCAAAGAGAATCCAGTGTCGGACGGCAGACCATATATACTCTCTATTTTTTCCTTATCCTCCAGAGTACGGCTGATATATGTTACAGAGTGATCGCTGTGAATGTTGAAAGTGAATCTGCCAATTGTATACCAAATTGTGAACCCCGTCAGCAGGAATACCGCAAGAATTAATGCAAGCAAAGCATATCTGATACGTCTTACCGTAAATCTGTTTGTTATTTTTGCCCCCCGGGAAGCTGCTCGGATATTCTGATATCGTCTTATTTTGTAGGCAGCTGAAAAATGATGCTTCTTCAGATTAGTGGTGTATTGTGCCAGCCTTTCATCTAATGAATTCATCATTCCGTCAGCAATTAAATCATCAAGTTTCATTGGTAATACCTCGCTTCTCAAGCAGCTTTATCAACCGTTGTCTTGCACGAAATATCCTCTGTCGTGCCTGATTTCCTGTAATGTCAAGAAGCTGTGCGATTTCGGATGGAGTATGCTCCTTGATGAGATAAAGAAACATCACCTCATAATCACTGTCTGACAATTGGCGCAATGCGTCCCTGATTTTTTCAGAGTGGATTTTGCCTAGAATTTCATCCTCAACTTTATCGTCTGATTGGGCATCGTATATTGTGTCGATATCGACCTCAGGGTGTCGCTGCTTCTTCTTAAGCATATTCAACGAAATGTTCTTCACTATAATAACAAGATAGAAACGGGTTTCGTTACAGTTGATTTCGCGTATCTTTTCAAGGTGATTTATAACGCTTACAAAAGCGTCCTGCACAGCGTCCTCGGCATCGGAACGGTTATGAAGAATATTATATGCGATGTTATACATAAGCTGTTCATTGTTTTCATACAAAGAACGGACAAGTTCTTTATCTGTTTCATCGCTTACCATTGACAAAATTGCTGAAAGCATTTCATACCCTCTTTTCTTCAATTCATCTACTTACAGTATAGCATATAATTTCCAATAGTGCAAGATAGGTTGCTCATTCCGTCCGAGGAGTTGAGGGAATATATTTATCCTCACACCAACGGCTTCATATACTCTGCATAAGAGTTAGCGCTGTCCTTAACAGCTGTTGCTACTTGGTCGAACAGGTACTGCTTGTACGCAGTCTTGAGAAGACGTGTTAGCACTACATCGCTCACATTAATATAGTCTTCTCACTCGTTGTCCTGATACAAGCAATTATCGAAATTGTAGAACAACTCACCGAGTATGCTTTAATGTTATCCTACACCCGTTCGCCGTCCACATTCTTGGCGATGAAAATTCTGTTGTTATGTTCGATTACCCCCTCGTCTATCCTAAAGTAAATTGAGAGCGTCTTGCCTTCTACCTCACTCATAGTAGGATACCTCCTTCTTTCGTTGCAGCCATTTACCTCTGTGGTGTGGCTGTTTTTTGGTGTTTGATTTTGGGCTATTTTTTCGGCTTCAATCAATAAGGCTATACTCAATAGCCATATTGTTACGCACAGCTTCACAATAGGTCATTGAGTTAGGGGCAAATCCCCTGAAACCCCTTTTCGCTTGACCCCACGGTCAGCGACTTAAACTCCGAAACTCCAAAATGGATTTGCACAGCGTTGGAAGATAAAATCTTCTGTGCCTCTTTTTTAAGTGGTAACACGGGCAAGGTAAAATTCCTTGCTGTTAAAATTTACCTGTGTCAGAGCAGGGAGATAAAATTTCCGACCTCACACTTTTACCTCTGTTCTTCTCTAGGGTAAATCCAACCAAGCTATACATTTATCCCTATGTGTCCTGCCCTATAAATGCGAAACCCTCCCGCCGTTCAGCCCGAACGCAGGAGGGTTAAATTATTCTTTTCAGTTTTGGAGTTATCATTACATCGGCTCGTTATCTCGCCTATACGCTTCAGCACTCGACTTAACAAGTTCGGTGACTTGATTGAGAAGAAGCTGCTTATATGCCGCCGCAAGTATCTCCTTGCGCCTGTCGTTGCCCAAGTCATCAAACTCGTCCCACACGCTGTCCGTAACCGAACACCTTCCAAAGTAAAAGAACAATGCGCCGAGACGCTGCTTGCGGCTTCTTCACCATTCTGCGTTTCGTAGCTGTAAAAATCGTAGTCCTCGGTCAACTCATCAAACAAGTGATTGATAATCGACAGCTTTGCGTAGTCCTTGTTCTTGACTAACTCCGACAAGTATTCTACTGCACAATCAGACAAGCCTGTGAAATCACACACTGTATTCATTTTCCCTTTCAGCGCTGTCGTGTTCGTTCTGCCGATAAGGTAGTCGGCATTCACATTCAGCGTGTCAGCTATTCGTGAGAGTATCTCAATGTCGGGCATTCGTTTGTCGTTCTCATAATAGCCGAGGGTGCTTTTAGATATGCCCACCATATCGGCGAACTGCTCAATCGTGTAGCCGTTCGCTTTACGCAGCTCTTTAAGCCGCTTGCCAAATACCTCAACACAGGTGTTTTTGCTCTCCATAACGATAAAAATCCTCCTACAAAATTGTAAATAAGACTATATTTGTGGAATTGCGAGAAATATACCACAAAAGCCTTGACGAGCCTAGAGGCAAGTGTTATAATCAATAACATCACCACAACAATCGCCTTTATCATTAGAATACCACGATAA
>CAMCFA010000144.1 GCA_945873955.1 uncultured Clostridia bacterium | reverse complement strand
TGCGTGTCGAGGCACTCGACTGGTGGGAGCTGGTGGATTCGAACCACCGAAGCATGACGCAGCAGATTTACAGTCTGTCCCCTTTGGCCACTCGGGAAAGCTCCCACATATTTAATTGTTGTTCCATTAAGAAAATGGAGCTGGTGGACGGATTCGAACCCCCGACCTGCTGATTACAAATCAGCTGCTCTACCAGCTGAGCTACACCAGCGATAAAGGTCTGCCAGTTCACACTTTCCGCTGTTCCCTGACGACTTGTATATTATATCACGTTTTTTCTCTTTTGTCAACACCTTTTTCAAAAAAAACTGGGTTTTTCAAAAAAATATTTTCAGCATATCAGACCCCGGAGGATATCTCCGGGGTGGATAAGCTCTCAATTAACGATTTATTCCTGCGAGGTGACTTCCTTGTAGAATTCGGAATAATCCTTGCGGCGGTCGTTAGTGAACTGGATCGCAGTTCTGGGGTGCTGGTTGAGCATACCGGTCAGCAGGTACTGCATATCATAGCCCCAAACGACGCCCTCTTCCTTGAGCTTGTTCATGTGCTTTTCAATGAACTGGATCGCCGGGTAGATGTTGTACTTCGGGTTCTTGAGGAAGCCGAGCAGCAGCTCCATAGCGCAGTTTCCGGCGCCTCTGCCCATTTCGGAGTAGGTGCCGTCCAGCCAGTCAACACCGTCACCGACAGCCTCTATCGTGTTCGCGAACGCAAGCTGCTGGTTGTTGTGCGCGTGGATACCCACCTTCTTGCCGTATTTCTCGGCGAACTCGCAGTACAATGACGCGATCCTCTGGATCTGCTCCGGGAACAGTGCGCCGAAGCTGTCCACGATATAGAAAACATTCACCGGGGACTTGCCGAGTATATCCAGAGCTACCTTGATGTCACCCTCCTGCCCGTTGGAGATAGCCATGATGTTGCAGGTGACTTCGTAACCCTTTGCTGCGGCGTCCTCGATAACGTCAACCGCTGCGGGGATCTGGTTAAGATATGTAGCAACGCGGATTATGTCCACCGGGCTTTCGCTTCTGGGGCGAATATCCGTCTTGTAGTCGCAGCGGCCTACGTCTGCCATTACCGCGATCTTCAGATCGGTGTCGTTGTCGCCGACTACCGCGCGGATATCCTCGTCATCGCAGAACTTCCACTTGCCGAAGTCCTTGACATTGAACATTTCCTTTGAAGCCTTGTAGCCGAATTCCATAACGTCCACGCCGGCTTTTATGTTAGTCTGGTACAGATCCTTGACGAATTCATCGGTGAAGCGGAAGTTGTTCACCAGTCCGCCGTCGCGCATTGTCGCGTCAACTATTCTGATATCCGATCTGTAATCCATAAGCTTTGAGATCTCTTTCATGATGATACTGTCCTTTCAGATTTGAACTATAATTCGCTTTAGCACTTTTGTGCTTTTATGCTTTTTATCTCTAAAGTGCCAACGTTGTAATTATACACCATTATGCCGGGTTTGTCAAGGGGTTTCTGAATTTTTTTTGATTTTCTCTGATATTGACTTTCGTCAAAATCCACAAAACCGCCGACAAAAAATTAATCGGGTATTTTCCGAATAATTATAGACAATTTCGCGCGGCTGTGATATAATAATATATATGGAACTCCCTGCGTTCCCGGATTTCGCCGGGCGTGTCTGCGTAATCTGCGCTGATCTGCGCTAAGACGTAATAGAGAGTTCATGAAAGCCTTTTGCGAATTATTCGCTAACGAATGGAGGAATTTTTATGGCAAAGAAAAAGCTGTTCGGCAACAATATCAAGCCCTCCTGCAAATACTGCGAGCTGGGCACCGCCGGCGAGGGCGATAAGATCATTTGCTCGAAGATGGGCGAGGTTAAAGCCTATGATTCCTGCAAGAAGTTCGTATATTCCCCGCTGAAGCGTATACCTAAGAAGGAGCTTCAGCTTGCTAACTCTGCGGTAAACGATATTGACTTCTGATTGCTGAATAACGTACATTATTCCGCCGCTCTGCGGGTCGAATTTCGACTGCGGGGCGGCTTTTTTTTGGTGACAAATTACCCCGCCCGGTTGTTATATCTATGAAAGACGTCCTTCAACATCACAAAAAGGAGGGAGAGCACGACCGACCAGAACGTCGAAAAATACGTCCGTATGTACCACACAATGCTGTACCGGGTGGCGTTCAGCTACCTGCGAAGCCGCGCGGACGCCGAGGACATGTGTCAGGACGCGTTCCTGCGGCTGATGAACTATCCCGGCGAGTTCCCGACCGACGAGGACTGCAAGCGCTGGCTTATCCGGGTAGCCGTCAATCTCTCAAAGAATCTCCTGAAATACCGCCGCACCCACGGCGACCCGCAGGACCCGCTGGATCATGCCGAGATCCCCGCGGAGCCTGCCGCCGAAAGTGAGCTGCTGCCGCTGATAAAGTCACTGCCACCGGAATACGGCGCGGTGATACACCTGTTCTATTATGAGGGATATTCAGCGCGGGAGATCGCGCAGATACTGGACATCAGCGTGACCGCGGTGACCTCCCGGCTTTCGAGAGGGCGCAGGCGGCTGAAACAACTGCTGACAGAGGAGGAATAATTATGAAATCAAGATATACACAGCTTTTTGACCAGATCACCCCGCCGAAAACCGACGAGGAACTGCTTCAAGACGTTCTTTCCCGCAGGGAGGAAGCCGCTCCCGGCGGATTCACAGAAACCCCGAAAAGACGCGCGTTCCGCAAGCCGGTCATTATCGCGGCTGCGGCGGTGACGGCGGTTTCGGTGGGGGTTACCGCTGTGGGAGCTTCTACCGGGTGGGACTTCTCTAAGATGTTCGAGGGGTTCTATAACGAGATTACACACGATTACTTAGGCTATGTTGATACCGGCATACAAAATCATGTTTCGACCGCTGATTTGTCCGAAATGGGAATAAATCTTGATCAGACCGTGGATTTCGGTTACGGCATTGTGCACTTCACTGGGGCAATAGCCGACAGCAATGTCGTTATGGTAATGTACGATCTCACGGTCAAGGACGATGTTCTGGAAGAATATTACAGCAAGTACAGCAAGGATGGAAAAAAACCGTTTCTGAATCTTGATTGCAGCTTTTTGAATCCCGGCTGCAATTATTCAGATGGCTTTGGATATCCTCTTCCCACGCCGGACGGTACTATCAACGAGAAAGCAGTTGACTGTTCCAGAACAAAAGCATATTACTATCAGGACGGGTATCTCAGCAATGACATGGTTCTTTATGTGGAATTCGACATCTTTAATTTGAGCGCAAGCGACCACTCATGGTGGGAGCTGGAACTGGACGAACCCGTGGTTCTGTCCCTGCCGCTGGACTTTATGAACACTGACCGCATAGCCGTTTCGCCCAACGTTGAGATAATCCACGACAACTACCGCTATTTTCTTGAAGATGTGGTGATCACACCTCTGAGCGTTCAGTGGTACACTCAGCCCGGAGAAAAAATCGGGCAACTGTTGGTTAACTCTGATCCTTTGATCTACCGTTTCAGGGACGGTACCGAAGTGAAGAATTACGCTATAAGCGAATCCTCCGAATATAATGGAGCCCGTGAATTCCACAGCGCTTTGCTTGACAAGCCGATAAATGTGAACGATCTTGCTTCCGTAACTATCGGCGACTACACCATAAACCTTGATAACGCTGAATAACACAAAATTCCCCCGCTCCTAGGAACGGGGGATTTTATTATGCAGTTAAGCGATCAAGCCTTGTTAAGTCTAGCCTCAATCTTATCGAGCTGATCATACAGAGCCTGCGGAATGTGAGCGCCGCCCTTGGTGAGGTCTGCGTAGTACTCACGCATACCAGCGATCTCCTTCTTCCAGAGATCAACGTCAACTTCAAGCAGCTTGTCCTCGATTTCGGGAGTAACCTCGTCCTCAATGCCCTTGAGGTTGATGTCGCCCTTCTTAGGCAGGTAGCCGATAGGAGTTTCAACAGCGTCAACCTTGCCCTCGCAGCGCTTGATGATCCAGTCGAGAACTCTCATGTTGTCGCCGAAGCCCGGCCAGATGAAGTTGCCGTTCTCGTCCTGCTTGAACCAGTTTACGTTGAAGATCTTAGGAGCCTTGTCGCCGAGCTTCTCGCCCATTTCGAGCCAGTGTGCCCAGTAGTCGCCTACATTGTAGCCGATGAACGGCTTCATAGCCATAGGATCGTGACGGAGCACGCCTACTGCGCCGGTAGCAGCCGCAGTGGTCTCGGAGGAAACTGCGGAGCCGATATATGTGCCGTGTGCCCAGTCAAAGGACTGATATACCAGCGGAGTGGTGGAAGCACGTCTGCCGCCGAAGATCATAGCGGTTACCGGAACGCCCTTCGGGTTGTTGAACTCAGGAGATACGCAGGGGCAGTTGATAGCCGGAGCGGTGAATCTGGAGTTCGGGTGAGCGAGCTTCTGGGGCTTGCCGTCAGCGCCGATAACAGAGGTGAATTCAACGCCGTTTACCTTAGCGCCCTTCCACTCGGTAGCGTC
>CAMCFA010000143.1 GCA_945873955.1 uncultured Clostridia bacterium | reverse complement strand
CGATTTTTCAGCCCACCCGCCGTGTGCGACAACTTAGTAAGACTATCCTCAAAAGCGGCAGACGCGGCTACGGCTTCGTTGCTCATAACCATTCCGTAGTCCTCGGCTTCTTGTTTTAATCGTTCGGTTTCCTCTGCGGTGATGTTCAGAACGGCAGCCATATCCGTTGCGGATTTACCGAGGAGGTCGTTTGCGGCGGCGGTACGCTCCGCACCCGCTTCCATGCCTTGTAGGGCGGCAATTACAAGCGACAATTGCTCGTCTTGGCTTTTGCCGTTCAAGTCCTCGATGGAAAGCCCCACAGCAGACAGCTTTTCGGCTGCAGAATCCGAGCCGCCCGCCGCGTCCGTTATGACGGTAGACAGCTTTTTCATACCCGATTGGAGGTTGTCCACGTCCGCGCCGCAACGCTCAAAGACATAGCCCCATTTCTGATAGCTTTCGGCGCTTATGCCGATTTTCTGCGAGGTCTTGTCGATTTGGTCACCCGCCGAGCCGACTTCGTTCGCCATATCCCACAGCTTTTTTCCTGCGGCGACACAGGCTGTTCCGACTGCGGCGGCGGCAGCGCCAAGAGCCGCACCTATTTTCTTTGCGGTATCTCCGAGTTTGCTTAGCTTTCCGTCAGCGTCCTCGCTTGTGTCGGCCGCGTTCTTGACGGAATTTGAGAAATCCTTTGCTTCATCTCCCGCTTCATCAAAGCCCTTGTCGGCATTTGCGAGCGCTGTGTTGTTGGAGTTCAGTTCACGCTCCATTCCGTTCAGAGCCGCCTGCGCGTTGTTCAGCTGTATCTGCCAGCTTTGAGTGCGGCGGTCGTTCTCGCCGAATGACTCTGCGGCATTGGCAAGGGCAGAACGGAGCGTTTCGATTTTCTGTTTCTGCTGGTCGATTTCCTTGTTGAGGACTTGGTTTCTTGCAGTGAGTGCCTCGGCAGATTTATCGTTCTTGTCGAACTGCGAATCCACAAGCTTCATTTCAGAACCAAGCACCTTGAAAGAATTGTTGATTTCGGCGAGGGATTTCTTGAATTCCTTTTCGCCCTCAAGACCGATTTTCAAGCCGAAATTCTCGGACATTCTGTGTCACCTCCTTGGAAAAAGGGCATAAAAAAAGAGCCTTGCGGCTCGGGGAAAATATGAAAAAGGAGCAGCCGTGGTGGGTGCTCCTTAAAGATATTTATCTGATTAATATATATGATGTTATCAAATTACGGTAGATATTGTTTCAGCCAATCCGGCATATTGGGGTCACCAATTTCCCATGAATCCACTTCATTCTCATCTTCTTCCCAGTTGTTTTCATGACCATCAAAAATCTTTTGCCTATTACACTTATATTTAACAACGCGATTTCCTTCAAGTCTGTATTCATGCCAGTAGTAGTTTTGCTTGCCACAACCTTTCCACTCGTTTGTGGTATAAATTGTCATACACAACACCCTTTCATCTTCCAACTAATTAAGCAGATAAATTGTACCTTATAATATATTATACCACACTTTACCAATATTGTCAACCTCTTTTACAATCAAATTCCCATTGGCACAACCTCATCAATGCACATCTCCCTTTTCGGCTTTGCAATCCCCATAAACTGCTTATGGCACTCCCACAAATCCAGCAGAAACCCGAACGGCATAAGCCACACCTCTTCCGAACCGAGGTGCAGCTGTGCCGTGCCATAATAGAACAGCCGAGTGAACAATACATCATCGTTTACTCGGCTGTTACTGCGTTTTTTGAGGTATCTTCACTTTCCACATTTCGCTTTGTGCCTTTCAGCATAGCTTCGGTGATTGCGTCTTTGTACTCCGCAAGTTCGCCAGGAGAGGTGAGAAGTTCCACGGTTTCCTCGGTGAGCAGCGGTTTTTTATCCTCGCTTTTGAGGTTGTGTATCTGTATACCTTGGTTGCAGAGCAGCGTAATCAGCCACACGATTTCATCAAGCGCCATCTCCATATTCTCGGACTTCATCAGCTTGTCGCCAAGATTATCCAGACCGCCGTAGCGGGTGGAAATAGCCTTTGTCGCGCGTGTGGTGAGAACCATTTCGTACTGCTCACCGCCGATTGTGATTACAGAACTGCGCTCGTTTTCCATAGATTAAACCTCCTCGTTTTCTGTCGGTAAAGTTTCGGGTAGAGTTGCCGCGTAAGTCGGCTCATAAACCGACTTGTACCAGTCCGTAACAACGCTTGCGGGAACGTCCTTTTCCCCCTCGGTGACCTCCGCTTTCCACGGGTGCTTTCCGCTGCCGTCCGGCTTGTTTCTGCGGAGAACCGTACCCTCAATGGTGGGTGTTGAAAACGTAATGCTGTCGCCCTTTGTTGCAAGGGAAGTTGACGGAATACCGAACTTGACCCTGTAAAGCCAGAAGTAGCGGTACTTGCCATTGGACTTCTTCGCACGAAAGCCGATAGCCACGGGATTTCCACCGTCTTCGCTTGCGGAAATAACCACATTGTTGCTGTCAATAGTCGCTCCGGTCAGAACAGACGCGATGCTGTTGCCAATATCATCAATGCCGAGGGAAAGCGTTCCGCTCTTGAACTCCTTGACAATTTCGGACGCTCCGTCATCGGCATAAAGCGTTGCCTCGGCAAGCTCAACGGACAAATCCGCAGTCATAGCCTTGGCGAGTTTTGCGGGAGTTCCGTAGGTTTCCTCACCGTTTTCATCTTCGGTAATCGGCGCGTAGTAAAGCATATCCAAACCGATTGTTGCCATTATATCTCCTCCATTCCGTATTCTTTCGCCACATCAATGGCATAGTGATTGTAGCCCGTATCGTCCTCGTGACCGACATATTTTCGGGCAGTTATAGTAATATCTGCGCTGATAAGGTCGCGGATAATTTTGCTTTTGGTCTGATTGTAATTACCCTTGCTGAACAACGAAATTCGCGCTTCCTGTACATCAATTTCGGGTGAATTGTCTGCGTGAAGTTCAAAGCTGTCGTAGAGCGGAGTGAACACCAGATATTCATCGGGCGGTTTTCCCGAGTACACCGCAGTCCGCGCGGGGATTTTCAGCCGTTTCGCAATTTCTGTTAGTTCGGAAAGCAAACTCACAGTCCCTCGACCTCCTTTTCAAAAGCGGATTTCATAGCGTCCACGCACTGTTTTTTCACAGCGGATTTTGCAGGTTTCAGAAAGGGTTTTGCTTGTTGCGTACTTGTGCCGTATTCAAGGATATTCGCAATTTTAGCGTTGCTTGAACCGTCCGTTCTCGGCTCTGAAAAGCCCACCTTGATGTCGTGATTTCCGTTCTTATCAACCATAACAGGCGAAAGACCGAGAGAGCGTTCAAGTTCGCCTGTGGAGCGGGATTCGCCTTTGTTTCCCGAACCCACAACGGCTTTGAGGTTGCTCCGAACCTTATCCAGAGCCACCTCGCCGCCTGCCTGCAAAACCTTTTCGACAATGCTGTCAGTCTGATTTCCCAAACGAGAAATTCTTGCAAGAAACTCATCGGGCATTTTTACTTCTGCTTTAGACACTCGGCTCGACCTCCTTTGCAAGCACCTCAACATACATTCCTCTGCCTTTCACGTTTTCCACAGAGGTTATTTCAAACACTGACACACCGCACAGGATACGCATATCCGTTGAGATTTCCAAACCGGGAATTGTGCGAAAACGGAACAAGTCGGTGGCTTCGGAGAAAACGGCACGGTTAGCCCATTTCTCGCTGCCGTGCCGCCCCTCGCGGTATGCCCGAACCTTTGCCACAACAACATCGGTTTCGGACTGAAAACCCTCGCTGTCGGCTACAATCTGTTTCTGCGTTATTTCAATGGATTTATTCATCTTGCCGAAACTCATACAATCCACCGCCTGTCAAGCCGCAAGAGCATATTCACTGTATCCCACACCTGTTTTCCCGCCTGAACATTGTCCCCGAAAAAGCCGCCTGTGCTGCCATCTCTGCTTTCGTAAAAGTGAGATGACAGCATAATAACAGCCTGTTCGGTAGTCGCTGACATCGGGTTGTCGGTGTAATACCCCTGTTCAACGTGCTGATAGCTTTCCGCATAGGAAATAGCGGCGGTGATATAATTTACTAGAAGAACATCGTCCTCCGAGTGCTCCAGTATGAGGTTCTGCTTTACTTTGGTCAGCAGTTCATTCATCACGAACCGGAGCCTGCTTTCATCTTGAGAATCTGCACTGCCTCGGGAAGAACCAGCTTGCCATCAACGCGCTCCTTTGCCACAAAGCCCACCATACCGTTTCCTGCGTACAGTTCCTTGAGTTCCGCAAAAGAACGAGTGCCACGGTCGCCGATGTTGTAGTAGCTGAAATCTCCGAATGCAATAACAGGCTTGCCCGCCGCAATCGTGGGAACATAGGGCGAGGTGTAAACCTCGTAGCCGAACAGCCTGTCGGGTTCGCCCGCCTGAAGCGAGGGCTGCCACAGATACGCGCCGTTGCCGTCCTTCAGCTTGCGCAGCACTGCAATGGTCTGGTCGTTCATGATGAACTTCGCGTTCTTGCGGTAGGGGCGCTTGAGGGAGT
>CAMCFA010000142.1 GCA_945873955.1 uncultured Clostridia bacterium | reverse complement strand
GGTGCTTTATGTGTCATTATTTTTTCGGGTGTTGCACTTAAATTATAAATCTATCTTATACAAATGTCAAAGCCTAAGCCAGAATTGATCAAAGAAGGTATATGCTATATGCTCAGCATGATCCGAAAGCGCTATAATTGTTGAAAGGGGGCGCAGCCATGCCGTTCAGTGAGCTTGTGAAGAATTTTGAAAAAATGCGCAGCTATATGCGGGAATTCTATGTATACGGTTTTCGTATCCGTGAGGAATTCGACAGCAAAAGCGGCAGAACCTACGACAACGAGCGCCGCCGTCTGGAGTGCGTCCTCGGTGAATATACATCAAGTGCGAGAGACTCACGCGGAAAGAACGTATACCTCTCGATAGACAGCAGGAACGGCGGCAGAAATCCACTGTACCGACTGCTTAGGACAGCGAGCTTCACCGATCGGGATATTACGCTGCATTTCCTGTTGATGGACATGTTGGACGAAAAAGCGCCGCTGACTTTATCTGAGATACTTGAGCGGCTGAATTCCTACACCGCGGTATTTTCGGAGCCGATGATCTTCGACGATTCCGGAGTTCGCAAGAAGCTCGCAGAATATGAAGAACTCGGTCTTATCCGCTCTGAGAAGCGAGGAAGGGTCGTCCGGTATTTTCGCAGCGATAATCCCGATATGTCTGATCATTCAGACGTGCTGGATCTGTTCTCTGAGATAGCGCCCTGCGGTGTGCTTGGCAGCTTCATGATTGACGGGAGGGTGCGAAGTGTTTTTGAATTCAAGCACCACTACATATCTCATGCCCTCGACAGTGAGATACTTTGCGGACTGCTCTGTGCGGTGTCTGAAAAGCGCTCGGTGACTATTACTGTACACTCCGTAAAGAAAAACAGAACAGCAAGATGGGAGGTCGTTCCGCTGAAAATATTTTCGAGCGTTCAGAGCGGCAGACAATGGCTGATGGCGTACAGCCCGGTGGTTCACGAGATACGTTCCTACCGCGTTGACCTTATTACAGATGTGCGAATCGGGGAGATATCTCCGCGTTTTGACGAGCTTAGAGAAACGCTGACCGGAATGCAGCAGAATATGTGGGGTGTTGCCTGCAATAAAAAAGCACGTCCGCAGCAGGTGGAATTTCTGATACACATCGGAGAGAACGAGGAGCACATATACCGCAGATTGTTGCGGGAAAAACGCTGCGGTACTGTCGAGCGTATTGACAAACACACCGCGCGGTTCTATGCAGAGCTTGTTGACAGCTCGGAGATACGCTCGTGGATACGGACATTCACCGGGCGGCTGATACAGCTTGATTTCAAGGATCGTACCGCCGAAAATCTGCTGCGGAGCGATATGAAAAAGATGTATGAGATATACGGTATCGGAGGTGATGAAAACGCTGTTCCATGAGGTTTACAGCGCATATTTCAGCGCGGTATCAGAGATACTCGCACGGGCAGTTGACGGAACTCTTACGCCCGATATGATGAAGCGGATATGCGATGAAAAAGCGTTTTCCGAGAGTTTTCTGAAAATAATCCCCGCACTGACCGAAGAAAAGTGGCAGCTCCTCTGTTCGGATATGTCCACCCCGCTCACCAAAGAGCCGTCGCAGCCGCTGACAGCATTACAGAAGCGCTGGCTTAAAGCAATATCCCTCGACCCGCGAATGAAGCTGTTTGACTTGGACTGGAGCTTTCTTGACGGTGTGCAGCCTCTGTTCATGCCTGATGATATCGTGTATTTTGATAAATACGCTGACGGAGATCCGTTTAATGACCCTCACTATATCGAAGTGTTCCGGACGGCGCTTTTCGGGATAAAGACCGACAGCGTCGCGGAGATCATATACCATAGCGCAAAGGGGAGGACCCGTCGTATCAAGTGCCGTTTGCAGCTTTTGGAATACTCCGAGAAGGACGACAAGTTCCGCCTGCGTGTGAGCGGCTGCCGGAATGTTGATATGCTCAGAGTTGCAGGGATAGAGAGCATGCTGCTCTGTCCGGGGCTGTACTTTGAGCCGAAGCCTCCAGAACCGCAGAGAATGTGCTGTATGGAGGCTGAGCTTACAGATGAGCGCAACGCTCTGGAGCGCGCCATGCTACATTTTTCGCACTTCGAGCGCGAAACCTCGCATATCGGCGGGAACCGCTACCGCCTGCGGGTTTTCTACTCCGAAAATGATGAAACTGAATTGCTTATACGGGTGCTTTCATTTGGCCCGATGATGAGGGTGTATGCTCCAAAAAGCCTTGTCGATGAGATACGCCGGAGGCTTAGAATGCAGTATGAAATGGGCATAAGGTAAGAACGCTGCGTCGCTCTTTTCTGTTTTCGCAAGTTTTTTTCCGTGACATATCCGTGATGATGATGTATACTTGACACATCAGGAGAAAACGCCGCAGGGCAGAAAGGAAAATAACCATGAAAACAATAACCGGACAATACGCATCGGCGACGATCTATACAGACATCATTGAGGATACTGCGACAGAACAGATAAAGCTGCTCTGCGACCAGCCGTTCGTTAAGGGGAGCCGCATAAGGATAATGCCGGACGTCCATGCCGGAAAGGGCTGTGTGATAGGCTTCACGGCTGACCTTGGCGAAATGGTCATACCGAATATCGTTGGCGTTGACATCGGCTGCGGAATGTATACCGTGGAGCTTGGGAATATCGACATTGATTTCAATAAGCTGGACGATGTGATACGGAAATATGTCCCTTCGGGCAAGAACGTCCATGAGGGCAGAATAGTAAGATTTCCGGAGCTTATGGAGCTGAAATGCTACCGCAGTCTGAAGGACGCAAAGCGACTTGAGCGCAGCATAGGAACTCTCGGCGGCGGAAATCACTTCATCGAGATAGATAAAGACGACGACGGGAACAAGTATCTTGTTATCCACACCGGCAGCCGTAACCTCGGCAAGCAGGTCGCTGAGTATTATCAAAGCCTTGCATACGAGCTGATGTGCGGGAAGGATAAGCTGTTTGAACAGCAGAACGCTCTTATCGCACAATACAAGGCAGAGGGCAGACGCAGTGAGATACAGGCAGCGATAAAGCAGCTGCACAATAGCTTTAAGGCGGCAGAATGCAGCACACCTAAGGAGCTTTGTTATCTTACCGGAGAGTACCGTGAAATGTATCTGAATGATATGCGGATATGTCAGGATTTTGCGTCGCTGAACCGCGTCACGATCGCAAAGAATATTCTTGCGCTGGCGTTAGGTATGGAGCTTTCGGACTGTGCGCAGTTTGAAACTGTCCACAATTATATCGATCTTGAGAGCAACATAGTCCGTAAGGGCGCAGTGTCAGCGAAAAAGGGCGAGAAGCTGCTGATACCTATCAATATGCGCGACGGAAGCCTTATCTGCGTCGGAAAGGGCGATGATGACTGGAACTGTTCAGCGCCCCACGGAGCAGGACGTCTTTTCAGCCGCGGCGCCGCAAAGGAAAGATTCTCGCTCGATGAGTTTATGAGCAGCATGGAGGGGATATTCTCCACATCTATCCACATTTCCACGATAGACGAGTGCCCGATGGCGTACAAGAGCATGAAGGACATTGTTGATAATATCACTCCCACTGCGGAGATAATTCGTGTAATAAAGCCTGTGTACAATTTCAAGGCAGGAGACTGATAATACGACAAAACAGATACTGAAACTGCGAGGAGACAGGTTCCAACAAAATAACCTCGGCTGAAAATTCCCATGCGGCATGAATATTGCCCTAAAGCAGCTCAAATCTGTTCCTGTCGAACCTCAGCAGCCCCTCGTCGCGCATTCTGCACAGCTCGCTGGACATCGCGCTTCTGTCTACCGAAAGGTAATCCGCAAGCTGCTGACGGTTAAAGGGGATCGAAAACGCGCTGCTGTTCTTGCGTTTTGCCTCATCTGAAAGATACGCGATGAGCTTCCCACGGGTGGTGCGTTCAGACATATATCCCAGCTTCTGAACGAGCTTTCGGTTCTTTTCGGATATTGCGAAAAACAGGTTCTGCACTACCATTGAATGAAATCTGCACGCCGACGAGCAGACCGTAATTATCCTGTTCAAATCAAAGAGGAAAACCACGCTGTCCTCCACAGCGAGAACATCATTTAACAGCGCCCCGCTGTCCGGTGCAGCGAAAGCCTCACCGAACATTTCGGCGGGGGTTATAATGTTTATTATGCTGCGGTTGCCCCAGTGGTCGTCCCGTTGGATATGCAGTTTTCCCTCTGCAAGCACCATGATCTTGTCAAGACGCTCACCCTGCCTTAATACAAATGAGCCCTTTTTATATGTGCGCAGCCTTGCCTGCAAGCAGCCCAGCATAGCTTCGATATCTTCCTTGCCGCACCCTTCAAAAAGCTGCGTTTCTTGTAGGATTGGTATATATTGATTCATATTATTCTCCGTTTCTGTTGTAAAAACAACCGACTTATTATGAATATTATAGTATAATCATATCGGATCGTCAAGGGAAACGCTGATTAAAACAAAATCGCCCCGTTCAAACGCGCATACTCACGCGGCTGATTTTGTTACGCT
>CAMCFA010000141.1 GCA_945873955.1 uncultured Clostridia bacterium | reverse complement strand
CTCAAGGATATGGGCATAAAGATCGACAGCGTTTACGACGAGGAGCCGGACGCAGGTCTTGGCAACGGCGGTCTGGGCAGACTTGCCGCATGCTACATGGACGGTCTTGCTACCTGCGAATATCCCGCGACCGGTTATTCTATCCGCTATGAGTATGGTATCTTCAAGCAGAAGATCGTTGACGGCTGGCAGACCGAGCTTCCGGACAACTGGCTGCCCGGCGGCGGCGCATGGCTGGTACCTGTTCCCGATCAGGCTATCGAGGTTCACTTCGACGGTCAGATCAACGAGTACTGGGACAACAACTACCACCACCTTGAGCATGTAAACTACACCACTGTAAACGCAGTGCCTTATGATATGTACGTTTCCGGCTATGACAGCAAGGGCGTTTCCAAGCTCCGTCTGTGGAGCGCTGAGAGCATGTCCTTCGATATGGGCAGCTTCAACACCGGCGACTACGCAAAGGCTATGGGTGCGAACAATATCGCCCACGCTATTTCTAAGGTGCTTTATCCTAACGACAACCACCTTGAGGGCAAGGCGCTCCGTCTGCGCCAGCAGTACTTCATGTGCGCGGCTTCTATCGGCGATATCGTAATGCGCCACATGAACGTTTACGGCACGCTGGAGAACTTCCACGAGAAGAACGCGATCCACATCAACGACACTCACCCCACTCTTGCTATCCCCGAACTGATGAGAGTGCTTCTGGACGACTGCGGCTACGGCTGGGATCAGGCATGGCATATCGTTACCAACACCTTTGCCTACACCAACCACACCGTTATGGCAGAGGCTCTTGAGAAGTGGGACACCAGCCTTGTTCAGAAGATCCTGCCGAGAGTTTATTCTATCATCTGCGAGATCAACCGCCGTTACTGCGAGGATCTTTACAAGAGAAACCAGAACAGCGAAAAGGTTTCACAGATGTCTATCATTCAGGGCAACCAGGTACACATGGCGAACCTCTGTATCGCGGCTTCACACAGCGTAAACGGCGTTTCCAAGCTGCACAGCCAGATCATCAAGGACGACGTATTCAGACTTCAGGCGCTTGACAGACCCTCTCAGTTCAAGAACGTCACCAACGGTATCGCTTACAGAAGATGGCTGCTCCAGAGCAATAAGGGACTGACCGACCTGCTTTCCGAGTGTATCGGCGAGGGCTTCAAGAAGGACGCGTCGGAGCTTATCAAGTTCCAGGTATTCGCAAACGACAGCAGCGTTCTGGAGAAGCTGGGCAAGATAAAGAAGGACAACAAGCAACGTTTCGCCGAGTATGTTGAAAAGACCACCGGCACAAAGCTGAACCTTGACTCTATCTTCGACGTTCAGGTAAAGCGCCTGCATGAATACAAGCGCCAGCAGCTCAACGCAATGAACATCATTGCCGACTATAACTACCTGCTCCAGAATCCGGACGCTGACTTTGTTCCCAAGACCTACATCTTCGCTTCAAAGGCGGCTCCCGGCTACTATATCGCAAAGCAGATCATCAAGATGATCTGGTGCATTGGCGAGGAGATCAAGCACAACCCGAAGATCCGCGAGAAGCTTTCGGTTGTGTTCCTTGAGGACTATCGTGTAACTCTGTCCGAGATCCTTATGCCGGCGGCTGAGATCTCCGAGCAGATCTCCCTTGCGGGTACTGAGGCTTCCGGTACCGGTAACATGAAGCTCATGCTGAACGGTGCGCTCACTCTTGGCACCTACGACGGCGCTAACGTTGAGATCCACGAGGCTGTCGGCACTGACAACATCTTCATCTTCGGCATGAGAACTCCCGAAGTAAACGAGCTTCGTATGAAGGGCTATCACCCCGAGGATTACGTCAACAATAGTCAGGTTATCCGCGACGTGATCCAGCGCATGTATAACGGCATAAACGGCGCTACCTTCGAGGAGGTCGCAAACTCTATCAGAACCAAGGACTTCTACATGGCTCTGGCGGACTTCGACAGCTACCGCGGAACACAGCACTACATCAGCGACGTTTACAAGAACCAGCCTGACTGGAACAAGAAGTCACTGTATAATATCGCCGGCGCCGGCAGATTCTCTGCTGACCGTGCGGTAACTGATTACGCAAGAGATATTTGGAATCTCAAGTGATCAACTGAAAAATCATAGTTTCTGCGCCGCCCTTGAATACGGGGGCGGCGCAGTTTGAATCTGAGGGGGTATATCATGAGCCTACCGATTTTTGACTGCTTCGACAACAACTACAAGCACCCTTTCGGCGCGCTGCGCAGAGGTCAGCCGAGTATTTTCAACCTGCGTTTCCCCAAGAGCATGGCGGTGACAGACCTCACGCTGGTCATGTTCCGTCCGGGCTACAAGGAGCGCTTCATTGAGCTTACGCTGGAGGACGAGAGCGGCAGCGACAACATCTATTCCTGCTGCTTTACGCCGAACAACGTCGGTCTGCACCACTACTATTTTACTTGCGTGCTGGACGGGCGGAGAAGGTACATCAAACGGCACGGCGCTTCCGAGGGCGTGTTCGAGGGGGAGGAGCTGTTCCAGCTCACGGTGTTCGACGAGAATCTTCACACCCCGCTGTTTATCCGCGGCGGGATCATGTATCAGATATTCCCGGACCGCTTCTGCAAGAGCGGCAAGCCGCACGAGAACGTCCCTACGGACAGAATTCTGCGCGACGACTGGTACGCTACCCCTTACTACAAGCCGGACGACCGTGGGATAGTCCGCAACAACGACTATTTCGGCGGCGATTTGCAGGGTATCATTGAAAAACTGCCGTATATCAAGAGTCTTGGGGTTTCTGTGATATATCTGAACCCGATTTTCGAGGCTCACGAGAACCACCGCTACAACACCGCGAACTACGAGAAGATCGACCCCATGCTCGGCACGGAGGAGGACTTCAAGGAGCTGTGCGAAAAGGCGAAGGAAATGGGTATCAGCGTGATACTTGACGGCGTTTTCTCCCACACCGGCGCGGATTCGATATATTTCAACAAGTTCGGGCGGTACGGGGAGCACTCCGGCGCATACCGGGACAAAAACAGCCCGTATTTCCCGTGGTACAGCTTTACGGGATATCCTGACAAGTACGAAAGCTGGTGGGGCATAACCACCCTGCCGAACGTCAATGAAAACAACGAGCAGTACACCAACTACATCTGCGGCAAGGACGGCATACTCCAGAAGTGGATAAAGCTGGGCGCGCAGGGCTGGCGTCTGGACGTTGCAGATGAGCTGCCGGACGAATTCCTTGACAACATCAACAAGTCGGTCAAGGATATGGGTTCGGACAAGATAGTTTACGGCGAGGTTTGGGAGGACGCCTCAAACAAGGAGAGCTACGGCGTCCGCCGCCGCTACCTTATCGGCGGTCAGCTTGACAGCGTGATGAACTATCCGTTCAAAGAGGCTATACTGAACTATGTAAAGTACGCGGACGCAAAGGCGTTCACCGACAGCATACTGACTATCCTAGACCACTACCCCAAGCCCGCGATAGATATGCTGATGAACTTCTTGTCCACCCACGATACCGAGCGCGCTCTGACGCGGCTTGCCGGGGACGACGTGGGCTGGAACGGCAAGGACTGGCAGGCGGAGCGCTACCTCACCGGGGAGCAGTACATGTACGGCATATCCCTGATGAAGTGCGCTATGGTGCTTCAGTTCTTCCTGCCGGGTATACCGTCGGTGTACTACGGCGACGAGGCGGGAATGGAGGGCTACCGCGACCCGTTCAACCGCCGCTGCTATCCGTGGGGGCGCGAGAATCTGGAGCTTATAGAGTTCACAAGGCAGCTTGCGAAGGTGCGCAGGGGTACTCACGCGTTTGAGCAGGGACATCTGATGTTTATTGAGGTGGACGACAACGTTTGCGTATTTGCGCGGTATGACAAGATAACCCGCGAGGCGGCGATAATCTATCTCAATAAGAGCACAAGAGGACGCACATTCAATATTGTGAATGACAGGACGGATATGTTCTACGATTTTGTCCCGGCGTTCGACAGGTACGGTCTGGGGATAAAGGACGGTAAGATACACGTTTCTCCGTTTGATTACGGTGTGGTTTACTGCAAGGTATGAGAAAGGGCATCGTTATCGTCAGGAGATCAAGGTGTTTTTCGATACCGCAGGAGAAATTTCAAAATTATTTTGAAAAAAGCTCTTGACAAAACAGAATTGCTGTGATATAATAATATAGTCGTTGAGACGTCAATCTTGATGACTATATATGCGGGTGTGCTGGAACTGGCAGACAGGCACGTTTGAGGTGCGTGTGTTGTATGACATACGGGTTCAAGTCCCGTCACCCGCACCATCTATGTTAGACAAAAAAGATATTATGCCCGCAAACGGCTTGACAGAGCCACTTGCGGGCATATATCTTGCCCAAAATCAGAAATGCACTTCCGTAGATATTTTTTGAGGGAAAATGGACTTGAACCCCCTTGTATAAAATTTTCTTATGGAATTTTGTTTATACTGCACAATCAGCCTGCGAATGCCGGAAACGGTACTCGCAGGCTTTTTTTATTTCCGCCGAAAAATACAAAAAAGATTTTCGGTAGGTTTGAACCATTATCGTGTAGAAAAAATCACAATATATTTAGTCTCTCCTTAAACCACAAAAAATCACCGAAACATTGACAAAATCGT
>CAMCFA010000140.1 GCA_945873955.1 uncultured Clostridia bacterium | reverse complement strand
AGAACAAACTTAAATCTTATCTCGGCTACACAAACGACTTCATTGAGTGCGAAGACAACTCAATGGACGAGTACACCGATGATTATGTCGCATTTGTGGCAGAGCAGATGAGCGTCCTCGAGAACCCCTCTGCCTATGTAGAACAGCGAGTAGATTGCTCGAAGTATGTTCCGGAATGTTTCGGCACTTGCGATGCGCTTATTATTTCTGACGGTGTTCTTCACATCTGCGACCTAAAGTACGGAACAGGCGTCAAGGTTGAAGCCGTTGGAAATGACCAGCTTCGCATTTATGCGCTCGGCGCTTTTGAGATGTTCTCGTGTCTGTACGACATAAGCACGGTACGAATGAGCATTTTCCAGCCAAGACTCAGCCACAGCGACACTTGGGAGATTTCCATTGACGAACTGCTGAAATGGGCTGATGAGGTACTCGTCCCCGCTGCAAAGCAAGCATGGAATGGTGAGGGTGAGTTCAAGGCGGGTGAGCATTGTCGCTTCTGCAAGGCAAGAACAAACTGCCGCAAGCGCGCAGAATACAATCTTGAACTCGCCCGCTACGACTTTGAACCGCCCACAACGCTTGATAACATCGAAATTTCCGCGATTCTCGCCAAGGCAGACGAACTCGTTTCTTGGGTGAACGATGTGAAAGAGTACGCTCTGCGACAGGCACTCAGCGGTGTTACATACGAGGGTTTCAAGGTTGTGGAGGGACGTTCCAACCGCAAGTACACGGACGAAAATGCTGTTGTTGACGCAGTCAAAGCTGCGGGATTTGACCCGTATGAACATAGCGTTCTCAGCATAACTGCGATGACCTCTCTGCTCGGCAAGAAAAAGTTCAACGAACTGCTCGGCGGGCTTATTGAAAAGCCGCAGGGCAAGCCAACCTTAGTTCCTATGTCGGACAAACGTCCGGCAATCAATACAGCAAACGAAGATTTCAAGGAGGAAAATTAACATGACAAAGTTCACAAATCCAACAAAGGTTATTACTGGCCCCAACACAAGATTCAGCTACGCAAATGTCTGGGAAGCGAAGTCCATCAATGGTGGCGCTCCGAAGTTCAGCGTCAGCCTTATCATTCCGAAGTCCGACACCAAGACGGTCGAGAAGATTAAGGCGGCTATCGAGGCGGCTTACAAGGAGGGTGAGTCCAAGCTCAAGGGCAACGGTCGCTCCGTTCCCGCTCTCTCCGCTATCAAGAACCCGCTCCGTGACGGTGATACAGAGCGCCCCGATGATGAAGCGTATGCAAACAGCTACTTCATCAATGCGAATTCTTCAGCGGCTCCCGGTATCGTGGACGCAGACCGCAATCCAATTCTCGACCGCAGCGAGGTTTATAGCGGTGTGTACGGCAGAGCGTCAATCAGCTTCTATGCTTTTAATTCCAACGGCAACAAGGGTATCGCCTGCGGTCTGAACAATCTGCAGAAGATCCGTGATGGTGAGCCGCTCGGCGGTAGAACCCGCGCCGAGGACGATTTCGCTACCGACGACGATGATGATTTTCTTTCTTGAGGTTGTAATATGACGGAGTTTGAAAGCATAATGCTTGCCGCTTGTTTTGGCATTTCGGTAGGAACGGTCATCGGCAATCTTATCACTATGATTAGTTCACTGGCGCAGATAATTAAGCAGCGCCGCAAGCACAATCACAAGTAATATTGGCAGTCTGATACTGTCGGGTGGGTGGGAAGGCTGTTTATGGGGGTTTACATGGAAATTTCAACTTTTAACAACTCGGAATTCGGAGAAATCCGCACCATTCAGAAGAACGGCGAGGTGCTGTTTTGTGGCTCAGATGTTGCAAAGGCACTCGGATACTCTAACACGCGTGACGCTCTTTCAAGGCACTGCAAGGGTGTCGTGAAATGCGACACCCCTACGAACGGTGGCGTTCAGTTACTCGGTTTCATTTCGGAGGGCGATGTTTACCGCCTTATCGCTCATAGCAAGCTACCCGGAGCGGAACGCTTTGAGCGTTGGGTGTTCGATGAAGTCCTGCCCTCTATCCGCAAAAACGGTGCATACATGACGGACGAAGTTCTGGAACAGGCACTTACTTCGCCGGATTTCCTCATCGAACTCGCCACCAGACTGAAAGCGGAAAAGGCAAAGAACGCACAGCTTACCGTTTCCAATCAGATAATGCAGCCGAAAGCCGATTACTTCGATATGCTCGTTGACAGAAACTTGCTCACGGGAATTCGTGACACAGCCAAGGAACTCGGCATAAGGCAGAACGATTTTGTGCGTTTCTTACTGGACAAAGGTTATCTTTTTCGCACCAAGAAAGGCAAGCTCAGACCGTATGCTGCATACGTTGACAGCGGCTTGTTTGAACTTAAGGAGTTCGTAAACGACAAGACGGGATACACGGATACACAGACGATGATAACCCCCAAGGGCAAGGAAACATTCAGACTGCTGTACATCTGAGGACTAATAGGGCGGTAGATAAACTTTACCGCCCTTTTTGAGGTGAACTACTATGGAAATAATCAAAACGCTGTCAATTGACCTTGAAACTTTCAGCGATATTGAACTTTCAAAATGTGGTGTGTACAAATACGTTGAGTCGCCCGCTTTCGAGATACTGCTTTTCGGAGTGTCTGTGAACGGCGGCGAAGTCGCGGTGTACGACCTTGCACAGGGCGAAAAAATCCCCGAAGAAATCATTGCCGCTCTATCGGACAATTCTGTCACTAAATGGGCTTTTAATGCGAGTTTTGAGAGAGTTTGTCTGTCGAAACATCTCGGGTTACCGTCCGGAGAGTATCTTAATCCGCAATCTTGGCGGTGCTCGATGATATGGTCAGCCTATATGGGTTTACCGCTGTCGCTGGCGGGCGCTGGAGCGGTTATCGGACTGCCGGAACAGAAGCTGAAAGAGGGCAAGGAACTCATCAAGTATTTCTGCGTTCCCTGCGCTCCTACCAAAGCAAACGGCTTCAGAACGCGAAATCTCCCGAAACACGCTCCCGAAAAATGGGCGCAGTTCAAGGCTTACAACAAGCGTGATGTCGAGGTCGAAATGTCAATTCAGGACAAACTGCGGAAGTTCTCCGTTCCCGATTTTGTGTGGGAGGAATACTGCCTCGACCAACAGATTAACGACCGTGGAATTGCTCTTGATATGGCGGTCGTGGAGAATGCAATACTCTTTGACGAAAACTCTCGCGAGAAACTTTCGGCAAAAATGCAGGAACTCACCTCGCTCGACAACCCGAATTCTGTTCAACAGATGAAACAATGGCTCTCCGAGAACGGCTTGGAGGTGGACAGCCTTGGCAAAAAGGAGGTAGCGGCAATGCTGAAAACCGCTCCGCAGCCGCTTGCGGAGGTGCTGTCGCTCCGTCAACAGCTTGCGAAATCCTCGGTAAAGAAATATCAAGCTATGAAGAATGCTGTCTGCTCGGACGGACGCGCGCACGGAATGTTTCAGTTCTACGGTGCAAACCGCTCGGGCAGATGGGCGGGGCGGCTTATACAGTTACAGAACCTCCCGCAGAACCATATTTCCGACCTTGAACAGGCTCGGGAACTCGTGAAAAGCGGAAATTATACCGCTATGGAAATGCTTTACGATGACATTCCCGACACGCTCTCTCAGCTTATCCGCACGGCTTTCGTGCCGAAAGCGGGAATGAAATTTATAGTGTCCGACTTTTCCGCAATCGAAGCGAGAGTGCTGTCATGGCTTGCTAGAGAAGAGTGGCGGCTTGAGGTTTTCAAGAACGGCGGAGATATTTACTGCGCGTCTGCTTCGCAGATGTTCCGTGTACCCGTGGAGAAGCACGGTGTCAACGGTCATCTTCGGCAGAAAGGCAAAATCGCGGAGTTGGCTCTCGGCTACGGCGGTTCGGTCGGCGCTCTAAAAGCAATGGGAGCATTGGAGATGGGGCTGTCAGAGGACGAACTTCAGCCGCTCGTTGATATGTGGCGAAACTCCAATCCGAATATTGTGCGGTTTTGGTGGGCGGTTGACCGTTGCGTTAAGCAGACAGTAAAGGAGCGGATTCCCACCGAAACACACGTCATTAAGTTCAATTATCAGAGCGGAATGCTGTTCATCACGCTGCCGAGCGGCAGACGGCTCTCTTATGTCAAGCCCCGAATGGATATAAACAAGTTCGGCAGCGAGTCTGTCACCTACGAGGGTGTCGGTAGCACAAAGAAATGGGAACGCATCGAAAGCTACGGTCCGAAATTTGTGGAGAATATCGTTCAGGCGATAAGCCGTGATATTCTCTGCTGCGCTATGCAAACGCTCAGCGATTATCGTATTTGCGGTCACGTTCACGATGAACTTATTATCGAATGTCCATTAGATACGAATGTATCTGAGATTTGCGAGATGATGGGCAGAACACCGCCGTTCGCAAAGGGACTTCCGCTTCGGGCAGATGGCTATGAATGTGATTTCTATAAAAAAGATTGAGTGTTGGTTCGGTTTTTGCCTTTGCCTGTCCGTTAGTAGGTGAGGACAAAAATCCGAACTACTTTTTTAGGAGGAGAAAATGATTTACACCAAAAACAACAACAAGAAAAATCCCGTTCTGGATGGAAACACCTTTTCTGCCTGCTGCAAATGCGGAAAGGAAGTCCCTGTTCCCTTGAACGAACTGTTCAACGCAAAGAAAGAGCACCCGCTTTCAGCAAGGATAATGTGCCCTGAATGCACAAAGAAACGGTTCAGACAGTACCACCCCACTCTTAACGATGTCGCGGCATTGACCTTGACATTGTGCAAACTCGGTTACACACGGC
>CAMCFA010000139.1 GCA_945873955.1 uncultured Clostridia bacterium | reverse complement strand
CGGGAATGCCACACCCATTTGGACTTCCAGTAGGATTCCCACACGCTCCACGAAACCGAGGTTTTCTGCGGCTTCATGGGAACAGTTGTCGGAATACTGAAGCTGTCGTTGCGGTCGTATGCGGTAGGGTCAGGCGGAGGATTTTTGCTAAGATCCACAATGTTTGCAGAAATACTCGTTTTGCTTGCGGACGCTCCGCCCGTAACCACTACCCGGATATTCACAGTCTGCTCTGTGGAGGGAGTGTGCCATTTGCACCAGACGAGCTGCGAGCCTCCCTCCGGAAAAACAACATTCCGCACGGTGTAAACACGGTTTTTGATGTAGAATTTCACCGTAACCGGATTGTCGGGAGTATGCTCTCCGCCGGACACGGTAATGCTGGTGTAAACGTCCGTGTCAACACGGTAATCGTAATCTCCGGCGGCAATTTCGGTATCCTGGACTTTCTCCTTGAACGACACAATTCCAACGCCGAGATTCTTGATTATATCGCTGTCCGTGACCTTGACGTCTGTCGCGCCTGTCCATGCAGAATAGCCGAGGTCGTCCTCCTCGAGGAACAGCGCAAAAGGCAGGTTCTTATGCGACAGAGGTCCAAATTTGTTTATGAGGTCGCCGCCGGTGAGCTGATTGTAGAGCGCAGCTTCGGTGGCTGTCATGGCGGTTTTAACACCGTTGTAGGTGATGTACATTATCGGCTCTATCATCAGTTTATAGTCACCGTTCGTAAGGGTTTCCAGCTTGAAGCCGGTATCCCCCGCAATGCTTTTCACCACCTGCTCGTCCGTGAAGTAGCTGCGTATCTCCTGAATATCCGCCGAAACAGAGCTGCCGTCGCTTATTATCGTCGGAAGCGCCTGCGCGGGCTTTTTGTAAACATAACTCGACGTACTTACTTTCAGCGTACTGCCGTTGAGATAATCCGCCTTGCACACCTTGCCGAAATGAAACGCGATCCCGCTCTGATTCGTATTGGTGTAGTCTATCGACGAGGATTTCGCCAGACCGGTCTGCGAGTCAACAATAGTCACTCGAACACCGTCATTGCCGGGATTCCAGAAGTTGTCCTTGCTGCCGTCCTGAAGATTTCCACCACCGTTGTCGATGTTGGGGTCGCCCTCGGCGAAAACAGAAACGCCCTGCAAGCAGAACACCACCAGCAGGAGCGCAGAAATTATTCGTTTTATTATTTTCATGAACCCTCCAAAAGCTTGCGGCGGCTTGTTTTAGCCGCCGTTTGTGTTATCCGAAGTATCCTATCTTGTTGCCGTTCTCGTACATATCGTCGGCGTACTCGCACACGCCGCCACCGCCCTCATCAGCCACCCAGCCGAAGCCGTTGATGTAAATCATTCCGTTCTGCTTGTCGCCGTGCTGGGGCATATTGTTCGGCGCGGTTGTAGCTGCCGGAGCAGTCTGCACAGGCTCGTATTCCGGCGGCTGTTCGGGATTTGTGAGCGCCGCCTCGTCGGTTATTACCGGAGCGGGAGGTTCGGGTTCGGGAAGTTCAGGTTCAGAGAAGCTCTGGTCTATTTCCTGAACATTATCGGGGAGTTCCAGCCTTTCAGCGGGAGGTTCTGCGGTGTATATCTCCTCAGACTCCTCAATCACTACCGGCTCGGTTTCGGGCTTCGCTGTTGTTGAGATCGCCACCGTCACCGCCGGAGTATTCTGCTGGGGGAGGCTTGCCGTTTCTATCGGCTGTTCGTCCTTTGCGAACTGCGCTGAGATTACGCACACCAGCGCCGCGCACACCGCCGCAGAACCGCTTATTATCAGCATTTTCTTAGTTTTCTCTTTCATAATATCACCTGTCCTTTCGGGGCTGTTTTGTTGTTAATTGTACAATACCACAAGTCTTTTCAAAAGTCCAGCGGAAATATACGATTTCTGCCAAAGCACTAAAATTTGGGCTTGTATTTGGACTTAACCAACAAATCAATTTTCATCGGCGGGAGAATATCTCCGCAGAACGAAATCGGCACCTCCAGCGTAATTCTGGAGGTCGCCGAGAACTGCGAAACCGCACCGCCGGACGGCGCAAGCGGAGCGTTGTCCACCTCCACCGACAGACCGTAAACAGCAAATTCCACGCCGTCCGAATTCAGCTTGACGTGCTTTGAACCCTGCTTCTGCAAGCCGAGAAGATTGTCAAGCCTGCCGTAGATATTGCCCTTTGAAACAGCAGTTCTCCACGAATTTCCGGACAGTCTGTACCCGCCGGAATACCCCTCACGAATCCCGTCGTATACATTCCCGTAATTCGCCACCGAGGTGGAAATAACATCGGACTGCACCGCGTCCTTTACCCCCGCCGCAATAGTCATGAGCCGCAGAAACTGCCACGCGGCAACAAAAAACATCAGCGCAGAAATGGCAATAACGACTGTCCACGGAGCTGAAAAGCCCTTGCGGGAACGAAGGAGCTTGGATATTTTCTTCACTTCCAGTACACCTCCGATTTACCGCTTGCCTTTGAGGTGAGCGTCACCGGGAAGCTCCCGAACCCGCCAAAACCTATGTCCAGCGTAACAGTAAGCGTTACCGTGAACTCCTGATTCAGCGGAATCTTGCCGTTTCTCGACCATTCTATTTTCGGCGAAAGCCCGGTTTTCTCGGAAAGCGCCCTTGCTCTTGATGTTGTTTCCGCGCCTATTCTGCCGGAGATTTCAGCTTCGCGGACAAGCTCGTCAGCGAAAATGTCAAGCTGCATTTTCGCTGTCATGACCGGCGCTACAGCGGTGAATAACGCAAGTATCATAATCACCACCAGCACGATTATGCAGACGTCAATGTAGCCCTCACCGCGTTTTGAACGTAATAATTTTCGCATATCTCACCGCCTTATATCATCGTTCCGAGGGAATCTATAAGCTGCATTCCCATTACGAACAGGTACGTCAGCAGGAACAGCATCAGCATTCCGAAACTGAAAACACGGATTTTCGGCGGTATCTTCTGCGCCTGCGACTTTAACCTCTGAAGCTCGATTAACTTGAAATCGTGCGACAGCATTTTGAAATAAACCGCGCTGTCATCTCCGCGAATTACAGAAACAAGTCCGCGCACCACATCAGACAATTGCGCCGAGCCTATCCTAGCCTCGAACCTCGTCAAAGCCGCTTCATAACTGGAACTGCGCATATCCGCGCAGGTTACGTCCAGCTCGTAAGCGAAATGCACTCCCGCGTGCTTTTTGAAGTTCTCCATTATTGCGAGAATGTCACGGGAGGTCTTTAGTTCCTGCTCGACTGTGGCAACAAAACGGGGCAGCTCCTGCTCTATTGCTTCGCGCTTTTCACGCATTTTTGCGTCTGCCTTTCCGGTTTCACGGAAATAAACCGCGACTGCGAGGATTATAACGAACGGAATAACCAGCGGGAAAATGAATGCGCACGGAATTGCCAAAAGCGCAATACAGAGCGATTTCAAAAGGGCAAGCGCCGTAAAGGTTTCCGGCGTCATTTTTATTCCGGCGGACTTCAGAGTGCTTTCCAGACGAGTGCGTTTATACTTGTCCATCGGGACAAACTGCGCCAGTTTAGAGGCAATTCCGAGCATTATAGCCTCAATAGTTTTGGACAGCTTTTTATCCTCGCGCCCGGCGTTCATTACCGCCTTTGAGGTCTTGAGATAGGGGATTTTGAGCGCATTTGCAAGCAGCAGAAACATTCCCGCCGCAAGCAGAATGCCGAAAACAATCAACAGAAATTCCACTAAACAACCTCCTATCTCTTGTACTCAATCGGTTTGGTCAGCTTGATTACAATCGCCGCTGCAACGAAAATTCCCACCGCAGAAACCGCAAGAATTATCTGCCCCGGAATGGTGTTCATCAGGCTGTTGTACCATGCCTTATTCAGCATATACAGCAGCGGAATATTGCCTATTACCAACAGCGCCATTGTAATAAACTCCTTGCGCGGACCTGTCACCATGTACTCCAGATCGGCGTTCACCACCCGCATATCCGACAGCTTGTTTACTATCGGGGTGAGGGTGGATTTCAGGCTGCGGTCGTTCTGGCAGAGAATAAGGCTGTCGCACCATTCGTGAAAAACCTCGTTGTCGATATGCTGTTTCATGTCCAGAATTGCGGCGGTCAAGTCCGGGTTGGACAGCTTTATTCTGCTGATGAAATTCTCGAAAACCGACTTCACCGGGGCGTTAAGGTAATGCACGTTTTCCTCGATAGACGTGATTATATCCTCGTTTCTGAGATACGCCGTGGTGATTATCGACAGCGCGGTTTCAAGCTCCGAGGAGATTGCTTTTTTGTAGTTCGTGGCGGTGGTTTTGACGTACCAGAACGGCACGAACATCAGCCCAATCGCTAGCACCGGGGCGAGGAACAGATTTCCTATCGCCGCAGAAATGCAGATTCCCGCAGCCGCCAGTCCGAGAGAGCAGGCGCAGAGAATTCCGAACATTTGCGTGCGGTTTGTGAGCCGTAGAATTTCCTGCGCTTCGGTTATTTCCCGCCGCAGGAGGTTCGGCTTTTTGCGCCGGGTGGCTTCGTTTATCTGGGATTTTATGCTGTTCGGCTTGGCGAGGATTCTTGAGAATATGCCCTCGGTGAATTCCATGGGAGATATTCCGAAAAGCATGAAAAAGCCCGCTGTTAAGCCGACACAGGCGACTATCAGTATTGCAGTCATTTCGTGTTCTCCTTTCCGAGCAATCGGTCAAGCTCCGCCTGCGGCATTCCGTTTTCAAGCAATCTGCGCTGTAACGAAAGCGAAATATCCGCGCACTTTTCGTGGGTTCCCTTTACGATGAATTTGCCGTTCTCCATACGGTTTTCGGTGATGTTGTAGCGGTACAGGGAGTGATATTTCCGCGTTCCGTCCGGGCAAATTTCGCACTCCATTATCTCCATTATTCGGCGCTGCTTGTTTTCAAGCTGCTTAGCGTAAACCACTATCGGGAACGCTTCGGTCACGAGGTTCAGAATCACGTTATCGT
>CAMCFA010000138.1 GCA_945873955.1 uncultured Clostridia bacterium | reverse complement strand
ACTGATCGTCGACTTGGTGGGCCGTTACCTCACCAACTATCTAATCAGACGCGAGCCCATCTTTCAGCGGATTGCTCCTTTGGTCATCAGGCGATGCCACCCGATGACGTTATGCGGTATTAGCAGTCGTTTCCAACTGTTGTCCCCCTCTGAAAGGCAGGTTGCTCACGTGTTACTCACCCGTCCGCCACTGATCAGAGGAGCAAGCTCCTCGTCACCGTTCGACTTGCATGTGTTAGGCGTGCCGCCAGCGTTCGTCCTGAGCCAGGATCAAACTCTTTAAAGTTTGTATTAAAACGTCCTTCCGGACGATTTAACCTAGTTCAGATAAACGCCAACGTTAATTAAATTAACGCAATCTGTGTTTATCCAGAATTTTCTTTGTTCTCAACTTCGATATCTCTATCTCAGAATCGACAAGGTAATGTTAATTCGTTCTGTATTGTTCAATTTTCAAGGAGCTTCTTCAGTCACCCGTTCGTGCGACTTGTTTATTATATCACATCTTTTCGAACTTGTCAAGTACTTTTTAAAACTTTTTTAAATTTTCTTTTCAAGTCTTTCAAGAAGTGACTTCCCTTTCGGAAAGCTCATTTATTATATCACATCTCTTTTCGTTTGTCAAGAGGTATTTCAAAAATTTTTGAAATATTTCGTGATTTTTTGAGCTTCCGTCTGTGCTATCGGAGCTTTCCGGACAGCTTGTATATTATAGCACCATTTTGCGGCTTTGTCAACATTTTTTACACGTTTTCGCGAATTCTGTCGCATTTGCACATCATATTAAACAATCTTTCCACCGCCCACAGCATAATGCACAATTCGCCCCGCCAAATAAGTACTTTTTCACAAACAACTGATTCTTTTTTATTGAATATAACACATTTTTCCGCAGAGTACTATTTTTTTTCGCGTTTTTATGATATAGTAATAGTATAAGTATATATTAATTAATCGAGGTATCATTATGAAACACAGGATCATTATAACGGCAGCGATTCTGCTCGGAGTCTGCTCTCTCTCCGGCTGTTACTTCTTCCCCGCAGAGGAGGAGCTTCTCGACCCGCCCACAGTCGCTGTTGAGGAAATAGCCTACTCCACCTACACCGCCCGCCAGAAAACAATCGAGGACAAGACCATGGCAACGGGCTACGTCTGGTGCAAGTCAGAGTTCAACGCAGGCTTCCCGGAAAGCGGCGGCACGCTGAAACAGATATTCGTGACGCCGGGGCAGCACGTTGAAAAAGGCGACCTCCTTGCGGAGCTTGACACCGGCAATCTCTCTTATTTATATGAGCAGCAAAAGCTGATCGTTGAGAAAGCCCTGCTTACATACAACGCCACCGGCAGTGCGGACGACCGCCTTACCTATGAAATGGAGCAGAACACCCTTGCGGAGTACGAGCGCCAGCTTGGCAATTCCCGCATTTACGCCGGCATGTCCGGCGAGGTCTGCTATATCCAGAGCCTTAACCCCGGCGACACCATAACCGCCTATAAGACAATAGTTAAAATAGTAGACCCCACCCGGCTCTGCATAAGATACAGCGCCGCTAGTATGAAGAGCTTCCCGCTAGGGCAGGAAGTGACGATCACCGTTGACGGCGAGGACTACCCCGGCTATGTTTCCAAGACCCCCACTGAGATAACCGAGGGACTTTATGAAGAGTACCCCTCCGTCCTCTCCGACACCGATGCTCTCTACTGCGAGTTCACCGGCGGACTTCCCAGCTACCTCACCGTCGGGCAGACCGCGGACATCACAGCGGTGTTCGCCTCCCACGAAAACGCGGTGGTGATATCCCGCACGCTGGTAAAGACCGACGGCGACCGCACCTACGTCACCATTCTTGACGAAAACGACAACAAAATCGAGGTTGACGTAACCGTCGGCATACAGAACGCCACCGAAGCGGAAATACTCACCGGGCTGAAAGCCGGCGACCGGGTAGTAGTCCGCTGATAAGGGAGGAAAACCGTGCTTACTTTATTATTCAGAAAAATGCGCAGTACCCGCTGGATGGTGCTGTGCCTGTTTATCGGCTTTCTTCTTGCGGCGGGAATGATGAGCACCGTGCCTATTTACATGGACTCCTCCCTCCAGCGTATACTTATAAAGGACATGCAGGCGTACCAGCAGGAAACCGGGCTGTACCCCGGCGAATACGTCGTGACCAGCTCCATTCCGATAAAAACCGACAACGAACAGCGCCGCGCCACGGTAGACATGCAGACCCAGCTTGTCGCCGAACGCACCGCGAAAATAAACATGCCGCAGGCGAACAGCAAAACTATCCTCACCGACGACTACATGTACATAACCAGCGGCAAGACCGCCCGTGTTAAAATCATAGGCATGACCGGCATGGAGGAACACATCACCCTGCTTCAGGGCAGAATGTACAACCCCGGTCAGACCGCCGAGGGCGCCTTCGAGGTAATATGCAACGAAGAATGTCTGAAAACACTTGACATGGCATACGGCGGGACATACCAGATACAGAACAGCTTCTACACCTCCGCCGAGCCGCTGTACGTCACCGTTGTCGGCGTGTTCCAGCAGTCCAGCGAGAACGACAGCTACTGGTCTGAAACAATGGACGACTATCTGAACGCGATGTTCCTCGACTATGATACATTCATAGGAGAATATCTCGATACCGGAGTCACCACCCTTGCCAGCGCGGAAAGCCGCTACTCCTTCGACTATCAGAAAATGGACCTCAACGACCTCGACGCCGTTACCAAGTCGATCGAGCAGGACTTCACAATTTATCCGCAGTACGGCTTGCGCTTCTCCATGGGAATAAACGATATCCTGTCGGAATACGCCGTCCGCGCCGCGAACCTCAAATCCATGCTGTGGATATTGCAGATACCTACTATCGTTATGCTTGCATTTTACCTGTTCATGGTCTCCCAGCTCAATGTTGAACAGGAAAAGAACGAGATCGCCGTATTCAAGAGCCGCGGCGCTTCGTCAAAGCAGATATTCGCTATCTATGCCATGGAAGCCGGCGTTCTGGGACTTGCGACGTTCCTTATCGCCCCGTTTATCGGACTTCTTCTGTGTAACTTCCTCGGCGTTTCCAACGGCTTTCTGGAGTTCGTCAACCGCACCGGTCTTTCCGCGAAGCTCAGCCTTGACGCGTTCATCTATGCGCTTCTCGCCGTGGTGATATTCTTCGTCACCACCATGCTGCCGATAATCCCCGCCTCCAAGCTCTCTATCGTGAAATACAAGCAGAGCAAGGCAAAGGTGGTCAGAATGTCCCTCTGGGAAAAGCTAGGCATTGACGTGATACTTATCGCTGGCGCTCTCGTGTGGTATTTCCTCACCGCCCGCAGCATAACAAAGCTGTTCGCGGACGGCACCTACGTTTCCGACGGCACGATAAACCCGCTGTATTTCGTATTCTCCACCATGCTCATCATGGGCGCAGGGCTTCTGTTTATCAGAGTTTACCCCTATCTTCTTCGGCTGATATATTTCCTCGGCAAGCGCTTCTGGACAGTGCCGCAGTACGTCGCGATAACCTCTGTCGCACGCTCGCAGGGCGGCAGAGAACGCTTTCTCATGCTGTTTCTGTCCGTGACCTTCGCGCTGGGGATATTCTCCGCGAACACTGCTCGCGCGATAAATAACAGTAAATCCGACCGAATCTACTATTCCACCGGCGCAGATGTGGTGATAGACGCCTACTGGCGCTTGGAAAGCGTGGAGGACGACACCAGCTACGTCGAAATAGACATGGAGGATTACGAAACCCTCTCCGGGGTAGAAACCGCCACCCGAGTGCTTCGTGCGGACGTTTCCACCACCTGCAACGGGGTTAAATCCAATGCTGATACCACCCTCATGGCGATTGAGCCGGGCAAGTTCTCCCAGACCGCGTGGTTTCGCGATGACCTGCTCCCGGTGCATTGGTGGTATTATTGCTCCGCCCTTGTGGACTATAAGCCCGGCGTTCTCGCCTCCCGAAGCTGGGAGGAAAAGGGCGTACAGCTCGGCGACACCATATCCGTGAAGCTCGCCGGAAACGACAGCGTTGACCTCACCGTGTTAGCTTTCGTGGACTACTGGCCCGGCATAAATCCCTCCGAAACGGTAGAGCTTGACTCCCGCACCGGCGAAACCGCCGTAAAGAACTTCCTCGTCTGCAATTATTACTATCTGCGCAAGGTAACAGAGCTTCAGCCCTACCAGATTTGGCTGAAACTCGCGGACGGAGCGACCAGCGAACAGCTCTACGCCGACATTCAGGCAAAGAATCTGAAAATTCAGCGCATTATCGACAGCAATCAGCTCCTTATCGAAGAAAAGACCGACCCGGCGCTGCAAGGCATGAACGGCGCGCTGACCCTCGGCTTTGTGGTCATCATGCTGATGACAGTGATAGGCTTCCTTATCTACTGGATAATCTCGATACGCTCCCGGACATTGCAGTTCGGCGTACTCCGCGCAATGGGCGTGACCTTCCGTGAGATAATCGCGACCCTCGGCTGGGAGCAGCTTCTGGTGAGCCTTGTGTCGATAGCGGCGGGCTTTGTCATCGGCGGAGTGACCAGCGACCTGTTCGTGCCGATGTTCCGGACGATGTACGACGCGTCCGACCAAGTGCCGCCGTTCATAGTGCAGGGCGACCCCGGAGATTATATCAAGATGTATATTATCATTGCGATAATGCTGGTAGGCGGCTTTGCGGTGCTCGGCGGTATCATCAAGCGTATAAACATAAACAAAGCGCTCAAACTCGGCGAAGATTAACTTAGTATAGGACTGCCGCCCGCCGCGGCAGTCCTATTTTTCTAATTGGTAAATTGTAATTTACTGGCGCATTGAAATTGCTCTGTGAGGTTGTCCGCGGCTGCCGTGGGCAGCCACGGACAGGGGGAAAACTCTTGTTTTCCCCCTGTGACCCCTTTAGCGCTTTGTATGCGTTATATGGCGCTTCGCGCCAAGTAGCGGCGCTTCCGCGCCGAGTAACGCGCTGTCGCGCGAGTGTGGGGCTCTGCCCCA
>CAMCFA010000137.1 GCA_945873955.1 uncultured Clostridia bacterium | reverse complement strand
CATACGGCGAAACCGACATAGAAAAGATTGCGAAATGCTGTTCTCTCTCGGTTGACGAAGTAAAGGCGCTTATGGCGGAGCACTCCGCGTGAATACCGCGTATTAAACACAATACCAATACCGGGAGCAGATTTTTATCCGCTCCCGGTATGTTTTGTTTTGCAAAGGAAAAATTATCAGGGTGTTCATGATTTTGTACGTTATAACGATAAGTTACGTCATACTGCACAAAAACTATCATGGTAATATGGTATAATTGTTTCAAGCGCTCTTCTAAATGTCAATAATAAAACAAAAAATCACATAAACCTTTATCGCTTTTTACACAAAATGCGCGTTATCGTTGCTTTACTCTTATTGAAATTACCATTTACGACGCTATTGTTCATATTTTTGTATAATTCGACAGTATTTATAGGATTAGCTATAGCACATCTATGGAAACAATTCTGATGATGCGAAATGCCGCATTCTGGTGCGGTTCTGTGAGAGTTGTCCATGGAAAGAAGCCGGGGTATTCCCTGCTGTGCTCTGAAAACAAGGACGTGCTGTCTGGTGGTCAGCGACTGAGGATTCTGCGACTGCGTGCCGGGCTGACTATACGGGAGGCTGCGGAGAAGGTTGGTATCTGCCGTCACACGCTGATGAATTATGAGAGCGGGAGGACTAAAGTTAAAGCGGAGGTCTTTATGAAATTGCAGCACCTATACCAAACTCTGTTAAGTAGTCTCAAATGATAAACAGAACATATTTTCACTAAGGTAACCATGCCGCAAAGACATGGTTACCTCTTTTCATACAGCCAGTTACCCTCGGTGACCAGATTATCGGTAATCTTTTTTTCTTTGCTAATACGCATGATTTTTCCGATAATCTTCTATATTTCAGGGGTGACTTGTATGACCTGCATTTCATCGGCACATGCAGCTAAAAAGTGGGGGATCTCTGAACGAAGCGTAAAATCAGTATACGGAGAAATTCTGAATATTTTCATTAATCGGAGGTATGCTATTTTGTACAAGAACATTGAAAAACAGGCGAAATTACAGCTGAAAAAACCGGTTGAGTATCAGTCGTTGTCAGCCAAACGCTGGTGCAGAATGAAAAGGTCAGCATGACTTTTTTCTCTTTCGATAAGGATGAAGATATTTCAACTCATGCAGCTTGTAGTTTCATATTAACAAATCTGAAAGGAGCTTTTATGAATGCTCACGTTAATGAAAACTGTATAGGTTGTGGATTATGTGTGAGTACCTGTCCCGAGGTATTTTCTATGACAGACAGCGGAGTAGCCAAAGCAATCGGTGATTTTTCCACTGAGCAGGTAAATTCCGTTTTGGAAGCGGCAAATTGTTGTCCCGTAGAGGCAATCGAGGTGGATTAAGAACAGTATTTCTGTGGACAACTGTGAGAAACTAAAAATCAGGAAATAGCAGGAGGTACTCTATGAAAGATATGTTTTGTTTTCAGTGCCAGCAGACCGCTCACAACAAAGCTTGCGAGGGCAAGGCAGGTGTCTGTGGAAAAAAAGCCGACACTTCCAATTTCCAGGACGAGCTGACAGGCGCTCTTATCGGACTTGCGCGTGCAGCAAAATCCGGCAATCCAACAGCTAATACCGACAAGCTTGTACTGGAAGGTCTTTTCACCACAATTACGAACGTCAATTTCAACAACGTCGCCATCAAGAAGATGAAAACCCAGATCGAAACAGAAAAAGGCAGAATCAACAGCGAAAAATTTGAAGATTACGATATGAAAAACCTTTGGGACGACCATGAGGATATCCGTTCGCTGAAATCCCTTGTTCTGTTTGGCATAAAGGGCATGGCTGCTTATGCCTATCACGCATTAGTTCTCGGCAAAACCGACAGCGATGTGAACGATTTTTTCCACGAGGCTTTGTATGCTATCGGCGAAAAGAAGACTCCGGACGAGCTGTTTGAACTTGTTATGAAAACAGGAGAGATCAACCTCAAATGCATGGAACTGCTTGACGCAGCAAACACCGATGCGTACGGCGACCCCGAACCGACGGAGGTTCCGCTGACAATTGAAAAGGGACCGTTTATTGTAGTCAGCGGCCATGATCTTCACGACTTAAAGCTGCTTCTTGAGCAGACAAAGGATAAAAGGATCAACATTTACACACACAGCGAAATGCTCCCTGCACACGGATATCCCGAGCTGAAAAAATACCCGCATTTAAAGGGGAATTTCGGTACCGGCTGGCAGAATCAGCAGTCGGAGTTTCACAACATTCCTGCGCCGATCCTGTTCACAACAAACTGCCTTATGCCCGTGAGGGAGAGCTATAGTGACAGAGTATTCACCACATCTGTTGTGTCCTATCCCAACATAGTTCATATCGGCGACGACAAGGATTTCACTCCCGTGATAGAGAAAGCAATTGAGTGCGGTGGTTATGACGAGGACAAGGAAATGACGGGAATGAACGGCGGAAGCGTTGTAACAACGGGTTATGCTCACAATGCAGTTCTGTCCCATTCAGATAAGATCGTTGAACTTGTAAAGCAGGGTAAAATCAGGCATTTCTTCCTTATAGGCGGCTGTGACGGGGCTTCACCAAGCAGAAGCTACTATTCTGATTTTGCAAAGCTGACTCCCCACGACACGATTATCCTCACTCTTGCTTGCGGGAAATACCGCATCAATGATCTGGATTTGGGCGATATCGAGGGCATTCCGAGAATTCTGGACTGCGGACAGTGCAATGACGCATACAGCGCAATTAAAATTGCACTTGCTCTTGCGGACGCTTTTAAATGCAGCGTAAACGACTTGCCACTTACCCTTGTTCTTTCGTGGTATGAGCAAAAGGCGGTATGCATTCTGCTTACACTTTTGTACCTTGGGATAAAGAACATTTATCTCGGTCCAACGCTGCCTGCATTTGTTTCAAAGAGTGTGCTTGATGTACTGATTGAGAAATACAATATAACTCCAACTGATAAGCCGGCTGAGGATATTAAGAAAATATTAGGATGAAATGTACGCAATAATGGGCGGTGAGGTGTCGCAGCCGCAGTATTCCCAGCCGCACTATTACCACGGACTTTCTGCCGCAGATTTAGGCGTTGAAGTCAATCCGCAATTGTGGTTCAAGGGTTTTAGAACTGGTATTTCTGATGAGCTTTTTGCGACTATTTCGGCAATGCAACCATAAATCAAATAATGCCCCGTCGGGTGACGGGGCATTGAAATTATGATTGTGATTTAATCTGCTCGACTTATGGGAATGTGGGGTTGCCCCCGCAGGCAATACGGCTGAATGAGCAGTATTTGCAAGAGTTGGCACACGCGGGAGAGGTAATCAATAAATCGGATTTACAATATAAAATTTACTGCTCCATATATCAAATGACAAATAGTAAAACAGGTAGCAAAAACAACGGCTATAATATTTTTTCTGTCCAATGCAAAAAGAATAAATGCAAGACAAGGCGGGAGTGTCAAAAATAATATCACAAGTGAATCAGTAAAACCGTTATAGTATAAAATCCACCCAACAAAATATATAGTAATACAAATCATTGAAATAATAATCAATGGAGAAAAATGCAGTTTGTTCCTTTCTTTGTTTATAAAAACGCAAAGAGAAGCAATAAATAATACTTGAGAAATTGAGCCAATCATATCAACAACAGCAGTTACCGACTCTTTTCTCAAAATATCATTTGGTGCAGGAACACCAAACCAAATATAATTCGGAAGCATTACAATCAGGAAAACTACTAAACCCGAAATATCAAAACTAAATCTATATTTTTTCAGCAATATAATATCCACCTTTATATTCCGATTTATCGGTAAGTTTATATCTTGATTATAACACAATATCCAACCCCTGTCAACAAGGAATAACATCATGACACCTAATTAAGACAATAAACTTACCAAGGAAAGAGATGATGAAAAAGGTATGTGCAAGATAATTGATGATATCGTTCAACGCAAACGTAAGGAAGCAGAAAAGAATGCCATAAAGAAAGCCAGCATAGAAACTGCCTGCCGAATGATAGATGACGGTGAAACCAACGCAGAAAAAATAGCCAGGTATACCTCTCTCCCCGTTGCAGAGGTAGAAGCACTTATGGCGGAGCACTCCGCATGAATACCGCGTATTAAACACAATACCAATACCGGGAGCAGTTTTTTATCCGCTCCCGGTATGTTTTGTTTTGCAAAAGAAAAATTATCAGGGTGTTCATGATTTTGTACGTTATAACGATAAGTTACGTTATACTGCACAAAAACTATCATGGTAATATGGTATAATTGCTTCAAGCATTCTTCAAAGTGTCAATAATAAAACAAAAAATCACATAAACATTTATTGCTTCTTATACAAAATGCGCACTATTGTTGCTTTGCTCTTAGCGAAATTCCAGTTTTCGACGTTTTGGTTCATATTTTTGTATAATTCGACAGAATTTATTGGATTAGCTATAGCATGCCTACGGAAATACTTCTGATGAGGCGAAATGACGCATTCCGGTGCGGTTCTGTGAGGGTTGTCCACGGAAAGAAGCCGGGGTATTCCGTGCTGTGCGCTGAAGCTACTGACGAATTATCCAACGGTCAGAGGTTGAGGGTCATGCGACTGCGTGCCGGGCTGACTATCCGGGAGGCTGCGAATATGGTCGGTATCTGCCGTCACACGCTGATGAATTATGAGAGCGAGAGGACTAAAGTTAAAGCGGAGGTCTTTGAGAAACTGGAGTGTCTCTACCAAACTCTGTTAAGTAGTCGTACATGATAAGCAGAAAGCTATTTACCTAAGGTAACCATACCGAAAAACAAATGGTTACTGATTCTTTTCTAACAGTTACCTCTCTTCTGATTCATTTTTGACTTGACTAATGCGAGAAATTGTGATAGAATACAGATAAGGAAAGACAGGAGGATATACAATGGGATCATGGGCTGAAAAGCGCAGAAAGTACCAGAAAGAGATTGACGAGCTGTGTCTTATGGACGACAACTTTATGTCAGCTGTACTGCAGGACAAAGCGTGCTGTGAGCTGGTGATAAATACCATTCTTAACCGCAGCGA
>CAMCFA010000136.1 GCA_945873955.1 uncultured Clostridia bacterium | reverse complement strand
CGCTGCCCCACACCCCGCTTCCTTTTGGAAGCCAAAAGGAAGCGAAAAGCAATTTTGCTGCGCAAAGAGTAAAAGGCGACTGCTCGACTTATTACAATTTTACTAAATTGAGGTGTTCCTAATGTGCCAAAGCTGCAAGCAGCTTCACATCTACAACAATTTTCGCTCAACTCTGCAATACTCCCACGAAATAAGCAAGATCCGCGCTTTAGTAAAGCTGGGCGATATGTCCGTTGAGTACGCGACCATGCCGCTGGAGCAGGTTTCCGGCGAAATACGCGGCTACTACCGCCATGAACTGAGGTGCTGCTTATGCGGGCAGAGGTTCGCCGTATGGATAGACACCTCCGACGGCAGCGGCGGGCTTTGCCTGTTGGATCAACAGTGATCTGCTATAATTAATCACCCCTGATATACATAAATCCCGAATTCCCCTCATAAAATGTGAAAAAGGAAACGTCCGCGGAACTCCCTGCGGGCAGAGGAGCGTGAAAAAGAGATTTATGCAACGGGGGTGCAACTTTTGAAGAAAGATACGCTTGGGGAAACAAATCAAGAAAGATGTGTCATACTCGGACATTATATAGTAGAAAACAACGCAACAGTGCGCGCGGCAGCGAAACAGTTCGGGATCAGCAAAAGCACGGTACATCAAGACATCACAACAAAGCTGGAGCAGGTCAACCGCCAGCTTCACGACGAAGTTAAAGCTGTCCTAGATAAGAACAAGCAGGAACGTCATCTTCGCGGCGGTCAAGCAACAAAGAAGAAATACGCTGAGATATCCAAAAAGCGCATGAAACAGAAATGTACATAAACTAAAGCCCCTCCCGAATGAGAGGGGCTCGTGTTTTGAAAGCTAGTCAGAGCAAGAAATTACTTTCTCTTTCTGGAGATAGCCAGTGCGCCGGCAGCTACAACAGCCAGACCAGCTACGGCAGCAATGCCCTCAACGCCGGTGTCGGGAGAACCCTTGTCAGCGCCGGTTGCAGCGTCAGCAGCGCCTGCATCGGTTGCGTCAGAAGCGTCAGCAGCCTCAGCGCTCATGCCGGATACGGTGAAGGTGATCTTTACGGACTCGTAGGTGTCGTTCGGGATAGCTGCGATGTTGTCGTAAACGTTGATGAGCTGGATTCTGCCGGTGTTAGCAATGCTGAAATCCCAGTCAGAATAGTCGTCGCTTGCGGTAGCAGCGCCGTCGCTCATGGAAGCAGCTTCCTTGTCGAAGTCAACAGAAGCGCCGTTCAGCTCCACATCAGTGATTTCCAGCTTGATGTCGGGTGTAGCGTCGAGGTCGATGTTGGTCTCGAGCTTCAGCATGTTCCAGCCGCCGTCCTTAACGCCGTTCAGCTCAACTGTGTAGGTGCCGTCGCCAGTAATGGTTGCGTCGGTGTAGGTAGCGCCCTCAAGGGGAGCAGCCTCGCCGAGGTCGTTGTCCCAGTACAGCAGCTCGGTCTGAGCGATGTTGTTACGGAAGTAGTAGCTGGAGGACTGCCATGTGATACCTGCTACATAGCTGTCTTCAGCGGAAGTGGGCATTACCAGTGCAGCGGCTGCAACTGCGCATGCTGCTGCGGCGGAAATGATGTTTCTGATCTTCATGATAAATCTCCTCCTGAATTATGCAGAAAAACTGCTTTTTATGCGGCTTAATGCCGCGTTTCTGGAAAGGCGCTGCGGGGAAGCAGAGCCATACCAAAATGTACATTATCATTATAATACATCAAGGAAATATATTCAAGAGGTAAAAATGTACAAATCATGCTTGGGTTTTCTGACAATTGCGATAGTTTAATGGAAATCATTCCTGTAAATGCTTATAAACGGCGGAAATATGCGGTTTTAAACTATTGGAAAGACTAATTCGCGATAACGCGGTCAATAATAATCACAGAAAAAAGGTACTTTTGAGCTTCAAAAAGTTTCAAATATCAGATTATGTTTTTGTACAATCTTACAAAATGAATTTTGTTGGTAATTTTTTTGCAAATTCCACTTTCATTTTCCGTAGAGTTGTGATATAATGTAAAGGTATAAAATGCAAGGGGTATGCTATGCCCTGCGCAGATACATAGATAATTTCAGCCGAATTATGCGGCTGATAATAAATCTGTCCTTCAACTTAGGAAGGGCAAGGGGGAAGTGCAGTTTTGGAAAAGTATGTAATCAAGGGCGGAAAGACCCTGAGCGGCGAGGTTTACATCAGCGGCGCAAAGAACGCAGTTGCAGCTATCCTGCCGTGTACGATCCTTTCAGACGAGCCTTGTATCATTGAAAATATACCCAACATCAGTGATGTTACCATAACCTTACAGATCATGTCCGAAATGGGCGCGAAGATCCGCATGCTGAATAAAACTACTGTGGAGATCGACACACGTCCGCTTCAGAATATACCGGTGCCTTATGAAAAGGCAAAGCTCATGCGGGCTTCGTCCTATTTCCTCGGCACGCTGCTGGGGAGATTCCACAGCGCGCATGTTTCTATGCCCGGCGGCTGCAATCTCGGCGACCGACCTATCGACCAGCACCTAAAGTGCTTTTCGGCGCTGGGCGCTGAATATGAGATCGACGGCGGCATGGTGAATCTCCATGCTGACAAGTTGATCGGCAGCCAGATCTTCTTTGACAAGAACACCGTCGGCGCCACCATAAATGGTATCATGGCGGCGGTAAAGGCAGACGGTCTTACCATAATCGAAAACGCGGCGAAGGAGCCTCACGTTGTAGACCTCGCGAACTGCCTTAACAGCATGGGCGCGGATATCCTTGGCGCGGGCACTGACGTTATCAAGATCCGCGGCGTGAAGTATCTACACGGCACGACTTACAGCGTTATCCCCGATCAGATCGAAGCGGGGACATTCATGGCTATCGCGGCGTCCTCACGCAGCAATATCCTCATCAGAAACGTTATCCCGAAGCACCTTGAGCCTATCACCCAGAAGTTGGTGAAAATCGGCGTGCAGGTGGAACAGTTCGACGACGCAGTGAGGGTTATCGGCGGTCCGGAGTACGTCGGCACCAGCGTAAAGACCAACCCACACCCCGGATTCCCCACGGATATGCAGCCCCAGATGGCGGCGGTGCTTACCTGCGCAAAGGGTGCAAGCATGGTCACAGAGAGTATCTTCGACAACCGTTTCCGTTATGTTGATGAGCTGAGAAGAATGGGCGCGAACATCTCCGTTGAGGGCAGAGTGGCTGTTATTGAGGGCGTGGAGCGGCTCAAGGGCGCTCCGGTCAAGGCGACTGACCTCCGCGCAGGCGCGGCGCTTATCGTTGCGGCTCTCGGCGCAGAGGGAGTTACTGAGATCTATGATATCTTCCATGTGGAGCGCGGTTACGAGAATATGGAGATAAAGCTCCGTGATCTCGGCGCGGATATCCAGAAGGTAGACGAGCCAGATCCTACCTCTGAGGAAAAGCAGTTGAAAAAGGCGCTCTGATGGCTAGGATATTCCCGATTTGCAGCTCTAGCAGCGGCAACGCGACTTTTGTCGGAACAAGGGGTCACGGCATTATCGTGGACGCAGGGTGCAGCTTCCGGTCGCTGAAAAATTCGCTGGAGCTTATCGACACCTCTATGTCACAGATAGAAGCGCTGTTTATCACGCATGAGCATATCGACCATATAAAGGGACTTTTGCAACTCACAAAGCACACGAAGATCCCGGTTTTCGCAAGCCCCGGCACAATACAGCAGCTTCGTACCTCAGTCAAGGAGCTTATCCCGGAGGAGGTGCGGCTGTACGACATCATTCACGAGCCGTATCAAAGTGCGGATTTCGAGGTGAGGGCGTTCCATACCTCTCACGACACGCCGGAGAGCGTGGGGTATCATATTACCTACTGCGGCAGGAGATACGCGGTCTGCACCGATCTGGGGAAGATCACCCCGGAGGTGGAGAAAAACGTTGTGGGCTGTGAGGCTGTCCTGCTGGAGAGCAACTACGACCCGGCAATGCTGGCGAAGAATCTGAACTACCCGGCTTACCTTAAACAGCGAATTGCGGGAGATAAAGGACATCTGTCCAATAACGCAGCCGCGGAATTCGCCGGAAAGCTGATAGATAGTGGCACGACCAAGCTGATACTGGGACATCTCAGCCGCGAGAACAACACCCCCGCCACGGCGGAGCGGTGCGTCACAGAATACCTGCGGGGCAGGGGAATGCGTCTTAACAGCGACTACACGCTGGACGTTGCCCCGGTCATGACGCAGGGACGTTACATAGCGGTTTAACGGAGGAATTATGATCAAGCATATTGTTATGTGGAAATTCAAAGAGGGCGAGCATGATAACATGCTGCTTTTCCGGGACAGGCTGCTGGCTCTGAAAGGCAAGATCCCTGAGATACGCGCAATGGAGGTGGGTATCAACATGAACCCCTCCGACAGGAGCTACGACGCGGTGTTGGTCAGCGAGTTCGACAGCATGGAGGCGCTGCACGCGTACTCCACAAATCCGCTGCATGTTGAGGTTTCCGCGTTCTGCAAGTCCATTAGGACTGCCTCTGCGAGCGTTGATTATGAGTTCTGAAAAACGCGTTCAGCACGAGTTTCCGCCGGTGTTTGACGGGAATTCAAAGGTGCTTGTTTTAGGCACGATACCCTCGCCGAAGTCAAGAGAGCGGGGGTTTTATTATATGCACCCGCAGAATCGTTTCTGGCGAATGCTGTCGGCGGTGCTGGGGGAGGAAGTCCCGGAGGACATTCCCGGCAGGCGGCAGATGTGCCTGTCACACGGTATAGCTCTGTGGGACGTGCTGGCGGAGTGCAGCATTGACGGCGCTTCGGACAGCAGCATAAAGAACGCCGTTCCTAACCGGCTGGAGGTTATATTCAGCAGCGCGGAAATACGGGCAGTGTTCACCACCGGAAAAAAGGCGCAGGCGCTGTATGAGCGGTTTTTCCCGGACTTCATGCCTGCGGAGTGCCTGCCCTCTACAAGCCCGGCTAACCGAACTATCTCTGAGGAGGAAATGCTGGAGAGATACCGACGGATAGCGGAGTTTCTGTGATGGTGAGGTAAATTGTAATTTATCGGGTAGGCGCATTTTTACTTACTGCGTAGCAAATTGCTT
>CAMCFA010000135.1 GCA_945873955.1 uncultured Clostridia bacterium | reverse complement strand
TTTATGATGTACTCGCCGGACATGAGGTCGATAAAACAGCCGCCGAGGTTCTCGGTCAGCTCGGCATATTCAAGCTCGGGGTCAAGGCAGATTATACGCTTGCCGCTTTCACGGAGATTGGTGAGGATCAGCTTTAACAGGTAGGACTTGCCCTGTCCAGAGTTGCCAAGAATCAACATATTTGCATTGGTCTTATCGTCCGAACGCTTGTCGAAATCCACTATAATATTGCTCCCGAACTTGTCCCGACCGAGGTAACAGCCGTGCTCGTCAGTCTTTCCCGAAAAGCTGAACGGATACAAATTCGCCGCGCTGCTGGCGGGGAGAACCCTCTCGAACTGCTCTCTGAACACATTCCAGCCGCCGGGCTTTATGCTGTTGAACCCCGCCTGCTGGCGAAGCATGAGCCTGTCCACATTCAGCTTGGAACGCACCAATTCTGTCTGAACCTCGGTCTGCATATTTCGCAGAGCTTCGAGCGAAAGCGCTGTCATTTCAATATACACAGCGGTGTGAAGCAGAGGTTCGCGGCTGCGGTGCATTTCGGCTACAAGCTGCGTCACGTCCTTAAGATTACTTTCGGCGGCGACAGTCTGCTGAAAGTCGTTTGTGGAATTGCGCTGCATTCTGTTTTTGTTGGCAGCGTTGGAGATTATCCGTTTTTCCTCCGCCGGGGTGACGTGCCGTGTATAGATATGCAGCGTGACGCCCTCTTTCTCGCCGAGATACCGCAGGATAGCCTGCTCGCTGGTGGAGGTCGGGTATTCCCGAAGCGCCCACACGCAGCGGAACGTGTTTCCGCAGATAAAATAATCCGTGTAGAATTTCACCGTGGACGGTGCAATCATGTCCAGAAAGTCCTTGCCGGATTTGGCTGCAAAGCCGTTTTCGTCTATTTTCTTCTTCATTCTGACCTCACATTTTCAGTTCGTTTGTGGGCTGGTGAAACACCTCGGCTTCCGGCTTGAGATAGAAATAATCCGAGTTCCAGAACGAAATGAAATACTTGCAGCCGTCTAGTCTAACCTCGTTCTGCTCGAAGCTCTCACCCCAGCCATCCGACAACTGCCCGGTAATTTCGTCAGAAAGGGAAATAAGCTCCGCCTTAGACAGCTCGCCATACGAATTTATGATCATAACGCCGTACAGCTCGCCGCCTCTGTTTTCAACTGACGGGAACACCGAAAGCACCTTGTGGTCAAGCTCGGCATCGTCCGTCCATGCTATTAAGCCGCGAAGTTTTTCGTCCACATCGGTCAGCGAGGTTTTTATTTTTTTGTTGATGAGGTCAGCGTACTTGGCAAGCTGTGAGGCAGGGACTTCAAGCATATCCGAGTCGTAATCCGGCGGCTCTGCCACTACATAAAGCGGGCAGTACAGCTTGGTTTCCACAAGGGCTTTTTTCGCTGCCTGCAAGGTGCTGCCGGACAATGAGCGGGACGCTATCTCCGGGCGGTCGCACAACACCTCGGAAACACATTTCATAAGAGTTTCATGCACCTGCTGGCTTTCGGTCAAGTCATGCAAATTCACAGTCAAAGTTTCCTTGTCCGCGCTATCTGAAACAGCATTGTTCACGAAATCCGCCACTATGTCTTTCAGCTGCGAAAACGACATTGTCTGCTTGTGCGCCGCAACTATCTCCCGTGCATGGGGAATATACTGCGAATATCTCGCGTAATTGCTGCCCTCGGATTCGATGAGCAGACCGTCGCCGTTGTGCATATCCACAGCGAGAATGCAGTGGTAGAACTCGTTGTCGCAGTACATAAGCGGCTTGTTCTGCGCGATGACATACTGGTCGTCCAGCGGTCTGGAAATAAGCCTTGCGAACGCTGCGGCAGGCATTTCTACCACCTTTTCCACAAGGCAGGGCTTGGGTTCAAAGCAGGATTCCTTCCGCAGAAGGCTTGTGTTAATTATGAGTTTTTCGTTCATGGATAAGCCACCTTTCTCCATCATGGTTTTCGAACATTTCCGTTGTAACATTCTGCTCGTAGTACACAGCAAGCAGAGTCTTTATATCCTCTCTGGCGTACCTGCGAACAGTAAAGCCGTTTTCTGTGAGGATTTTCTCGATTCTGTTGAGATAAGAGAAAATCTCCTTATCTTTAAGTCCGCGAATCCGCACTACCAAAAGGAATTCTCGTGCAGTAGCTGTCTGCGCCTGAATGTGGTCAAGGTACTGGATATCCTGCTCCAGCAGGCTGCGAACGGCTGGGTTTTCCTCTTTCGCTATGCGGCTTCGGAGGAAGTTTTTGTTGCTCTCAAAGCTCTCTCGGCTGTTAAGGCAGAGGAACTCTATTTCCGCAACACCTTTCAGCACGGACATGAGCGAATAGATTTTTCCCGACAGGCTCTCCTCCGACAGAATCGAGATATTGCAGGGCTTTACGCTGAAAAAGACCGCCTCGGAGGAAGCGGTCTTTAACGAATATTCTGTTATCTCGGTTATTCCCATGAGCTGCCGGGTGGACTGCTGGGGGTTGTTTTTCTTCTTCATTGTAATTTCCACCTGAATTCCTGCTGCTCCACAAAGAAATATTTCACAGCATATTTTAGAAAGTCGAGAATGCTGGTATCCTCAAAACGGATAACCAGAAACGCATACGCCAACGTTATAACCAGCGGCACGGTAAAGCCCACCTGCGCCATTGCGAACACAGAAATAAGCGCACCGATTCCTATGACCGCAAGGTCTTTCAGCCGCCACAGGAACAAGGTCGGCGCGGCTCTTAGATTCTCTGGATAAATGTACATTATGATCTTGCTCCCGGTAGGGAGCACTCCTTTCATGGGATTTTATGCGGTTTTGCGAAGCAAAATTTCGGATGACTATCCGAAAAGCATAAAAGCTCTCAGTTTGAAAATTTATTTTCAAACCGGAGTCACCTCACTTCGCTACCGTGCGTATCATCTGAGTAAGATGCACCGCCGACTGAGCCGTATTTATTACGCCGTTTATATTCGGACGTGCTGCGGTTTCCAGCCCGAACATTCCTGCAATTCTGGGGATTTCACCCGCTGCGAGCATTACGCCAAGACCCATGAGCCATTGATCCTTGAACAGAATCAGCCCGCACACCATCATGACCGACTGCAGGAAAGTGGTCAGGCACAGTGCTATGACCTGCTTTATCCACATGACGAAACCGTCCGTGAAGCCTCTGGGAACGCTGAACATATACAGCGAACCCACAGCCACCTGAATCAGCATAATACCGCCGCGTTTCAGCCCGGACAGGAACACTTTCACCACTGCGTAGCCTAACATGAAGATGATGATTATAGCGAGAATAGGCCCGAACAGCGCGTTCTCAATCACCTCAAGGCACTCCAGCGCAAGGTTGCCGTTTCCCTCCGGGACTACTGTCCACGACATGAGCCATGACATATTTCGCTGCATATTCACCGCCAGCGAATACAACTGGACAGGAACAACGCTGAACAGATTCACAGCGAAAAAGCCCTTGATTATGTTCAGCGAGAGGGTTTTCGGGTCGCCGCGCCCGCTCTGGGATTCAATGGCGAACTCGAACAGCGCGACCACAATTCCCACCACGAACAAGACCCAGCCGAGGTTACTGAAAAGCCCGACGATCTGCTGAACCCACGGCTGACCGAACAGGTCTGAGCCGAGAGTGTTTATAGCGGTGAACAGCTCGCTGAACACACCAACCACCATTTGGTAGAGCCAGTCTGTGATGTATTCCATGAGGTTCGTCGCTATGTCCTCTATGCTTATATTGAATATTTTGCGTCACCTCCAGAAAGTGCAGCACCCGGATCATCCGAGCACTGCTCATTTATTTTCCGCTGTCAAATACCTCCATCATAAGGCGTGCTCCCAGCTTGAAACCCTCAACAAACATATCCCGCGATTGTATACTGCCCAGTTCCACCGCACTTTTAGCATACTCCTCAAGGAGCGACCTGCTTTCTTCTGGAATGACCGCCTCCAGCTTCAGATAAAGCTCAGACTGCCGCGCGTTTTCCTTTCCGTATTCAGAGCTGCGGGAGTAACTTTTGTCAAACGGCTGTATGTTCCCGAGATATAGATCCGTAATTGTGCTGTTCAAATTACATTTTTCCTTTCGCAATAGTATTGGTCAAGTCAAGATTATATCAGAAACACAGCCGGATTTCTATCACCATAACCAACAAAAATACAGGCTACTGTGACGTCTGAGATTACGCCGTACCCATAACAGCCTCGCCCCCAATAATCTGCCAAATATACAGCGGAGCGGTCATCGTAAACACCAAACACGCAAACAGAATCGCCGGAGCCGTCCACTCAAAATGCCCGGACTTGCGGTAATCGAAATACGCAAGCCCCAGCTTGGCGAAGAAGAATACCGCCAGCACAAGGTCTATTATCGGGAACACCACATTGTTCACTACCTGCTTTATCTGCGTTTCGGCGGCGTTCCATGTGCCTTCGATAGCTCCGGCAACATTCCCGGCTTCGGCGAACGCTGCCACGGAAAACACGCTCACCATAACCACGGCGAGCAGCGATATTATCAGGATTTTCATTGTTTTCTTCATTGTAAAACCTCCATTCAGTTAGTCGGCGCAACGTGCCAGTCATCGTAAACATTGCCCTTTATTGTGAGGCTGTCAGTCTTGTTCACGGACAGCATTCCGGCGGGAGTCCAGCAGTCCATAACCCAAGTGTAGACCTTGTAGCTGCCGTCAGGATACCACACCGGCGTGAAATGCGTTCGGTTGTTGTAGGTGCTATACTTGTTCTCCCGGAACTCCATTTTGCTGCGGGAAGTCATTTCAAGAAGCCGCCAGTAGCTCTTGTACTTGAATTCGGGGAAGTAAGTTACGGCGTTCTGCACGTCGGTATGTTCGCCGTTTCCACTGACAGTCGTGCGAACTACCTCGTTAATACCGTACCCAGATTTCATGGTTGAAGAGGTTGCAGTCGGATTTTTCTCGTCCGGAGTAATCTCCACAGTCGCCGTCATTGACGCGCGGTAGGACTTGCTGCAGAATTTCCACTCGCCCTCGTCAACCCATTTTCCACGGTCAACCCAGCGCCGTCCTGTCCAAACCCAGCGGGAATGCCACACCCATTTGGACTTCCAGTAGGATTCCCACACGCTCCACGAAA
>CAMCFA010000134.1 GCA_945873955.1 uncultured Clostridia bacterium | reverse complement strand
GTCGCAGAAGAACCCACCTACACCGAGCCCGTTGCCGAAGTTCCCGCCTACACCGAGCCAGAGCCTATCCAGTTCAACCGCCCCGCTCCCCCCGAAAAGAAAGAGGAAGAGCCCGCCGGTCCGGATCTCGGCAAGCTTGTATACTGCCGCAACTGCGGACAGGACATGTACGAAAAAGAGGAGGTCTGCAAGAACTGCGGCTCTCCCAACAAGTGGAACGTCAAGCCGCTTAAGCACAGCGTTTCCGGCGGCAAGACCCAGCAGGCGAAAGAGCCGTTCAAGCTGTTCGGCATTTTCACTGTACCTACACTTATCGGCGCAGCAGTGGTGGTTATCGGCATAATCGCTCTGGTGGTATTCACCAGCACCGCGAACAAGTCCGACGATATGATCGACCCCTACACCTCGGTCAGCAAGCCCAGCACCACTTCCGCAGCCAACAGTGACGCTTCCGTACCGGACGATCAGCCGGTGAACCCGATAGTCACCTCAGAGCAGTCCGAACCTGACGCTACTCTTACTGATACTACCGAGCCTGTCGTATCCGAACAGCCGGGCGAACCCGCCGCTCCCACAGCAGAGAGCCAGCCGGATTCCAGCGAACCGGAAGTCAGCGAGCCGGATACCAGCTCTTCCGATACCAGCAAGCCCGCCGACACCTCAAATTCAACCCCCGATACCACTACAAAGGTAACACCTAACACCACAACAAAGGCTACTCCAAAGCCGACAGACACCACTAAGCCGACGACCACTGCATCACCTGTCAGCACAAAGCCCTCCGCAACAGTATCCTCCGAGGACACACAGCGCGGCAAGATGATCGACGCCTTTGAAGCTATCTCCGCCGAGATCGGCAAGCTGCACGTCTATGCACAGGCTACCACCTACGCACTTGACGAGGGCAAGACCCGTACCTTCTACACCAGTGGAATGACCAAAACTCTGTCCAGCGGCAAGTCCACTGCGGCAAGCCTGTTCAAGAAAGCAGCTCCGTCCTCCTCACAGCTTGACAGCGCATATAAGGGCTTAGAAAAGCTGTATAACCTCTACACTGATTATTACACCTATGTAACCACATCTACCGATAACTCCAGCAAGTATTCTTCCAACGAAGCAACTAAATGGGACAGCTTCAACTCCGCTGTGAAGAACAGCTTCAACTACAAGACTCTCCAGACCTCAAACCAGACTGACGCAGATAAGTCGCGCACCTACGGTGAGCTTATGACTGCTGCTTCGTCTGCGGCAAGCAATTCCGTTTCCCAGTTCACCACACTGCAAAACGCAGTCACCGCCCTCAAGAGCAGCACCTACGCGGATAAGGTAATGTCCACTATCTATAACGACAAGACCTCCAATGTCCTCAAGGCTGCCGGCTATTATCAGACCGTGCTGAACTACTATGGAATTTTAAGCTCCGGAGTTCCCACAGAGTACTCCACTGCCAAGTCCAGCCTGTCCAGTCTGTCCTCCGACCTTGACGACCTCCTCGGAGTTTTCACTATGGCGGGCTACAACAGCCTGTCCGGCTTCAAGTCCGAGTGCAGCTCCGCGATCAAAGCGGCAAACAACTCGATCAGCGCGCTGAATAAGGCTCTCTGATCCGGCGGAAAACACAATATTCACACAGGGCTGCTGTATTTTACAGCAGCCCTGTTATATTTTTGACGTATCTGATCCATGTGCTTTTTTCGTGATTTTAGCCAATGGATTTTCCACAGTTTCAACAATAAAAACTGTTGAAACGGCGGTTGAAACAGTGAAATGGTTGATAGTTTCGACATAGTTTTCAACAACTTAGGCGAAAAACGGCTTGACCTTGCGTTAAAACTAGCTTTCTGAAGTTGAAAATGGTGTTAAAATCGTGGAAAACTATTTTTGGAAATTAACCGGTTCTATCCGCTATTTCCTGCCCCCATTCTCTCCGCTTTTTCCGAAACAAATGACGAAAAACCGCTTTTTTTCGCGATTCTGAGCGAATTAAGGTTTCTTAACGGAATATTTGCGGAAAAATATCTTTTAATATGTTATAATTTATACAACATCACAGATGTATCCGGAAATAATCGACATGGAGGTAAAAAACTATGTGGGAAATATTCATGCAGCACCGCACAACAGAGGGCAACACAGAGTACACAGCATACGGCGTAAGATACGGCAGCTTCTGCATAGCAGACCTGTGCGCGGACAGAACCGAAATATCGCATTTCGCGCATACGCTTAATCGGTACGGGGTATCCCCGATAAACGCGGCTGATATCGCCGAGGATTACCTTGCCGGAAGTTTCCAGGACTTGCCGCCGGAGGAGCAGCTCCCGGTAACAGCGTAATAATATAGCTGAACATGCCCCCGCGAAGAGCGGGGGCATTCAGTCTGTCGAAAAATTAGATTCTGCCCGCGTAGCGGGCATTTGAAATCCGTTTTTTGCCCCAGCTCTGCCGGGGCAAAAAACACTTCTATCCGCACAAGTGTGCGAATTGTCGGCAAAGCCGACAATGAGTGCGCGCAGTGCGGATCTTCGGCGAGAAAGTCCCTTTAGGGACTTTTTCGACGGTCTCCATGCACCCGCGAAGAGCGGGGGTATTTGTTGTTTTTGTTCACTTTTTTGCGTTTTGCCGGCATATTAGCTATTGACTAATCCCGCATTTTATAGTATAATAGAATGGTATGATTATATACTGCCCTTTATTTCAAACAATACATTGTTTGAAATGCCGCCTTTGGCGGCTGCAAAGCCCGTGGCTTTGCGAGGACGTATGAACGGCGGCTCCGGCGGCAATTCCGCCGCCCGGCAAATCAATTGCCGGGCATTGCAAAATTGGAAATTATGCAATAGAGCCTAGTATAATATCACGGCAGTATCTGCCGACAATCGAAATGGAGTGAGCTACATTTGAAGAAAAAGATAGGAAGACCCATTTTCTTCGTTGTTGCCGCGCTGATCTTGGCATTCGCAGTCTTGTCTACGCTGGGCATAAGCACCCGGTACGGCGATCAGGAGACCACGATCATTGCAGGTATCGACGATATCAGATGGGGAATTGATATCCGCGGCGGCGTAAATGTCACCTTCGGCGTGCCGGACGATTACGCGGCGAACAACGCGATATCGCAGGACGACCTCAACGCAGCGAAGTCTATCATTGAAACTCGTCTTGTAAACCAGAACATAAACGACTATGAGGTTTATGTAGACCTCGCGGCGAACAGCATTATCGTGCGTTTCCCGTGGCAGGCTGACGACACCAGCTTCAACCCGGAGGAAGCCGTAAAGGAGATCGGCGCGACCGCAGTTCTCAGCTTCCGTATGGGTTACAGCGGCGACCTTGAAGAGGGTCAGACCTACGAAGACCTGCCGCTGGTACTTGAGGGCAAGGACGTAGCAAACGCCCGTGCAGCTCAGGATATGGAAAGCGTGACTGAGAACTACGTCGTACATCTCCAGCTCAACGACAGCGGCAAGGAAGCCTTCAAGGAGGCTACCACCACCGCTAAGGAATCCGGTGGACGTATCTCCATCTGGATGGACGACGAGGAGATCAGCGCGCCTACCGTAAGCGCAGTTATCGCCGACGGACAGGCTACCATCTCCGGCAGCTTCTCCGGCGAGGACGGCCGCGAAGAAGCCAAGAAGCTCGCCGACATGATAAACGGCGGTTCTCTCCCGTTCAAGCTGGAGATCAAGAACCTGTCCACTATCTCGCCTATCCTCGGTACCGGCGCTCGTGACGCTATGGCGGTCTCCGGTCTTATCGCATTCATCATCATCTCGATATTCATGATCTTCTACTATCGTCTGCCCGGCGTTGTTGCGGTCATCGCGCTCGCAGGTCAGATCGCCGGCATGTTCGCGGCAGTTACCGGATTCTTCGGCTTCAACGCAAGCAGCACGCTTACTATCCCCGGTATCGCAGGTATTATCCTGTCGGTAGGTATGGGCGTAGACGGCAACGTGCTCTCCGCTGAGCGTATCCGCGAGGAGCTTAAAGCTGGAAGAACTATCGACGGCGCGATCAAGAACGGCTTCCAGCGCGGCTTCACCGCAATTCTGGACTCCAACCTCACCGTAATCATAGTAGCCGTGATACTCATGCTGGTATTCGGCACATGGTTCGGCGCTTCCACCGACGGCACTATCTACTCATTCGGTTTCACACTGCTTGTCGGCGTTATCATGAACTTCATCATGGCATGCTGGGCGACCCGAATGATGGTAACCTCTCTCTCCTGCTTCAAGGTATTCAAGAACCCGTGGTTCTACGGCGGCACAAAGAAGTCTGCTTCTGCTGAGACCGCTCCCGCAGCTCCCGCTGCACCCGCAGTTCCCGAATATCACGGCGCGGATTACGTCGGCAAGAGAAAGATCTTTGTTATCATCTCCGCCGCAGTTATCCTGCTGACCGCCGTATGTACCTTCGTATTAGGCGTAAAGGTAGATATCCGCTTCAAGGGCGGTTCAATGCTGACATACAGCTACAACGGCGAGATCACCGACGTGGACATTGCCACCGAAAAGGCAGCTATCGCAGCACTCGGCGACGTACCTGAGGTATCTATCACCACCGGTACCAGCTTCACCGGCGGACTGAACACCATGGTGGTTTCCTTCGCCGCTGACGAAAAAATGGACGACGACATGCTCAACGCGATCAACGAAGCAGTTATGACCGCGCTCCCGGACAAGAACATTGAGAACATCGACACCACCAACGTAAGCGCGTCCTCCGGCTCAGCGTTCTTTATCTCCTGCCTTATCGCAGTAATTGCAGCGTTTATCCTGCTTGCCGTATATATCGCATTCCGCTTCAAGAAGATCGGCGGTCTGTCCGCAGGTATAATCGCAATTATATGCCTGCTGCACGACGTCGCGATAACCTACGCGGTTTATGTATTCGGCAATATGTCGCTGGATTCCAACTTCATGGCTGTAATACTGACGCTGCTTGGTTACTCTATCAACAACACCATCATCATCTATGACCGTCTGCGTGAAAACCGCTCCAAGTACGGCAATAAGCTCTCTGACGCACAGCTTGTAAACCTCAGCATAAACCAGACGCTCCCGCGTTCGATAATCACCACGGCGACCACCGTTACCGCGATGATATCCGTATCGATAGTATGCTCCCTCATGGGTACAACTTCGATACTGACCTTCTCCATTCCGCTTGCTATCGGTATGCTGGTAGGCTTCTATTCCTCCGTATGCCTCGCAGGTCCGCTGTGGATATGGGT
>CAMCFA010000133.1 GCA_945873955.1 uncultured Clostridia bacterium | reverse complement strand
TGCCGTAGGCAGCCACGGACAACCTCACATAATAATTACAACGCACCGCCAAATTACAATTTATACAAATCCGGCGCTGTATCGCCACAGCGCCGATATCTTAAAAGTGAAACATCTCCCGCTCGAATCGCTCTATCGAGTACTCGAATGCGTCAAGACTGTCAATATTAGTTGAGCCGTCGTCCAGCCGGACGTCCTTGTGAATACTGTGCTCGTCCCAGACGGCGGAATTCAGCGCGTCGATAAGGTGCGGGCATTCCGCGCTGACGTGCAGCCGCCCGGCGGAGATGAGCCGGTTCACCATGTTTATGCGGGTACTGACCTGCTTTTTCAAAGCGTTCTTGACTTCAAGGCTCACCGCGCTGCGGAAGCTCTTTATCAGAAGCTGCTCCGCGCTATCGCAGCAAGCGGCGCTGAGTACCGGGAAGCGCTCCTTTTCCTCATCGGTGAACCCCTTGAAAGCGTCGATAAGCGCCTCCGCGGAGCTGTTGCGCGGGTCGTAATGCTCCGACAGAACGTAAACGTTCCTGAATCCCGCGTCAAACCCGGTATGTACGAACGCGCTGGCGCTCTTGTTCCCGCCGTAGTCCACCCCTATGACCGAGGTGATGAGCGGGCTTTCCGCGAGCCTCTGCCGCAGCTCCGCCGGGGAGATAACGCACTTCTGTGAGAAATCCTCGTATATCCTGCCCTCCGCCGCCGTCCAGTTGCCGAGAATGAACCGGTCGTAGAACACCCCGGTGAACTCAGTTTTGAGCGAACGCACATATTCCGGCGGCAGGAACGTGTTGTCCTCCAGCGTAAATTTGAGGTCGAGCAGCGAGAGCGCCTTGTTGTCAAGATAGTTGCGTTTCAGCCAGTGACCGGGATTATCCGGATTCGTGGTGGCGATGAGCTTTGCGCCCTCCGCCGAGAGCCGCGACAGCAGCATTGCGAAGAAGTCCTCCGGGAATATCGAAAGCTCGTCGCAGTATGCGCCGTTCAGCGTCATTCCGCGGATCTTGCTTTCCGACTGGGCATTTGCCGCGCCCTCCAGATATATCTTCCTGCCGAACAGACTGCCCTCCTTGCGGCTGAGGCTGTACGAAAAGCAGTCCCCGAAAATGCCGCACATAGGTTCAAGCACATTGCGGCGCAGGGTGGTGAGGGTCTTTCCCGCCATGAGGTAGGCGCCGTTTCTGGGCGCTCCCGCGACCCAGAACCCCCACATTATCATTGATATCCACGTCTTGCCGCTGCGGACGCTGCCCTCCAGTATGTTAATGCGCCGCAGACCGCCGGACTTCACCAGTGCGAGCGCCTGCGCCTGCTTGGGTGAGAGAGGTGCACTCATTCCTGCTCACCGCTTTCGCCGCCGTCGCCGCTGTTGTTCAGCGAAGAGTAGGCGCTGATAAGCTCTGAGAGCCTTTCGCTGCTGTCCGGGCTGTTCTCGGAGAGCATCTCAAACACCAGCTTGAACACCTTGGCGAGCTTTTCAAGGTCTTTTTCCGCCAGCGCGGAAATAAGCTCCTCGTCGGTGAGCTTCCGGGTGAAAAGTCTGCCGAATTTCATGAAAGCGGCGTTGTTTTTTTCAAAGAACTCCGCCGCAGTTAATTTTCTGGACATAAAAATCCCCTTTCTTTATAGAATCACGCAGTGATACTCCTGCAAATTGATTCTAACCAAGAACGGGGTGCAAATATCTGCAAAGAAAGAGTGAAAATATATGTCGTTTACACAGCAGTCGATAGACTTCCTTTTTGAAAACCGCCTGCACGACAGCCGCGAGTGGTTCGGCGAGCATAAGCAGGACTATCAGCGCCTTGTCGTTGAGCCGATGACCGCGCTCATTGAGGAGCTTGCCCCCACGATAACGAAGATAGACCCGCTTATTGAGATAAACCCGAAGCGTATCTCCCGCATTTACCGGGACATGCGGCTGCACCCGGACTCCATTTTCCGCGACCATATCTGGTACACCTTCAGCCGGGTGAGGGAGCAGTTTCAGGCGCTGCCGGGGTTCTATTTTTCGGTGGGCGCAGGCGGGATAAGCTACGGGTGCGGATACTACTGCGCCTCGGCGAAGTCCATGCAGGCGCTGCGGGGGCTTATCCTCGCCGGGGACGACAGCTTCAAAGCGGCGTTTTCCGCGGTGAACAGGCAGAAAACCTTTGAGCTGTACGGCGACCTGTACAAGCGCAGCAAATTCCCGGAGCAGCCCCCGGAGATAAGGGACTGGCTGGACAGAAAGTCCTTCGGGCTGTCCTTTGACACAAACGACCCCGCGATAATGTTCTCGGATTCCCTCGCAAAGCGCGTTGCCGGGGATTTCAAGAAAATCGCGCCGTTCTATGATTTCTGCATGAAAGCGGAAAGCACCGCAAAATAACAGAAACTCCCCGGATTCGTCCGGGGAGCTGGTGTATCTACTTTTTCAATTGTGGATATCTTTCGTAAACGCAGTCGTAGAACATGTTCAAGGCTTCCTTTTTTGACAGGTCGCCGATAATGTACTCCGTCATGCACATGGTGTAAATGGAGGAAATATCATAATCGTACTCGCTGGCGGCGTGGCTTACGTCCATGCTTTCAAGCACCTGCTGATAAACCGGCAGAGGGTTCTGCCCGGAAAGCTGCGGCAGGGTGTACGCGGGGGTATTGCTGAGAACGCTGCGGTTGTTCGGTATCACTCTGTCATAACTGCTGGACAGATTCCCCTCAATGCAGGTGTGCCGGAGCAGTTCTGCGGCGGCAGCGGCGTTGTCGGTCTTGGGGTTCACTATCGCGTAGGAGCCGCCCCAGCAGTAGCTTGCCGGTCCTTGACATATCGCCCAGTCGGTTTCGTCAGAGAAGATATCCAGAGTAAATTCCACGAACCAGTTCGCGGTGAACCAGCCGAAGATATCCGGCTCAGTGAAGCCGTTTGACCATCGCTCAGACCATGTGGTGTAATCCCGGCAATAGCCGTTCTGGTACATGGTCTTGGCGGTTTCAGCCCACTTCTGTGCGTTTTTCCCCGGGGATATCGCGCCGTTTTCGTCTATGAAGCTCTCCGTCCCGGCAAACGGCAGGAACATATCCGTGAAGTTCGCGCTCATGTAGTAGCCCTTTTCCTTCGCAAGCTTCGCGGAGTCTAGGTACTTGTCCCAGTCGGAGATATGCTTCTGCACCTCCGCGGGGTCGTCGGTGCCGAAAATGGCTTTCGCGGCGGAGCGGCGGTACATGAACACTCCCGGCGAATTTATCACCGACAGCGCGGAAAGCTCCCCAGCCTCATTTTTGCAGCTTTCAATGTTGAACTGGAACATCTCGGTGCAGTCCGCCTCGGTAATGCCAAGTTTGCTGAGGGGCAGGGCGGTCTGCGGGGTGAGGTACTTTGCGGCGTAGTTCGGCTCGATTATGTAGATATCCACGACGTCCTCGCCGGTGCGGTTATTCAAAGCGTCGTCAAGACCGCCGTCGTAGTAATCGGAAGCGAAATGCTCCACATAGTCCAGCTTTACCCCCGACGGGGCGTAGCCGTTCATAAGATCATAAAACTCTTCGTTATAGCTGTATATCGTCAGCTTTTTCCCGGAGTTCATGTCCTGCGTTGTGGAGGGCAGCAACGGTTTCAGCGGGAATTCAGAGCCCGTCGAGGCAAGCGTTGAAACTGTGCAGACAATGGAAAGCATTGCAGAAGCTAGTTGAATTTTCATATCATATTGTACCTCCCCGAAATTAGTTTGTAAATATATTTTACCAGAGAAAAATGCGCTTGTCAATATAAAATGCAACTTTTTTGGGGGTTGCTCGGTATTATTTATACAAGGCTAAACATCTGCCGAAAAGGAGGGTTTTAAATATGAAACCAGAAGCAAGCAAAGCGACCGCGAAACCGAAGAAAAGCCGGCGGCTATGGCTCACAATTGGCGCAGCGGCGGTATGTACAGGCATTGTGGGAGGGATAGCGGCAATGAACCTCAGCGCGACGACGGTGCAGGCGGTGCGCCCCGTCTACCCGGATATGGCGGGATATCCGAACGAGTACAACTTAACGTTTGACAACGACTACGAGAACTGGTGGAACGACCGCAGGGCGCAGGGGTACAACGTCAGCTTCGACGAGGGGCTGTGGGACTTCTGCGGCAGCAGCACCCGGCACTTCCTGTCCGGGACGGAGGAGAACCGCGTATATTCGCCGCTGAATCTCTACATGGCGCTTTCCATGCTGGCGGAGATGACCGACGGCGAGAGCCGGCAGCAGATACTTGACCTGCTGTCCGCAGGGGATATGGACGACCTCCGGGAGCAGGCGGGGAAGCTGTGGAACGCAAACTACTGCAACGATGTCGCGATAACCAGCATTCTTGGGAACTCCGTCTGGCTGGACAAGTCGCTTGACTACGACCGGAGCGTGCTAGACCGCCTTGCGCAGAGCTATTATGCCTCCGGGTTTTACGGCAGCTTCGGCTCTGAGAAGATGAACAAAGAGCTTCGTAACTGGCTCAACGACCAGACCGGCGGTCTGCTGAAGGATGCCGTGGAGCAGGTGGAGCTTACCCCCGAAATGGTGCTGGCGCTGTATTCCACCGTGCTGTTCAAGGGCAAGTGGGATCATCAGTTCAACCAGAAGAATAACGACGTAAAGACGTTTCATTCACCCGGCGGGGACGTCGAAACGGAGTTTATGAACGCTTCCGGCAACGCGGCATATTACTGGGGCGAGGATTTCGGCGCGATATATCTGAATTTTGCCACCGGCTGCGGAATGTGGCTTATCCTGCCGGACGAGGACAAGAGCGTTGACGAGGTGCTTGCCGCCGGCGAGTATATGGAGCTTGTGAAGTCCAACGGGAATTGGGAGAACAGCAAGCATCTCGTGGTGAATTATTCGGTGCCGAAGTTCGACGTGTCCTCCACCATAGGGCTTACCGACGGATTGCAGGCGCTTGGGGTGACGAACGTTTTCCAGCCGGGTGCTGCGGAATTCAGCCTTCTGAACGGCGATAATTCCGGGGTGTATGTCGGCAATGCGAAACACTCCGCGCGGGTGAAGATAGACGAGGAGGGCTGCGAAGCCGCGGCGTTCACGGAAATTGTCGCTTGCGGCGCCACTATGCCCCTGGACGAGGAAATCGATTTCGTGTTGGACAGACCGTTTTTGTTTGTCATCAGCGGCATGAGTGGGCAGCCGCTGTTCACCGGGACGGTTTATCAGCCGTGAGATTACGGTAAATTGTAATTTAGCGGGCAGGAGCATTTTACTTTACGCGTAGCAAATTGCTTTTCGCTTCCTTTTG
>CAMCFA010000132.1 GCA_945873955.1 uncultured Clostridia bacterium | reverse complement strand
GCTACCCGGAGGACGTCGGCGAGTTCTACCGGCTGGACGAATACGACGGCTGGGCGTGGACAGTCCACGGACGCTACCCCACGAACACTCCCGGCTGGTGGGGCGGCGCACACCCGTTCGCTCTGCTGGATTACACGATAGTACATAACGGCGAAATTTCTTCCTACGACGCGAACCGGCGGTTTATCGAGATGTTCGGCTACAAGTGCAATCTGCTGACCGATACCGAGGTTATCACCTACATCATCGACTACCTCAACCGACGTCTGGGAATGCCGCTGGAGGACGTTGCGAAGGTCATTGCGGCGCCGTTCTGGAGCGAGATCGAGTCCGGCAAATACAGCCCGGAGGAGGTCGAAAAGCTCCGTCATTTCAGAAACGTTTATTCCAGCCTGCTTATCACAGGACCTTTCTCAATAATTCTTGGCTTCAACAATGGTATCATGGCGCTGAACGACAGACTGAAGCTCCGCTCCATGGTCGCGGCGGAGAAGGGCGACACGGTGTATGTTTCCAGTGAGGAATGTTCGATCAGAACGATGTCCCCGGACGTTGACAGGATATGGAGTCCGAGAGGCGGAGAGCCGATCATCGTTACACTTGATAAGTAAGTTTAAGGAGCGTGTAAAAAGTGGCTATTAACTATATGAATCCTCTTTTCGAGGTAGTCCGTGATCCGGACCGCTGCATAAAATGCCGCGTATGTGAGCGGCAGTGCGCCAACGAGGTACATCATTACGACCCCGACCTCGATAGAATGATATCCGACGAAACCACCTGCGTTGACTGTCAGCGCTGCGTGACCCTCTGCCCCACAAGGGCGCTGAAGATCCGCCCGAACGAGAATCAGTTCCGGGAGAACGGCAACTGGTCGCAGCAGATAATGGACGAGGTGTACAAGCAGGCAGGCTCCGGCGGAGTTCTGCTTTCTGCAATGGGCAACCCGCGGGAGTACCCGGTATACTGGGACAAGATCCTGCTGAACGCTTCGCAGGTAACTAACCCGCCTATCGACCCGCTGCGTGAGCCTATGGAAACCAAGACCTTCCTCGGCAAGAAGGATCAGTCCATAAGCTACGACGAGAACGGCAGGCCGGTGTTTGAGAAGAACCCCTATCTGGAGCTGGACGTTCCGATAATGTTCTCGGCAATGAGTTTCGGTTCTATCTCCAAGAACGCGCACGAGAGCCTTGCAAGAGCCGCCGAGGAGCTGGGTACATACTACAACACCGGTGAGGGCGGTCTGCACAAGGATTTCTACAAGTACGGCGCGAACACAATCTGTCAGGTTGCTTCCGGACGTTTCGGCGTGTTCAAGGATTACCTTGACGCGGGCGCCGCTATCGAGATCAAAATGGGACAGGGTGCAAAGCCGGGTATCGGCGGACACCTCCCCGGAATGAAGATAAACGAGGAGATCTCCAAGACCCGTATGATCCCCAAGGGAACGGACGCTATCTCCCCCGCACCTCACCACGATATCTATTCTATCGAGGATCTGCGGCAGTTGGTGCTTTCTCTTAAAGAGGCGACCAACTGGGAGAAGCCGGTCATTGTCAAGATTGCTGCGGTTCACAACGTTGCGGCTATCGCTTCGGGTATTGCCAGAAGCGGCGCGGACATCATTGCTATCGACGGATACAGAGGCGGCACCGGCGCGGCTCCTACCAGAATCCGTGATAATGTCGGTATCCCGATAGAGCTTGCGCTGGCAAGCGTTGACCAGCGGCTGCGCGACGAGGGTATCCGCAACAACATTTCTATTGTTGTCGGCGGTTCTGTACGTTGCAGTGCCGACGTGGTAAAGGCTGTTGCACTCGGTGCGGACGCGGTCTATATCGCGACTGCTGCGCTGCTTGCTATGGGCTGCCACCTGTGCAGAAGCTGCAACACCGGCAAGTGCAACTGGGGTATCGCGACCCAGCGCGCCGACCTTGTAAAGCGCCTTAACCCGGATATCGCGTACAAGCGCCTTGTGAACCTCGTTCACGCGTGGGATCACGAGATCAAGGAAATGATGGGCGGCATGGGTATCAACTCTCTCGAATCCCTGAGAGGCAACCGGCTCATGCTCAGAGGTATCGGACTTACCCAGAAGGAGCTGGATATCCTCGGCATTATGCACGCAGGAGAATGACAGTAAAGGAGAACTTTTATGAAGAAGGTTTATGTAAACGAGGACTGGTGTCTGGGCTGTCATCTGTGTGAATACACCTGCGCAGCCGCAAACAGCGGCGCTCCTGATATGATAAAGGCTTTCGCAGGCGGAAAGAAGCCTGTTTCAAGAATACAGATCGAAGAAAGCAGCACAGTGAATTTCGCTGTGCAGTGCCGTCACTGTGAGGCTCACCCCTGCGTCAAGGGCTGTATCGCCGGCGCACTGTCGGTGCAGGACGGCGTTATCGTCTGCGACGAGGAAAAGTGCGTGGGCTGCTACACCTGCGTGCTGTCATGTCCCTTCGGCGCAATCGTTATCGACGAGGGCGGACACAAGATCCGCAAGTGCGACCTCTGCACCCGCAACAGTCAGGGCGAGCCGGCGTGCGTAAAGGCATGTCCCAATAACGCTATCGTTTTTGAGGAAAGGTGAGGTGACGGATATGAACTATGTAATTATCGGAAATTCCGCCGCAGCAGTCGGCACTATCGAGGGTATCCGTCGGATAGACAAGACCGGAAAGATCACCGTTATCTCTGACGAAAGCTACCACACCTATTCCCGTCCGCTGATCTCCTACTGGCTCATGGGAAAGGTCACCGACAAGAACATCTACTACCGCAGCCCGGATTTCTACGAGAAAAACGGCGTGGAAACCATGCTAGGCTGCCGCGCGGCGAAGATAGACGCCGCTGCAAAGAGTGTCGTTCTTACCGACGGCAGGACAGTTCCCTACGACAAGCTGATGGTAGCGACCGGCTCTAAGCCCTTTGTTCCGCCGATGAACGGCATGGACAAGGTAGCTTCCTGCTATACATTTATGAACTACGACAGCGTAAAGGCTATCCGCTCCGAGATAAAAGAGGGCGCAAAGGTGCTGATAATCGGCGCAGGTCTTATCGGACTCAAAGCGGCTGAGGCGCTGAATGAATACAAGGCGGACATCACCGTTGTTGATATGGCGGACAGGATCCTGCCCTCTATTCTTGACGCGCAGGCGGGCGCTATCATGAAGAAGCACATTGAAAGCAAGGGAACGAAGTTCATTCTCGGCACTTCCGTTGATGAATTCAGCGAACATTCCGCAAAGTTGAAGAACGGCGACACCGTGGATTTCGACATGGTTATCGTTGCAGTGGGAGTTCGACCCAACACCGAGCTTGTGTCCGACGCCGGCGGTAAGGTGGAGCGCGGAATTATCTGCGACCTCACCCAGAAAACCACGCTGGACAGCGTTTATGCGGCGGGTGACTGCACCGTCAGCCACGACGCCTCCTCCGACAGCGACAAGATCCTCGCACTGCTTCCTAACGCCTACATGCAGGGCGAGGTCGCCGGAAGAAACATGGCGGGCGCGGAAACTATGTATCTGAACGCTATCCCGATGAACGCTATCGGCTTCTTCGGACTTCACATAATTACCGCGGGAAGCTACGACGGCGAGGAATATGTTGAGGAAAACGGTAATAATTATAAAAAGCTGGTGTTCAGGGACGGTCAGCTCAAGGGCTTTATCCTTATGGGCGACGTAAAGCGTGCCGGAATCTACACCTCCATGATAAAGGAACGTATCGACCTCGGCGACGTTGATATTGAAATGCTCAAAAATCACCCGCAGATGATGATGTTCGGCAAGGCACGCCGGGAAGAGAAGCTGGGAGGAATATACAGATGATTATCGACGCAAAAAATATGCAGTACGCCGAGCTTAACAACATGATCCGCAACTCCGACGAGGAGAAGTTCACGCTGGAGAACGTACTCGGTCAGAGATATATCGGCGCTGGTCTTTCCGGGAAGGAGATACTCATCAAGGGTACTCCCGGAAACGCCCTCGGCGCTTATCTCAACGGCGCTAAGATCAGCGTTCACGGCAACGCGCAGGACGCTACCGGCGACACCATGAACGACGGCGCGATCATCATTCACGGCAACAGCGGCGACACCACCGGCTACGCAATGCGCTCCGGCGAGATCTATGTGCAGGGCAACGCGGGATACCGCGTCGGAATCCACATGAAGAGCTATCAGGAGCAGTTCCCGACTATCGTTATCGGCGGCAAGGTCGGCGACTTCCTCGGCGAATATCAGGCGGGCGGAATTATCGTGGTGCTTGGTATCGGCGTGGAGGGCTGCCCGGTAGGACACTTCTGCGGCACCGGAATGCACGGCGGCGAGATGTTCATCAGAAGCGACGTGAAGCCGGAGGGACTTCCCGTGCAGGTGTGCTGCAATGTTGCCACACCGGAGGAGAAGGAGTCCATACGGCACTATGTTGAGCGGTTCGTAAAGCACTTCGGCAATGATGTTGACACGCTTTTAAGCTCCAATTTCTTCAAGCTCACCCCGAACTCCGCAAGCCCCTACAAGCAGCTTTATGTGAACAACCTGTAACAGCATTGAAAAGGGGGTAACACCCATAGACAAGATATTCATAAACGCCAAGACAGAAATGGTCTGCGAGACCCTCGCTGCTGCGCTGGAGGATTTCCACGCGGAGATCACGAGCTGCTTCGACGACGAGCAGGCAGCCACTGCGGAGCTTTCCGGGTACGATCTGGTGATAGTATCGACACCGCTGCGTTCGGAATTCGGACTGAATTTTGTGGCGGACGTCCGCAGCCGCACAGACGCGATAATACTTGTGCTGGCGAAAACAGAGATCGCCGACGAGGTGCAGAACCGGATAAAATTCACCGGGGCGTATGTGCTTCCTAGACCGTTCAGCAAGCAGTCGCTTGTGCAGACGATAAAGATGGCGTTAATGGCAAGGGAGAACATGCAGAGGCTGGAGCAGGAGAAATCCAAGCTCACCAAGCAGCTTGACGACGTAAAGACGATAGACCGCGCCAAGTGCTGCCTTATCGAGTATCTCAACCTCACGGAGAATCAAGCGCACCGCCACATTCAGAAGCTGGCAATGGACACCCGCCGCACACAGCGCGAGATCGCGGAGGATATCCTAAGAACTTACAGCGGCATGACAAACGTTTAAGTGTAGAACAAAAGAGAAATACAGCCGGGCTGCCGAACTAAAGGCAGCCCGGAGCTATTTTGCAGATAAATTGTAATAAGTCGAGCAGGCGCTTTTTACTCTTTGCGTAGCAAAATTGCTT
>CAMCFA010000131.1 GCA_945873955.1 uncultured Clostridia bacterium | reverse complement strand
TCTATCCCGATACGACAGGAAATATCAGCTATCGACAGATCGGTAGTCACCAGCAATTCTTCGACGAGGTGGATACGAAGCACATTACAATAGTCCGAGAAATTCATGCCAACGGCTTCCTTGAACTGCCTGCTGAATGCGTAATAACTCATGTTTGCCAGCTTTGCAGCCTGCTTCATATCAGTCTTCTGACTGGGATTTTCAAGTATATAGTTTATTACCTCGTCAAGAGCCGGCATTCTAGCTGCAGTTACGGTGTTTTCTTCTACCAGCAGATGTTCCTCATTTATGCAGGCAGACAGCAGCGATAAGATAAGGCTGCTTTCGGTAAATTCACAAGCAGGCGATGAGTTTTCGCCGGCTCTCGCAAAATCTGCGATATTTTCCAGTATTCTATATATTTCTCCTGTTTTGTCAGGAACGAAATAAGGCTTTTCAGGGGTGGCAGAGAGAAGTACATTCTGACCGATATGGGCGGAAGCGCTGGTAAGAAAGCTCTGCGAAAACTGTATAACTATTGAATCTACCATAGTGACATTTCGACTTCCGTGGAAAGCCATTGGCGGGATAATAAACAATGTGTTATCCTCATTGAGGTAGCTTTTGCCATCCAGAGTGTTATACATCTTTCCCTTTATAAGGTAGTTCATTTCATAGAATGAATGACAGTGCAGCGGATACTTGCTGGTTTCATCAACGCTGTAAAATGCGCAGCTTGTGTGCGAATTGCCGGGAATTTCTCGTTCGTGCCGTTTCCAAGAGATACTATGGCAGACGCATATTATCAAGCATTTGACATATTCGGTTTCGTAGTACCCAAGGGCGCAAAAAATATCAAAGGCGCAATTGACATGATAAACTGCTTCAGAGTTTATGAAACCGATGAAAACGTGATCGCACAAGTGCGCAAGGATCATGTTTCCCCCGAGAAAATCTACTACACCGAGGGGAAATACGCAGGTACAGAGAAGTGGCAGATCACCTGGGGAGAACGCGAATATGACCTGTGGCGTGATATGTGTGACCCAGAAAAGTTCACTCTTCTGACAGAAAACGCATTCGGTTTCGGTCAGGAATTCTGGAACATTTATGTTGACGCGATAAACGGCGCAGCATTCAATGGAGAATCATGGACTCAGATGAGCAGCACAATCACTCCGGTTATTGACGCAGCACTCAACGAATACAAATAAAGAATACAGTTGCAGAGGTAGAAGCTCTCATGCCGCAGCACTCTACGTGAATTCCATGTATTAAACAGAATACCAATACCGGGAGCAGATTTTTATCCGCTCCCGTTTTTTCTGCAAAGGCAAGGTTATCAAGGTGTTCATGATTTTGTACAATATAACGACATGTTATCTATTAATGCACAGAAACTTTTTTTACAACAAGCCATATCTATACTGTGAGTACTGGTGTGGATTTGCTTATATAGCAAGTTCTTGATGTCACCCCTCCTCAAACCGCTTCCGCAGCTTCTCCAGCGCCTTTTTCTCAATGCGCGAAATATAGCTCCGAGAAATACCCAGCTGCTTCGCTATCTCCCGCTGGGTGAGCGCCTTTCCGGCGTATCTCCTGCCGTCCCGTATTCCGTAGCGCTTGCAGATTATCTCCCGCTCCCGCTCGTCAAGCTCCTCAGCGATAAATTTGTACAGCTTCTGCGAATTTATGCGAAGCTCGGTTTCTTCCTCGATATTCACTCCGCTGGACAGTATGTCCACGATAGTCAACGTGTTCCCCTCGCTGTCGGTTTCCAGCGGCTCGTTTATGTACACCTCCGTAAGCTGACGTTTTATTTTGCGGAAGTGCATTTTTATTTGGTTAGCTATTACACACCTGCGGAAGCAATTCTTAATTTGCTAAATGTCGCATTCTGGTGCGGTTCTGTGAGAGTTGTTCGTAGAAAGAAGCCGGGGTATTCCATACTGTGCGTTGAAACTGGTGACAATCTGCCTGACGGTCAGCGGCTTAGGATCCTGCAGCTGCGTGCCGGGCTGACTATACGGGAGGCTGCGGAGATGGTCGGTATCTGTCGTCACACGCTGATGAACTATGAGAGTGAGAGGAACAAAGTCAAAACGCAGGTATTTGAGAAACTGGAGTGCCTCTCCCAAACTCTGTTAAATAGTCGCAAATGATAAGCAGAACGCATTTTCATTCACCCAGTTACCCTAAATAACGTTGATTAACTCAATGATTAATCAAATAATATCAGTCCGCAAAATGAAAACATAATTCGCCCAATTGCAAACCTGTTGCTGATATAATTATAATTGTGCATAGAGGTGATGCGCAATGATATCAACATTTTCGTCAAGGCTTAAGGAACTACGGCAAATCAAGCATCTTCGGCAGGAGCAGGTCGCAAGGCTTATAGGTGTAAACAAAAGCGCCATATCGGCTTATGAGAACAATTTAAGGCAGCCCTCCTTCGATATTCTTGTCCGTCTTGCAAATCTTTACAGAGTCAGTACAGATTATCTGCTAGGTCAGACCAACGCAAGGTCGATAGACTTAACTGGATTGACAGAAGAAGACGCAAGATTGATATGCGAATTAGTGGCTTCAATGTCGCAAAAGAACGCTAAACTAAACGATTTCTGACTAATTCATCAAATAAAACGCGTCGCAAGGGAGGCGCAGAATGCAAAACAGCTCAGACAGAGAACAGCTCAGAAAACTCTATCAGCAGGAGGACAACAGCGAAAAATCATATATACCAGCAAGATCCAAAATCGATCCTCGTGAAATGGACAGGTTATTCAGAGTCTGCGCTTATTGCCGGGTGTCTACCGACAACACTGAACAACTGTCCTCGTATGAACTTCAACAGGCGCACTACCAGCAGTTGGTTCGTGACCACCCAAACTGGGAGCTAAAGCGCATTTTTGCTGACGAGGGTATTACCGGGACTTCCCTAAAAAAGCGAAATGAATTCAACGCCATGATCGCCGCCTGCCGTGCTGGAGATTACGACCTGATAGTCACTAAAAGTGTTTCAAGATTTGCTCGAAATCTCGTTGACTGTATCTCGACTGTCCGTATGCTCAAAGGGCTGGACCCACCGGTCGGTATCTGGTTTGAAACAGATAATCTGTATACCCTCGACCCGAACACTGAGTTTATGCTGTCATTTCTTGCGACATTTGCGCAAGAGGAATCAGTCAAAAAAAGCGAAGCAATGAACTGGTCGCTGTCCCAGCGTTTCAAGGACGGAAAGCTGCTCACTCCCGCTCCGCTGGGTTATGACCGGCAAAAAGATTCTTCCGGCGGTTATGTGAAATACGCTCCGCTTGTGATAAACGAATCCGAAGCGAACATAGTCAGATTGATTTTTGACGCCTATCTGTCCGGATTGTCGCAGGAAAGTATCGCTGCATTTCTGACAGACATAGGATGCCGCACCAAAACCGGAAGCACCGTCTGGAACACCGGCTCTGTCGGGTATATCCTCACCAACGAAAGATACTGCGGAAACGTTCTCACATGGAAAACCTTCACGTCTGACCTGTATGAGCACAAGCACAAGAAAAACCGCCGCGACCGGGATCAATACCTGTACAGGCAGCGCCATGAAGCTATTATTTCCGTGGAAAAATTTGAAGCGGTACAGGTACTTATTGAAAACCGCAAGCATAATCTTCGCGGAACGCTTCCGTCGCTTCATGTTATTGATAAAGGGATCTTCAAAGGATTTATCCCTATCAATCATCACTGGGTAAATGACGACCCGGACATATACTATGATATATCAAACAGTGTGAGTGAGAAAATAAGCGTAAAGAAACTCGAAAAAAGCCGATTCTGCGCATTTGATTTAGAGGGTTATCAGGTTGTCAGAAATCAGTTCACACAGGTCAGGTATGAGGGACCGGCGCTCACCATTTCCGGCGAGAAGATCACTTTCAATGTATTTTGTGTAAAGAAATATGCTGATATAGGGTATATTCAGCTGTTACTTCACCCCACCGAAAGGAAGATCGCGATCAGACCATGCAGTGAACCTGATACCCACAGCATCAGGTGGCGTCCCGATCCAGACAAGCCAATCAGTTCAAAAACACTCACCTGCCAGCACTTCAGGAATGCCCTATACAGCATTATGGAATGGAATCCCGACTATATTTATAGAATACGAGGGGTATGGGCAAAGCAAGGCGAGGAACATATCATTATTTTTCACCTTGTCAATGCAGTTCCGGCGGTGTACATTCCGCAGGAGAGCGAGAATGATTCCCCCAAAAAACCGACGGAACTTTGCCCTGATGAATGGTCGGACTCGTTCGGTGAGGAATTCTACGAGCACGTGCTGGAAAACGGTTTTTACTTCATTGAACCCGGCGAAGAATGGCAGGCAAACTCGCCAAGTATTCCTGCTCCGGGAATACAGCAATATACCACCGCTTCCGTAAGTGACCTGAACAATTCGATAGACAGAATAAAGAGAGGAGAAGCGAGAACAGCAGATGGAAAACAGTCAGATAATGAGCATTTTAAATGAACCAGAAACTGAAATGAGCGATAACAGTGAGGACATAGAGGATCTCAACGATTATCAGGTGACAAGAGCAGAATTATTCTCTCACTCAAGAGAACCTGCGATCACGATATGGAGCAATCGTATCAAATTCAACATGCCCTGCCTGCGCAGATTTCCCGGAGTAACACATATTCAGCTTCTCATTCACCCGGAACAGAAACGGCTTATCATTCGTCCCTGTCAGCCGGATACGCCGGATTCCCTTCGCTGGGCGAGGGGAAGCGAAAAAGAACTCACTAACCGAGATCTTCTTTGCAGGATATTCGCAGCGAAAGTATTCGATTTAATGAACTGGAACAGTCAATATAGGTACAAAATTCTGGGCAAGCCTGCGGTGTACAAGGACGAAATACTGTTCCTGTTCAAGCTGTCAGATTTTGAACTGTTTCTCGGCAATTCCAAAAAGCAAACGTCCTATCTTCCGGGGGAATGGAGAGATTATTTCGGAACTCCTGTTTCAGAGCATGAAGATTCATACCGTATCGACCTTGCGGAAGGCTACATAACGACAGAGAATGTATAGAAAGGAAATCCATTATGAGGTCAGAAAGAATTCCGGAAATAAGTCTGGAGGGATTTCAGGTAGTTAGCGGAGAAATGTTCACATATGTCCCGAGAACGACTGCGCCTACCTGCACTATCTGGTATAACAGCATTTCCTTTGGCAAGAGGTCGCTTGCTGCGCTGAACAACTGTGATCATGTTCTCATAAAAGTACACCCGCAGAAAAAAAGTCTGCTGGTATGTCCGATAACAGAAAAGGACAAGGACAGCGTGAGATGGAAAGCAAATTCCAGAGAACCCAATTCAAGGAAGATCGAATGCAAACAATTCACCTCAGATTTGTTCAAAACCTGGGACTGGAAAAGCGATCATGTTTACCGCACTACCGGGAAAATAGTATCCGCAGATAATATGATAATGCTCCTGTTTGACTTCAAAAAGCCGGAAAGCTGGAAATTCAGATCAAAACCCTAAAAAGCAGTTGAATTTATCGTAATATTGTGCTATAATA
>CAMCFA010000130.1 GCA_945873955.1 uncultured Clostridia bacterium | reverse complement strand
AATTCTTAATCACCTTATAGACTTTGTCTATAAGGTGAGCCGCCTGCAAGGCGGCAAGTCAAAACCTTTGGTTTTGACAGAATCAGTATTGAACGGCTTTCCTGCGGCTTCGCCGCTCCAACCGCCATGGCGGTTGGTTCAACCTATAGACTTTGTCTATAGGTTGATAAGGAAATAGTATAAAAGAAGTGCTGCCGTACATTCCGTACAGCAGCACCTTTTTAATGAGAGTTTTCGGTTTTCTTTTTCTTGAGCTTATCCCACGGCAGTTGAACCAAGATGACCGCCGCGAATACAACTGCGCAGCCCGCGATCTGCCTTGCGGTCATGGTTTGGTCAGTGGTGAGGAATCCAACGCGGTATGCGATATATCCCGCTATCGTCGCCACAACCGATTCAAGCGACAGTATCAGCGCCGCGACGGTAGGATTCAGTCCCTTTTGTCCCACGATCTGGAGCGTATAGGCTACACCGCTGGACATGATACCCGCATACAGCACGGAAACCGCGCCGTCGGCTATCTGGTCTAAGCTTGGCTGCTCAAAAATCAGCGCACACACTGCGCTTATCACAAAGCATACGAAAAACTGTATGCAGGACAGCACCACACCGTCCGTCTGCGGTGAGAAATGGTCGATAACCAGAATATGCACCGCGAACATCACCGCGCACAGCAGCACCAGCAGGTCGCCCTGTGAGATTGAAAACTCCTCGCCGTTCATGCAGAGAAGATACAGTCCCACCGCGCCTAAGCCTGCGCTGACCCACACCATGCCGGGAGCTTTTCTGCCTACGAAGATCCCAAGCACCGGGGTGAAGATTATGTACAGCGCCGTGATGAACCCGCCCTTGCCGACGGAGGTCATTGAGATTCCGAACTGCTGAAGCAGGCTCGCGCCGGTCAGTGCCAGACCGCAGCATAATCCGCCGAGAAGCGTCGGTTTCAGCGGCAGCTTTCGTTTGCTTTCGTCGCCGGACTTCTTCGCCCGCACGCGTATCACCGCAATTACAGGAAGCAACACCACGCAGCCGAGAATACTCCGGGCGGCGGAGAAAGTGAACGCCCCCATGTGCTGCATTCCCTCGGACTGCGACACGAACGCAACGCCCCATATTATCGCAGTGAGCAGCAGCAACAGGCTGCTGCGTATTTTTTTTACGTCCATATCAGATATTGAGGACAGAGTGCAGGAACGTCTTTGTACGCTCATTAGACGGGTTCGTGAACAGCTTGTCCGGAGTATCTACCTCCAGAATAGAGCCGTCATACATGAACACAACTCTGTCGGAAACCTCCTTTGCGAAGCCCATTTCGTGCGTAACGACTATCATCGTCATGCCGTCCGCCGCAAGGTCCTTCATTACCTGCAAAACCTCGCCTACCAGCTCCGGGTCAAGCGCGGAGGTCGGCTCGTCGAACAACATCATCTTCGGCTGCATAGCCAGCGCCCTCGCGATAGCTACACGCTGCTGCTGACCGCCGGAGAGCTTTCCGGGGTAAACGTCCGCTTTTGCCAGAAGCCCTACCTTTGACAGCAGATCCCGCGCAAGCGCCTCGGTCTCCTGCTTGTCGCGCTTTCTGACGGTTATCGGCGCAAGCATGACGTTTTCCAGCACCGTGAGGTGCGGGAACAGGTTGAATCTCTGGAAAACCATACCCATTTCCAGCAGCGACGCCTGCCGCTCCTGAGGGGTGATCTTCACCTGATTCACGCCGTTTACGCGGTCGTCAAGCAGCTTCTCCTCCACCCACAGCTTGCCGGAGGTGATAGTTTCAAGGTGGTTCAGCGAACGCAGATAGGTGGATTTACCGGCGCCGGAGGGTCCGATAAGGCAGACCACTTCGCCCTGCTCAACAGAGAGGGAGCAGTTCTTGAGTACCTTTAATTCTCCGAAATCCTTGCAGAGATTTTCAGTTCTTATCATTGACATGACCCGCACCCCCTTATTCGTAAACGGAGAATTTCTTCTCCAGCACGCCGAATACCTTTGAGAACACCGCCGTGATGATGAGGTAAATCACCATTGATACTATGTATACCGAAACCTCACCGGTGGAGGTGAGTATAGAGTTGGTGATCTTCGACAGATCCTGCAATGCGATAATGGAGGTCAGCGAAGCGTCCTTCAGAACCATGATGAACTCATTCGCGATAGGCGGGATAAGTCTGCGGTAGGTCTGCGGAATGATGATCTTCTTCATCGTCTGTCCGTAGGAAAGTCCCAGCGCCTTTGCAGCCTCAAACTGCCCCTTGTCGATAGATTCGATCGCGGCACGGATATTCTCGGCGCAGTAAGCGGCGCTGTTCAGCGAGAACGCAATGAACGCCGCAAGGAATCTGTCCGAGATAGTCAGCGCGGGGATAAGCAGCGGCAGACCGAACCACAGGAAGTACAACTGCATGAGCAGCGGAGTTCCGCGGAAGAAAAAGACGTAGGCTCTGCAAAACAGCGACAGCGGCTTGAATTTTGACATTTTTCCCAGCGCAACAAATACTGAAAGAATAACGCCCGCCGCAACTGAACTTATCGTCAGCGCAATTGTGATCCACGCGCCGTCCAGCAGAGAGGGCAGCCATGATACGAAGTTCACAAAGAACGTTGTGATCACGTTGTCAGTCGTGTCGATACACTGACCAGCGATACCCAGAATGGTGATCTGCTGTACCTCAGCTGCGCTGACCTGCTTCTGCGCCTTATACGCAGACATTATTCCTATCGTGTTGAAGGTGTCGGATTCTTTTCTGGCTTCAAGCTGCTGGAACTCTTGCGGGACAGCAGATTCCAGTGTTGCCTCGTCCGGAGCGGTAAGCACCAGCGGGATACATACGGCGATGATCACCGCAAGCACTATCAGAAGCACCCGGTGTTTCTTCACAAATGCCACAAAGCCAGTGGACTTTTTCTCTTTGGTTTCTTCGTTCATGCTTCAATTTTCCTCATAATAATCACAATGCTAATTTAGTAAAACAGGCAGACTGTTTGGGTCTGCCTGAATCAAAATTTTGGTTTAGATCAGAAGTAGGTGTTGAAAATTTCGTCCAGAGTACCGTCAGCCTTGATCTCAGCAAGTGCGTCGTTGATAGCCTTCTGAAGCTCAGTGCTGCCCTTGGGCATGCAGATACCAAACAGCTCCGGCTCGCCCTCGGTCTGGATCCAGGACTGCTCATACTTAGCGTCGGCAATGTACTTGGTTGCAACGGTGCTATCGCTGATTACAGCGTCAAGACGTCCTGCTGCAAGGTCGTCGTAAGCGTTCATTACGGTTGCGTACTCGTATGTATCAACGGTGATACCGTTCTTGTCGATAAAGTCGGTGAGGTAGATATCAGAGGTGGTGTCCTCCTGATAGCCTACTCTCAGCCCTGCCAGCTCGGAGGGGTCAGCGGGCTTTACAGCAGCGTCAGACATTACAACTATGGACTGCCAGTTCTCGATATAGGGATCGGAGAAGTCGAAGTCGAGCAGTCTTTCAGAGGTGATAGTTACCGCTGAAATTACAACGTCATAGTCTCCCTTGGAAAGACCGGCGAAAATGCCGTCCCAGCCGGTGTTTACGATCTCGACCTCGCAGCCCAGCTTCTCGCCGATAGCCTCTGCCAGCTCCATATCTACGCCGATAGGGGTGGTTCCGTCAGTGTCAAAGTACTCGAACGGAGGATAAGCTACATCTGAGCCTACGCGCAGCTTTTCGACCTTAAAGCCGTCAGAAGCTGTGGAGTCTGCGCTGTCAGAAGCGCCGGAGTCTGAACTTGCGGCGGACGAACCGGAACCGCTGCTGCATGCAGTTGCTGTAAGAATCATTGCAGCGGCTGCAAGAACTGAAACGATCTTTTTCATTTGTTTTTCTCCTCTCGTATCCGTAATTATGTATGATATTTTGTTCACGGATATTCTGTATTTATAGGAATACAGTTTTTCTGAATTTCCTAGAATTAAATATATCACATAATTACTTCCCTGTCAAGGTTTTCTGCAACTTTTTGAAATCAACATTGCATTTTTAGGGAAAATAATCATTATTTCTTGATTTTATGCCGGAGTTTTAGACATTTTACCACCAATTATGTGTATAAGGGATCATTGAACGAAAAAGCCCTGCGGATAACCACAGGGCTTAATGTGTAATTCAGTAAAGCAGGAATTACTTGAGCTCAATCTTAGCGCCAGCCTCTTCGAGCTTAGCCTTGATTTCCTCAGCCTCTGCCTTGGAAACGCCTTCCTTAAGAGCCTTAGGAGCAGCCTCAACCAGCTCCTTAGCCTCCTTAAGACCAAGACCCAGAACGTCCTTAACAGCCTTGATTACGCCCATCTTAGCGTCGCCAAAGGAAGCGAGAACAACGTCGAACTCGGTCTTCTCTTCAGCAGCGGCAGCAGCACCGCCAGCAGCGGGAGCAGCAGCAACAGCAGCAGCGGAAACACCGAACTCTTCCTCAAGTGCCTTAACCAGCTCGTTCAGTTCAAGAACGGAAAGAGCCTTAACTTCTTCGATCATAGCTAAAATCTTCTCAGATGCCATTTTAGTATCCTCCATACATAATAATTTTGTTGTGCGTTTTCACGCAGTAAGTTTTTCCTCAGCCGAACGCCCTGTCAGCGATATGATCACGCTGCGCCGGGATATTTCGCTGGGATCTCCGCAATTAAGCGGACTGCTCTTCGTTCTTCTTTGCGATCTCGTTGAGCGCGATAGCAACACGCTGGATCGGAGACTGAAGCATGAATACGAGCTGAGAAAGCAGGGTCTCCTTGGAGGGCAGCTTTGCGTAAGCCTCGACCTCTTCCTTAGAGATAACCTTGCCGTCAACAAAACCGAGCTTGATAGCGAAAGTGCTGTCGGGAGCTTCGGTCTGCTTGAACAGAATCTTCGGACCGCTGATGATGTCGTCAGCAGAAAGAGCGATAGCGGTTGTGCCGGAAAGAGCGGGGTCAAGACCCTCGATCCCTGCGATCTCAGCCGCACGCTTTAACAGTGTGTTCTTTACTACGAAGTAATCAACGCCGCTTTCACGAAGTTCCTTACGGAGCTTGGTGTCGTCCTCAACGGAGATACCCTTGTAGTCAACGAGAACACCGCCGGCAGCATTCTTGAGCTTTTCAGCTAAGTCAGCAACATACGCCTGCTTCTGTTCGAGTACGCTTTTACTAGGCATAATTTTCACTCCTTTACGATATTTGCTGTCCGGAGTTGGAAATAAAAAATCCCTCTCTGCAAGACAGAAAGGGAGTAGAATTTAATCTCATTCCCATTCCTCGGCAGGCGGACAAATGTCCATTATAGCCTTGCGGCAGCCTGCTGTCTTTAGAACAGCATGATTATTATAACACATCAAAAAGCATTTGTCAATAGGTTAACTAAAAATTTTTCTAATTATTTTAAAATGACCTTTCCGCTTTTCAGAAACGGAAAGGTCATAGTATAATGCCACGTAACTACCGATTGATCAAATCAAAGGTCGTCCGGGTAGAAATACACGTCCCCGTATTCGTCTATGGTAAACATGACAGTATCGGTAAAGTAGATATTACCGTAAACGTCGTACAGCGTCATAGAATAGCTGAAATCTCCGTCATACAGCGGCGCATATTCTATCTCAATATCACCGTTTACCGTGTAGTCACCGGCGTCA
>CAMCFA010000129.1 GCA_945873955.1 uncultured Clostridia bacterium | reverse complement strand
ACGCTAAACTTACCAAGGAAAGAGAGGATGAAAAAGGTATGTGCAAGATAATTGAAGATATCGTTCAGCGCGAACGTAAGGAAGCCGAAAAGAAAGTCAGCATAGAGACCGCTCGCCGAATGATAGATGACGGTGAAACCAACGCAGAAAAAAATAGCCAAGTATACCTCTCTCCCCGTTGCAGAGGTAGAAGCGCTTATGTTGGAGCACTCCGCATGAATACCGCGTATTAAACACAATACCAATACCGGGAGCAGTTTTTTATCCGCTCCCGGGCTGTTTTTTTGAAAAGTCAAGGTGATCCAGGAGTTCATGATTTTGTATGATATAACGATAAGTTAAGTAATAATACACAAAAAACCTATCGGAAATATGGTAAAATTACGTCAAGAATTCTATTGTGTGTTAAAATCATTACAGATGCCTTTATTATTTCATACGCATAATACATGTTATTGTTGCATTACTCTAAACGAAACACCCATTTTCGACGCTCTTATTCATATTTTTGTATAATTCGACAGAATTTATTGGATTGGCTATTACACACCAACGAAAACGCTCTGCAAGCTGGATTACAGCAATTTTCCCGATAACTCGACATCGGTTTCCATAAGAATAATTTCCGCTAAGAAACCGAGGTATTCACTGCTCTGTGCGGAAAATATCGAATCACTCAAAGTTGGTGAGAGGTTAAGGGTTCTTCGTCTGCGTGCGGGACTAAAAATAGATGAAACGGCTAAGGCTGTCGGCATTGACCGAGGAACGCTGATGAATTATGAGCTTGGAAGGGTAGGGAGGATGAAGAAGGTCACTTTAGAAAAGCTGCTCCTCCTCTATGGCAATTTTAAATGATTTACTCCCTGCATCCAATCCGATGCAGGGAGTGATGTTATCTATTCCGAAATATAATCATATCATCGAGAGCCATCTCTGCAAGACTACACTCCGCATATCCTTTCAGACAAACACTTATTTCAAGCTGCGAAAGCCATTCCTGAACGCTTGATACAAATTCGGCGGTTCTGCGTTTGTACCCGAACTTTGCAAGAAGGCTTCTAAGTTTCATGCGAACATAGCCTGTACCCGAATAAAGAATCTGCAATTTCATCTGCTTGAAAAAGAAAAGCTGAGCTGGCTCTTCAATAATATCAGTGTGATTTCCGGACACCTCGTCTGTAATTGCGTTCAGTTCTTTCAGAGTATTTTCGTCAATCAGATTTATCACCATTGTATGAGATACTGCTTTTGAAAAGGTCTGAAAATTCTCGCTTTCCTCGGGTACTAAATCCTCAAGGTGATTTGAAAAAAGGTCTTTAATAATCTCTGATGATTTTTGCGGTGTGGAGTTGGAGTTTATGAGATATGCCGCAACATCAAATGCTGAAATATGAGTATCATTATTAAGTATCACTTTTTTCACCATTGCACTTTCTGCAAAGAACCTGAAGGTTGTCCTCCACCGTTAGTCCGCCCTTTGACATAGGCTTTATGTGGTCAATCCGGAGATAGAGTCTGGTTGGGAACTTCTCGCCGCAGCAAGCGCAAATATAAGAACCGTCTGCGTCAAGGTGCTTGCTGAATACTTTTTCCCTAAGCGCTATACCATACTTCGGATATCGCCGGATTATTTCATATAGCGGCAGCGTATCAATAGACCGCTTTTCTTGCTCTGCCGGCTTTTGCTCGGCAGTTTTTATCACGCCTGTAAGCTTGTAGATTTCATTTTGAACCTGAGAAATGAAGAATGCAGGATTTGAATAGTATATTTTGATACACGGCTCTGTATTGTACAGATTATTAAGGTAGTCTATTTGGTCGCGTATTCCGATGTTTTCGTCGACGATTTTCTTTGCAACAACAGATACATCAAGTTTTTGTCTGTCCAGCTCGTCAATAGCAATAAAGGCTGGCTGAGTAAATCTATCCGAGCGCTGAGCAAAGAGAAGAAGCAGGTATCTGATATCGCGGTCATTGCAGGCAGGAATCATATCCTCGCTAAAAAAGCTATCCTTGCAAAGCTTAGTCATTTCTTCAAGCTTTTCTTCCGGTATTTCCTCATCGGAGATTCCATACTCTTTCAGTATTCCGGGTATCTCTCTGAACAAGGCTTCATAAAGCTGTTTGGTCGAATTATACACAAGAATCTGATGATTGTGCTCCATTGAGGTGTCGGGGTCAATGAAAGAAAAGCTGTACATTCCAAGCGGAATTCTGTCAATTACAGGAATCGAGTCCAGCTTTGAAGTATCAACGGTGCTGTCCATCATTAACGCAAACTCTTCGATTTTGGAAACAGACACCATTCTCACCACGCTGTCTCTTTTATCCGAATGGTGTTCATCAGCGTAGAATTCCTCTTCAGTAAGTACTTCGGGGGAGGTCCATGCTATCTTGTTATTCCAGTCATCAATAAAGCTTACGATGTATGCTTCCTTTGTTCCGCCTGCCGCAGGGCCCCTCAAAGCTCGTCCGACCATCTGCGTCATGAGTACGGAAGAAACCGTAGGTCGGGTGAGAAATACCGTGTGCGTCTGCGGAAGGTCTGTGCCCTCTGTTAGTATGTTCACATTTATAAGTACCTGTATCTCACCGTTTTTGTACATTTCAATTTTTATTGTGTTATCCTTGTCGGATGTTGTAACGCCTGTTACAGAATCGCGCACGCCTGAAATGATGAAATCAGACTTTATGCCATACTTTTTTCCTTTGTCGTTAAACAAAGCGTTCAAAGCGATTGCGTGATCCTGGTTTACAGCAAAAACGATAGTCTGTCCGAATTTTTCACGGTTTTTCAGATAATGATTAACTATAAGACTGTTTCTGTCTTTTGACTGCGCAATTTTTATGGCAATCTTTTCGGGAATGCTATCAAAGCTTTCAATCGCTTTTATATCCTTTACTCCAAGCTCATTTCCTGCGTTGAAATCAGTCCTTACTTCGCTGGTAACAGGAACGGCAAGAATACCCTTGTTAATCAAAGTCGTTAGGTCAACTTTATATACAATGTCATCGGTGAATATCTGCTTTAGCGCACCTGCTTCTTCAGTCGCCGTACGGAACGGGGTAGCAGTAAGACCTATCATTTTTACAGAAGCTGCATTCTGTTCAACACAGTCGATTATTTTCTGATAGCTTCTGGCAACAGCATGATGAGCCTCGTCAATAATAAAGAAAATATCTTCTCCCTTAAGCCAGTTTTTCAGATAATCAAGATTATGTACAAGACTGTCCTTGCTGGAAATAAGAATATTGTCCCCCTGCATTATATGTACGGGTTTATCGTGTTCGCCGGAAATCACACGAGTAAGGAACTCGGTGTTATTTATCATCATATTGTCGGTATATGCGTTGTTCCAGAAGGCCTCGGCAGCCTGTGTAAGAAGCAGATGGCGATGAGCAATCCACAGAACTTTGGTGTCCTTATCAACAGCATTCTTTAAGAGCCAGTAGACCGCAGTAAGCGTTTTTCCGCCGCCTGTAGGCAGCACAAGCATTGTCTTGAATTCGGGTTTTCGGTTCATGTTGTCAAGTGCCTTCATTGCTTCAATTTGATGCTCGTAAAGAATTCTTGGGTTTGCGCCTGAAACCGGTTGCTTTATTTTTGCGTTTGGATTTTCAATCATCAATGGCATAGCGGTAAGTCCTTTCATAATTCTTTTCTTTTATTATAACTTATGGTATGTGTTTTGTCAATCCTATTAAGGGACACTTTATGAACTAATACATATCGTTTTATTCTTTTTACCCATTACTGCTGTTATGTGTTACTCCCAAGTTACTGATGCCGGTTACATCGGAAACACATTGCTTTTTACAACAGCGGCATTCTTCGTCTTGACAATACCTTTCAGCTGTGATATACTTTATTTATACATATACGGACAGTGAGGTGAGTACAGTGGGGAAAAAGTTCAATATTTCGGGTACATGCCTGTCAGATCGGCATTATATGGTTGACCTTAACAGCCGCCTTATGAGGATTGGCTCTATGGTTGAGAATGGGGAGTACTTTGTTGTCAACCGCGCACGGCAGTACGGAAAAACAACAACTCTATGGGCTTTGAGAAGCTATCTGGAGAGTAAATATGCCGTTATCCTTATGAGCTTTCAGCGAATGAGCCAGAGCGTTTTCAGCAGCGAGCAATCATTCTGCTCTGACTTTGCCCATGATTTTTGCAAAGTTGCCAAGGCTTTGAAGGTTGAGGGGTTGGATGACAAAGCTATTTCAGAGCTTGACGCACTCTACGACTCGTCCGATGTCACCCTCAGCAGCCTTTTCGACAAATTGAGTGAGGTCTGCCGTACATCAGCAAAGAAAGTGGTGCTGATAATTGACGAGGTTGACTCTGCCTCCAATAATCAGGTGTTCGTTGATTTCCTCGCACAGCTAAGAGACCAGTACCTGTACAGGGAGGTTACACCTGCATTCCATTCTGTGATTCTTGCGGGTGTATATGATGTGAGAAATCTCAAGCTGAAATTACGACCCGAAGACGAGCACAAGTACAACAGCCCGTGGAATATTGCTGTACCGTTTAATGTTGATATGAGCTTTTCACCCGATGATATTTCGGGAATGCTGTCAGAGTATGAAAATGACAAATCAACAGGTATGAACATCAAGTCCGTTGCGCAGCTGATTTTTGACTACACCTCCGGCTACCCGTTTTTAGTGTCAAGAATATGCATGCTCATTGACGAAACGCCTTTGACATGGGACGAGCAGGGAGTAGAAGCGGCAGTAAAGGAAGTCCTCAACGAGCAGAACACGCTGTTTGATGACATGATAAAGAAGATGAATGATTATCCCGAGGTCAGCACTATGCTCCAGAAGGTGCTTTTTGAGGGTCAGCCTATTGCCTATAATCCCGACAACGAGGTACTTTCGATATGCGAGATGTTCGGCTTTATGAAGCAGTCGGGACAGAACATCGTGGTTTCCAACCGCATTTTTGAAACCCGACTGTATAACTATTTTATCTCTAAGGAATCGTTCAACACGACCTATATTTCTGCGGCTCGTGACAAGAATCAGTTAATAAATAATGGAAAGCTTGATATGGACTTGGTGGTGGAGAAGTTCACCGAGCACTTTACGCAGGTATATGGCGATAACGATTCTGCATTCGTTGAGGAAATGGGAAGAAAGCTGTTTTTGCTCTATCTCCGCCCGATAATCAACGGAACGGGCAACTATTATATTGAGGCTCAGACCCGTGATATGCAGCGAACAGATGTCATTGTTGACTACCTGGGAACCCAGTATATCATTGAGCTGAAAATCTGGCGTGGTGATGAGTACAACCAAAGGGGCGAGCAGCAGCTTGCCGGTTATCTTGACTACTATAAGCAGGATAAGGGCTGGCTGCTAAGCTTCAATTTTAATAAGAATAAATCCGTTGGAGTCAAGACAATTGAGTGCTGCGGAAAGACTATCGTTGAGGCAGTTGTGTAATAGATGTGCTTCAATAACTACGTCAAGATTCATAAACGAGGATGAAAAAGCATGTGCAAGATAATTTACGACATCGTTCAGCGCGAATGTAAAGAAGCCGAAAAGAAAGCCAGCATAGAAACCGCCCGCCGAATGATAGATGACGGTGAAACCAACGCAGAAAAAATAGCCAGGTATACCTC
>CAMCFA010000128.1 GCA_945873955.1 uncultured Clostridia bacterium | reverse complement strand
GTGCTCAAAAAATTTTTCTCTTAATTGTGTTGCACTTGTATTGACAATCTATCATGTATTTATTCCGAGAAACTATCCTATTGCCTTACCCGTTTCATAAGCCTCTTTCAGCGCCGAGTGTCCCTTAATATCGCCGACAGCATTAACTCCACCCGCAAAAACAGTACCCGCAAGGTGCGTCTTCGGGAAGCACTCAATCCAGCCCTCAAGCCCGTTCACCGCCCGCTTCGGAACATTCTCGCCGTCCTCTGCAGCAGTGGAAAGCAGATAAATATCTCTGAAAGAGTAGTCTGCGGAATACATGGGGTTTCCTCGGTCAAGGAGCGTTTTCATCTGACCACTCATTTCGTAGTAATAAATCGGAGTGGCAAAAGCGATAACGTCCGCCGCCAGCATTTTCTCCACAAGCTCTGCCGCATCGTCCTTGATAACACAGCGGTTTGTCTTTGTGCAGGCAAGACAGCCCTTGCAGAAGCCGATGTTTTTCTCCCTGAAAAATACCGTTTCCACCTTGTTTCCTGCTTCTTCTGCGCCCTTTGCGAATTCAAGGGCAAGGCTCTCGGAATTGCCGCCCTTTCGGGGGCTTGTTGAAATGACAAGTACGTTTTTCATTGGTTTTCCTCCTCAAAAATACTTTTAATAACCTTTGCCGGAACGCCCACCGCAACCATATTTTCGGGAACGTCCTTTGTAACCACAGAACCCGCTCCGATAACGGCATTGTCGCCAATTGTCACACCGGGGCATATCGTTGAATTTGAGCCTATCCACACGTTTTTGCCCACAGTAACAGGATTCGGGTACATACCGCGCCTTTTTTCTGGATTGAAATCGTGATTAAGGGTTGCAATCACCACATTATGACCAATAAGCGCCCCGTCGCCGATAAATATTCCACCCTGGTCCTGAAACTTACGCCCCGAATTTATAAACACATTCTTCCCGATATGCAGGTTTTTTCCACAGTCCGAGAAGAAGGGCGGAAACAGCCCGAAGCCCTCGTCAATGGGGCTTCCCGTAAGCTCCGACATAAGCCGCCGAAGCTCTTCGGGAGTGTGATAACCACAGTTAATTTCAGAGCATATTCTTATTGCCTCTCGGCTTACATTGTGCATAAATTGGTGAATTTCCGAGCCGCCTTCTATATATTTTCCGCTGTTCAAATAAGCAAGATAATCCGCAAGCTCCATCACAGACTCTCCTTCAGTATAGCGATTATTTCCTCTCGCGTCAACACCTTGTAGCCGCCTGTCATCACAAGTGTGCTGTCTGCAATTCCCTCAATCATTTCGGGAGTAACGCCAAGGTCGGTTATGTTCATAACAACGCCGATTTCACGCATATATTTTTCCATTTCCGCAAGCCCTTCAAGGGCGATTTCTTCCTTTGTTTTGTTTGCAGGACTGACGCCCCACACGTTTTCTGCAAATCTCACGAATTTATCAAGACCGTAGGGCAGAATGTGGCGATAATATGGCAGCGAAACCGCTGAGAGAGTCATTCCGTGAGTTGCGTCGGTGTGTGCGCCTACCGCCTGTCCAAGCATGTGCACTTCCCAGTCTGTGGATTTGCCCATCGCAACAAGAGTATTCAGCGCCCAGGTTGCCGTCCACATAATATTACTTCTTGCTTCGTAATCGGTGGGATTTTTTACTGCAATTCTTGTGCTGTGGATAAGGGATTTCAGCAGCCCCTCCATTATGTAGTCGGAGGTGTTGTCGTCCTCTCCCGAAAAATACTGCTCCAGAATGTGGGACATTATATCGAAGAAGCCGGCTTTCATCTGATAATCGGGAATCGTGAAAGTTACCTCGGGATTGAGTATCGCAAACTTCGGGAACACATTTTCGCCGAAAACGTGACCGATTTTCAGCTTTTGAGCGTGGTTTGTGATAACCGAGCCGCCGTTCATTTCCGAGCCTGTTCCCACCATTGTAAGAACGCAGCCAACGGGAATGATTTTGCAGTCGGGCTCATCAAACTTGATGAAATACTTTTCCCACGGGTCGCCCTCGCAGTAGGTTGAAACCGAAACCGCCTTTGAATAATCGCAGACCGAGCCGCCGCCGACCGCAAGGATAAAATCAACCTCATTTTCACGCGCGATTTTACAGCCCTCGTACAGCTTTCCAACCGTGGGATTTGGCATAACGCCACCGTCCTCGATAACGGTCTTGCCGCTGTCCTTCAGCAGCTTTACTATCCTGTCGTAAAGCCCTGTTTTCTTGATTGAACAGCCGCCGTAAACAAGCATTATCCTGCTGTAATCTTTCAGCGCTACGGGTAAATTGTCAAGTGCGTTGTTGCCGAAATAGAGCTTTGTGGGGTTTGAATAAATGAAATTTCCTAACATAAATATCACCTTTCCTTAACTGAATGAAATTGTAACATTACCGCTTCCGAGAGCGGATTTTAAACCATTTATATCCTCGATATTAGCTATCGGAGTGTAGCTGTATGAAGTGGAAAAATCCTCATAAAACAGCACAATACAGCTTGAACCGAACAGCATTATATCTCCCGTATGTATCATATCGGGGACTTTGCTGTCAGTTGTGAGCGTTTCATTGAGATAATAATATTTCTCGTTGCCGTTAAGTTCGCTCATATTCATCGTTAGCGGAAGAAGCGCTGCAAATTCCTCCGCTGCCTTTGTATCAGCAAGAGTCGCTGTGAAACTCTGTCCACCAACGCTTATTCTTATTTTCTGTTCTGTAGCAGTATCGGAATTATCCTGCAAAACATTCTTGATGTTCGCTGTGCTTTCGGTTGTACTTTCAGATATAGTTTCAGCAGGGCTTTCGCCGCTTTCCTTGCTGTCTTTGCTCTCGTAATCAATACCTGTTTGAGGTACAAAGGTATTATCTTCCTGTTTGTTACAGGAGGAAAAGCAGAAGTAAAGAATAATACTAAACAGAACTGCTATCGTCTTTTTATTCATTCTCATCTTACAGCGCGCCAACAATTCTATGAGGTACATAGGGTTCTTCAAGATAGGCAATATCTTCCGCTGTCAGTTTTACATCAAATGAACCCGCAGCGTCGTCGAAGTACTTCGCTTTTGTTGCACCGATTATGGGCGAGCTGACGCCTTTTGCAAACTGCCACGCAAGAGAAATCTGCGTCATCGTCTTGCCGTATTTTTCGGCTATTTCCGCAACACGAAGAACGATTTTTCTGTCCTCCGACTCCGTGCCGTCATATTTGCTTACCGCAACCTTATCGGTCATACTGCGCTTTGTGTCGGTGTGCCATTCCTTACGGCAAAGCCTGCCTGCTGCAAGAGGACTGTACGGCGTGAGTGAAACGCCCATCTGAGCGCATATCGGTATCAATTCCCGCTCGTCCTCGCGGTAAAGGAGATTATAGTGGTTCTGCATTGAAACAAAGGGCGTCCAGCCGTTGTCCCTTGCCGCAAGCTGCATATTGTAGAACTGATACCCGTACATTGCGGAAGCACCGAGCGCACGAACCTTGCCTGCCCTTACAAGTCCGTCAAGCGCCTCCATTGTTTCCTCAATGGGCGTACCGTAATCAAAACGGTGAATTATATACAAATCAAGATAGTCTGTGCCAAGCCGCATCAGAGTGCCGTCGATTTCACGGTTGATTGCGCTTTTGGACAGCCGCCCCTCGTTGAAATACACCTTTGAAGCCAGCACCACCTTATCTCTTGAGGTGCAGTTTTTTATCGCCCGTCCGAGATATTCCTCGCTTGTTCCGTGGGAGTAGGTGTTTGCGGTATCGAAGAAATTTATCCCAAGCTCCAATGCGTGACTTACCATTTTCTCGGTTTCCTGCGGGTCAAGCGTCCATTCGTGAAAATCCGCCGAGGGCTTGCCGAAACTCATACAGCCCACGCAAAGCTTTGATATTTTTATATCGGTTTTACCGAGTGTCGTGTATTCCATACTGCCTCCTGTTAAATCGAATTTGCCCAATCTGCAAGGGCTTGTTCGGACATTCCGTTTATTACTTTACCGTTTTTCCAATTTGCAGAGGGGCAAAGGCTTTTTAGAACCTCTGCGGTTCTTCCCATTCCGCTGCCGCCGCTGGTTGCAAAGGGAACAAGCGTTTTTCCCGAAAAATCGCAGCTTTCCACAAAGGTATCAATAATTTTCGGCGCAACATACCACCAGATAGGAAATCCGATAAAAACCCTGTCGTAGCCGCTTATGTCGGGGAGCTTTTCAGCAATTTCGGGACGGGAATTCGGGTCATTTGTTTCAAGGGTGCTGCGGCTGTTTTTGTTTGTCCAGTCAAGGTCGGCTTTCGTGTAGGGCGTTTTCGGCTTGATTTCAAAGAGGTCAGCGCCGATTCCTTTTGCTATACGCTCTGCGGCAGCTTTTGTAACGCCGCTCGCCGAGAAATATACCACTAATTTTTTGCTCATATCATTTCCTCCTGTTATAATGGCAACACCGCGCAAAGCCGTGAGGCGGTCTTTATGAGGTGTTACCTAAAATCTATATATTTTTGCAGTATTCTTATTATCTCTTACATTTTAACACAGTAGATTTAAAATAGCAAATACTTATACCGTATAGAAAACTATGCTTGACAGCTATACTTAAATATGGTAAAATCTGATTGAGGTGATATAATGGAAATCCGTGTTTTGAAGTATTTTCTTGCAGTTGCAAGAGAGCAGAATATTTCCGCTGCGGCTCAGTCCCTTTTCCTTTCACAGCCTACCTTGTCAAGACAACTGAAAGAGCTTGAGGAGGAGCTTGGCAAGCAGCTTTTCATAAGAGGAAGCAGAAAAATAACCCTTACCGAGGAGGGCTTGCTTCTTCGGAAAAGGGCGGAAGAAATTGTTGAACTTCTGGACAAAACCGAACAGGAACTGTCCCGTTCAGATGAACAGGTTTCGGGGGAAATCTACATTGGCGCCGGAGAAACCGATGGCTTGCGGCTTATTGCAAAAGCGGCGAAAGAATTGCAGGAACAATATCCGCAGATAACCTATCGGATTATAAGCGGCGACGCTGTGGATATTACTGAGCGACTGGACAAAGGGTTGATTGATTTTGCGCTGTTACTTGAGCCTGTGGATATCTCGAAATACAGCTATCTGAAATTTCCCGTAAAGGACGTCTGGGGTGTGCTTATGCGCCGTGACTGTCATCTTGCTCAAAAGGAAAGCATATCTCCGAGGGATTTGCGTGATATGCCGCTTATCGTATCACGTCAGGCTTTAGACGGGAGCGAGCTTACGCAGTGGTTGAAAAGTGACAATGAACAGCTTAATATCGTATCAACCTACAATCTTGTTTACAACGCTTCTCTTATGGTTGACGAGGGACTTGGGGTTGCGCTTTGCCTTGATAAAATAATCAATGTCAGCGGCGACAGCAGCCTTTGCTTCAGTCCGCTTAAACCAAAATTAGAGGTGGGAATGAGCCTTGTCTGGAAGAAATATCAGGTGTTCCCAAAGGCGGCGGAGAAGTTTATTTTGAAAATGCAGGAGGGTATAAATAGTTTGCAAGGGTAGCTGATACATTATTTTCCTATAGTAATATGCTCAAATGGAAATTTGCAGGGTGGTTTTCTTATTTATTTACATGGCATTCAGTCCATTTCTTAAAAAGCATTCTTGCAAAATACCGGTGGATATGGTATAATTAACGCAAGCGTTTATTTTAC
>CAMCFA010000127.1 GCA_945873955.1 uncultured Clostridia bacterium | reverse complement strand
TCGCAGGAGTAACGCGCATAAATTGCGGCTTTCTTTAGCATAGTTCCTCCTTATCCCATGTATCTCTTTCCGGAGATTAAATCGTCGAGGTAATCCGTGAGCCTGCGCTGTCCATCATCGTTAAGCGAACGATATTTGCGGATAAGCTCTTTCTCGTCCTCGTCGGTTTCCCGCGTAGAATTCATCTGTTCAAATTGCGTGAAATATACAAGGTCAGTTATTTCGCAATTCAACTTTTCAGCGATATTCCGAATATACTCAAACCCGATTACGGAGTAGTGGCGCTCGGCAATAGTCTTGAAGTTTTCAAGCTGAACATTTAGTTCCTTGTCATTTCCGATTTTATCTTCAACCGCGTCGATTATGTACGAGTTAAGCACATCGCCGATTACGCAGTTCATCGTCAGCCCGAAATACTTCGCAATTGTCTTGATTTCTGAAAAGAAAATATCTTCCTCGCTGATCGTTGCAAGGCGGGTCAGAAAATCTTCTTTCAGACCTGCTGCGTCAGCGATTTCCTCAATCGTAGTCTGCTTAAACACCGCCATGTATTGAAGGAACTCGCGGATATTCCCCTTTTCGTATGTCATAAGCACGAAAACGCCATCCTTGCGCAGACTGCAAGTGTACCATTTTCCGAACGCAAGCTGCGTGTCATTCGGATAGCATTCAATGTAGTCCTTCGGGATATTCAGCGCTTGCTCCGGCTTAATGCGGTTGTAAATGTTTGTTTTGCTGAAAAGAAGTTCGAGCACGGATTTCACGCTGGTTTTCTTCTCGGCGGGTTCTTCTTTCGGGATTCTGCGGTAATCCTTGTCTGTCGGGTCATCGGTGTAGCCCAGCAGCCAGGAGGGCGTTACCCCGAAAAAATCCGCGAGAGCGTATAAGTTTTCCTGCTTTGGCTCATAACTGCCTTTCATATAGCGGCTGAGAGTGCTTTTGGGAATACCCGTCGCCGCGGACACCTCGGTCTGACGAATGTTCTTCATCTTCATGACCTCAGCCATTCTGCTCTTGAAACTTGACATTTTTGAAAACCTCCTAAATAACGGTGATTACATTATAGCAACTAATCAATTGCTTGTCAATCCCTTTTTTGAGAAATATATTTTACGAAATAGTAATATTTTTTGTTGAAACCTCTTGACGGCGGGAAAAATATGTGGTATTATATATGTTACAGTTGCTAAAACACAACCAAAACAAAAAAATACAGAAAGAAAGGAACACAACCATGATTGTAAAAACCGCCATACCACCCGACGCACATGAACTTTATGACCGTGTCAAAGCCGGCAAGCCTATTTTGGAAAGCCGGACGAGAATAACCTCTCGGACGACATCAACGAGGCAGTAATGCGCAGTGTAATCGCAAATATCCGCAGACTAATCAGAACACCCGATGATTACAACGCGCGCAGCGAGCTGATGTGGGCGTCCTCAATGGCGGAGAACGGCATGCTCAAAATCGGCATGCAGACCGATTTCCAGGCGCACCAGATAGAGCATCAACTCGGCGCGTACAACGATTGTAACCACGGGCAGGGACTTGCTGTAATTCACCCGGTTCTGTACCGTCATATCTGCGGCAGCGGCGCGGAGAGGTTCGCGCGGTTCGCACGGAATGTCTGGGGTATTGCCGACAGGGAAACCGCCGCTGAAACCGCAATCGCAGGCGTTGAGGCTCTCGCCGAATTATCCGCGAAATAGGGCTGCCGACGACATTCAAGGAAATGGGACTTCACGAAAACACCGATTACAGAGTGGTCGCGGATTCAACCAACATAACCGCAGGCTGCTGCAAGCGCCTTACACATGACGAGATTTACGAAATTCTGCTGGAATGCAGGGGCGAATAACAGTAGATAAACATAAACAACAATATATGGAGGAAATCACAATGGAATTTGTAACACTTAACAACGGAGTAAAAATGCCCGTACTTGGCTACGGCGTGTATCAGGTAGGCGCGGATGAATGCGAACGCTGTGTTCTGGACGCGATAAGCGTAGGCTACCGCTCCATTGACACCGCGCAGGCTTACGGCAACGAGGAGGGCGTAGGCAGCGCAGTAAAGAAGTGCGGAGTACCCCGCAGCGAGCTTTTCCTCACGACAAAGATCTGGATAACCAACGGCGGCTACGAAAATGCGGCTGCTTCTATCGACGAGTCGCTGCGCAAGCTCGGAACGGATTACGTTGACCTCATGCTCATTCACCAGCCGTTTAACGACTATTACGGCACCTACCGCGCTATGGAAGCTGCGTACAAGGCAGGGAAAATCCGCGCGATAGGCGTATCAAATTTCTACCCCGACAGGCTGGTTGACTTGTGTTATTTCGTTGAGGTTGTTCCTGCGGTAGATCAAGTGGAAACTCATGTGTTCCAGCAGCAGAAAAAGGCTCACGAATATATGAGCAAATACGGCGTACAACACGAAAGCTGGGGCCCCTTCGCGGAGGGCAGAAAGGACTTCTTCACTAACCCCGTGCTGAACGAAATAGGCGGAAAATACGACAAGGGCGCCGCGCAGGTCGCACTCCGTTTCCTTATCCAGAGCGGCGTAGTGGTTATCCCGAAGTCCACACACAAAGAGCGCATGGAGCAGAACATCAACGTGTTTGATTTTACGCTGGACGAAAAGGATATGGCGGTTATCGGGGCGCTTGACGCGAACGAAAGTCTGTTCTTTTCCCACTATGACCCTGCGATGGTGGAATGGCTCACAAAGCTGCATTGATGGTTATCTGATTTGGTGGCGCACTGCTTCATGGACGAGGAGCAGTTTGCGCAGCCTATGGACTTTGTGTACAGTTTTTCCGGCAACGGTCTGATGTAAGACCGTTGCCGGAAAGGAATACCCCGATGAAACCCAAAACCGTAGTGAAAATATCAGCGGACTATGCGATGTCCGTTCTGCTGCTTCTTCTGATTACCTACGAGCTTATCGGACAGGAGGCGCACGAGTGGATAGGGATAGCGGCATTTGCGCTGTTTGTATTTCACCATATTGTTAACCGAAGCTGGCTGAAAAACATATTCCGCGGAAAATACACCCCTGTGCGTATCATGCAGACTATTACAGCGGCATGAGTTCTGCTGACTATGATAGGTTCTGCGGTGAGCGGCATTATACTCTCTCGCTATGCGCTTGCATTCCTCCCGATAGAGGGCGGACGCGCTTTTGCCCACACTCTGCACCTGATGTCGGCTTATTGGGGCTTTGCTCTGATGGGATTTCATCTGCTTTGATTTACGCAGCAATATCCTTTTTCAGATATTTGAGATACCCCGTTGCAACGCCCATAACAGCAATAACTGTACCAATAGCGATCAATACGATGTCAAGCTCTGAATCAGAAATGATGTTGCTTGCCTCTGCATAAGCGTAGGGTGTGATGTAACGGAGTAATTCTGCCTGTTCGCTTATGTTGCACACAATATTCATAAAGTAAAGAGCGAGAGCGAGTCCCAGACCTATGCCGATACTGCCGCGCTTTATGAATGCGGAAATACCGAAGCAGATACAGGAGATCTCAAGCTGCATTAGCAGAAATGCAAAATGCATGAGAATGAATTCCTTCATTTCAAAATTTTCTCCGATAGCTGCGGCTGAAATAAGGCTTACGCCGACAACGACAAGATTAAGAATAATGATCTGCGTCAGTACGGATAATAGCTTCTGCGTAATGACTGAAAACCGGCTTACGGGGTGGGTCAGCAGGAATTCGGCTGTGCGTTCCTTTTCCTCGTTGGCAAGAACTGAAATTCCGGCAAGCGCCGCGAAGAATCCGCCGCCTATCCCAAGGATATTTCCGCACTCGATCCCGTAAAATCCCATAAGCTCGCCGAAGCTGAGCTTATCCATGCCGAATGCGGCGGAAATTCCGCCCATATTCGCGAACATATCGCTCACGCTGTCCATTTCGCCTTTCATTTCTGGGAAAAGCAGTATGCACACTAACATCATAAACGCAATTGAAGCTGTCCAGATACAAAGGGATTTAAAGGCTTGTCTAAGCTCTTTTATGTATATCGTCATCAGTTTTCGCCGCCTTTCTCGTAGTAATGCATGAAGATCTCATCAAGGCTCGGTTCTGTTATCGTCATATCGTAGATCGGCAGGGCGCTTGCGGAGTTAAGCAAGTTCTTGATGCCGCCGTTATACAGGAACGAAACGCTGTCGCCGTTTATTTCCACCGACCTTGCCGAAAGGCTTCCGGGGATCTCGGTCACTCCGTGGAGCGTCACGCGCTTGGCGCTGGTTTTTGACAGGTTCTCCACGCTGTCAAGAGCGATAAGCCTGCCGTCCTTGATTATTGCTGCACGTGAGCAGTTTTTCTGTATCTCGGAAAGAACATGAGAGGACAGGAAGATCGTTGCTCCGCCGCTGTGACGCTCTTTGAGTATATCAAAGAATTCCTTCAGCATAAGCGGGTCAAGACCGCTGGTAGGCTCGTCAAGGATACAAAGACGCGGCTTATGCTGGAGCGCGCAGACGATCGAAACCTTTTTCCTGTTGCCTAGAGATAGCTCGTCAACTCGCTTTTCTTTGTCAAGCGCAAGTCGTTCGCAGAGTCTGTCGGCTTCGGCGGAGCAGTCTGCTTTGCGAATTTTTGCGGAAAGCGAAATGATCTCCTTGACCTTCATTCCGTTGTAAAAGGTGGCTTCGGACGGCATATATCCAATGTCTGAAAGAATTTCAGTCTTGTCACGAATAATATCCTTGCCGAAAATTCTTGCTTCGCCGGAAGTGGGATAGATCAAACCTAGCAGAGTTCGTATCGTGGTGGACTTTCCTGCGCCGTTTGGCCCGATGAAGCCGAAGAATTCGCCCTCGGAAACGCTCAGATCAAGGTTGATTATCCCGCGGCTTTTTCCGTAGTATTTAGTTAGCTTTTTCGTTTCGATAATGCTCATTTTACTTCTCCTTTCGCAGATAGATCTTCTTCCAGAAATCGATCATTTTCTCAAAGTCCTTTTCAACCTCGTCGGCGTCAAATTTTCCTTGATGTGATTTCTCCCACAGATAACCCTCGGACGCTAGGTACATATCCGTGTACATCATCTTCAGATCAATGCCCTCTACAAATGTTTCGGGATCTATTTTAAGAAATTTTGCGTTCGCATTGAATGAAGCTATTCTCCCGATGATTTTCTGAATATCGCCGCACACCTCCGGGTCGGTTTCGTAGTATGCCTTGAGCGTGAAAAAGGTGAGGTCTGGGTATTTTTTCATAAGAGCGACCTTTGCCTTTAAGCCACGGTACATGATCTCAAAGAAATCATCTTCTTCGCCGCAGCCAAACTCATATAGATACTTATAGGTAGTATCAGCCGCTTTCTGTATCAGATAAAGGTAAAGCTCACGCTTGTTCCGAAAATAGTGGAAAAGCAGGGATTTGCTTATGCCTGCCTCGGCGGCGATTTCGCTTACAGGGCTTTTCTTGTAGCTGTTCTGTGAGAACACACGCTAGCCCGCATTTATCATAGCAAGCTGCTTTTCTTCGGGCAGGGAAAAGAATTTCTCGTTCATGTTTTCCTCCTTGACTGTTTCGGTCAATGATATTATAATACCGTTGACCGTTTTTGAGAAGACCCTTTTAAAATATTTTAATTAGTCTCTCCTTAAACCACAAAAAATCACCGAAACATTGACAAAATCGTCCAAA
>CAMCFA010000126.1 GCA_945873955.1 uncultured Clostridia bacterium | reverse complement strand
GACGGCGTGGTGTTGGACGCTTCCGTTACCAATCCCGATATGGCAAGGAACTTTGAGGATTACCCGATTGAGGATTTGCAGGTTCCCACGCTGATTTTCCACGCAAAGGATGATAAGCTGGCAAGCTATGCCGACACTAAGAGAGCGGTGTCAAGATTCCCGAACTGCAGATTCATTTCCTTTGAAAGCGGCGGACATTTGATGACCGGACACGGAGAGGAAATCAAAAAGGCTGTTTCTGATTTTGTAGAAAACAGATAACATTGATAGAATATGTTTTTAGGCGTATGTCCGTTATACTATTTCCTAATCAACCTATAGACAAAGTCTATAGGTTGAACCAACCGCCATGGCGATTGGAGCGGCGAAGCCGCAGGAAAGTCGTTCAATACTGATTCTGTCAAAACCAAAGGTTTTGACTAGCCGCCTTGCGGGCGGCTCACCTTATAGACTTTGTCTATAAGGTGATTAAGAATTAGTATTATCGGAACAGGAGGCTAAAATGAAACAGGAAAGAATCATTCTTAAAACAGCTTTGGCAACGATTTTGCTGCTGCTGTTCTTTTTTGCGCAGGGGGCAATCGTTGTGATCACGGGAATAGAGGGAGCCCCCTCTGCGCTTATCAGGGGCGCTGTTATCTGGGGGCTTGTAATTATCACAGTAGTGTATTACATCATCAGATTCAAGGAGGTCTCCAAACTCGGATTTCACGGCGCGGAAAAAGGGGCGGCAAAGAAAATGCTATATTTTGTGCCGCTTTTGCTCATTGCTTTTTCCCCATTTGCAGCGGGAATAAACCTTAATGGCGGTGCGGCATTTATTTTAGCAAACTTATTTTTGACGCTTGGTATCGGTATGGCGGAGGAGATCTTCTTCCGGGGAATTATCTGCGGCTTGTGGCTGAAACACGGCGCTATAAAGGCAATGATAATCTCCTCCGTCCTTTTCGGGCTGAGCCATATTCTGAATATTGCCGGCGGCGCGGAGCTTTTTGAAACTATCCTACAGATTTGTTTCGCGCTGGTCTACGGAATGATACTTGCCTTGATTTTCGCGGAGGGGCGCAGCCTTCTCCCCTGCGTACTGCTCCACGCCCTTCACGACTTCTGCTCCTTCATCGGCGGGGATTGCTCCGCGCAGTTTGAAATTATTTTGGGTGCGGTACAGTTTATCGTACTGTTGGCATATTTTATCTATCTGCTCCGAATGACTGCTCGCAAAAGCGAGATGAAACAGGCTATGACAGGCAGGTGAAAAACGATGAAAAAGTATAAAATCATGTACTATTCGGGAGCAGCGATCAGCCTGTTGGTAGCCGAGATCGCTCTGGCGGTGTTCTTCGTCGGGCGCTCCCACAGGAAAAAATAGAAGGAAACTATTATGAAATATCAGAATGTTTTTTGCATCGCCCTGACCGCCTGCATCCTTTTGCTGTCCCTTACAGGTTGTACGCCCACATTTGACGGCAGTAGCGCAAAGAACGCGGATTCCTACAAGCTAGACGTCAAAGTTATGAACTGCACAGACTCCCACTCATTTGAGCTGAATCAGGGCGACACTCTCGAAATTCTGTTTGAGGCGGAGAAGGGATCGCTGAACATGAAGATTACGGCACCGGACGGGACTGTGCTATATCAGGGAGACGGAACAGTAAAGCAATTTACCGTAGAGGCTCCAATGCACGGCGTTTATCCCATAGTTGTCACAGGGAAGAACGCAAAGGGCAGCATTCACATTGAAGTGGAGAGAGCCACAGAAGCTGTGGAGCCGGACGCTGTGGTTTTGACGGAGTATGATTTTATAATGGCAGATTAATTGGGATAAGGCGTTCTCCGATGATATAGATGCGGACAATGTAATTTCGCCAAAGCAACGCATGTTCAAACTAACATGACAACCTGATAACCCTCTAAATCAAATGCGCAGAAACGGCTTTTTTCGAGCTTCTTTACGCTGATTTTATCGGGGATTGATCCCGGTCGCGGCGGTTCTTTTTGTGTTTGTATTCATACAGGTCAGACGTGAAGGTTTTCCACGTGAGCATATTTCCGCAGTATCTTTCGTTGGTGAGGATATACCAGACAGAGCCGCTGTTCCAGACGGTGCTTACGGTTTTAGTTGTCGCAAGAAATGACAGCATAAACTCCGTGTTCGGGTCGAGGGTATATAGGTTATCTGTTTCAAACCAGATACCGAACGGTGGGTCCAGCCCTTTGAGCATACGGACAGTCCAGAATACATTCTCGTTGAATTCCTTGATGAAGGTGTAGATGACGTAGCCCTTGCTGCCCCTCCACAGTATTCTCAGCATATACATAACATTTGACAGAGGGGAATGCTTTGTTTTTTCTTTCATTTTACCTCCTTAAGCTAAATACTGCCCAGCCTGAACACGCCACATTTCGGCATACTTGCCCTTTAGTTCAAGCAGTTCCGTGTGACTGCCTTCCTCGATGATCCTGCCTTTTTCAAGCATATAGATACTGTCGGCAATTCGTGTGGTTGACAGACGGTGGGAGATGAACACGACCGACTTGTTTTCCGCCGCCGTCAGCATGGAGTGGTTGAGGTGATACTCTGCAATCGGGTCAAGTGCTGAGCTTGGTTCGTCAAGAATGATCAGATTAGCGTCCTTGTAGAAAACTCTTGTAACAGCAAGCTTCTGTCCCTCGCCGCCCGAAAGATTCACGCCGTTCTCCTCAAACTCGGTGGTGAGATTTGTTTCAAGCCCCTGTTCGAGGGTTTCGAGCCGTTCGCTGAAACCACTCTTTTCAATGGCGTTCAGCACGTCCTCGTCCTTGCCCTTTTCTGCAAAATCTAGAAGTACGTTTTCCTTTACCGTTGCGGCAAAAATCTTGAAATCCTGGAAAACCATACCGATTTTGCGGCGGTATTCCTCAACATCATATTCCTTAATGTTGACTCCGTCAAGAAAAATTTCGCCCTCGTTCGGGTCATAAAGCCTCATAATCAGCTTTATCAGCGTGGTTTTTCCGGCGCCGTTGTATCCAACAATAGCGATCTTGCTGTACGGATCGATTTTCATACTGATGTTATTTAAGATGTAGCCGTCCTTTTCGTTGTAGCCGAAGGAAACGTTCCGCAGTTCAATTTCCGCAGGTTTTTCGGGCAGGGGTTTCATTGCCGTGCTGACGATTTTCGGCTCAATGCTAAGGAAATTATGCATTTTCTCCACATACATACTGATTTCCTGCATTTTCGGGTAAACGTCCGAAAACTGCCGCATACGGTTTTTCATTCGATTCGCCGTACCGCGCATTACGGCAACATTACTGTATGAAATTCTGTGCAGCACCGCCGCGCAGTACACAAGGTAGATCATATACACAACGTCAATAAGAAAATTGTTGCAGATGTAATCCTTGAGAAGCTGTAAACCGAGGCGTTTGCCTGCATTTTTTTGTCGATAGCAAGAATTTTGCCGTTGGTTTCGTCAAAGTCTTTGAGCAGTTCGCCCGAAACCTCGGTATTAAGACGAACTTCCTTTGCATAATCGTTAAGGTAGAATACACGATTTACATAGCCAAGCTTGCGCTCGTGAGGATTTTTCTCGTTGCGTATCTTGAAATTCAGCTTGTTCAGTGCTTTTCCCGACAAAAGAGAAGCGGCAAAGGAAACTGCAATAAAAATAAAGGAAACAGGGTCGCTGCCGATAAAGAATGCACCCGAAAGAACAATTGAAACAAGCCCTGTGCAAAGATTAGTGATAAGGTTGAAGATCCGTCCGATTTGATTATCAACCTCGGAAACAGACAGCACATAATCATTGTAGAATTCGGGGTTGTCATAGCATTCAAGGTCGATTTCCTTCGCCTTATTGAACATCATCTGCTTTATCGCCTGTTTGATTTTCGGCTGAGCCTTTTGCTGTAATTTTTGGAAAAGAAATGCGTTGAAAAGAAGTCCCAGCATTACAAAGGCAAGGAGCGACAACAGAAATATTGCCGCTGTTTCAAAGGGTCTGCCGAACTCGGCACATTCAAGCACAAAATTCAGTGCCAGCGTAAATTCAAGGAACACAACAATTTCATTTCGTACCGCCTCGATTATGTAGCAGATCATATAGGACGGTGCAGCTTTATAGCAGATTTTAAACAGCCAGAGGTTGTCCGCAAGTAATTTCTTAAACTTATTCATACCGTAACCCCCTCTTTGTATGTTTCGTCCGCAAGGTAATTCTGCGCCTGCTTTGTAAACATCTCGCAGTATTTTCCGCCCTTATCCATAAGCTGACGGTGCGTACCCTGTTCGATAACCGTGCCGTTTTCAAGCATAAACACCTCGTCAGCGTCCTTGACCGAGGAAAGCCTGTGGGAGATGAACAGGGTAATATGCCCCTTGCTCTCATTCATAATGCCCTTGTATAAATCGTACTCGGCGATAGGGTCAAGTGCGGAACTGGGCTCGTCGAAAACTTTAACGGAAGCCTGCTGTGCAAAGGCGCGGGCAACCACGATCTTCTGCTGTTCGCCTCCGGAAAGCACAGCACCCTCGTTATCAAATTCCTTTGTCATAATGGTATTTATGCCATTTGAAAGGCTTGCAACCTTGTCCTATACTCCTGCACATTTCAAAGCGCGTTCAGCAGTTTCGTCTGGGTTGTCAAACTGCTCGCCCATAATCACGTTGTCCTTGACCGACATCGCCATGACCTTGTAATCCTGAAATGCGGCAGAGAACTGCTTGCGGTAGGCTTTTAGGTTGTAATCCTTGATGTTGATACCGTTCACAAGAATTTCGCCGCTTGTTGGGTCGTAAAGTCTGAACAAAAGCTTGATAATAGTTGACTTGCCTGCACCGTTATGTCCCACCAAAGCGCAAACCTTGTCGCCTTCAATTTTAAAGCTGAGATTATTTATTACAGGCTCGTTTTCCTTGTACTCAAAGCATACATTCTTAAATTCGATTGAGCGTATCTTTTCGGGCATTATGCCCTCCTGATTTTCGGGTATCTTCTCCTTGTATTCCATAAAGGTGTGGAAATATTCAAGGAACTGACCGTTTTTCATAGCCTCCATAAGGTTATTGAATAGTCCTATCAAAATCCATGAGGAGGTCGACATTGCCGTAAACATAATGGCAAGCTCCGCAAGACCCATTGTTTTGGACACAATAGTGCGGTATGCGGCGTAGATCATGATCCCCTCAAAAACCAGCGCAAATGTCGTTACATTCTGCGCCCAAGTGTAAGCAATAGCCTTTTTTCCGTACTTGTCAGCAACCTTGCAGTTCCTGTCCATAGCCTCGTTGTAGCGTTTAAGCATAAGGTCGTGAATGCTGGAATACCGGATCTCTTTTGCGTACTCCGCGAGGTGCATTACACGGTTTACATACTCTGCGATACGGTTGTTCTTGACTGTGTCGACGTAACGTCCGCCCCATATCTTATTCATAAGACCGCCGAAAACAAAGTTGCCTATAATCGGAGAGATCACGAACAAAACTGACCAGGGGTCGATACTGAACATTGACCAGAACGCCGCTGCTGCCGCAACAACTCCGAAAACTACCGAAAAGAAAAAATCCACCGAGGCTGTCATTTTCTGCGCAGAACCGTCAAAGATGTATAACACTCTGGATGGCAAAAGCTACCTCAATGAGGATAACACGTTGTTTATTATCCCGCCAATGGCTTTCCACGGAAGTCGAAATGTCACTATGGTAG
>CAMCFA010000125.1 GCA_945873955.1 uncultured Clostridia bacterium | reverse complement strand
GACAAACGGAACGTTTGTCGCAGAAACAAGAGTTTTCCCCCGGTCAATGACTGCGAAGCAGTCATTGACCAACTCCCCTATAAATTACAATTTATAAGCTACATCAATTCCGCCCTGATAACCGCCCCGGTATCCATATTCTCCCGAATATCCTCGGTATCAAGATAATCCTCCACATACTGCTTTTTCAGCAGCTCCCGGGGGATATAGTCGTTGTACTTGCCGGTTATCTCGCAGTTGTCCGGTATCGTGAAGCTGTACTTGTCCGCGCCGACCTGCTTTATTTCTTCAAGCGCCGCGGCAATTTCAGCGATATCCCTGTCGGTCTTTAGCTCAATACACACCGGAATGTACCGATGAAGCCACATGTTGACGCTGCCGAAGCCCCGCCGCCGAAGCTCGTACATCAGCGCCATGCAGCCCCTCGTCCCCAAGAACGGGAACACCGCGTAGGTGGTGGGAGTTATCGGGAACACCGATCCTACCGCCGACATAGCCGCATTCCGGCAGGCTCTGCGTATCTCCGCCAGCCGTTTTTTCGCCGATTCGTCAAGGAACGCGTACTCCTCGTCGCTGCGCAGCACGTCCCTTATCATCTTCATCACCTTTGTGTGGACGTACTCGTTGCCGGTGTCCTGCCACATGTTCGCCGATATTCCCGGAATGTGCTTCACGAAAATGCGCCGCTCCTTTAAGTCAAGCTCCGTGACCTCCCACGCCTGCCCGGCAAGCGCGAACTGCGATTTCTCCGGGAACGGCGTCTGCACCGTGCCTATCTCCTCGGCGTTGCAGCGCACAGAAAACTCCGACGGCACGGAAAATACCGCCAGAAACTCGAAATTGCTCACCGCAGCCTCGCCCTTTTCGCCGACCATAAGCCCGCCGTCCTCGTCGCGCTCTATCTGACCGTTTTCCAGCATGTGCCGCAGCAGAGTGAGGTAGTCCTCCTTGCTGACATGCCTGAACGCCCCCAGCGTGAGAATGTACCGCGCAAGCTCCTGCGGCTTCACGCTGCCCTGTGATGAAAGCCAGCTCATTGTCTGATGATACAGCAGACTGTACGGCAGCTTCGGCAGGTACATAGGCTCTATCCAGCGCTCTCTTGTGTATAGCAGGATCATGGCTATGCACATCACGAAGTCCCAGTTTATCTCCTTGTAGAACTCCTGCGGCGGCAGGCTCATGTCCCACCGGAACGCGAACCGCATTTCCGCAGTGCCGCCCCGCCGCCCGGTGCGCCCTAGCCTCTGCACCAGCCCGGAAACCGTGAGCGGGCAGCCGGTCTGAACTATACGTTCAAGGCTGCCGAGGTCTATCCCCAGCTCCAGCGTGACCGTCGCTCCGGTGCAGACCGGCTGCTCCGAGGACTTCATCTTCTGCTCTGTGAACTCCCGCAGCGCCGGGGAGATGTTCGCGTGATGAACAAGGTAGTTGTCCGGCAGGTGACGTTCCGCGGCGATTTTTTTCAGATGTGCAATGTTCTCCTCTACCTCTCCCTTTGAGTTGGAGAAAAGTATGCAGCGCTTGTTCCATGTGCTTTCAAAAAGGTAGTCGTAGTAGTTCTGAAGCAGCGTCTTGCTGTCTGAATTCGGTATCTTCTCTTTTATGGGGAAGAACCTCACCGAAAGCCGCAGCGAGCGCCCCTTTTCATGCGTTATCGGGGTAATGCACCGCCGCCCGCTGCCGGTGTTGAGCCAGGTTTCCGCATTGCGGCAGTCGCCCAGAGTGGCGGAAAGCCCTATCCGCCGCGGGTGAAATCCGATGAGCCGCGCCAACCGTTCCAGCAGGCAGAGAAGCTGCAAGCCGCGGTCGTTGTCCATGAAATAATGCACCTCGTCGATAATGACGAACCGCAGGTCGCTGAACAGCCTGTACGCTCCGCTGGAATTGCGCATAAGCATGCTTTCAAGGGACTCCGGCGTGGTCTGGATAATTCCCTGCGGACGCTTCATAACGCGCTTCTTCGCCGCGGGGGAAGCGTCACCGTGCCACTTCGTGACCGGTATCCCCGCCTCCTCCAGCAGCCCCTCCAGCCGTATGAACTGGTCGTTTATGAGAGCTTTCAGCGGCGAAAGGTACAACACCCCCACGCTTGCGGAGGGGTTCTCCCAAAGCTGGGTCAGCACCGGCAGGAACGCGGCTTCCGTCTTGCCGCTCGCCGTGCCGCTGGACAGCAGGACGTTCTCATCGGTGTCAAAGACAGCCTCCGCCGCCTTTACCTGTATCTCGCGAAGCTCCTCCCACTTGTTGCGGTAAATGTAGTCCTGTATAAACGGCGCGTAACGGTAGAAGATGTTTGACATGGCATTACCTCCGGGGGAAAAAAGAAAATTCGGATTTATAAATCAAAGTCCTCGAACCCGTCGTTCTGCTCCTCGCTCTCGCCCTCCGGCTTGGCGTATTCAAAGCTGTCCTCACCCATAAGCTGGGCTATCGACTTGTCCGGGTTCTGCATGGAGATATTCAGCAGCTCTATGAAATCCCGTATCATCTCGCGGGGGGTGATGTTGGTCTCCGCGCCGACGCGGCTGAATTCCGCCTTGATGAAGTAAATCCTGTCCTCAAGAGTTATGCGGTTCTCATAACCGTACAGCCCTGCGTGTATCTCCGCCAGTTTCTCCGCAAGCACCGTCATTTCCTCGTAGGTAAGCGGCTGGAGCTTGATTATCGGCGCAAGCATATCGTGGGTTTCGTCGGTGGCGAAGCGCCCCCGTTCCAGTCTTGACCTCAGCGCGTCATAGCTGAAAATGCCCCGGCGGGTGTCCTCAATGCACTGGGGCGTGCCGCCCATGATTATGCCGAGGTGTGAAGCCTTTCCCTGCATGACGTCATTGTACATCATCAGTATCTTCTCGTAGTTGTACTGCCGGGTGACGGCGTGGGGTATCTTCATGATGTTCACAAGTTCGTCTATCATTATGACGAACCCCTTGTACCCTGCGCTCACGAAGAACGCCGTCAGCAGCTTGATGTAATCGTACCAGTTGTCGTCGGTGATTATCACGTTCACGCCTAAGTCCTGCTTTGCCTCGGTCTTGGTGGAGTACTCCCCCCTCAGCCAGCGGACGGCGCAGCTCGCCTTCTCGTCATTGCCGGCGGTGTACGCCTTGTGGTAGGCGTTTATCACCCTTGCGAAGTCAAAGCCGTGGACCATGTCCTCCAGCCCGCTTATCTTCATGTATATCTTCTTCTCCACTGCAACGTCGAAGAACGGATCGTCCGGGATAGTGCCTTCTTCAATGACCTCGGTGCGGACAGCGGTTATCCACTTTTCAAGTATCAGCGGCAGCGCCCCGCCGTCCGGCTTGGTGCGGACGCTCATGTTCCGCATAAGCTCCCGGTAGGTCGCCAGCCCCTGTCCCTTGCTGCCCATGAGCCGCCGCTCTGGCGAAAGGTCTGCGTCCGCTGTGACAAAGCCCCTGTCCATAAGGTGCTGCCGCATGGTCTGGAGCATGAAGCTCTTGCCGCTGCCGTACTTTCCCACTATGAACCGGAAGAACGCGCCGCCCTCCTCGGCAATGCTCACGTCGTGCAGAAGCGCGTTGATCTCCTCCGTCCTGCCCACGGCGATATATCCAAGCCCCGTCCTCGGAACCACCCCGCCCTTCAGCGCGTTGATTATTCCGGAAGCTATCCTCTTAGGTACTGCGACAGCCATATTTTTCAACCTCCAGTAAGCATGATTCTCTATCCTTTTATTTTATCATATATTATTAGAAAAATCAACAGAATTCTGCCCCGTAAAAGGTACAATTAAGCAGGCGCCTATTTGTGAATTTCTGACAAATCGGAATGTTGAAAACTATGCAAAATAGAGCATGTTTCACGAAGTTGCAAAAAAAAGCCTGTTTACCCCTTGATTTTTTCTGAATAATGGGTAAAATAGAATTAGCACTCAGAGAAACAGAGTGCTAAAACTTGAACACAGTACATAAATTTTAAGGAGGAACTATATATGACAATCAAGCCTTTAGCAGACCGTGTAGTAATAAAGATGGTTGAAGCTGAGGAGACCACCAAGAGCGGCATTATCCTTACTGCTTCCGCACAGGAAAAGCCCTCTGTTGCAGAGATAGTTGCAGTAGGCCCCGGCGGAAACGTTGACGGCACAGAAGTTACAATGAACGTCAAGGTAGGCGACAAGGTGCTCATCAGCAAGTACGCAGGCACTGAGGTCAAGGTAGACGGCGTTGAGTATTCCATTCTCAGACAGTCCGACATTCTCGCAATTGTAGAATAATCGACACATTCATTATAAGGAGGAGATTTCATCATGGCTAAGGATATTATTTACGGCGAGGAAGCCCGCAAGGCTCTTCAGGCCGGTATCGACACTCTGGCTGACACAGTAAAGATCACACTCGGCCCGAAGGGCAGAAACGTGGTTCTGGACAAGAAGTACGGCGCTCCGCTGATCACCAACGACGGCGTTACTATCGCTAAGGAGATCGAGCTTGACGACCCGTTCCAGAACATGGGCGCAGCTCTCGTCAAGGAAGTTGCCACCAAGACCAACGACGCAGCCGGCGACGGCACCACCACCGCTACCCTGCTTGCACAGGCTCTGGTACGCGAGGGCATGAAGAACATAGCAGCAGGCGCTAACCCCATGGTAGTGAAGAAGGGTATGCAGAAGGCTGTTGACGCTGCCGTTGAGGAAATCAAGAAGAACGCTCACACCGTTGCAGGCAGCAAGGACATTGAAAGAGTAGCTACCGTTTCCGCAGGCGACGAGTCCGTCGGCAAGCTGATCGCAGAGGCTATGGAAAAGGTCACCGCAGACGGCGTTATCACCCTTGAAGAGGGCAAGACCGCTGAAACATACAGCGAGGTCGTTGAGGGTATGCAGTTCGACCGCGGCTACATCTCTCCCTACATGGTAACAGACAACGACAAGATGGAAGCTGTTATCGACGACCCGTACATTCTCATCACCGATAAGAAGATCTCCTCCATTCAGGATATCCTCCCGCTGCTCGAGCAGATCGTACAATCCGGCAAGAAGCTCGTTATCATTGCCGAGGACGTTGAGGGCGACGCTCTCACCAACATCATTCTTAACAAGCTCCGCGGTGTGTTCGTATGCGTTGCTGTCAAGGCTCCGGGCTTCGGCGACAGACGCAAGGAAATGCTCAAGGATATCGCTATCCTCACCGGCGGCGAAGTTATCACCGAAGAGCTTGGTCTTGACCTCAAGGAGACCCAGATCAACCAGCTCGGTCGCGCTAAGCAGGTTAAGGTAAATAAGGAGAACACCATCATCGTTGACGGCTGCGGCGATAAGGAAGCTATCAAGGCTCGTGTAAGCGAGATCAGAAACGCTATCGACAACACCACCTCCGAGTTCGATAAGGAAAAGCTCCAGGAAAGACTTGCAAAGCTCTCCGGCGGCGTAGGCGTCATCAAGGTAGGCGCTGCTACCGAGGTAGAGATGAAGGAGAAGAAGCTCCGCATTGAGGACGCTCTCGCAGCAACAAAGGCAGCCGTTGAGGAAGGCATTGTTGCCGGCGGCGGAACAGCCCTTGTAAACGCAATGCCCGCTGTAAAGGCTCTCGTTGAGGCCCTCGAAGGCGACGAAAAGACCGGCGCAAAGATCGTTCTCCGCGCTCTTGAGGAGCCGGTTCGCCAGATCGCGCTCAACGCTGGTCTGGAGGGCAGCGTTATCATTGAGAACATCAACCGCTCCGAGAAGGTAGGCTACGGCTACGACGCATACTCCGAGAAGTACTGCGACATGATCGACGCAGGTATCGTTGACCCGGCAAAGGTAACTCGTTCCGCACTCCAGAACGCAGCTTCCG
>CAMCFA010000124.1 GCA_945873955.1 uncultured Clostridia bacterium | reverse complement strand
GATACGGCGGAGCGTCAAGACCGGCGAAAGCAGTTATGGCTTTGCGACCATGGAAACGGCGGGTGTCACCAATTTCAGCCATAAGCTGCGGAGCTAGAACTCTCCCCACACCGTACATTCCAATTACGGTGTCGTATTCTGGAACGATTTGCACATGGAGAGATTCTATGATGGTATCCTTACCGACAAAATCGAATCAGCCACGATGAAATGCCGCAGATCCGGGTCAGGAGCCACTGAAGCCGTTATTAGTATCAAAGCCAAGCCCGGCGTTCGCTTGATATCGAAATACAGAGATGCGATAGTAGACCAAACGTCCGCTCAGCTCAGCGATGGTTGGGGTGAAAGCTTTTTCGGATTTGTGAACATCATGTCAGACGGTAACGAACGGTTTTGTGTGGAATAAGTAAGAATAAGAACCAAAATCTCCGGACAGTTTTGTCCGGAGAGCTTTTTACTTACGAAGCTGACATTACATCTGAATTTTTAGCAAAAAGCTTGAAATAATATATCAATCTGTGATATAATAGTATATGATACCGATTTGTCGTAATCAAAACACAAGAGGTGATTTAAATGAACACAGCAAGTTACACTTTGATGCACAAAAATATTCCTGTTACAGATATTTCCATTGAAGAAATAACTGGTGCAATAGTGGCTGTTTATAACACACAATCATTCGAACATTTGCCAATTGGTGTGCATTGCACTAATGGGATTATCAATCAACGAGAACTCAGCTCTTGGTGGTATAGTCGTTCAATTCCTGCAAGCCGTTTAGGATTACAGGAATTGCTTTATACCATGAATATCCATTCGCCCAAAGCACTTTTGACAAAAAGTATGGGTTTGAGCTTATCAGACCAGTACTGGATAAAACCCGTAAACAGCAATGTGAAATGGCGAGAGATAAACTTCTTTGACAACCCTTTTTCTGAAGACATGGGAAATATTCTTTTAGGCGACATACACCCGAGTGCCAGCCTCGATTTATGTTCGCCTGATAACACTTCCGATGGTTATCTGAAAAAACGTTGGAAAATTATTAATGACAAACGATGTTTGATCAAATCCGGTGAATTACCGTTCTATCAGCAACCGATTAACGAAAAGATTGCATCAATCGTTATGGAAAGACTGGGAATAACACACGTTCCATATAGTCTCCTTTGGAAAAAAGGGAAACCTTATAGCGTATGTGAAGACTTCATATCATCTGAAACGGAGCTTGTGAGTGCACAGCGTGTAATGAGCATTAAGCCTAAAGCTAATCACCACAACACCTATACTCATTATGTAACTCTTTGTAAGGAAAACGGTATTGACAAAATTGAACACTCGCTTGATGAAATGATAGTAATTGATTACATTATAGCGAACGAGGATAGACACTTTAACAATTTCGGAATCATTCGAAATGCCGACACGCTCAAATGGTTGAGAGCGGCTCCGATATTTGATAGCGGATCATCGCTTGGTTACAACAAACCATCTTCAAATTTGTATAAAGACATGCAATGCAAGCCATTCGAAAAATCGCACAACGACCAATTAAAACTTGTAACTTCGTTTGATTGGGTTGATTTTTCCAAACTCAACGGTATTGAAAATGATATTTCTGATATCTTATCAGACAAACGAATAACTGAATATATTGATACAACAAGACGCAACGCAATTGTTGATTTTGTGACTAACAGAATATATCAGCTAGAAAATACTGCAAAGAACAAATCGCCGATAACGAGCTTTTTTGTCAGCAAAAAAAGAAGAAACGATCTTGATTGTCAATCTCAACAAACTGATTCAGCAAACGCATTAAACGTTGCGCGTCAAAATACAAATCCCGATACCGATGCGCTGGGGGTAAAATAATGCAAAATACTACGAACAATGAATCAAAACTACATCTTTTCACGGATGAAACAAGCAGACCTTACGAAAAAAACGAAGCTGGACATAAGAGGGCTTAAGCGCTTTAAGCATTTGAGTGTATTGCATCATATGGAATTCAACACAGTGTTCTGTGCACCGCCGGGAAGACATATCCTGCCTGATATTTATGCGTGTGCTATTAAAGCAGAGCATCGATATTTTGCCGATACACTTCAGGACTGTACCTCTTTACGCCTAAAAAAAGCCTCAGATAAAAAAGCCGACAAGCTGGTTAGTATCAATAGTACGCACGAGCTTGACAGATACTCTGAATTTGTTAAAGCCTGCGGTTTTACCGATGAGGCTGTAGAGCCATTCATTCTTTCAAGACCTGCCCAACAACGCAATAAAATCCTTGCAATATTCCCCGGAGCGGGAGGTGGCGCTCAAAAGCGATGGCATGCTGAAAAATTCGCTGATGTTGCAAAAACACTGACGGCAGAGGGTCTTGTTTCTGAAGTGCTCATATTGGGCAACGAAGCGGATCTCTACTACTGCAACAAACTATATGAGCTGCTTTTTGAAAATTGTAATGTGCGTAATCTTTGTGCACAAACAACAATTTCAAAATTGTGTGATATACTCTCAGGCTGTTGCCTTACATTAGTCAATGATTCGGGTGGTGCGCATATCAGTGTCGCTTGCAAAACTCCTGTAATCGTTATCAGCGGAATGTGGCAATATGGAAGATTTTATCCTAATCTACACTGCGATGGACTTGTCTCAGTCTCGGATGAGCAACGCTTTTGTCAAAGCTGTAACAGCAGCAGGCCACTTTGCTGCGTTTCTCCTGCTCCTTGTATTGAAAATATAGATGAAGCGGAGGTCCTGAAGCAGGCAAGACTTCTTATAGGAAGGATATATAATGATTGAACAGGAAGAACCTTTCAAATACTTCAATCAAATTTTAAGCCCACTAAATTATCAAATATGCCATTTGAATTTATGAACCTTATCATTACAGTAAAATTGAAGCAGGCTGTAGCAAGGTGGCAACAATCTGTTGATAGTAAATATTCACCGGCGTAGCCGGTGGATATTTACAGATAACGCCTGAAAGACTATTTTCTAGCGTGTGTCTAGAGATGCAAGTACAGTATGAAAGAGGCTGAATATCCAACCGTGTAAATGCCAGTAATACCCACAGAGCAAGTGAGGTATTGCCCATGAAAAGAACACACGGATTAGATGAAAGAGAGATGGAACTGGTAAAGCTGTTGATGGTAGACTGCCAGACAACAGGAGATATTCAGGCAAAACTGAAACGGCTTTTCGCCGGGGCTATTGAGCAGATGCTCGAAGCAGAAATGGACGAACATTTCGGTTATGAGAAGAACTCCGTAGCCGGGAACAACTCCGGAAACAGCCGCAATGGTTATGAAAAAAAGACCATTATAAGAGATTACGGCGAGTGCGAGATCGCAGTTCCGCGCGACAGAAACGGCAAATTTGAGCCAAAAGTCATTGAAAAGCGACAGACACGAACCGACGAAATCGAACAGGAAATCATGCAGATGTACGCCAAAGGTATGTTACAGCGTGACATTGAAGGATAAGGTATAATATATTTCGCAAAAAGGAATGTACATATTCCAAAATCTCTGGTAGAATGAAAGTACCAAGCAAACATTCGAAAGGGAACCTCTAAAACCGTTGTGAAAAGCAAAAATGGGCAGAGTGAACCAGATTCAAGGAAGCGTAACTGGGGCGGCGAGTTTGAGAATGTCAGCATTCTGGTAGCAATCGTGGTAAACAGCGACGGTTATCGCGAGGACATAGGCGCTGCCGAGAGTCTGAAAGAGGACAAGGAAAGCTGGACAAACTTTCTTGTCTGGCTGAAAGAATGTGGTTTTAAAGGCGTCAGAATGGTTGTTGGAGATAAGTGTCTGGGTATGTGCGATTCCGTGAACGAGGTATTCCCCGAAGCCAAATACCAGCGCTGCACAGTACATTTTTACCGCAACGTTTTCTCGGCAACTCCCCGAAACAGAATGCGTGAAGTGACCCGAATGCTGAAAGCAATACACGCTCCGGAAAGCAAGGAAGCTGCACGCAAAAAGGCAAAGGACGTTGTAGAGCAGCTGCGCGCAATGAAGCTTAAAGAAGCCGCTAAGAAGGTTGAGGACGGGCGATTGAAAATCTCACTTTTGAGGTATTGGTTTAATATGCAATGATAGCTCTTTAGGTGAAAAGATGGACTTGTAAAAATTGATTAATATGTAAAAAACCGCCCCTATGTAGGGCGGCTCGGTAGCAGAAATATCCAATGGAATATCAAACCTATGGGTCTTATTTGGGTATTATTGTTACAAAAAGATACGGAATTTGATAAATATTGTGTTCTGCGTAAGTTGCTGTAAACCGCATAACAAAGCTGTTTTTAGCAAGTAGCAATAAACCGCAAAATGCGTGAAGCTTGTTTTTTGTGCTATACTATTGGAAAAGACAGTAAATCAACAGACAGGAGAAGATATGTACCGAATTTATATTGCAGAAGATGACGAGGGGATAGCCCGGTCGGTGAACAAAGGGCTTGCCGGGTGGGACTTTGAAACCAGATGCGCCGTCGATTTCCGGAGGGTCGCAGAGGAAATAGAGGAATTCCAGCCGCATTTGGTGCTGCTGGACATTACGCTGCCGTTCTTTAACGGGTTCTATTGGTGCGGGGAGATACGCCGGAAAAGCCGTGTACCTATCGTATTTATTTCTTCGGCGAGCGACAATATGAACATCGTCATGGCAATGAACATGGGCGGCGACGATTTCATCGCGAAGCCCTTTGACATGACGGTTCTGGTGGCGAAGATTCAGGCGCTGCTGCGGCGAAGCTATGATTTCGCGCAGCAGGTGGGGATCATCGAGCACAAGGGCGCGAAGCTGAACACCGCAGACGCCTCCCTGTCTGTCGGCGGGAACCGTGTCGAACTTACAAAGAACGAGTACCGCATTTTACAGACGCTGCTGGAAAGCAAGGGCAAGGTCGTCAGCCGGGAACGGCTGATGGATCGCCTGTGGGAAACCGACTGCTTTATAGACGAGAACACCCTCACCGTGAACGTCGCCCGGCTGCGCAAAAAGCTGGACGGCGCGGGGCTGCCGGGATTCATCACAACTAAGGTCGGAATGGGATATATCGTAGAATGAAAGCATATCTGAAATCAAGAGCAAAGGTGATAACAGCGTTTCTGCTGTTCGAGAGCATATTCGCGGCGGTGCTTCTGCTGAGCGGAGTTCCGTTGGGAGCGTTCGGATATGCTTCGGCGCTGTGCGGGGCTGCGGCTGTGTGCTACGGTGTGTGTGATTTTGTGCATTTCCGCAGGAAATGCCGTATACTGGAGCAGCTTAAAGAGGAAATTGAGATCACCTGCGAAAATCTCCCCAAGCCGGAGGGCGCAGTCGAAGCGGGCTACGCCGAGCTTGTCCGACAGCTCCACCGCAGCCGCGCGGAGCTGGAAGCAAGGTACGGCGTGAGCCTGTCGGACATGGCGGACTACTACACCATGTGGGCGCACCAGATAAAGACCCCGATTGCAGCTATGCGGCTCATTCTCGCGGAGCAGGACACCCCGGAGAGCCGGGAGCTTACCGAGGGTCTTATGCGCATTGAACAGTATGTTAAGATGGTCTTGTGCTATATCCGGCTGGAAAGCGTAAGCACTGATTATGTCATTCGTGAATGCGACCTCGACAGCATTATAAGGGCGGCAGTACGGCGGTTTTCCTCGCAGTTTATCCGCAAGAAGCTGAAGCTGGAATTCACCCCCACCGGAGCGAAGGTGATCACTGACGAAAAGTGGCTGCTGTTCGTGCTGGAGCAGGTGCTGTCCAACTCGCTGAAATACACCAAGACCGGCGGGATAACCATAACTTATACGAACGGACGGCTGGAAATACGGGACACCGGTATCGGTATCGCTCCGGAGGATCTGCCGCGGATATTCGACAAGGGTTACACCGGCTGCAATGGGCGTGCCGACATGAAAGCAAGCGGCATAGGTCTGTATCTCTGCCGGAGGATATGCAAGGCGCTGGGGCATACTATCTCCGCAAGGAGCGGCGATTCCGGCACGGTGATAGAGATTGGTCTGGAGCGCACTAAGGTGGATTTTAGGGATTGATTGGTTGGTAAATTGTAATTTGTCGGGCAGGCGCCTTTTCCTCTTTGCGCAGCAAAATTGCT
>CAMCFA010000123.1 GCA_945873955.1 uncultured Clostridia bacterium | reverse complement strand
GCATATCGTTCCCAGTCCTCAATGCTCTTGCTTTTTATCAGGTCATATTCATTAGCAAATGACCACCATACATTTCTGAAAGCCGAAAACCTTGCCGCCGTGTATTTCAGATAAAGTTCGTTGTACTCCGGTGTCATTGTTGAGAAGCCCCAGCGGTCATACGGGTGAAAGAGGATAATATCTGCCTCAATACCCAGCTTTTGAAGCTCGCCGATACAGTATTCAATATGCTGAAAATGCTTGGGGTTAAACCTCTCAAAATCCCAGTTGTTGCCCTTGGAGTCCGGACAGTAGCCCCACACATTGTCCTCTGTGATAGCACTTCCGTCAACCGGAGTACCCTCGTATGGATAGGAGCGCGGCTCACGTGAATTGTAGCAGTAGCTTTTAGGAAATACGCAGAAACGTATCTTGTTGAACGGGGAATTTCTCAGAGTTTCAAGAGTTTGCGCGATAAGGTCATCGCTTTGCAGATTCCATACATAACAGGTCGTGCCGACAGGATAATAAGGTGTTCCGTCGGAATACTGAAAATGATATTTGTTATGTACCTTTACGCAGCCGTGATTATTTTCCGACGGCGGCGTGACAGAAAAAGTTCCTTCGTATTTCCTGTCAGAAAAATTCCCGCAGACGGTAAAATGGTATTCTTCCTCAAACGATGGCATGAATCTTACTTTGTATATTCCGTTCCCATCGTAAAAACCATTGACGGTTTTGCGCTCGGAATCGCTTTCAAATAGCGCAGTGATACCGCGTTCCAGAAATGGGTTGCCGGCGGTGGTTCCCTCGGAGGAAAACTCGAAAACGCCCCATTTTTCAACTGATTTTGTATAATCCATAACGGTTCCTCCAATGCCTTGACACATAAAACCGACGGATCACTGTGTTGATGGAATCCGTCGGATTAGTTTTTGAATATCACAGGGAATCTGATTTATGGCGCTGAATAAGTGAATGTTATTTCCAGCGTCGAAAGTATCTCATCGTCTTTGACGGAAAGAACAGTCGCGGACAGACCGGAATTGTCGCCGTCGGCGCGTCTGCCGTCATCGGGGACAGATGTTACCCACTGGTTATAGAGGTTTACTCTCGTGCAGTTACCGTCGTCGGAACAGGTATATTCCTTGCCGGATAGCTCACGGACTTCGCCGTTTACCTTTACCTCATCAATAGAGATAGTATAACCCGGGAAGAACTTCTCGCCGTTGTAAATCCCTAGAGCCGAGAAAAACACTCCCCTTGCAATACCGCAATCCGAGAAATCCAGACTGACGGTGTAGGTTCCCTCACCGGTTATCTCAGCATTGTCTGCAACGATACCAAGGGTCATATCCGTCGGGTCGTACTTGTTGCCGACACAGTACTGAACTGAATAATCAAGACTCTGGTACATTATCCATGCCACTGCGGTATCATCAGAAGCCGGAATGGATACGCCCGCCATAAATTCGTCTTCAGCCGCCTTTATCGACTTGTCCATTCTCTCCCTTGCGGCAGACCGGATCTCGGAATAATCCTTGCCTTCCTCGGTCGAAGCGCGTCTGTCGCTGTACAGCCTTGCTATGTTTTCATCGGTAGTTTTTCTGAGTACCCTTTTGTAAAAATCGCTGCAGTCCCAGAGGACGGGGCAGTAATTATACAGGTCGCAGTTATCCAGAAGATTGGCGTAAAACTTATCCCTATCGGGTTTATCTGCCGCACCCATAACGGCATATTCGCCTATAACCACGCCGTATCCCTGGTCTGTGAATTTAGTCAGCATCTGAAAAAGGGAGTTCTGCTCCTCGTAATCGCCGGGAGTTCCCCACTGGTTTACAGTGCTGTCACTGCAATAGTCCCACGGCGTGTAATAATGTACGGAAAGCAGAAGCTTGTCCTTTGCAGTGTCCTCCGGCATTTTGTACCTGTCGTCGCAGGTTTTCCGGAAGTCGGTGTTGTACCCTGCGATAAGCAGGAATCTGTCTGCATTTTTGCCGCCGGTCGAACGTACCAGCTTAACAAATTCGCTGTTAATTCTGTTCGTTGTTTCGTAGCGTTCGTCCTCGCTGAGAACTCCGTCTGTTCCGGTGACTTCGCCGTCGTTGAGTCTGTCGCCGAGTTCCTCATTTGCGGATTCAAATATCAGCTTGTAGGAATAATCGGAAAAATGCTCGCATATCTGCGTCCACATGGACTTATAAAGCGCCATTCCATTTTCACGAACTGCCTCGTCCCCGGAGCCGAACATTCCCCACCAGCTTCCGTCCCAGTGGTCGTTCAGAATAACGTACATATCAGCGTCAAGAGCATAATTGACTACCTCATCGACACGATTCATGAGCCGCTCGTCAATGGTGTAATCTCCGCTCTCGTAATTTATGCCGTTGGTCCATGCCACAGGAATGCGGAGAGTATCGAAGCCCATAGCTTTCATATCGTCTATCATATCCCTTGTGGTGACGGGCTGTCCCCAGAGCGTTTCAAAGGAAGTGGGGTTTACCCCTAAATCAACATAGCTTTTGTGATTGTATGCCTCCAGCGTGTTGCCGAGGTTTATTCCGTTGCCCATGAGCCGGATAACTTCCGTTGCGGTAAGGTCGTTTCCGGAAACATTGTTATCCGTAATACAATCAGAACTTGTCTGATCGGATAAATCACCGGTGTTTACGACATTTGTTGTACATCCTGATAATAGCATTGAAATAACCAATCCTATGATTTTAACAACAGAAACAGGGTTCATTGAAGATCCTCCTATCATTCTGATTTTCTCACCTTAATCAAGAATAAGCCCACTGATTTCAAGATTGTAGGTTATTGATGTAAAGGGAACCTCCTCGCCGTTTACCATAAGTGCAAAACGGTAGCCTATCCAGTCGACAGTGGTTTCTGCGGCAACTATTCCGCATTCCTCGGTGCCGTAAACCACGGAACCTGTCTCAGCACCCATCCAGCCGTTAGCAAGCCCATTTGCGGAGCTGCTTGACGGGTCAAGCTCTGCGTTTACAGGAACTTCAACGATCCCGTTTTCCGTTTCAAGACCTATGGACTTGACAAGCACCTTGTATTCCGCGTCCGGGTCAACGTTGATGAAACCGAAGTTAAGCAACTCGCTGTCTTTTTCAAATGAGGTGGACTTCACGGAATACTCACCGTCACCGGTCATTTCGACAACTGCCGACGGACTTGGACCGGGATTTACAGCCTGCCCGGTAAGTACAAGAGTTTCGTACTTTATCTCGGTATCTGAGATGTTCTCCTCGGGACGGAGTTCCTCGCTGCCCTTTGTGAACTGCCACGATCTAAGTTCAATATCCGCACCGGAAAATACCAGATAGATATTGTGATTTCTGCCGTCAAACTGACTGAATTCAGCAGAACGAACCTTAGCATAATCAGCGTTGTCAAATTCAATGAAAGATACTGCCTCACCGGAAATATCGTCAAGGCGAACCTCGATTCTGCCCTTGCCCTTGACCTCAGCGGTGAAAGCGGAAGCGCCATAACCGAAATCCGCACCTCTTACATAGATCCATGCGCCGTCTGCCTTGCTCTTTGCGGCAGGGTCGTTACCATCGGTGTAACCTATATCGGCAGACGTGAACATAACCGCACCGCTGTTTTCAGCGTAGGGGTCAAGAAGCTTTATCTGAGATACTCCCTGACGCGTTGCGGCAGTTATCGGGATCTCTCCGTCAGCCGCATTCATCGGAAGATAATCAACCATAAGGCTGCGGAAACCTGCTGTGCCGCCTGTCAGTTCTTCAAGAAGGAGCGTGTGGTGGAGAATGTAGTTCGTTCCCTGATACTCGCAAAAATGCGTGTGATTGTTGCCCCAGCGCATTCCGGATTCGCCGTCGGCATTCTGACCGGAATTGTAGAAATATGCACCCCTGTATTCCCAGCTGTCTGCGTCAAGGGGAGTTTTTGTGGTCATGTATGCCATACTGCATGAAGGCGGCGCAGGAATGTCCTCGCGGTCCCACTTGCTGCGGCTCTGCCAGTCGTTGCAGTAGGTGTAATAATAGGTGCCGTCGATGTAATTCAGCTCGCTTGCCTCAAAGAAATACGGGGCGTCAATAGAAACGAACTCGCTGTCAAACGAAAGCATATCCGCGCCCAGACGTGCTATCTTAGGCACATTGGTATGTACAACACCGCCGTCCGCCGCAGTTCCGCCGCCAAAAGCAAGCCAGCCTGTGCCGTTTTCATCAATGCAGACGCCCGGATCGAACGGCGCAGGGCAATTCTCAAGCCCCGGCATATTCTGATAAACCAGCGGTGCGCCGAGAGGGTCAGACCACGGACCTACCGGGTCGGTGGAGGTAATAACTCCCACACCGCCGCCGCCGTTCGAGAAGTACAGATAGAAGTGCGTAAGTCCGTCTTCCTCAACGCGGGAAGCAATGGACGGCGCCCATGAATTTGCTATCCACGGCGCTATTTCGCCGACTTCTATCCTGCCATGGTATATCCAGTTCACCATGTCGTCTGTGGAGAAAACCACCAGCGACTTTATATAGCGGTAATCATTGACGGTATCGTTTTCCGCCTGCTGGGTGTCGTTCGTGCCGTATACATACAGTCTGCCGTTGTATTCGACTGCGGTGGGGTCTGCGCAGAATATATTCGGCGAAATGGGATTGGCGTTACGCTCTTTTTTGTATACATTTCCGCTTACCTCGTCGATTATTATTCCATTGTTAAGGCTGTCGATTATTTCCGCTTCACTCACACTGTCCACGCTTTCGGCAGAGCTTTCCGTCTGCACAGGTGAATCACCCGAGCCGTTCTGCCCGGAACAGCCGGAAACAAGCAGCATAGCCGCCGCACAAATCAAAGCTGTTATCTTCTTGTTCATGATTACTCCTTTCATTCAGCCTGCCATCTTTCAAGGCAGATGTCCTTGTTGGAAAATGCAAAATATACATTGTGAATTCCTGTTATTTTTGTGGAAAGAACCGCAGGAATTTCATCAAATCCATCATTTGCGAGTTCGATCACTCCCAACGGTTCGGCATTCCTGTCATCAAGACGAAGCTCGATCGTTCCTCTGCCCTTTGCGGTAACGAGCAGCTTTTCTGTGCCCTTGCCGAAATCCACACCCTTTATGTAAGTCCATGCGCCCCCTGCTAGCGACTTCACAGCCATTTTGCCGGTGGATATCTGTTCGTACCACATATCTGCGCAGGTGAACATCTCCGCACCGCTGTGAGCTTTATACGGGTCGAGCGGCTGAGTCTGCGTGACGCCTTCGCGTGTTGCCTTTGTGACGGGGAATTCCGTATCCGTGTAAGGCAGTAGATCCACGCACATACAGCGGAATCCTCCCTTTGTTTTCATGCGCTCCTGAATGTGCATTGTGTGGTGAAGAATGTACCTTGTTCCCTTATATTCGATAAGGTGGGTGTGATTGTTGCACCAGTCCATTCCGGAATCACCGGCGTTTAGGAAGAATCCGCCCCTGAACTGCCAGCTTTCCGGGTCAAGGGGAGTTTTGCTCGTCAGACAGCCCATGCTGCATATTCCCGGCGCCGGAACGTCCGTTCTGTTCCAGTTTTCTCTTGACTGCCAGTCCGTGCTGTATGTGTAGATAAAAGTTCCGTTTTCGTAGTTCAGCTCGCTTGCCTCGAAGAAATACGGAGCGTCTATCGGAACGAACTCGCTGTCAAACGAAAGCATATCCTTTCCCAGTCGCACTATCTTAGGAATATATGTGTGCAGCGTATTACTTGCAGGCGGGGTCCCTCCGCCGAACGCAAGCCAGCCTGTGCCGTTTTCGTCAAGGCATACTCCCGGGTCAAAGGGCGCAGGGCAGTTTTCAAGCCCCGGCATATTCTGATAGATTAGCGGCTTTCCGAGAGGGTCGCTCCACGGTCCGAGAGGGTGTTCCGCCGTAAGCACTCCTACACCGCAGCCGCTGTTCGAAAAGTAAAGATAAAAATGAGTTTTTCCGTCTGCCTCAACTCGGGAAGCTACGGACGGCGCCCATGAATTCACTATCCAAGGCGCTATTTTTGCGGTGTCTATGAAGCCGTGGTATTCCCAGTTCACCATATCGTCAGTTGACAGCATAACGATGGATTTTGTGTGAACATAGTCGTTCTTTCCGTCATCGCCGACTGCCTCGTACTGCTGATGGTCGTTAGTGCCGTAAATATACAGTCTGCCGTTGTACTCAACGCCTGTCGGGTCGGCGCAGAATACATTCGGCGA
>CAMCFA010000122.1 GCA_945873955.1 uncultured Clostridia bacterium | reverse complement strand
TGCACTTCGGCGAGAGAGTGACGCGCCATTTGTGCGCCGCTAAATTACAATTTACCAAAACAAAACATGCAAAGGCTGCCGCTTCCGCAACAGCCCCCGCACAATTATTGTTTATCAAATACCGCTGAGCAGCTTCTTCTCCATTTCATTTTTGTCCGTAGCGTACTCCAGAGCGGTCTCGTAGGAGATCTGCCCAGTCTTGTACAGCTTTGCAAGGCTGTCGTTGAGGGTGCACATTCCCATTGCGCTGCCTGCCGCCATTGTGGTCTCCATCATGTTTATCTTGCTGGAACGGATAAGGTTCTTGATAGCGTCGGTTCCCACCATGACTTCGACTGCGGCAACTCTGCCCTTGCCATCGGAGCGCGGGATAAGCGACTGCGCGATAATGCCCTGAATCATGTTGGCAAGCTGTGAACGCACCTGATCCTGCGAATGGATCGGGCAGGCGTCGATGATTCTGTCCACCGTCTGCGCAGCGCTGGAGGTGTGCAGCGTACCAAATACAAGGTGTCCGGTCTCCGCCGCGGTCATAGCAAGGGAGATCGTTTCGTAGTCTCTCATCTCACCGATGAGGATAACGTCCGGGTCCTCACGAAGTGCGCTTCTCAGCGCCTCGTGGAATGAGGGAACGTCCCTGCCAAGCTCGCGCTGGTGGATCGTAGCCTTCTCCTGCTTGTAGCGGTACTCGATCGGGTCCTCAATGGTGATAACATGGCAGGCACGGGTCTTGTTGATGTACTCGACCAGCGCGGCAAGCGTGGTGGACTTACCAGCGCCCGTAGGGCCTGTTACCAGCACAAGACCTCTGCGCTTCTTAGCGAATTCCAGCAGCACCGGCGGCATTTTCAGTTCCTCCAGCGTGGGTATCTCTGCGTTGAGCAGACGGATACACGCTGCCAGCTTTCCGCTCTGGCGGAATACGTTGACACGCTGTCTTGCGCCGTTCTTCAGCTCGAAGCTGAAGTCAATGTCCTTGCCCTCGGTGAGCATTTTCTCCTGCTCCGCCGAAAGTATCGACAGGATAGTTCTGTTTACAACCTGATCGGAAAGCTCGGTGTACTTGCGAAGCTCGCCGTTCACGCGGACAACCGTGGGAGCGCCCACCGTCAGATGAATATCCGACGCGTCCATTTCTCTCGCCTGCATTATAAATTCTTCAAATGTCATGGTATTGATCCTTCCGTATAATATTTTATGAGTAGATTTTATGTATATGCGTTACTTGATCTTGAATTGAATACCGCTCGCGGAAAAATAAACCTCATTAGAGGAATTAGCGATACGCTGGTTTATCACGCCGATTATCTTCATCAGCGCAGTCTGTCTGAGGTCGTTGGGCGCGATAGACAAGCCGGTCTCCAGCGTGATTATCGTCATGCTGCCGTCAAGCTCGGCTATGCGCTCGCGCATGTTTTCAATGTCGGAGATGATGTTCCTTTCAATGGACTTCATCAGCTCGTCGTTCATGTCGGAGATATCGGGACACATTTTGTTCATGACTATCTCAGCGTAATCGTTGAGCCTGTCCATGATAACGAACTTGTGGTCGCCTATCTTCTCCGCCGGGTTATCCGCGACCCCTGTCACGATGTCCCATTCCACACCGTTCTGATTGTTGCCGTACTCAATACGGTGCATGATATCGGGATCGACCGCGTCCCCGGTGCGCAGGTAAAGCACATAGTCGTAGTGGGAGTAGTTAGTAACCGCCCATCGGGACTTACCGCTTGCCGCTCCCCCTGTGATCAGTATAGATTTGGACATTTCGCCACCGTTCCTTTCTGCTGCCGCTGCGGCGCAGTCCGCCGGAGCGCAGTACATAAGAATAATACAGCAGTTTTCACCGCCGTAGAACAAAACCCTTTTCAATATTGTAGCACATTTTCGTCAACATGTAAAGAGCTTTTTGTGAAATATAAACAACAAAAACAAAGATTGTGAAATTTTTCCGTTTTCTCTATTGCATAATTGTTAATTTTAATGAAACACAGTATAAAAAACGGACTTCCCCGTTCCCGGAAAAGCCCGTAATATCCGCTGTATATCACGCCACGCCGAGGAATTCCTCCAGCGTAAGCCCGCTGTCATGCACCAGCTTTGCAGTGCTCTTGCCCAGATAGCGCACATGCCACGGCTCGTAGATGTACCCGGTGATGTCCTCACCGCCCTTGGGGTATCTAAGCAGGAAGCCGTATTCCCAGCAGTGCTGCGCCAGCCACTTGCCCTCGGCGGTATCGCCGTAGCTCTGCTTCAATGAGGTGATGTCCATTGCAAGCCCGGTCTGGTGCTCGGAATGTCCCGGCTGCGCGGAATATCTGTCCGCCTGTTCCCAGCCGTCAATGGAAGCCCAGTACTCAAAGGTGGACTTCTGCTTCTCGTAGGAACGGAAGCCGGAAACTATCGTCATATCATACCCGGAGGCTTCCTTCATCTTGAGGAAAGCGCTGTATGTGTCCTTGTCAAGACCGCTGCCGTAATCCTCCGGCAGGCTGAACTGCCGGTTCACTATGATGACCCCGCCGACGGTGGTGACTCCGTCCTTCGTCACCGGTTCGGGAGCTTTTATCTTCACCGTGACGCTGCCTTTGCAGCTTATATCCGAGAAGCTGTTCAGCACCTTCAGCGTGCCTTGACCGTATACCATACCGCCCTTGTTCACCCGGAGAGTTCCTCCCAGCGACAGGCAGCCGACCTGCTGTATTTTCAGCCGCCCGGTGTTGGATATCAGCGAGTCTTTGGAGGAAATGATATTCCCCTTGACGTACACCGCGCCGCCTGCGGCTATTTTCAGCGTGCCGTTAAGGGTTACGTCCACGCCCTCTCTGATGTACAGCCTGCCGCCTTTTTTGACGTAGAGCGTCGCACCCTTGGGAAGCACGCAGTCGCTGGAAATAACGTATGTCCCGGTGATATTCTTCGTACCGGACGTGGGCAGCGCAGAAGCAGCCTCCGCCTTGCCGCAGTTCATGGGCAGGACAAATATCGAAAGCGTCAGCACCGTGATGAGCGCAGTAAGCACCGCCAGCGCTGAATTTATAGTTCTTGTCATATACTCCCTCCTCAGTGTTTTCATCTCTATTATTAAAACCGGAAAATCGGTACAAAGGTTGCATTTCCCGTAAAAATATTATAAAGCAATTCGCGGAGTTTGTCAATGCGTAGAAACGTGAATATTCCGACAAAATATGCATGTACGCTGAAATACCCTCTTGACAAATACCCCCTAGGGGTATATAATAAAATGTGAAAGGAGCTGATAATTACGGAACAGGAAAACTGCACCCAATGCCAGCACTGCAAGAAAACAAAGGAGCGCCCACCGGAGGAATTCCGTGCGCTGATGAACCGCATAAAGCGTATTCAGGGGCAGCTTCGCGGGATAGAGGGAATGCTGGAAAACAACGCCTACTGCACCGATATTCTGACACAGGTAGCGGCGGCGACCGCAGCGCTTAATTCTTTCAACCGGGAGCTTCTGTCCAGTCATATTAAGACCTGCGTTGCACAGAATATAAGAGAGGGCAACGACGAAGTGATTGACGAGCTTCTCACAACGTTGCAGAAACTCATGAAATAGGAGAAGATATGCAGCAATTCAACATTACAGGCATGAGCTGCGCGGCGTGCAGCGCACGGGTGGAAAAAGCAGTATCAAAGCTGGAGGGAGTGACCTCCTGCTCTGTGAACCTGCTGACCAACTCCATGACGGCGGAGGGCACAGCCTCCGACGAGGAGATAATCGCGGCAGTGACCGCCGCAGGCTACGGTGCGGAAGTACGCGGCAGCGCCGGGGAGAGCGCTCCCCAAAAGACCGCACAAAATCCGCAAAAAAGCGGATTCGGCACAATAAAAGCGCGGCTTATCTCATCGCTGGTCTTTCTGGTCGTGCTGATGTATTTTTCAATGGGTCACATGATGTGGGGCTTCCAGCTGCCGCCGTTCCTTGAGGGAAATCACGTCGCTATGGGACTTATCCAGCTCCTGCTGACGGCGGCGGTCATGGTGATAAACCAGAGATTCTTCATCAGCGGCTTTAAGTCGCTGTTCCGCGGTTCCCCGAATATGGACACGCTGGTGGCGCTTGGGGCTTCGGCGGCGTTCGGGTACAGCACATGGGCGCTGTTCGCCATGACCGACGCGCAGCTTCACGGAAACGCAGAAGCGGTGATGTCCTACATGCACGAAATGTACTTCGAGTCCGCAGCCATGATACTCACGCTGATAACCGTCGGGAAAATGCTGGAGGAGCGCTCCAAGGGCAAGACCACCGACGCGCTGAATTCGCTGATGAAGCTGGCGCCGGAGACCGCGACGGTCGTTCGGGACGGCAAGGAGCAGTTGATCCCAATAGAACAGCTTAACGCCGGGGACATCTTCGCGGTACGTCCCGGCGAGAGCATACCGGCGGACGGCACAGTTATCGAGGGCAGCAGCGCCGTGAATGAATCCGCCCTCACCGGGGAAAGCATACCAGCGGAAAAAGTCCCCGGCGACAGAGTTTCCGCCGCGACGATAAATCAGTCCGGCTATATGCGCTGCAAGGCTACCCATGTCGGAGGAGATACGGCGCTGGCGGGTATCATCAGAATGGTGAGCGACGCCGCCGCTTCAAAAGCGCCTATCGCTAAGCTGGCGGACAGGGTGTCCGGCGTGTTCGTGCCGGTAGTTATCGGCATTGCGCTGGTCACTGTCGCGGTGTGGCTGATCTGCGGGCAGACTGTGGGCTACGCGCTGGCGCGGGGGATCTCCGTGCTGGTGATAAGCTGCCCCTGCGCGCTTGGGCTTGCGACCCCGGTTGCCATAATGGTCGGCAGCGGAATGGGCGCGAAGAACGGAATTCTGTTCAAGACCGCGGCTTCACTGGAGGAGACCGGGAAGATCAAAATTGCGGCGCTGGACAAGACCGGCACTATCACCCGCGGCGAGCCGGAGGTGACGGACGTTGTCCCGGCGGAGGGTGTTTCCCGGCAGGAGCTTCTTACCGCCGCCTGCACGCTTGAATCCAAAAGCGAGCACCCGCTGGCGTCCGCAGTGATGAAGCAATGCAGCAGCGAGGATATCCTCCCCGCCGAGGCTGAGAACTTCACAGTGCTGCCGGGCAGCGGGCTTTCAGCGAAGTCCGGGGGCGAGGAGCTTCTGGGCGGCAGCGTGAAATTCATAACGGAAACCGCGGAGCTGCCCGGTCATCTTATGCAGGAAGCGGACAGGCTTTCCGGCGAGGGCAAGACCCCGCTGTGCTTCTGTCGGAACGGTAAGGCGCTGGGTATCATTGCCGCCGCGGACGCTATCAAGCCCGAAAGCCCCGAAGCAGTAAAGCAGCTCAAAAGCATGGGTATCCGCGTAGTCATGCTGACCGGGGACAATCAGCGCACCGCCGACGCGGTAGGCGCCGCCGCAGGCGTTGACGAGGTGATCGCGGGAGTTCTTCCGGACGGCAAGGAAGCGGTGATACGTTCGCTGAAAGAGCAGGGCAGGGTCGCTATGGTGGGCGACGGTATCAACGACGCCCCGGCGCTCACCCGCGCGGATATAGGTATCGCTATCGGTGCGGGAACGGACATCGCAATCGACGCGGCGGACGTGGTGCTGATGAACAGCCGGCTTACCGACGTTCCGGCGGCGATACGGCTGAGCCGCGCAGTCCTGCGGAACATCAAGGAGAACCTGTTCTGGGCGTTTATCTACAACATTATCGGTATTCCGCTGGCAGCAGGGGCGTTCGTCGGGCTGTTCGGCTGGAGCATGAATCCTATGTTCGGCGCTGCCGCAATGAGCCTTTCCAGCTTCTGCGTTGTTACCAACGCGCTGCGGCTGAATCTTGTGAAGATCCACCGCCCGGCGCAGGAAATAAAAACTGATTATAAGGAGAAGAAAACTATGGAAATCACAATGAAGATCGAAGGAATGATGTGCGGTCACTGCGAAGCCGCAGTAAAAAAGGCGCTGGAGGCTGTTCCCACAGTCGAGAGTGCGGAGGTCAGCCATGAGAAAGGCACGGCGGTGGTGAAGCTCTCCGCTGAAACACCGTTTGAGGTGCTGAAAAAGGCTGTCGAGGATAAGGATTATAAGGTCGTGGGGTGATATTGTTAAGGCGCTGTTTAGAAGCAGCGCCTTTTAATTTGTAATTTGTAGGGGAGTTTGTCCGTGGCTGCCGGGGGCAGCCACGGACAGGGGGAAAACTCTTGTTTTCCCCCTGTGACCCCTTTAGCGCCTTGAACG
>CAMCFA010000121.1 GCA_945873955.1 uncultured Clostridia bacterium | reverse complement strand
AATTTTCAAGGAGCTTCTTCAGCCACCCGTTCGGGCGACTTGTTTATTATATCACATCTTTTCGAACTTGTCAAGTACTTTTTCAAAATTTCTTCTGAAATTTTCTTGATTATTTCTCACTTTCGACGTAATATATGGGGTTTTGCTTACCGCTTTCGTAGCAGCCTATTTATTATATCACTTTGATCTCGTTTTGTCAAGTACTTTCTGAATTTTTTTCAGATTTTTTTGTGTCCCGGATCACCGTAATCTTTATTTCAGCGCCGCTCTCGCGACAGCTTTTATATTATACACTATTCCTCTGCGTTTGTCAACACATTTGCTGAAAAATACTGCACAATAAGTTTTACCAATTTTCAACCGTATTATACGTTTCCATTTACAGAAATTCTCATAATAAAAATAGATCCCGCCCGCAGGCAGGATCTTTGAATATTATTAATTTATCAGCCGTTCTCTTTAAGCTCGGAAATGATCTTCACGAAGCTCTCCACGTCGTTGAAGTCCTTGTATACCGACGCAAATCTGATATATGCCACCGCGTCGATATCCTTTAGCCTGTGAAGCACCAGCTCGCCTATCTTCTCGGAAGTGACCTCCCGCTGGAGAGTATTTTTCAGCTCCGCGGCGATCTCGTCCACCATGTTCTCCAGAGTTTCCAGCTTTACCGGGCGCTTTACGGTAGCCCTGCAAAGTCTGTCCACCAGCTTCTGACGGTCGAAAGGCTCGATAGAGTTATCCTTCTTAATTACCATGAGGGGGATATCCTCAATTATTTCGTATGTGGTGAACCGGAATCCGCACTGGATACACTCACGGCGGCGACGCACCTTGTTTTCGGTCGGGCGGGAGTCTATTACCTTGCTGTCCTCGCAGCCACATTCGGGACACTTCATGTTGATTTATCACTCGCTTTCATATAAAGTTCAGCTATATATAGTATATCACAAAGCTCGTAATTTTTCAACACTTTCAACACGATATTTTGAAAAAATTTTTAATATGATAAGAGAATTCCCGCCCCGGTCGCCCGGAAACGGGAATATCCTATTTAAATCAGCCCAGAATTATTGACAGCCGCAACCAGCGCCCTTACCGAAGCCACGATGATATCCGTGTGAATACCCGCGCCCCAGCTAACCGCGCCGTCCGGCTTGGAGATACCGATATACGCCGCCGCCTTTGACTTAGACGACTGCTCCAGCGCGTTCTCGGTGTAGGTCGCGATATGGTAGTCAATACCAAGCCCGGTCTTTACGGCATTTGACACAGCGTCCAGACGACCGTTGCCCTCGCCCTTCCATGTGCGCTTCTCTCCGCCGACTTCCATAGTAACTACCGCTGAGATATTGTCCCCCTGCGTGTAGTGTGCCTCGACGAATTTCAGCCTCCCCTGCGGCTTGAGGTAGTTCTGCTCGAATATCTCGTAAATTTCGTCCGGGTGAAGCTCCTTGTGCTGGTGGTCGGAAACACCCTTTACCATGTAGCCGAAATGCTCTCTCATCTTAGGCGGCATTGCGATACCATAAGTATGCTCCATGAGGTAGCCGATACCGCCCTTGCCGCTCTGGCTGTTTATGCGGATAACGTCGCCCTCGTACTCCCTGCCGATATCGTGCGGGTCTATCGGGATATAGGGAACGTTCCAATGCTCCGGATCCTTTTCCTCGCGCCACTTCATGCCCTTTGCTATCGCGTCCTGATGTGAGCCGCTGAACGCCGCGAACACAAGCTGACCGCTGTACGGCATACGCTCGTAAACGTGCATTCTGGTCAGTCTTTCATATACAGAAGCAAGCTCCGGCAGGTTGCTGAAATCCAAATTCGGCTCAACGCCGTGGGAATACATATTCAGCGCCAGCGTCACAATATCCACGTTACCGGTGCGCTCGCCGTTGCCGAACAGAGTACCCTCTACGCGGTCAGCGCCGGCAAGAAGTCCCAGCTCGGTGTCCGCAATACCGCAGCCGCGGTCGTTGTGCGGGTGCAGGGATATTTCAAGGCTCTCGCGGCTGTGCAGTACCTTGCACATATATTCTACCTGCTGCGCGTAAACGTGCGGCAGGCTCTCCTCAACGGTGACAGGCAGGTTGATAATCACCTTCCAGTCCGGGGTAGGCTGCCAGATATCAATGACCGCGTTGCATATCTCCGCGGCGAACTCCGGCTCTGTGCCGGTGAAGCTCTCCGGTGAGTACTCAAACCGGAAGTTGCCCGGGGTCTTTTCGCAGTATTCTTTCAGCAGCTTCGCGCCGGTAACGGCGATATCGATTATTTCCTCCTTGCTCTTGCGGAACACCTGCTCACGCTGCGCCACGGAGGTGGAGTTATAGAGGTGTACGATAGCATTCTTGCAGCCGCCCAGCGCCTCGAAGGTCTTTTTGATGATATGCTCGCGGCTCTGGGTGAGTACCTGCACGGTAACGTCATCGGGAATGAGGTTCTTCTCGATAAGTGCGCGGCAGAACTCATACTCTGTTTCAGAAGCCGCCGGGAAGCCTATCTCGATCTCCTTGAAGCCAACCTCCACCAGCTTTGTGAAGAACTCCAGCTTCTCGTCAAGGCTCATGGGGATTATCAGCGCCTGGTTTCCGTCGCGGAGGTCAACGCTGCACCACTTCGGCGCTTTTTCAATGTAGTCCTTCTTTGCCCAGTCCATGCAGGTGAACGGCGGCATGAAGTATCTTCTGGTGTACTTGCTTGATTTAGTCATTTCTTGTTCCTTTCCGGGCGAAGCCCCTCATATAAAATGTAACGAACCTGTTGAACTGCAATATGCCGCAAAATAAAAAAGCTTCATCTCAGTCAAGAGATGAAGCTTGAAACTCCACGGTACCACTCTCATTGGCATAATCTGCCCACTCGTACACATCAGACAATGTGCCTCTCGATAACGGGAGAACCCGAAACAGCTTAGTAAGATGACCGTTCAGCCGTTCTGCTCAAGGAGGAGCTATGACCCTGCCGCTCTGCCGGCTCGCACCAACCGCCGGTTCTCTGGAATCACCGCAAGGCTTTATTTCCTATCAACGCATTTCAACATATTCTACATTGGATTATAGCATATATTTCCGGGTTTGTCAAGGGGTAAACTCGAAATATCAACTTTATATCAGCGTTTTCCGCCGCGCTCGGCGAAATCCTCGTCCAGTTCCTCCCGCCAAGCTGTGCTATCGGCGCACCGCATACCCCTCCGCGCGAAGCTGACCGCCTGACATACCGCGCTGTACATCACCCCCGAACCGCTGCTGTCGCAGCAGTAGTCCACAGCGTTGCTGCGATCAATACCCATGCTGCCGGCGGTCTCGGCGGCGTCGATATTCGCGCCGAGGAAGATGAACTCCCAGCCGTATCTGCCCTGCTGCCGCTCTATCATCTGCTTCACCTTTTTGATGTTGTAGAAGCGGCTGCTGTTCTCCATTCCGTCGGTGGTGATGACGAACAGCGTTTTTTCCGGCACGTCCTCGGTTCTTGCGTATTTGTGGATATTCCCAATATGGTGGATCGCTCCTCCCACCGCGTCAAGAAGCGCCGTGCTGCCCTGCGGCACATAATCCCTGCCGGTGAGCCGTTCCACTTTGGAGATAGGCACCCTGTCGTGAATCACCCGGCTCTGGTCGTTGAACACCACCGTTGATACCAGCACCTCACCCTCCCCGGTGCGCTGTTTGTCTATCATTGAGTTGAATCCGCCGATAGTATCCGCGGTAAGCGACTCCATAGAACCGCTCATGTCCAGAATGAATACCAGCTCTGTAATGTTGTTTTTCATAATTATATACCTCCGAAATGATGTATTGTGTTTCCACTGTCATAAGTATATCATTCCGGAAAGAAAAAATGGTCGCCTGCAAAGCGACAAAAATTTTCGTAAAAATAATGCACAAACGCTTACCAAATTTCGGAAACATTATGCTATAATCTAAAAAGAACCGACATGGTTCTAAAAAGACACAGGAGGACAAAATCATGAAATTCAGAAATTCAATTTCTGCTGTAATGGCTGCCGTTTTCTCGGTATGCGCAGTTTCAGCAACAGCGTGGGCTGCTCCGGTGCTTGAGGCTTCTTCCGACGCCAAGGCAGACTACATAATTCTCGCCGACGAGTACATCGACTACACAAAGCTGGCTTCTATCGAGGCGGTAGTCACCGCAGAGGGTTCGGTAACAGGCACTATCGGCGTGACCGACCTTAACGGCGACTGGATCTCCGCGGGAATGCAGATCACCTCTGGAGAAACCTCCACATGGAAGCTGGAGGGACTTAACGGTATTCTCGCAGTTACCGGAAAGGAAGCTGTTTATGTTCAGTTCTGGGAGGCTTACGACGGCGCGTATTCCGTTGACAGCGTAAAGCTCTTAGACGCTGACGGCAAAGAGCTGACCCCCTCAGACACCCCGGTGGAAAGACCTGACGTCAAGCTGCCGGACGCTGTTCGTGAGGACATCGACAACGACGCGTTCAAGTTCCCCGGCAAGATAGACGTTGAGCAGGCTGTCGGCGAAGATTTCGGCAATATTGGCGCTATCGACTTCACCTTCAAGTGGAACGGCGAAAACGCATGGAACGGCGGCGCGGCTGTATTCGGATTAGAGTATGAGGACGGCTCTTACGAGAGCTGGCAATCCTTTGAAATAGGCAACTGCATGGATAACAGAAACGACTACTGGGTAGAGGTAGTTCCCGGCGAGGGCAATTACCGCTTTGATTTCAGCGAGAACCCGGTCGTTGGGCTTAAAAGTATCGGTGTAACCGGCGAAATCAGCGGCTATGCTACGCTTCAATTCGACATGTGGGGCGAGTACGGTGATGAGCCTTCCAAGCCGCAGCTTTCCAACGTGACCTTCTACGGCACCGACGGCGAGGTGCTGGCTTCTCTTGATTACGAAACTATCTATGACGAGCCGTCCGAAGACGCGGAAGATACCGCCGAGGCAGAATCCACTGAGGCAACTGAGCCTACCGAGGAAACCGAAGAAGCTCCTGCAACCACAGAAGCCGGCGCTTCCGACGGCGAATCTGCTTCCGACAACAAGGGCAACCCCGACACCGGCGCTGCCGGCATGGCAGTATTCGCAGGACTTGCTCTGACCGCAGGCGCGGCAGCAGCTATTTCCCGCAGGAGAAAGTAATCTTGTTTAAATCCTCTTAAAATACCTATACAGATATCCCCCGGACAGCTCCGGGGGATATTTGTATTCAGCAGCCGATAAGGCTCTGGTCGAACTCAAACAGCGCTTGATTTACCGTGTAAATGTCGTAAATGCCATTCTCAAGGAAGAAACGCACGATAACGTCCCCCTTTATGCTGTCCGAGAGGGAGTAGCCCGCCCGTTTCAGCAGCTCCTCGGCTTCGTCCGGGGTAAGCTCCAGCGCCAGCGCGAATGCAAGCACCGTCTGCTTTTTCGGGCGGTATTCATTGTCGCAGCGTATCTTCGAGAACAGCCGGCGGTCTATGTTCGCCCGGCGGTATACCTCGGAGTCGGTAAGACCCCGCTCGTCGATAAGCCGCAGCAGCGACTGGGAAAATGTTTCGTCGGTGTTTTTAAGGCGTTCCTCCAGCGACATTGCGCGACATTCATCTTCGCAGCTTGCTTCCTCCATGAGAGCGGCTGTCATTGGCTTTGACGCTCTGAAAAAGGCTGACCGCCGCGGGTCGCGCTTTTCCAGCTCCCCGACATAGTTGTCGTCCACGAATTCCCGCACCCGCCGGAACAGCTCCCGGCTTAGCTCGACGGCTTTTTTGTCAAGCACGACGAGAGTTACCTCCATGTCGTGAGTTTCAAGGAAATCCGCTATCGCCTGCTGTGCGACTTCAAGCGCCTTGTCCTTTGGGTAGCCGTATATACCCGCCGAAATCAGCGGGAACGCCACTGATTTACAATTATGCTGCTCTGCCAGCTCCAGCGAGTTCTTGTAGCAGGAATAAAGCAGCTCCCTTTCGCCGAAAAAGCCGCCCCGCCACACCGGACCTACCGTGTGGATTATGTACTTGCAGGGCATTTTGTAGCCCTTGGTGAGCTTCGCCTGCCCGGTCTTGCAGCCGTGGAGCGTTCTGCATTCTTCAAGAAGCTCCGGACCTGCCGCCCGGTGGATACAGCCGTCCACGCCGCCCCCACCAAGCAGCGAGGAGTTCGCGGCGTTCACGACTGCGTCTACCTGCATTTTGGTGATGTCGTTGCGAACTATCGCAAATGGCATGAAAGTACCTCCTTATTTTTAAATTGTAATTTAGCGAGTTAGGCGCATTTTACTTTCCGCGTAGCAAATTGCTTTTCGCTTCCTTTTGGCTTCCAAAAGGAGATCAATGTGGGTCGCTTC
>CAMCFA010000120.1 GCA_945873955.1 uncultured Clostridia bacterium | reverse complement strand
AAGCAATTTGCTACGCAGTAAGTAAAAATGCGCCTACCCGATAAATTACAATTTATAAGCCTATATCACCAGCACACAAAAACCGCCCTCGATCTCTCAAGGGCGGAATTCGTTATCAGATAAATTGCAATTACTTCAGCTCTGCGAAGTACTTGATGGTTCTTACCATCTGAGAGGTGTAGGAGTTCTCGTTGTCATACCAAGAAACAACCTGTACCTCATAGAGGTCGTCAGCGATCTTAGCAACCATGGTCTGTGTAGCGTCGAACAGAGAACCGTATCTCATACCGATAACATCGGAGGAAACGATCTGATCCTCGTTGTAGCCGAAGGACTCGGAAGCAGCAGCCTTCATAGCAGCGTTAATGCCTTCCTTAGTAACGTCAGCCTTCTTAACAACAGCGGTGAGGATAGTGGTGGAACCTGTGGGAACAGGAACACGCTGTGCAGAACCGATCAGCTTGCCGTTCAGCTCAGGAATTACCAGACCGATAGCCTTAGCAGCACCAGTGGAGTTCGGAACGATGTTAGCTGCGCCAGCTCTTGCTCTTCTCAGGTCGCCCTTTCTGTGAGGACCGTCGAGGATCATCTGGTCGCCGGTGTAAGCGTGGATAGTGCTCATGATACCGGACTGGATAGGAGCGTAATCGTTCAGTGCCTTAGCCATAGGAGCGAGGCAGTTGGTGGTGCAGGAAGCAGCGGAGATGATTGTATCATCAGCGGTAAGGGTCTTCTCATTTACAGAGTAAACGATGGTCTTGAGGTCGTTGCCTGCGGGAGCAGAGATAACAACCTTCTTAGCGCCAGCGTCGATGTGAGCCTGGGACTTCTCCTTAGAGCAGTAGAAACCGGTGCACTCGAGAACAACGTCAACGCCGATCTCGCCCCACGGAAGCTCGTTAGCCTTAGCCATAGCGTAGATCTTCAGGGTCTTGCCGTCAACAGTGATAGTACCAGCCTCGTCGTCAGCGGTAACGGTGTGAAGATTCTCACCGATTCTGCCGCAGTAGCCGCCCTGAGCGGTATCGTACTTAAGGAGCTGAGCAAGCATAGAGGGCTTGGTCAGATCGTTGATAGCTACTACTTCATAGCCCGGAGCACCGAACATCTGTCTGAACGCAAGGCGTCCGATACGGCCAAAACCGTTAATTGCAACTTTAACATCTGCCATTGGAATATTCCTCCTGAGAAATATAAATTTACTCCGACAAGCGAAGCATTAAATACGTCCATTGGACATATCATTACATATTTATTATACTAAAAAATGATAATTTTATCAAGATGTTTGAAGAAATTTTATTGCAGACTTTCTTAAAAAAAACCTGTCCGTTTTTGTGCATTTTGCTGAATCCGCAATTTTTCCACCACAAAATATACATTCCAGCGCAGTAAAACACCGCAAATGTGGTGAACTCAAGATTTCTCCACCCGCCGGAACAGCTTCACGAACCAGATCTCCTCCGGGTCGGCAACGGTGAACTCCCTGTGGTTGAGGTACTCCAGACAGCCCGCCGGGGTGGTGAACTCAAACCGCAGCTTGTAGGAATACAGCGCTTGGTCGTTGTAGCCGGAGCCGCGGTTCACCTTGTTGCTGCCGTACTTACCGTCCCCCAGCAGCGGGTGTCCGATATGCGCGAAGTGCGCGCGGATCTGGTGCGTCCGCCCGGTGAGCAGGTCTACCTCCACAAGGGAGCTGTCCGGCGACTCCTCCAGCACCCGGTACTTGGTCTTGATTGTGCGGTTTGAGGGCGTCTTTCGGTCGGACACCACCACCCGGTTTTCCTCCGGGAGCTTTTCAAGGTATGCCATGAGCGTGTCCTGCTTCTTCGTAAGCTGCCCCTGAACCACGCACAGGTACAGCTTTACCAGTTCGCGGTCGCGTATCTTCTGGTTAAGCACCCGCAGCGACTCGGCGTTCTTTGCCGCAATGACGATACCACCGGTGTTCCGGTCGATACGGTTGCACAGCGCCGGCGCGAAGCTCTGCTCCTTCTCCGGGTCGTACTCCCCCTTCTTCCAGAGGTAGCATTTTATCCGGTTTATCAGCGTGTCGGAGGTGTTGTCGCTGTCCTCGTGGACGACCATTCCCACCGGCTTATCGCACAGCAGGATATTCTCGTCCTCGTAGATGATGTCCAGCTCCGGCGGCACATTCCGGAAATCCGCAGGCTTCTCGCGTCCACCGGTGTCCAGCAGCTCGTCGCTTAGGTAAAACCGAAACACGTCGCCCTCGTTCAGTTTGACGTTCGGCTCGGTCTTTGCGCCGTTCAGCTTGATACGCTTCTTACGCATAAGTTTGCAGATAAGCGGCAGCGAGAGGTTCGGATATGCCTTTGTCAGAAATCGGTCGGCGCGCTGCCCGGCGTCGTTTCTGGAAACTGTGATCTCGGTCATGGATAGTCCTTTCGGCAGGGAATATCATCTGCCCTATAAGAAAATAAAACGGCGGCTCTGTTGAACCGCCGTAATAGGTTGTCGGTCAAGCTCTGGGATTTCCGCAGAACGGGCAGAACTTCGCGTCCGCCTTGATCTCCTTGCCGCACTTTCCACAGAACACAGTCGCAGGAACTGCGGGCTGAACAGGTTCAGCGGGAACAGGCTGGGGAGCAGGTGCAGGTACCGGCTGGGGTACGGGAGCAGGCGCAGGTACCGGCTGAGGTGCAGGAGCGGGTGCAGGCTGGGGAGCAGGAACAGGCTGCTGATAGCTCTGATACTGCTGCGGCTGCTGAACAGGCTGCTGGTACTGCGGCTGAGCAGGCTGAGGCTGGATCAGCGGCTTATTCTCCTTAGGCTCGTCAGCGGTGTTGTTGTCGGTGTCAAGCCCTGCATTCTTGCGGACTGCAAGCACGCACTCATAAGCTATTCTGAGGACTACATTGCCGATAATAGTGTTCTGAATAAACCCGTTGATACCGGAATAGCCGTTCATGATCCACTGACCAATGCCTATGAACACCAGATAGATCGCGATAGCATAATAAGCTACCTTGACCACTGCCAGCGGCAGGAAACGTCTGCCGTTAGCGTACTCCGCGAGCTTGCCGGGGTTAGCCGCCTTTGTCTTAGGACCAAACACGAACATGTGCAGGACGATAGCGACAGCGACCGCTGCGAAAGCTCCAATAAGCAGAACAAGGAAGTTTGCAAGGATCGTGCCGTTGATCGCGCCCATGATATAATCGTACATCTCTGTTACCTCTTTCTGTCAATGTTCCAAAGCTGCAAAAAAGCAGTTACCAGCATTATGCTGTTCAAACTATATTTATTATAGCATAAAAAATGGATAAATGCAATAGCAATCTCAGATTTTTTCCGAAATATCAAACGGCGTCGTCTGATATACGAAATAGTTCAGCCAGTTGGTGTAGATCAGCGTGGAGTGCGCCCGCCACCTCATTACCGGGGGCTTTGTCGGGTCGTTGTCCGGGAAATAATGCGCGGGGATCTTGGGGTCAAGCCCCTTGTCAAGGTCGCGCTTGTATTCCAGCGCCAGCGTGTCCGCGTCGTATTCAGAGTGCCCGGTGATGAAGAACTGTCTGCTGTCCTCGCTGCACACAGCGTAAACTCCCGCTTCGTCCGATACCGCCATGACCTTTAGCTGCGGCACCTTTTCGATATCCTCCCGCCTTACCTCGGTATGGCGGGAATGGGGCGCCCAGAACTCGCTGTCAAAGCCGCGGAACAGCCGTGATTTCGGCGTGAGCAGTGTATGAAGGAATACCCCGGACAGCTTCTCCGGCAGAGGATACTTCGGTATCCCGTAGTGGTAATACAGCGCCGCCTGCGCCGCCCAGCAGATATGGAACGTCGAATGCGCGTGGGTCTTTGTCCACTCCATTATCTCGCACATCTCGTCCCAGTAGTCCACCTGCTCGAAGTCAAGGTGCTCCACCGGCGCGCCGGTGATTATGAAACCGTCGAAGTTGAGGTTCTTAATCTCGTCGAAGGTCTTGTAGAAGTTCAGCAGGTGCTCGCTGGAGGTGTTTCTGCTGGTGTATGTAGAGGTCTGCACCAGCGTTACCTCTATTTGAAGCGGAGTGTTTGACAGGCTGCGGAGTATCTGCGTTTCAGTGGCGACCTTCGTGGGCATGAGGTTAAGTATGCCGATCTTCAGCGGTCGTATGTCCTGATGAAGCGCACGGTGCTCCGTCATGATGAATATATGCTCGTTCTCCAGTATACTCTGCGCGGGCAGCCCGTCGGCTATTTTAACTGGCATTTGCAACAGTCCTTTCCCATTGTTCTTTATCTATAAGGATAATTATACCCCAATACAAGAAATTTGTCAAGCCGGACGGTGTTCCTCAAACAAATCTGAAATATTATTTTTTTGTAATAACACGATATAGGCTCGTCCTATACTTCATGTTTTCCGGTGCGAATGAATTGAATAAGCGCCTCCGGGTCTGTGAAGTCGTCGTAATCACCGGATATGCCCTCCCGGTGATAGACCACGCCGTTTTTTTCATTGCGTTCAAGGCAGTTCAGAAGCTCCTCTGCACCGTACCTTTTTATGAATTGCGTGAACGCGCAGGACTTTATCTTTCCCAGAAGTCCTTTGCGGCAGTCCTCTGCGCACTGCCAGCAGCCGGTAAGCCCCTTTTCGCCGGAGCATTTCCGGTTCTCGCACCACGCGCTGCCGGGACATTCGTCCGAGCTGCACCCGTGGCAATGGCTGTTTTCAGAGCAAAGGCAGCAGGCAAGCCCGCAGCTCCCGAATCCTAGTTCTCGTTTCATATCATACCTCAGAAAAAATCGCAGCGTCCCGAAACCTCCGGAACGCTGCGCCAGAATAGCTTTTTCACCGGATAGCCGGAGATCAGATCATGCTGTCCTCCCAGCAAGCGGGAGCTTCCAGACCGAACATCTTGACTACCGTCGGAGCGATATTCGCCAGACCGTAGCTGTCGCTGGGCTTGATCGTGTACTGAATGTCCTTGTCATAAATGATGAACGGAACAGGGTTGAGGGAGTGCGCAGTTCTTACCTGCAGCTCGCCCTTCTTGTTCTTCTCAAGCATTTCGTCCGCGTTGCCGTGGTCGGCGGTGATGAGCATGGTAACTCCGCACTCGTCGCAGACTTCCTTAAGTCTTGCCAGAGCAAGGTCTACCGCCTCAACGCCGATGATAGTAGCGTCCATGCTGCCGGTGTGACCTACCATGTCGCCGTTCGGATAGTTGCAGCGCAGGAACTGATACTCACCGCTGCGGATAGCCTCGATCAGCTTGTCGGTGATCTCGGCAGACTTCATCCACGGGCGCTGGTCGAAGCTGACGTTATCAGACGGGATCTCAACGTAGGTTTCCAGCTCCTCGCTGAACTTGCCGCTGCGGTTGCCGTTCCAGAAGTAGGTAACGTGACCGTACTTCTGTGTCTCGGAGATAGCGTACTCCTTCATGCCAGCCTTTACGAACACCTCTGTCATGGTGTTGGTGATCTCCGGCGGATTTACAAGGAATCTTGCCGGGAGCTTGAGGTCGCCGTCGTACTGGAGCATACCTGCGTAGCATACGTCCAGCTTAGGACCTCTGTTGAAGTGGTCGAACTGTACCATATCGAACGCCATTGAAAGCTCGATAGCGCGGTCGCCGCGGAAGTTGAACAGGATAACGCTGTCGCCGTCAACGATCTTGCCGACAGGCTCGCCGTTCTCAGCGATAACGAACGCAGGGAGATCCTGGTCGCTTGCAACGCCGGTCTCAGCGCGCAGTGTGTTCAGAGCGTCCATTGCGGTCGCGAACTGTCTGCCCTCGCCGCGAACGTGGGTGTTCCAGCCGCGCTCTACCATAGGCCAGTCAGCCTGATATCTGTCCATTGTGACCTTCATACGTCCGCCGCCGCTGGCGATCTTTCCCTCGAACGCGCCGTCGTTCAGCTCCTTGAACAGATTTTCAAGCTGCTCAATATAGATCTGTGCGGTCTGCGGGGGAACGTCACGTCCGTCCAGCAGAGCGTGTACTCTTACTCTGGAAACGCCCTCAGCCTTTGCTCTCTTGATCATGCTGAACAGGTGGCTGATGTTGGAATGTACATTGCCGTCGGAAAGCAGACCGATAAAGTGCATGGTGGAGTTCTTGGACTTAACGTTCGCAACAAGCTCCTTCCACGCGTCGGACTCGTACATCTTGCCGCTCTCAATGCTCTCGTTTACCAGCTTCGCGCCCTGTGAGTAGATCTGACCGCAGCCTATCGCGTTGTGACCTACCTCGGAGTTGCCCATGTCGTCATCGGTGGGAAGTCCTACTGCGCCGCCGTGAGCCTTCAGACGGGTGTTCGGGCAGTTCTTCAGCATCCAGTCGAGGGTGGGGGTGTTAGCTTCGGTAACAGCGTCGCCAAGACCTGTCTTGGAGAAGCCCACACCGTCCATAACTACTAATAATACGGGTTTTGCCATATTCTGTATCTCCTTGAAATTTAAGTTTTGCCGTGTATGCCCGGCAGGATACCCATGCGGGCATTTCGTAGTTTCCATTATCTGGTGTGACGGGGGGGTGACGGCTTACTATATACTTTTTTTATATTTTTTGAAATTTATATAAAAGGGTTATATAAACCCGTCACACCCGTCACACCTTATTCTGGAAATTAACCATTCACAGCTGCGGTGATAATTGTGGTGAAATCAGCAGCCTTGAGGGAAGCGCCGCCGA
>CAMCFA010000119.1 GCA_945873955.1 uncultured Clostridia bacterium | reverse complement strand
ACTCGTTCATCATAGCGAAGCTCGGCTCGTAGCTGATGAGCATTTCAACGCTCTTGCCCTTGCGGTAGAGAATGTTGCGGAGCGCAGCGTACTTGTAGCTGTTGTTCTTTTCAAGGTCGCAGACGGAGTATTCCTCTCTTGCGTCGGCAGCGCCCTTCATCAGCGCGTCGATATCGCAGCCTGCGCAGGCGATAGGGAGAAGTCCCACAGCGGTGAGAACAGAGAAGCGTCCGCCTACGTCGTCCGGAACAACGAAGGTCTCATAGCCCTTCTTATCGGAAAGCTCCTTGAGAGTACCCTTAGCCTTGTCGGTGGTAGCGTAGATACGTCCCTTTGCGCCGTCCTCGCCGTAGCGCTCTACCAGCAGATCGCGGAATACGCGGAACGCCAGCGCCGGCTCGGTGGTGGTGCCGGACTTTGAGATGATGTTCACCGAGAAATCCTTGCCCTCAACGAGGGAAACTACCTCGCTCAGATATGTGGGGCTGATAGAGTTGCCGATGAAGTATATCTCCGGAGTGTCCTTCTTCAGACTGTTGTAAAGTGAGGACTTTATCGCCTCGATAACGGCTCTCGCGCCGAGATAGGAACCGCCGATACCGATAACGATAAGCACATCACTGTCGCTCTTTATCTTAGCGGCAGCCTTCTTGATACGCGCGAACTCTTCCTTGTCGTAGTCCACCGGCAGGTCGATCCAGCCGAGGAAGTCGTTGCCAAGACCGTTTCTGTTCACAAGCTGGTCATGCGCAGCCTTTACCTGCGGAGCAATGCCCTCCAGCTCGTGGGCAGACACAAAGCTGCTCAAATATTTGTCGTCAAGTTTGATACCCATTTTTGAATGATCTCCTTTCGCAGCGCGTTTTTTATCTGTTTAGGCTTTTTGTTAGGTTTTTTCACCGCCCAAAATATGCGCTGTATATGCCTGTTTCTATTATACCTTATATTTATTTTTTTTGCAACAAGTTTTCGGGCAAGCTGTTGAATTTGGACAAACAAAACGAAAATCACACCACATTTATGTAAAAAATGCACAATCGAATTGTGCTTGACCCGACGATCACAGCGACGGCGTGAGAACCTCCGCGCACACAGCCGTTCCACCGTCCTCCAGCATTTCCGAAAGCATGGGGTATGCCGATAAGTCCTGTTCGGGCAGCCCGTAGATGTGCAGCATGAATTCTCCGTCATTGCGCAGGTAAAAATCGTCAAATTCAAAACGGTTCTCGGCGTTTTCGCCAAGATCTATCTTTGTTCTGCCGATATACTGGTAGTCGCCGGGGTCGAAGTCTGTCATTACTCCGACTATGGGGTAATTTTCCAGCGCATACGAAATATCCTCGTCCTCATTCAGAACCGGGATATATTCGCCGTCCTTCTCAACGAACATTCCGTAGAAATATTCGTAGTCATGCCAGTATTTCGTCCCGTTGTATTCATAGTATTCGTCTTTGGGACAGGCTATCACCGGGTCGGAACTTGCGGAAGTATCTCCGGCGGTATTCTCTAGGTGCTTGAAAACTACCGGGAATTCCGGCTCCACTTCTGCTGCGGCAAGAGATTCGGCAGGCGCGCTGACAGTATTATCCGCACAGCCTGTGAGTATCGCCGCCGAAAACCGCCGCCTTTTTTCAGATACAAATTCATAAAAGCACCCTCCTTACGCAGAATAAACGTGACATCTGTCTGAATTATAGCATATTACCAGTAAAATGTCAATCAACGGCGCGGCGGTGTTGACTTTATACCAATTATTTGATATAATAAAAAATGGATAATTATGCGCCGCCGGGCGCAGAAACGGAGAAAAAACATGACAAAATTAACATATACCGCCCCCTGCCATTTCGGGATAGAAAAGACCCTCTCTTTCGAGGTAAAAAAGATAGGCGGGGAGGACATCACAGTCTCCGACGGGCGCGTGACCTTCACCGGGCCGTCGGAGCTTTGCGCAAAGGCGAACATCTTCCTGTCCACGGCGGAGAGGGTGTGCGTGGTTCTGGGGAAATTTCGTGCAAAGACCTTTGACGAGCTTTTCGAGGGGATAAAGGCGCTGCCGCTGTCCGACTATATCGGCAGATACGACGCATTCCCGAACACCGGACATTCGCTGAATTCCGTGCTGAAAAGCGTCCCTGCCTGCCAGAAGATAGTCAAGAAAGCAATGGCGGTGAACCTCTGCCGCGCATACGGCTTGCAGACCATGCCGGAAACCGGCGCGACCGCCCAGATACGCTTCTCGATAATGAAAGACGAAGTGACCCTCATGCTGGACACCAGCGGTGCCGGGCTTCACAAGCGCGGCTACCGCCGTGACGCCAACGCTGCGCCGATAAAGGAGACCCTTGCCGCCGGGATAATCGACCTTGCCCGTATCCGGGAGAACGACGCGGTTTGCGACCCGTTCTGCGGCTCTGGCACTCTGCTGATAGAAGCCGGGCTGAAAGCGCTGAATATCGCTCCGGGGCTTAACCGCGGCTTCGCGGCGGAGCGTCTGGGATTCATACCGGACAAGGCTTGGCAAGCCGCCCGAGAGGAAGCCGCCGACCTCATCAAGCGGGACGCACAGTTCCGCGGCTTTGGCTTTGACGCCGACGGCGAGTGCGTGAGCCTCACCCTCTCAAATGCGAAAAAGGCTTCCCCGCTGATGAAAATAACCGCCGAGCGCCGGGACATAAAGGACTACATTTCCCCGGCGGAGGGGCTTAAAATCATCACCAACCCGCCCTACGGCGAGCGTATGCTGGAGGTGGAACAGGCCCGGGAGATATACCGCGTCATGGGCGAAAAGCTGCTCCCGCTTGACGGCGCGCAGCTCTACGTCATAACCCCGGACGAGGAATTCGAGGACATCTTCGGACAAAAGGCGGATAAAAACCGCAAGCTCTACAACGGAATGCTGCTCTGCCGGCTGTATTCCTATTTTAAGTAATGATATGAAAACAAAAAAACGAGTTAAATTTGACGGCGCTTCGCCGCTGCCGATAATACTGTATCTGCTGTCGGTCAGCACCTCTCTGATGTATACTATCTGCCGCAGCCAGCTCCTGCCCTGTTCAGTCATCATGGCGGCGCTCACCGTGGGGATATTCTGGCTGTTCTATAAGCTGAGATTCCGCCCGCTGCCGACAACGCTGTGCGTGTTTGGGCTTATCCTTGTGGCATGGCTGATAGGCTCTGCCGCCGGCGCATGGAGTCCCACGGAGGACATCAGCTTCATGAACTTCCTGTTCACCGCCTCGGCGACCTTCCAGCCGCTGTACGCGGCGGCGGCGATATTCATTTTTTCGCTTGTCATAGGGTTCATAGGCTGCTATTTCTCGGCGATAAGCCCCCGCCCCTGCTTCCTCATGCTGCTGATGTTCATTCCGATGATTCTTTCATCACGAACCGCCCGCGAAATGCCGGTGTGGTTCATGCTGCTGATGAGCGGGTGCTTCATATTCGCCTCGGCGAATCTCTCGGTTCCCTGCCCCGCAGACGGGGAGGCTTCATTCGAGAACAGCTCTTCTAAATGGCGCAGGGTGATAACTTCCGGTGCGGCGGCGGTACTGCTCACGCTTATCGTGGCGGTGCTTCCCAAGAACACCAACACGCCGTTCAAGGACTACCTTGACAGCTTCGTGCCGGAAACCACCGGATTTTACGGCAACGGCGGTCTGACTAACTTCACGAATCACTCCTCTGTGAACACCGGAGCGAACGAGCCGAAAACCGACCTGCTGTTCACCGTTGACACGGACAGCCCCTGCCTGCTGAAAAGCTGGGCGTTCGACATTTACAGCGACACCGGCTGGACGCTGTACAAGGGCAATTATGACTTTGAGACCGGATATTCCAACTGGGAGAACAGCTCTGCTCAAACCGTCCCGGCGGAATACATATATGAGATATACGAATACGACGGCGAATATGGAGAGCTGTCGGAGGAGAGCCTTGCACTGCTGGAGGGCATAATCCCTGAGAAACCCGTCCGCAGCGCCATGACTATCAGCATAAAGGACGGCTCATCCACGCGGGTGGTAATACACCCGGCTCAGACGACAAAGGACTTGCTGCCGGAGGAATGCGGGCGCTCCTACCGCAACCCGCGGGACGATATCTTCACCGAGTTCGCGTTCCCGAAGAATTCCGCCTATGCTGTGAATTACTCCGTAAGCCGCGTGGACGAGGAGCTTCTCCGGCGGCTGAACTACGACAGCTTTTTAAAGCTCCTCGACGACGCATACTGGTGCGGCGCGATCTCCGCCACGACCTCTGTTGAGGCAAGCGACGAGCTGAACTGGGCGGAGGATTACCTTCAGGTAACCGCAGTAGACATCTCCCCGGAGATACAGGCGCTGGCGGACGAAATCACCTCCGGGCTGGATAACGACTACGACAAGGCGCTGGCTATCGAGCAGTGGTTCGGCGAGGCTGGATTCGTGTACGACCTTGCGTTTGTCCCGGAAAAGGCTGGTGTGGAGTACTTCCTGTTTGAGAGCCGCCGCGGGATATGCAGTGACTTTGCCAGCGCGCTCACCCTTCTTGCAAGAGCGGCTGGAATCCCCGCGCGCTACTGCGAGGGCTTTGCGGTAACCCCGGAGACCTACAACGAAGAAACCGGGCTGTACAACATAACGAACAAACAGGCTCACGCCTTTACGCAGGTATACATACCCGGCGGCGGCTGGCTGGATCTCGACGGAACGAAGTACGTTGACGAGGCTTCAGAAGAAGAAACCGGCGTGCCGTGGTGGCTGTACGCCCTCGCCGGGACTGCGGCAGCGGCGGCGCTGATATTCCTGTTCATAAAGCCGCTCGGCTGGCTGATGTTCCGGGTGACATTCCCGCTGCGCGGCAAGGCAGGGAAGATACGCGGGACGTACTTCCGCGCCCGCCGTCTTGCGGCGGAGATATCCGGCGCGGAGGAAAAGAACCTCGCCTGCGGAGAGGTGCAGAAAATACTCACCGACCGGCTGGGCATGCGGCAGGAGGCAGCGCTGATCTGCACCGCAGCGGATATGCTGTTCTACTCCCCGGATAAAACGCCTGGGGACGTCAGCGGGCTGATGAAGTCCCTCAGGGCGCTGAAAAAACGCAGAAGGAGGCTGAAATAATGCGGCTTAGTTTGCTGGGTTACATTGAAGCTGTCGCCTTTGCGGTGATCTTTCTGCTGTTTATCAACGGCGAATACGGGTGGATACTTATCTACTCAATGCTGACGGCTATCGCGGCGTCGGTGACTCTCTGCGTTATCTCTCACAAGCATTTTTCGGTGAGCTGCACGGGTTTCTCCGGGGTGTATTCTATCGGAGATAAAGTGACCGCCGAGCTGAAATTCACCGCAAAGGGCTTCTGCATACTTCCCTATATCACGGTGAACGGCAGGTTCATGGGTCAGCGGTTCACCGCCCGCTGCTCTGTTATCGGGCGAAGCGGCAGCGTGAAAATATCGCTTCGAGCCAAGGAATGTGGTCTGAACCGGCTGGAGATCGACGAGATCACCCTGCGGGACTTCCTCGGGCTGATCTATTTCCGCTCCCCGGAGCGCCCCGAGCCCTGCGCGGCGGCGGTGCTGCCGGGTATCGTGGACTACAACGGGCCGGAGGTGCTGCCGAGCGCGCTCCCCTCGGACGACGACGAGGAAGCGGAGCAGTCGCTGCTCTCCGGCGGCATGCCGGGGTATGAGCACCGGGATTACGTCCCCGGAGATCCCCCGCACAGGATAAACTACAAGCTCTCCGCGAAAAAGCGCGCACTTCTCGTCCGCAAGGACGAAACCGTCGCCACCGAAAGCGTGGAGATAGTCCTCGCCCCCGGATCGGACGGCGGCTGCGCAGAGCAGGCTCTCGCACTGGCAAAGAAGCTGATCGCCAACGGCGGCTCGGCACGGGTGATCCACGGGAAGGACAGCTTCACCGCAGGCACTCCCGCCGCCGCGGACAGGCTCAGAGAATGGCTGGCGTTCCGGGATCTCAGCGGGCAGGAAGCGGCTGAGCTTCAAAGGAGCGCAAGCATTTCGCGCACTGTGGTGACTATCTCAAAGGACGGTATCACTGTCGGGTGACGGAAATACCCTGTTGAAATTAGTCAATGTGCAAAAAAATTCAGAAAATTTCAAAAAACATCTAGCAATTTTAAAGAATATCTGTTATAATAGAAATGTGGCAGAGTGCGCTCAGGAAACTGGAACTTTCTGCCAGCAAAATATCAAAAACGCTGACAAGCTCGTGCACGGGCGGTTCAGCGATTATACAAATTCAGGAGGTATATACCAATGGCAAACAAGTGGGTCTACATGTTCAGCGAAGGCGACATGACCATGCGTAATCTCCTCGGCGGTAAGGGCGCAAACCTTGCCGAGATGACCAGCATCGGTCTGCCTGTTCCGCAGGGCTTCACGATCACAACGGAGGCTTGCACTCAGTACTACGAGGACGGCCGCAAGATCAACGACGAGATCATGGCTCAGGCTATGGAAGGCGTTAAGAAGATGGAGGAGATCAACGGCAAGAAGTTCGGCGATCTCAAGAATCCGCTCCTCGTTTCCGTTCGTTCCGGCGCACGCGCATCTATGCCCGGTATGATGGACACCATTCTTAACCTCGGTCTTAACGACGAGGTAGTTGCTGCAATGATCGCAGGCAACCCCGATCCTAAGTTCGAGAGATTCGTTTACGACTCTTACAGACGCTTCATTCAGATGTTCTCTGATGTAGTTATGGAAGTCGGCAAGAAGTACTTCGAGCAGCTCATCGACAAGATGAAGGAAG
>CAMCFA010000118.1 GCA_945873955.1 uncultured Clostridia bacterium | reverse complement strand
CCGGCAGCCACGGACAAACTTCCCTACAAATTACAATTTATCCTCTTGACATCTTAACCTATCAAGAGTATAATTAACTTATGAGCGCTGCTCATATTAGGTTATTTTTATGGAGAATTAAGGAGAAAATTACTATGAAGAAATTCCTAGCAGTAATGCTTGCCGGTGCTATGGTTCTGGCAATGGCGGGCTGCTCCGGCGGGAACAGCTCTTCCGGGAGCACAGCCAATTCCGCAGCAGCAACTGCCGAAAGCTCCGGCAGTGACGTTTCTGACGCAGCCGACGTTTCCGGCGCAGAAACGGACAGCACCGATACCGGCGCGCAGGACGGAACAGTGCTTGCAAATCCAATGAAGCCCGACTTGATCTCAACTGCGATACAGTCCTCACTGGGATTTGACGAAGCCACAGCCACCGCAGCGGCGGAGGAAATGCTCCCCCTGCTGATGTACACCGAAGGCAATCCTGCCCGTATCGCTAACGCAATTAAGAAGCTCCAGTCCGGCGAGGAAGTTACCGTCGCATTTCTCGGTGGCTCTATCACGCAGGGCACCGGCGCTGACAACGAGAACTGCTACGCCGCTCTTACCGCAAAGTGGATCGCAGAGCAATATCCCAACGCGACTGTGAACTACGTCAACGCGGGTATCGGCGCTACCGGTTCTTATATCGGCGTTCACCGCTGCGATACACAGGTACTCAGCAAAAACCCCGACCTTGTGTTCATTGACTTCTCGGTAAACGATACCTCCGACAGGATCGCGCTCAACAAGCTGACCTATGAGGGACTTATCCGCAAGATATGGAAGTACGACACCGCGCCCGGCATCATCTGCATTGCAATGACGCAGGACAATGGAACAAGCGTGCAGGACGCTCACGGCGAAGTGACCGACAAGTACTCCGTGCCGTTCGTTTCCTACCACGACGCTATGCTGGACTTCTTAAACAGCAGCGACAGCGTTCAGTGGTCGGACATCTCCGGGGACAATATCCACCCGAACATGGCTGGTCATGCGATACTCAGCAGCATGCTGACCACCTACCTCCAGTACATCACCGACAACCTCGACAGCATTGACACCACCGATCCGGAGCTGGCAGCACCCGGCGAGGACGGCGAGAAGTACGAAAACGCAAATCTCCTCACCACCGACGACGCACAGCCTGTTTCCACCGGAGCATTCCAGCAGAAGCAGATGGACTTCGGCGGCTTCAAGAATCCGTGGATCGCTAAGAGCAGCGACGGCAGCTACACCGACGAGGACGCTCTGGTTATCGAGGTCGAGGCACAGAATATCGGTATTCTGTACGGAAAGCTCACCAACAACGCAGGCATGGCTGATATCTACGTTGACGACGACCTCGTTGCGACAGTCAACGCGGACTTCTCCGGCGGCTGGGGCAACTACGTTGAGTTCACCGAGGTAAAGAGCTTCATGACCTCCGGCAAACACACGCTGAAGATCGTTCCCAAGGGAGCAGAGGGTCAGCCCTCCGCATTCTATCTCTCCGGTATCACGATCAGCTAATCAGAAGATATAATTTTTAGGGCGCTCCCGGCAGGAGCGCCCTTTTGTTATGCTATTTGTTATTATGATACTGCCGTGTCAACAGTGCCGGCGTCCCCGGTTTCCGGTTCCTCCAGCAGCGACCTGTCTACCGTTATAGTCAGCGTGCGGTAGTGAGTCCCGTCGGCAAAGCCTATCGTAAGAATACTTTCGCTGTTCCACGCGATAGTGTAGCGCTCCGCGCTGTCAGCATAATCAGTTATGCCAGTACGCGCCAGCAGTATCGCATTGCCGTTTTCCTCGGAGTTCGTCATATAGAACGATGCCGTTCCTTCGCCGAAATACGGCTTTGTTTCTTCAACGATAAGACGCAGCGTTTCGTCCGTATAGCTGTAATATTTCTCGGACTTCACCGGAGCGCCTAGCGCCATGAACGCAGAGCTTGCTATCATTGCAAGGGACACCAGAAGCAGCCCCGCCGAACCGGCTATCACCCCGCCCCGCCGCTTGCTGCGGGTGAAAGCTCCCGCCAGTATTAGCGCGATAAGCACGCAGTTAATGCCCAGAACCACAGCGGCGATCACGCCAAAGAACGACAGCGGGTCGTCCTTGACGATACTGTCGCCGTTCGCCGTATAGACTATCCCCTCTCCGGAGCGCCCGGAAAGCACCAGCCCGATCACCAGCATGGCAATATCCAGCCCGAACACCGCCGAAGCAAACAGCCACGGCTTGCGAAGCAGTGAGGATATATTCCGGCTGCTGTGCTGCTTCCTGCCCATTGCAAAAGCTCCTTTCAGTTAAACGTAGTACTGCGCCTGCGCCCGGAACATTTCGGCATAAATGCCGTCCGGTTTATGCACAAGCTCCTCGTGAGTGCCAAGCTCCTTTATCGTGCAGTCAGAGAACACCGCTATCCTGTCGCAGAACTTGCAGCTTGACAGACGGTGCGAAATGTACACCGCCGTCTTTCCGCCCACAAGCTCGTTGAAGCGGCAGTATATCTCATACTCCGCCACAGGGTCAAGCGCCGCGGTGGGTTCGTCCAGAATGACCACCGGAGCGTCCTTGTACAGCGCCCGCGCGATTGCCAGCTTCTGCTGCTCGCCGCCGGAAAGCTGCACTCCGTTCTTGTCGAACTGCCGGAACATCATGGTATCTCTGCCGTTCGGCAGGGAATTTATCTTGTTCAGAATGCCAACCTTTTCAAACAGCTCGTCCACATGTTCGGGGCTGTCCTCTTTTCCAAGAAGTATGTTGTCCTGCGCCGTGAACGCCAGCAGCTTGAAGTCCTGAAATACCACGGAGAACAGCTTCATGTATTCGTCGTAGTCGTACTCCCGGATATTCACGCCGTCCAGCAGTATCTCTCCCTCGTCGGTATCGTACAGTCTGCACAGCAGCTTTATGAACGTGGTCTTACCCGCGCCGTTCAGACCTACCACCGACAGACGTTCGCCTGCCTTTATCCTGATAGAAACGTTTTAAAGAATTCTGTTGTTACATATCCTGAAGCATTTATCATTTTATAAAACCCCATACTCAGTTGTTATTATGGAGCACGCAAAAACAATTCAGTATATTATATTATCTCAATCAATTGTCTGAATGGATATACACTTTTTGTATTGAAGGTGACATTATAGTTTTGCAATATTTGCCTTAATATTATCACCCACAAGCTCAATTCTAGCCTTACATCTTTCAGATGGCTTAGTAACACCGGAAAAAATATTGTTATGATATACAGCGTTAAGATGCCGATTGCTTAAATGTTCAGATTTAATCATTACTACTGGAATATGAATAGCAGATACTGCCTTTTTTGCTTTTTCACCCATGCAAATGATGTATTTCATTCCGGATAACTCGGTTTCAAGCCTAAATAGATTTTCAGGCAAAAGTATTTCACTTAACGGTGCCTCAGAGTCACCGGTTTTGTTTTTGTAATGAATGCGATCAGAAGAATTTGTAATAGTATATTGTTTCATATCTGAAAAAGAAAAAAACGATGGTAAAATTTCGTGCAAATAACTGATCAAAGCTTTTAAATTATCTCCTGTTTTTCCAGCAACAACGTGATTATACAGTTCTTCGTTTTTTCCAGGACAAGAAAATACAAAAGCAACGTCTGATTGTCCCTGCTGATAGTGGATTTTGGGTGATTGGTTATACTCATTAAGAATATTCGGATCGCAATTCCACCTTTGAGTATATGGATTATATAAACATACCGTTCCACGCGAAGACAGATCTTGAATCATTGGACGACAATCAAAACAGATATATCTGTATTCACATCTATTGCAAACTTTGATTTTGTCTCTTGAAAGCTGCCAATAGCGTGGATATATGAAAGATTCGAGAATTTCATTTAGAGATTGGTTTCTAACGTTTGGAAATCCGTCTGTTTTTTCGTGCCACATTATACATGGTGCAACATATCCATTGCATGAAATGTTTAATTTACCTTGCCAACAGCTATGACCGTTGGCGTTCGTTGCCATGCATTTTATTATTGACCTAGAAAAAGTTTTTAAGCTAGAGATAGTGTGCGTGTTTGTATTTCCTTTTGGCAACAGATTTGTTAAACTTTCATCGGTAATTCTAACAACGTCTTGCTTTCCCCTTCTCCCTGTAAGAGAAAAAATAAAATCATTGGTTTTAGTTTTGCTTTTTTCGTTTTCACTCATTAATACAGTGTTGGCAGTAACCTTTATGCCATTTTCTAAAAGTAGTTTAACAGCACCGACCGTTTTCTTAAAGCTCCCATTTACTTTTGTAATCTTGTCATGTTCTTTTTCGTAATATGAATAAATGGATGTTGAAACCAAAATATTATTATCTTTCAAAATTCGAATGGTTTTATTGTTTAATAAAGTAAGATTTCTATATAATACGATTGAGGTATCAGGAAGTATCTTTCTTAATTCAATTATAAGTAAATCAATCTTATCAAATAAAAGAGGTTCACCGCCTATTAAAATCAAACTCTTAACATGATACGTCTTGAGTTGATAAGCAATATTGATCCAATCGTTTATATTAAGTATATCCTTGTCGTTGTCGGCATTGGGGCATGACTCGTTATAACAGTGAATGCAACGCAGATTACATGCAGAACGCAATTCAAACCACACTGTAGATAGTTGCATAAAATTCTTTTTTTGAGTTGGTATATGTGGTTGAATGGAAAAAGAATCTGTAACTTTTGCCAGTCCTTTCTCAACCAGGAAATCAATAATTCCTCTGCTTAGATCACTAACAGAATCCAAGGGCAAACCTGTAAGTAAATCGTTTACCAAATGCCAAGCTTCTTCGTCTAATCCATAAATAGATCCATGAACACAATCTATTACAATTCCGCCTGTAACTCCATTACAAAGATAAACAGATTCATTAAGTGCTAAATACATTGATTAGTCAATCCCTTCTAAAAATTAGAGTAAAAAGGCTTATAGGAAAAAAATATTCCTATAAGCCTTCAAAAAATGCTTAGGGATCGTAGGTAGGTTCACACCAAGGAGAGCAACTGTCTTCAGAATTCGGGTCGCACCAAGGCATACATCCAGGTGAGCACGCTGGATCACATGAATAATTTCCCTGATTATCAAATTCACACTCGTTGCTTATTAATTCAATAATTTTCATATAAAACACCTAATTCTATAAAATGATTATAGCACATTAGAAAACGAAAATCAAGCCCCTAAAACAAATTTCATTTAGATTTAAGACAACACCGTACATAGACCTATGTCTGGTTTTATGTACAATCTTACTGCGTAATACGGCACACAATCTTTGTGAGGTATTGACATAAAAACCGTCCCCGGAGGGCAGGCAGCACGGGACTCCGAAATTCCGCATTCCGAATTAGTTCAGACCTCTACGTCCGCTTCGTAATCTACTCCCTCTACTCCAAAACCAAACAGCTCGTAGAAGTCGCTCCAGTAGCCGTCAATATCGGTGTACTGTTTGAAATTGTCGGCGTTGAGGTCGTTCCACAGCTTCGTTACCTCGTCTTGGATCTCCGGCTTCATCTCCCAGTCGTCCAGACGAATCCTACCCTCTCCGTCGGTTTCGGCAGCGCCGTTTTCTGTCAGCTTTTCAGCGAACAGGCGGTACATCTGCTCAATGCAGCCCTCATGCAGGTTGTGTTCCTTCATCACCTTGTACAGGATAGAAATATACAGCGGCACTATCGGGATAGCCGCGCTGGACTGAGTTACCAGCGCCTTGTTGACGGAGATGTACGCTTTGATACCCTCCTTAGCATACTTTTCAGTGATACGCTTTGAGGTCTCAAACAGGTGAGCCTTAGCCCTGCCGATCGAACCCTCGAAATACATCGGGTGGGTGATCTTCGGGCCGATATAAGAGTATGCGACGGTAACGGCGCCGTCCTCCAGCACGTCTGCGGCTTTGAGAGCGTCGATCCATGCTTCCCAGTCCTCACCGCCCATTACCTTGACGGTAGCGGTGATCTCCTCCTCGGTTGCAGGCTCGATAGTGACCTCGGATACAGTGTTGTTTCTGAGGTCAATGGTCTTGTTGGTATAGGGAGCGCCGGTGGTTTTCAGCACGGAGCTGTAAGTCACGTCGCCGACAGTTCTCCTCGGTGCGGCAAGGCTGTAAACTACCATGTCCACCTTTCCTAAGTCGGACTTGATGAGGTCGATGACCTCTTTTTTGCACTCGTCGGAATACGCGTCGCCGTTGACGGTCTTTGCGTAAAGTCCGTCGGCATGGGCGTACTTCTCGAACGCCTGCGTATTGTACCAGCCGGAGGTTCCGGTCTTGTTTCCGCTTGCGGGGCGGTCGAACATCACACCAAGGGTCGCCGCGCCTGCACCGTATGCCAGAGCTATTCTGCTGGCAAGACCATATCCCATAGAACTGCCGATAACAAGCACCTTTTTCGGCTTGATACCGTTATACTTTCCTGCCGCCGTCTGCGCCTTAGCATAATCTATCTCGCGCTTAACGACTGCGTCGCACCCTATCGGGTGTGCGGTCGTGCAAATAAATCCTCTTACCTTAGGCTTAACTACCATAATTTAAATACTCCTTTCACGCCCAGAGCTGCACAAGACACGAATGTGCCGCTCCTGCGTACCGAATAAAGCCGGATAATGTACGCTTGGGTCAAAGCGTACATGATTCGGCTGCCGCAGTAGGCTCACTGCAATACGTACATAGATATTTTACCATAAAAAAGCGGATTTTACAAGGGGGGAATGGTAGTTTTTTGAGTTTGGGAGATAAATTGTAATTTGTCGAACAGATTCTCTTTTTCTCTTTGCGCAGCAAAATTGCTTTTCGCTTCCTTTTGGCTTCCAAAAGGAAGCGGGG
>CAMCFA010000117.1 GCA_945873955.1 uncultured Clostridia bacterium | reverse complement strand
AAGATAACGTCAAGACACCAATGAAGCTGATTTTCAATAGACCAATGCTTTCGCACGGAGTAAGAAAATTCGTTAAGATCAGTCAATGATGTAATAAAATATCTCGTGAACTCGTGGGTTTCACCCTTTTCGGTAATCGTTGATTTAACTGAACCAAGAGCTTTCAGCCCAATCCATTCGCTCCTTTGTTCAAGCCAGGATAAGTCGGTTAAAAGGCGATACTCCCTCTTTTCAATTCTCCCATGACCTTTGTCGAGAGTATTTGTGGACGGAATTTCTTTATAATATTCGTTGAAATAATCCTCTGTGTCCTTGTACAGCGCAGGCTGATTCTGCTTTAACCCTATAGCATAATCAGCTTTTTTCTCGGTTATTGTTTCAACGATTTTCTTCTGGCAGCTCATTGCGTCTGCTGTGACAATTGAACCTTTAACATCAATCAGGTTGAGCAGTTCGGGAACTGCTGTGATTTCGTTAGTTTTTTCTTCAACCGTCAGTTCACCCAGCGTAAGCTGATTTTCAGCGGCAAATGCGCTTATTACATGATATGCCTTGTGCTTTGCGTTTCCGCTTCCACATATCGTTTTGCCGTCTATCGCAACCACACCACGCTCTGCTCTTTCGGCTTCCACCCAATCTATCAGGCATGACGAAAGCTCAGACGGGTCTAACTTTTCAAACACCCGTCTGAATGTATCACTATCCGATATACCGTTCGGAAGTTCAAGAAATTTCCCCAGATATTCCTGACGACTTTTGCCGAACGCCTCCATATCGGCAAAATCTTCCCCTCCGCATATTACGGTACACAATCCAATGATTATTATATCTTCGAGCTTATGACGAATATTTCCATATCCTGTCCTTCTTGGCTCTCTGATATTTTTTATCCCCATTTTTAATTCTTCTATATTCATATTTCCTATTATACATCTTTTCTGCGAAAAAGTAAATGCTGTTGCCGTGGTCGCTTAGGGAAAATAATTGACATTTCCTCCCGATTGTGATATACTTAATGTAGTTCTAAATCATTAATTGCGGAAGGACACAGTATATGAGCAGAAGCAACCAGATTTACTTCGACCACCCCGGCGACTTCGGGCTGTGGGAACAGACCTGTCTGCCTATCGGCAACGGCTACATGGGTGCAAGCATGTTCGGCGGGATAAAGACCGAACGCGTCGTGCTGAACGAAAAGACCTTCTGGGCAGGCGGCCCCTGCGAAAACCGCCCGGACTACTACGGCGGGAATCACCGCGACCGCTATAAATACGTCAAGCAGGTGCAGGAACTTCTTGCCGCCGGAGAGAACAAAAAGGCGGAGGAGCTGCTCCCCATGCTCACCGGCGACGGGGACTTCGGTACATATCTGCTGCTGTGCGACGCAGTGCTGGACTTTGAGCTGCCAGAGGGCGAAATATCCGGATACAGGCGCTGCCTTGACCTTGACAAGTCGCTGTATACCTGCGAATTCACCGCCGGGGACGTTGAATTCCGGCGGGAGGCATACGCTAGCTATCCCGCGAGAGTTATCGCGTTCAGATTCACTGCTTCGCAGCCGGGCAGGCTGAGCTTCACGCTGTCGCTGGACAAGACCCACGCCGCCTCTGTCACCGCGGACAACGGCACGCTCATATACTCCGGCGCAGCCGAAGACAACGGTATGCGCTTCGACGCAAGATTCACCGTCACCTCCGACGGCGAGGTCATCTCCGGCGACGGAAAGCTGGCGATAAGGGGCGCTTCCGAGGCGGTGATATACTTCTGTGCCGCCACCGATTACGAGATGAAATACCCCGCCTACCGCACCGGCACTGACCCCGCAAACATCACTGTGCCGCTGATACAGACCGCAGAGCGTCTGGGCTGGGAGGCGCTGTACGATGAGCATTTCGCCGACTACAACGCTTTGTACAGCCGGGTAGAGCTTCACTTAGGCGAGGAGAAGGAACTGCCCGCAGACAAGCTGCTGGAAGCCTACCGCGCCGGCGACAGAACCGCAATGAACCGCTTGGAAACGCTGTATTTCAGCTACGGGCGCTACCTGCTGATATCCTCCTCCCGGGAGGGTTCGCTCCCGGCGAATCTTCAGGGCGTGTGGAACGAGAGCAACACCCCGCCGTGGTGCTGCGACTACCACATCAACGTGAATCTCCAGATGAACTACTGGGGCGCATACAACACAAACCTTGCGGAAACAGTGCCTCCGCTGACGGATTTCCTCAACTCTCTCAGAGAGCCGGGGCGCGTCACCGCAAAGGAATACTACGGTATCGAGTCAACTCCGGAACACCCCGAAAACGGCTGGACGGCGCATACTCAATGCTCGCCCTTCGGCTGGACTGCGCCGGGCTGGGAATTCTACTGGGGCTGGTCTACCGCCGCTGTCGCGTGGCTCATGCAGAATCTCTGGGAGCACTACGAATTCACCGGCAACAAGGAGTATCTGCGGGACAAGATATACCCGATTATGCGGGAAAGCGTGCAGTTCTACGTTCAGTGGCTCATCTACGACGAGAAGCAGGACAGAATGGTGTCCTCCCCGACCTACTCGCCGGAGCACGGCCCGGCAACTATCGGCAACACCTACGAGCAGAGCCTTATCGAGCAGCTTTTCATTGACTTCCTCAAGGCTTCGGCGGAGCTGAACACCGACCCGGAGCTTTCCGCCAAGGTGCGGGAGATACTGCCTAAGCTGAAGCCCTACCACGTCGGAAAAACCGGGCTGCTGAAAGAGTGGTTAGAGGAGGACGAGCCGGACTTCGACCGCAGCAAGGTACAGAAGAATCACCGCCACATCTCCCACCTCATGGGGCTTTACCCCGGAAAACAGATAAACCGCTCCCGCCCGGAGCTTATGCAGGCGGCTGTCGCCACCATGAACGACCGCGGGGACGAGTCCACCGGCTGGGCAAGAGCGTATAAGATAAACCTCTGGGCGAGGACAGGCGACGGCAACCGCACCTACAAGCTGCTGAAAGGTCTGCTGGAAAGCTGCACCTTCCAGAATCTGTGGGACTTCCACCCGCCGTTCCAGATAGACGGCAACTTCGGCGCTTCCGCAGGTATCGCGGAAATGCTTATCCAGAGCCACGAGGGAGCGATAAGGCTGCTCCCGGCACTGCCGGACGAATGGAAGAACGGCAGCTTCAAGGGGCTGTCCGCCCGGGGCGGATTCGTGGTCAGCGCGGCATGGAAGGACGGTCTGGTGTCCACGCTGGATATCACCTCAAAGCTGGGCGGGAAATGCACCGTGCTCATGCCGGACGGCAACGGCGGTGAGTCGGAGCGCACCCTTGAACTCAAAAAGGGCGAAACTCAATCCTTTACATTCACCTATTCCGTATGACCAATTCCGGGCAGGATAACTCTCCTGCCCGGTAAATTTTGCAAAAAATTTATGATTTTTTCTTTCAAACCCCTTTTTTTTATTCAAATTTTATGCTATAATAATACTAAGTATAAAATATGAGGTGGAAAGCATGGCATTCTGCGATTTAAAGCCGGTCAGGATAAACATCGACAGCACCGGGGTATCATATATCATCGGCGAGGTGTTCGCCGTTTATGCTAACGACCCTGTACCCGCCGTTTATAGTTGGAACCAGATACAGACGGTCGTTGAGGATAAACGCTGCATTACTGTCAAGACCGAAAACTGCGACTTTGTTATCCCCAAGAAGGATTTTATCCAGCAGGAGGACTACTTCCGGGCGCTTGCCATAATCGAATGCGCGCAGAAGTCCGGCGGCTTCGTGTACGAGCACCAGCGGCGTATTCTCCCGCTGAAAAGCGAATACATAGAAACCGACCCCGGCAAGGACGCATACACCGGTTCATGCGAGATCGACGAGAACGACGCCGCTTCGACCTTCATCATGCTGATGAACTTCAAGCTGGTAAAGGTGCTGTGGCTGCTGACGATCATACTGATACTGCTTATCTTCCTCGGTCTGCATATTTTCGTAGGTATCACAAGGGAAAACGTGCTGTATTTTATCCCTATTTCGGTGATCGGCGGAGCTATCCTCACGCTGATAATTTATCTGGTATGCTACGCTGTCGCCCGCAGCAAGTACACCTCCGTCGCCGGCTGCGACCCTGCCGCGCAGGAGCCTATCTCATTCACGATAAGCCCGGTTGGCTTCGCGGCGTGCGAAAGCTGCGTATATGACGGGCAGGAGCTTATCCCGTGGAGCGCCTTTGATTATTTTATTGAGTCCGACAAGATGTTCGTGTTCTACAAGGACGGAACAACGTCGGTGTTCGTACCTAAAAAGGCGTTCGACAAGAAGTGTCTGGGCGGTATCTCAGATATTATTTCGCTGCGGCTGGAACAGCGGTGATCCGCGGATCACACGGATAAGCGGCATTTCGGGAGGTAAAGAAAAGTGGGCGTTGAGATCAAAACCGAACACATCGACATAGGCGGCAAGAATGTCATTCTGGCGTCCGTAAAGGGCGGAAGCGCGGTAATGGGTACATGCTCCGCCGGATACGGCGCTAAACGGGGAGATACCTCAGCGCTTATGCGGCTGTTCTATATCGGCAATAACCCGGCTGCGGAGATACTCTGCCCCAACCGTGGCAGCAAGAACTCCGACAAGCTGATATCCCTCTGCACAGGCTACTCCTTTATGGACGAGGAAATTCACAACACGCTGACCGAGAGCTTCAACCGGCTGAACGTCGGCGACTCTCTTGAAGCAGGGCTGCACGATATCCTTGCGCTGCTGCCGGACGGAGTGTACACGCTATACTTGTCCGACTACTACACCACCGACGGCGCGGGGACGTTCTTCTGGGGAGCATATAACCTTACCCATGAGATCCACGGCACTGCCGAACACAACAGAACTATCGGCAAGGACAAGACCTACCGCCCCTGCTTTCTGATCCCCGGCGCGCCGCTGGACAACTTCGATGCCAAGACGCTGCCCATGACCAACGAAGCGGTCAAGACCCGGGCAGTTCAAGGCATAGTGTACCACCTGTCGGGGCTTCATTCCGTGCTGCTGAAAGGTCATCATGGCGCGGTTTCCTGCACGACGGCGAAGATACCGTATAAATGCGCGGTGATCGAAAAGCTGGACGAACCATATACCGATCTGTACATTCCCCCTGCCCCCGCCCCTGCGCCGGAACAGACAGAACCCGCTCAAGGCGGTGAAGCAGTTCCGGAGGCTCAGCAGGAGAACCCGCCGCAGCCGCAGCCGGAGGAACTCCCGCCACGGGAGGGCATCACGGGATTCCGCAGCGCGTCGGTGAAGATACCGCTGGAGCTTATCCCCCGCGACATGCTGAGGATACTGCTTGAAAACCGCTTTGAATACAAGCCGGATCACTACCACTCGCTGATAAGGAAACTCGGCACGGTGCGCAAGAAATCATACAGCAACAAGGTGATACCTCACCCGGCGCTGGAACTTGCAGAGCAAATGCCGGACTGCGAAATGATGGAGTCCGTGTTCACTGTCGATAAGTTGACGCAGGCGCAGCTTGACGCACTGCTCGCCGGCGAAACTGACCTCAACGGTGAAACTATCATCTCGCCGAATTTCTACTCAAGCATTGTCACTGCATGCAACTTCCTGCAATTCACCAACCCGAAGAAGTTCGTGGAATTCTCGCTGGCTATCCTCGACAACCCGGAGCTTTACGCCACCCACGAATACATAGCGAACCGTATCTCCCGTATCACCAACAAGGACGTATACGCGTTCTTCCGGTCGGTTCTCGCGAACGACGATCCGGGGTATGAGAAGCTGCGGCAGATCGCTGAGAAGTATGTTGCTCTCTACGACAGGCAAAAATAAGACAAGAGGCTGCCGCATATTACGGCAGCCTGTTTTTATATCACCCTATAACAAAGCACTTGAAAATCTATCTCCGTTTCAAAGCTGTCGGAAGTTCCGAAATAGCCGTATAGCCTGTCGCTGTCCCGCAGGGAGGTCTTGTAATAATACGGCGTCATGGTGAACAGAGCGTTCAGCAGCTCTTGACTTGTGAGCCGCAGAACTCCGCCGACCTCACGCTTTTCCAGCAGCTCCATGCCGGGGACTTCGTATGGCTTGACCTCGTTCAGCCGGGGCTGGTCGTAGATAAGCGATTTCAGTCCGTATAGGTGGCGCTCACCGGGGATCGCGGTGAATACTACACCGCCTGGCTTCACCACCCGCAGAAGCTCCTTCCGCTGGAACGGCGCGAATATCACCGCCGCTATGTCGAAGCTGCTGTCCTCGAACGGCAGACGGAACACGCTCGCCACGGCGCAGAAGATATCGCGTTTCATGCCGCCGGCGTTTATGCGGGAATGCGCCGCAGCCAACGCATTCTTTGAGATGTCCACGCCGATTACATGCCCGCCGTGCGGCTGGATCGCGTCGTACATTCCGACGGTGTAGTAGCCCTCGCCGCAGCCGCAGTCAAGCAGAAGCGGCGCGTTCATTCCGGTGGAGTATTTCGCGGCGCAGTCGCAAAGCTCGTCCCGAAGCCCGGAGTACGCACCGCTGTCGAGGAACAGCCGACGCGCAGCCACCATTTCCTTGCTGTCGCCGGGGTCATGGACGTTCTTGTGCTGCGGGAGAAGCAGGTTCACATACCCCTTGGCGGAGATGTCGAAGCTGTGGTTTTTCGGGCAGCGGAGAGTTTTGGCGTCGGTTAGGAGCAGCGGGGAATGTATTGATTTCTCGGCGCATACGGGGCACATCAGAGGGAGGGTCATGAGGGATTCTCCTTTTCGTGGGTTTTTTTGGTGGTAAATTGTAATAAGTCGAGCAGGCGCTTTTTACTCTTTGCGTAGCAAAATTGCTTTTCGCTTCCTTTTGGCTTCCAAAAGGAAGCGGGGTGTGGGGCAGCGCCCCACACTCGCGCGACAGCGCGTTACTAGCGCGACAGCGCGCCACTTGGCGCGAAGCGCCATATAACGCGTACA
>CAMCFA010000116.1 GCA_945873955.1 uncultured Clostridia bacterium | reverse complement strand
GTGTCGGTCACCACCATCTCGCCGTTTTTCCACTCCACCGCCACGCTCCGCCCGGTAGCATCGGAAATGGAAAAGTGCTGAGCCCTGCCAAGGGAGAAGTGCATATCGTACTGAGAAAGCAAAGCTATCGCCTCGTCCACATTGGCAGCCTTGTCCAAGAGCAGCCGGAGGGCAGAGGTGATAGTGATGTCAGGCTTGTCTGTATTTTGGTCTACACCCTCCTCGCGGCTCACCATCAGGTCTGCTACGCACAGTCCCTTTTCGTTCATACCGTCCAAGATAGCGTAAACGGACGCCAGAGCCATGAATTTATCACCTATGCTCCCGTCGGGCTTCCAGTCCTCCCCAAAGCCCAGAAACTCTAAATTGCAGGTGGCGATGGACTCATAACTGTTTTTGGGGATGGTATGTACAAGCATTTTGTCACATTCTTCCCAGTCGAAATTCCTGCCAAAGAGTGCCGTGCCGTCGGAGCTTTGTGTCGCAATGGTAGAACAGCCGTAGTTGCCCCCTGCGGTTGATGTATCCGGTTTCCAGAAGCCGTGAGAGAGGAATGAGGCGATGTAGTCTCCCATCTCGGCATCGCTTTTTGCTCCGCCTTGCTCCAAAAAACCGTCAAAGCCGTAGTTGCCCTTGTATTCCATACTCCACAAGCCTTCGTCAAGCTTTTTAATGGTCATAGCCGCCGTGAGCTGCGTGCCGAACATAAACCATGCCGCCGCAAGGGCCGCTATCAGCACAGCCGCAATAACAAGAAGTGCGGTTTTCACCTTTCGATGTCTTACTGAGGAAGACGAGTCCGCTTCGCTCGATTTCAAAAGTTCTTTTTCTGTAACGTTCATTTTCATTATGCTCCTTCCTTACCCATTGGGGTATATGTAGGTTCAGATTGTCCACGGCTTTTTCTCGCCGTAGGCTTTTGTCAGATGTTCGATTTTTAGAATATTTTGTTTTTCCTAAAATTAGGCAGTTTCGGCAGACGATTGAGCCGGTTTTACAGGCATTTCAGCTCATTTCTCTTGTATCAAACCCCGAAAGATGGAGTCTCTGTCAAATGTTCCCTCCGTAAAGCCCGGAATCTCCTTGATCGCCTTGCAGATACTAACGCTGAACCCGGTGAGGATTTGCCCGATCTCCCTGTCGGAATAGGGACAGTCGCCTGTCACAATAAGCGTTGCAAGGCTGTGAACCACCAGCCATAGGTCACGGAAATAGCGGTCTGCTTCCTGTGCTCTGATATGGTATGTTTCCGTAAGCGAAGGACGGACGAGATCCTGCATATGCCGTATGGCGGCAAAGACGCCGACCCCCATATCGTCCGGACGCATCAAAAACAGCAGGCGGTACAGTTCCGGCTCTTTTCTGGCAAAGCGGATATACTGCGTCCCAAAGCCGAAGAACGGGATTTTTTCCTTCAAACCCGCCGTCAGATATTCGTCAAACATCCGCTCCGCCACGGCGTAGACTTCCGCTTTTGCCGTGTCCATCGTACCAAAGCAGGTAAAAACCGGCTGTGTGGAAGTTCCGAGTTCTTCCGCCAGAGATTTCGCCGTCAGTGCAGCCGCCCCCAATTTTTGCACCACCCGAACAGCAGCAGCTACCATTTCTTCCCTTGTAAATTTGTTCTTCGGAGCCATTTATGTTTTCCTTTCTGTTAAAATATCGTTTGATATATATTGATGAATATATATCCATTGCTATTATACATTATTTTTTCCGGCTTGTCAATAGAAAAATGAAAAATTCGTAACTTTTCAGCCACCTGAGCAAAAATGTACAAAGGATTTCCTAAAACAGCCAATCGGATAGCTTCAAAACCGTTAAAGCCGTGCTTGATTCCCACTTTCCCGACACTTGACCGCAGTTTCATATAATCTCTCCGGTCTTTATTTATATACACTATTTTTTCAGATTTAATTGCATCATATTCGATACAGTTTATCCTTGACATCATTCCCTACCGGTGATATAATTAGGGCAACGAAAGGAGCGGTATTCATGGACATCAACAGCATTTCCGAGGCATTGAAGCTGATAGAGGACTTCGACTCAGACCCGAACCACAGCAAGGACAAGGAATTTCTCTTCACCGAGGCTCTGGAGTACCTCATTCATGAAACCGGCGACCCGGAGTATATGTTCCAGCTGGGTGGCTTCTATTACGACCGGAAACGCTTCGACCTTGCGCTGAAATACTACGAAGCGGCGGCGGAGAAAGGAAACCTTGACGCGATAAACGGTCTGGGGTACATCTGGTATTACGGCAGGACAGGCGCTGTCGATTACGAAAAGGCGTTCCGGTATTATTCACAGGCGGCTGAAATGGGAAACCTCAACTCCGAGGTCAAGGTCGCAGATATGTACAAGAACGGCTATTTTGTGCAGAAGGACTACAACAAATACAAGTCGATGATTCGCAGCCTTTATACGCAGGTCAAGGACGCAAAATACCTAGGCGAGCCGCTGCCGGAGGTGTTCACCCGGCTTTCCCGGATATGCCGGGAGGAAGGCGATAGTCCCACGGCGGTGGAGCTTCTTCAGTATGCACGACCGTTCCTCGAACAGCGAATGATGGCAAATCCCTTTTTCGGCACTCTCAACCAGATTAAGTGGCTGATAAACGACCTGTATTCCATGGTGGATTTAGACAGCGATTATTTCGGGCTTTACGACCTTTTCTGGCTGCTGAAAGAACCCAAAAAGGTGCGGTTTCTGTACGAAGAAAAGTATCATCAGGTAGAAGCCGTTACTGCTGAACCCGAACCTGAAATATGCTTTGATGGAAAGTGGTTTCGAACCTGTGCAGACTTTCTCGCAAAGGCGGAAATAGACGGCGAACGGCTTACTGCGGTTTACGACGAGCTTTACAATTTTGAGGTGATTTAATGGACATCGTGAGGATATGTGGCGGAGATTACACGCAGTATGAAGCGCTGCTTCTGCGCCGGGATAGTCTGAAAAAGGAAGCGATGGACTATCTCAGCGATTATATCCGTGTGTTCGGAGAGCTGACAATGGCAGTCTATGAGCAGCAGATAGAATGTATCAAGCTGAAAAAAGCGATAGCATTCTGCCAGACCGCTGCAAATTACGGCAGAAAGCCAGACAAAGAACAGCTTGAAGCGTTTCTTCAACAGGAAATGGCTGCGTATTACCAGAAGCTGCGCCAGATGGCTGACGACAATCAGATCTGCAAGGACGCAGAAGCCGTCCCGGAGCATGATGTACTGAGAATAAAGAAAATCTACCGGGATATCGCAAAGAAACTCCACCCGGACATCAGTCCGCTGACCGAGAAATACCCGGAGCTGCTGGAGCTGTGGTACAGGCTCGTTACCGCCTATAACTGCAATTCTCTGCAAGAAGCCGAGGAGGTTCAAATGCTGATAAACAGCTTTCTGGAACGCAACGGCGAGGATCATTTTGAGATAACGATACCCAATATAAACCGGAAGATAGCGGCTCTTGAAGCAGAAATAAAGCAGATAATAACCACCACGCCCTACACCTATAAGGAGCTTCTGAACGACCTCAGCGCTGTGGAAACAAAAAAGGAAACACTCCGTGAGGAGCTTGAGACCTACCGAGATTACGCTGCGGAATTGCAGGAAATACTCGATCAATTGTGCTAGGAGGACTTATGGCAGACAATCAATTGACGATAAGCAACGGCGAACTTGTCACGCTCACAAACGGCGGTGATATTTCCACGGTAATAAAGCCGCTGGTCAAGGAAATACACCTGTTCGATTCCTATGTGGCAGGAACTTCGCACCTCAAAGACAAGTCAGTCTATGACGAGATTCAGGAGGGCTGCCGGCTCACCATGCGCCGGGAAAGCAACAAATTTGACGACAATGCAATAATGCTCATCGCGCCCTCCGGTAAAAAGATCGGCTATGTTCCGGAAGCAGACAACATCATCTTTGCACGGCTTCTGGACGCAGGGAAAATGCTTGTGGCTTACGTCAGGGATTTCAAAAAGGTCAGCGAGAATTTCATGAAGATAAATATCGGGATTTATCTGGTTGATTTCTGAGGTGGGGTATGGCAGAAATCCGATAGATTAATAGTTGAAGGGGGATTGGTATGTTTAATATTGATGATCCAAAAGCAGCTAAAGAATTAGAAAAACTCCATAAAATAGAAATGGCAGAGTTTGCAGACATACGGAAAAGGCATCATTGCAAAGGTCAGGATAATAAGGAAGAAAATCTCCTGAACAAAAAATCCGTATACGGTTTTAACGAATTCATGAAGAAGTATAAACCTACACCAAAAGAGATCATTGACGTGAACCGGCTTAACGAACGGATCAGAGACACTTTATACAGAGTATGCGATCTTGATATTTCTGATGAACTGCTGACGGCGGAACTGCTTGAAGCTCATACCGAAAAAATGAATGGGGAGGACATGAACACGGTTTTTGAATATATGACGAGAAAAGACCTAGTTGTTGCGGCAACAAATCAAGTTATATATGATGTAATAGCAAGAAAAGAAACACCTATTCCCATATTAGCCTATTCCGACGGTGAATACAACTGGGACGGAAGATTTTTCTATTTTCTAAGATTCTATGATCTCCGGTTAAAGCCTGATTTCATATCAAAAGCGCTGAACTGGAAGTCAGATCAAGCGAGGTAAACTATGTCAGATAAAACACACGAAACCAGCATAAGTCCGGAACTGATATCTGAAATATGCAAAGCCGAGGAGCTGTACTGCGACGGTAAAAGCGCTGAATGCAACGCAGCATATCAAGCGCTTTTCGACAGGTTTACCAAACCTAAAGAGCAGATACAAATTATTCAGCACTGGAACGAATGCCTGATACATGATGAGTATCTGAAAAAGGAAAACAGTGCGATACACAGCCTAAAATTTGAATGCCTTTACGCCAATATAAAGTCAGCTGTCGGGGACTTTCAAATATCGGCTGACGCATTGGATAAAGCGGCGTTGATAAGTCGTCAGTGCCGCTTCACTGCTGCGGGTTTTCCGATCGCTTCGTCAAAGGCTTTTGCGGCTTATTGCAGGCTGGATATGGAATGCTTTGAGAAATACAAAAGCATCGCCCTTGGATACTCGGGGTGGGGCGTTGACAGTCACGGATTCAGCGTCAGATGGCCGAAACAGCTCTGACAGGAATTTACAGATCGACTGATCTACTGTACGATCTGCATAACCCGGATATTCAGGAACCTTACACATATTTTAACATCAGAACGCTATACACAGCCACAACGGAGTTCAGGCTACCCACCGGAGACATCACCATAACCGACAGCAAGGGTGAACCTGTGCCGTTTTCGGTACGCAGAAGTTACGGACATTTTCAGCATAGAGTAATGGACGCGGAGGAAACACGAGTTATACAATATCTTGATTCCGATGACGACTATGTGATCACGCTGGATTGCTGTGATCTTGTTATTGGCGAGGAATGTTCACTGCTGTTCAGCGGCAGCCTGGAGTACTCAGACGGCACGGCAGACGAGCATTGTTCTTCCTTCGGCGGTATCAGCGGCGACTATGCTGTCGCGCTGGGAACCGATGATTATAACGATGATGTATGGATCGACGATGGGGAGCTGTATTTCCACGAGGTGGAAGAGAGCCGAGAGGTGAACGGGTATAAGTTCAGGCTTCTTGAAAAAGCAAAGGATAAGATATTCTTCAGGGTGGCATGGCTGAAAGCTGATACATATCCTGACAAGGCGCTGGAGGCTGTGCTTTACTGGACGTGCTGATTAAAATGCGGAAGGATATACAGGAGTGGGAATTTCGCATTCTGGTGCAGCTCTGCGAGGGATATCCGTGGGAAGAATCCGGGGTATTCACTGCTGTGCGCTTCTAAAACTGACAAGCTGTCATATGGTCAGCGACTGAAAGTGCTGAGATTGCGTGCCGGGCAGACTATACTGGAAGCCGCTGAGAAGCTCGGAATCTGCAGGCACACGCTCATGAATTATGAGAGCGGAAGGACAAAAGTCACGGTTGAGGTTTGGAACAGGGTAATAGGACTTTATAAGAACTCTTGAATAGCAAAATGCAACAAAATAATTTGAAAAAGTCCTTGACAAGTACGCTTGGAAACGGTATAATAAACACGACAAGTAAACTTGGAAAAGAAAGGTGGATCATTATGACCAGAGAAGAGATTTTAGCGAAAGCCCATACTGACTACAAGAACAACGACCCCATTGAATTAGAGAAACGGAATACATCGATAACTGTCGGAACACTTGTTGGAATCATTCTGTGCATGGTACTATTCGTTAACGAACTGTTGATATCAAATCAGGTAGACCGTGGTTTGTGGGCACTTGTTATTGCACCTGCGGGTGCATGATGGGCTTATCGTGGAAAGATACTCGGACACAAGAAAACACTTATTGCAGGGATTGAGAGCATGTTTTTTGCCGGTATCGCATGCGTTATCCATATCGTCAAACTGTCCGCAGGAGTATTGTAATATGAACGAACAGCTCAAACTCAGAAATCGTCTTAAAGAGCTACGCGCCAAACGAAAAATCTCGCAGACGGATCTCGGGAAAATGGTTGGGGTTTCGAAAAACTCAATTAGCTCTATCGAAACCGGACAGTACTGCCCTACAGCCAAATTAGCTCTGCTCTTGTGCATTGCACTTGAGGTAAAGTTCGAGGACATTTTCTATTTCGATGACTGAAATTCTAAAACAGGAGCGCAGTGTTATGCTGCGCCATCTGCCTTATTATGAATCAAATAAATGCTTACAAAATGGTTTGATTCAAAGTCCCCCGCAAAGCCTTATGTCATACGACTCTGCAAGGATCTTGTTAGTATATATTATTTGATGTGCGCTCAGGATACTGATGAACTGTCCGATGGTCAGCGGCTGCGTGCCGGTCAGACTATATGTGAGCTGCGGAGAGGGTCGGTATCTGCTGGCACACGCTGATGAATTATGAGAGCGGAAGGACTAAAGTT
>CAMCFA010000115.1 GCA_945873955.1 uncultured Clostridia bacterium | reverse complement strand
TGTCCGTTGGCTGCCAATGGCAGCCACGGACAAACTCCCTCACAAATTACAATTTTCAACTATAATACTACCACAAACCCTTGTAAAAGTCAATGCCGCCCCCGAACAGTTCAAGAGCGGCGTATTATTACTTTAACAGTACCCTCTCATCGCAGTACTCGCAAATCATCATATCGCCGTACTTGCGGAAGCTGCGGGGCAGGTAATCCTCGGTCCGGGTAATGCACTTCGGGTTGGTGCAGCGGCAGTCGCGCTCGGTCACTCCCACCAGCAGCGGGTTCGCAGTGAGCTGGTTATTCAGCGTGGTGAGGATCAGCGCCATGCGGACGTACATTCCGCACTTCGCCTGCCGGAAATACGCGGCGCGGGGGTCGTCGTCAACCTCCACCGCTATCTCGTTCACCCTCGGAAGCGGGTGCATTACTATCATGTCCTTCTTCGCAAGCTGCATTTTCTCTTTCGTGAGGACGTATATCCCCTTCTGCCGCTGGTATTCCTCCTCGCTGTCGAAGCGCTCCCGCTGTATTCTGGTCATGTACAGCATGTCAAGCTCCGGCAGAGCCTCGTCAATGGTCGCAACCTCCCGGAACTCGCAGCCGCGGGCTTTCAGAACGTCTTTGATGTAAACCGGAAGCCCCAGCGCCGGGGTGGATATCAGCACGAACTTGTTGTTCTTGTAGCAGGACAGCGCTTTCAATATCGAATGGACTGTCCGCCCGTATTTCAGATCGCCGCAAAGTCCCACCGTGAGATTGTCCAGACGTCCCAGCTCAGTTTTGAGGGTGAGCAGGTCGGTGAGGGTCTGCGTCGGGTGGAGGTGTCCCCCGTCCCCCGCGTTGATGACCGGGCATTCTGCGGACAGCGCGGCGGCTCTGGCAGAGCCCTCTTGGCTGTGGCGCATTACCAGAATGTCAGAGTAGCTGCTTACGATCTTAATAGTATCTTTGAGATTCTCGCCCTTTGCCACGGAGGAATTTCCGGGGTTGTCAAAGCCGATTATGCTTCCCCCCAGACGTATCATAGCCGCCTGAAAGCTCATCTGTGTGCGGGTGGAAGGCTCATAAAACAGCGTAGCCATGATTTTCCCGCGGCACTTGTCCGAATAACTCTCCGGGCGCGCCATTATGTCCTGCGCAAGACTTATCATTGCGTTCCACTGGGAAACGCTGTAATCGTCCATATCAATTAGATGATTGAATTTCTGGTTCAACAATTATCACCTGTCCTGTTCTTTTTTCTATATTATATCAAAATATCTGTGCTTTTTCAATATATTTTGCTCAATTCCCGCAAAAAAGGCGGTCAGAAGAACCGACCGCCTTTCGGGATATTTCATTAGCCAAGAACGCTGAGCAGTACGCCCGCCGCAACTGCGGAGCCGATAACGCCCGCAACGTTCGGACCCATAGCGTGCATGAGCAGGAAGTTGGAGGGATTAGTCTGCTGACCAACCTTCTGGGAAACACGCGCTGCCATAGGAACTGCGGATACGCCCGCAGAACCGATAAGCGGGTTGATCTTGCCGCCGGAGATCAGATACATCAGCTTGCCGAGCAGGATTCCACAAGCAGTACCTATGCAGAACGCGATAAGACCAAGCGCGATTATCATCAGCGTTTCCACCTTGAGGAAGTTCTGAGCCACAGCCGTTGCGCCTACGGTCACGCCGAGGAATATCGTGATGATGTTCATCAGCTCGCCGGAAGCTGTCTTAACAAGTCTTTCGCATACGCCGGATTCCTTCATAAGGTTGCCCAGCATGAGCATGCCGACCAGCGAAGCCGCGTCCGGAACGATAAGGGATACGATGATTGTAACTGCGATCGGGAATACGACCTTCTCCAGCTTGGAGACCTGACGGAGCTGACCCATCTTGACGGAGCGCTCCTTTTCAGTGGTGAGCAGCTTCATGATAGGCGGCTGAATAACCGGAACGAGCGCCATGTAGGAGTACGCCGCGACTGCGATAGAACCGAGCAGCTCCGGTGCGAGCTTTGAAGTAAGGAAGATCGCCGTAGGACCGTCCGCACCGCCGATGATCGCGATAGAAGCAGCCTGCTTCAGACTGAAGCCGTCGCCGAGACCGGTCATATTGATAAGGCATGCGCCGAGGAATGTGAAGAAGATACCGCCCTGTGCGGCAGCGCCCAGCAGGAAGCTCTTGGGGTTCGCAATCAGCGGACCAAAGTCAGTCATGGCGCCGATACCGAGGAAGATGATAGGCGGATAGATACCCAGCTTAACGCCGAGGTACAGCATATCCAGCAGACCACCCTCATGCAGAACCTTGCCGTAGTCAAGGCTGACTTCCTTAGTGTAAGTAACAAGGACGTTCATGCCCTCCTCAACGTATTCCGGTGCAAAGTAGGGGTTGGTCGAGGGGTTCCAAAGCTCGGGGTGATAAAGGCCGCTGAACGGCAGGTTAGTCAGAAGCATACCGAATGCGATAGGGAGCATCAGCAGCGGTTCGTACTGCTTTTTGATAGCCAGATAGAACAGTACGAAAGAAATAAGGATCATTACGATGTTCAGGTATCCGTCGCCGGTGCCGAATCCCGCAAAGCCGGATTTCACAGCCAGCGACTGTAAGGTATCAACAAATATTTCCATGCGTTATTTTTTCCTTTCTGTCTGTTCTCAGAACGGGCGGGTATTCTCGCCGATACCGGCAATGCTCCATGCAGAGCGTACTCTGCTGTCGCGGCGCTTTACGTTTCTGATCGTGTAGGAAGTTCCTTCCTCCTCTGCATAAGCGGCGATCGCAGCACTGATGACAGCCATTATCTCCTCGTCGCTGTCTGCGTCGTCCTCAGCAGCTTCTTCAACGGGAGCGGGTGCAGGTGCGGGAGCAGCGGCAGCTTTTGCAGCCTTTGCAGCCTCAGCCTTTGCATTCTTTCTCTTGTCCACGCCCTTGAAGATAGTACCCATCAGCCAGAAGAAGAAGATCAGCAAAGCCAGAATGAAGAACACTATCAGAATACCGGTGACCGTGATAATGCCCACGGAGCCCCAGTAATCCGGGTCCTTGATCTGCTCGGAAGCGGTACCAAGCGCCTGAATGCGGTCAATAATGCCTCCGGACGCCTCTGCTTCTGCTGCGCTGGCTGCTGACTCAACGGTCGCAGCAGCCGACAGAATGGAATAAGCGATGTTCATATTAAGTCTCCTTTTTCACCGAAATCGCAAATTTCGCTTGTTCGGATTATCAATCAAATTTATTATACAATATTTTCTGTAAAAATTCAACCGGGAACTTTGTGTTTTTTTTGACAAAACATTTAAATATTCAGTAATAGTTTTTGGGCATAATGTAAACCCGTATCTGTTGTCAATCGATAAATCACGCCGAAAACTCAGCAGAAGCCCCCGTCAACACCCAGAACCTGCCCGGTTATAAAGCGGTTCTCCGCCAGCGCCCGAACTGCCTTTGCGACCTCTGAGGGCTGACCCAGACGGCACACCGGGGTCTGCTCCGCAAGCTCCGACAGCTCCTCCGTGGTGAGGTGAGAGCTGTTCATGGGGCTTTCAATGACCCCCGGAGCAACGCAGTTCACCGTTATGCCGGAAGCTCCAAGCTCCCGCGCCAGCGCCTTAGTCAGCCCGATCATTCCCGCCTTGGAAGCGGAATAAGCCGACTCGCATGCGCCGCCGAAAACTCCCCACACGGAAGAGATGTTCACCACCGCGCCGCTCTTGCGGGAGATCATGGACTTCACCGCCGCCTGCGTCATGTTGAAGCACCCGGTGAGATTCACTGAAAGCACCCTGTTCCAGTCCTCCGGCGTGATATCGGTGAACAGCTTTATCTGCGCGATACCTGCGTTATTCACAAGAACGTCTATCCTGCCGAATTCGTCCAGCACCTGCCGCACCGCGTTCTGTGCCGAAGCATAGTCCGAAACGTCCGCCTGCACAGCGGTGCAGTGAAGTTCGGAGCAGAGCCGCTGCGCCTCCTGCTCACGCCGGTTGTAGGTTATCACCACGTCGTCAGTCCGCGCGAATTCAGCGGCGACAGCGCTGCCGATAGCGCCGGTGCCGCCGGTTATCAGTATAACGCTCACTTTCCGGTCACCGTTATCTCGTCGCCGTCCGTGCCTATCACGACAGAGGTCAACGGAGCGTCCGCGTGGTCGATTATAAGCTCGGCGATCCTGTCCTCAATGTCGCTGCGGATAACTCGGCGGATATCCCGTCCGCCGTACTTGCCGCCGTGGGACTTCTTCGCTATCGCCATATAAGCCTCGTCGGTGATCTTGAGTGCGATATTCTTTTCCTTCAGCGCCTTTTCCAGCTCGGTCAGCATCAGCTTGGATATCTCCGCGTAATTCTTAACGCTGAGCGGCCGGAATACGATCACCTCGTCCACTCTCGCGATGAATTCCGGGCGCAGGAAGTCCCGCAGACCCTTCATTGCGCGCTCCTTGCTGATGTCGCCCTCGGTCTTGGTGAAACCCACGCTGTTCGTCCCGGTGGAAGAACCCGCGTTGGATGTCATGCAGATGATCGTATTCTCAAAGCTGACCGACCGCCCGTGGGAATCGTTTATCTTACCTTCGTCAAGTATCTGGAGAAGAATGTTCATGACGTCCGGGTGAGCCTTTTCGATCTCGTCGAACAGAATTACCGAATAAGGCTTTCTGCGCACTCTTTCGGTGAGTTGACCTGCCTCGTCGTAGCCCACATATCCGGGAGGCGAACCGATTATCTTCGATACGCTGTGCTTCTCCATATACTCCGACATGTCAAGCCGGATAAGCGGTTCAACAGAGTCAAACATTTCCTTTGCCAGAACTTTAACAAGCTCTGTCTTGCCCACGCCGGTAGGTCCGACGAAAATGAAGGAAGCCGGTCTGCGCCGCTCGGAGAGCTGCACCCTGCTGCGCTTTATCGCCTTTGCCACAAGCTCGCAAGCCTCGTCCTGACCGATAACGTGCGCTTTCAACTCCTTTTCAAGTCCGCCGATACGCTTGTACTCGGTCTCCTTTATCTTGTTGGCAGGGATACCCGTCCACAGCTCAATGACCTTTGACAGGTCGTCCATGGTGACTTCTACGTTCTCTGCCTTGCCCTTTACCTTGTCAATGCCGTCGGTGGTCTGCGCTATCTGCATTTTTACCTCAGCCATTTTTTCGTAATCTATCTCGCTCTCCGCGGCGATATTGTTTTCGTCCACCCTAAGCTGCGCCAGCTTTGATTTCAGCTTTTCGTACTCGGTGATGTCCGGGCTGCCAAGACTCGCGCAGGCACAGCCCTCGTCCAGCAGGTCTATCGCCTTATCCGGCAGGAAACGGTCGTTGATATACCGCTCGGAAAGCACCGCGCAGGCTCTCGTGATCTCCGGAGATACCTTGACCTTGTGGTGCTCCTCGTAATATTCCTTGATACCGTCCAGAAGCTGCACGGTCTCCTCGATAGTCGGCTCGTTGACCGTCACCGGCTGGAAGCGACGCTCCAGCGCGCTGTCCTTTTCGATATACTTGCGGTACTCGTTGAACGTCGTCGCGCCGATAACCTGTAACTCGCCCCTCGACAGAGCCGGCTTGAACATGTTCGCGGCATTCGTAGTCCCCTCGGAGTCGCCCGTGCCGACAAGATTATGCACCTCATCAATGAACAGCATGACGTTCCCCGCGTTCTTTATCTCGTCGATAAGCGCCTTGACGCGGCTCTCAAACTGCCCGCGGAACTGCGTACCCGCGATGAGCGCGGTGAGATCCAGCAGATAAAGCTCCTTGCCCTGAAGCCGGAACGGAACGTCCCCGCTGGCAAGCCGCAGCGCTATCCCCTCGGCAATAGCGGTCTTGCCTACGCCGGGTTCGCCGATAAGGCAGGGATTGTTCTTAGTCCTGCGGGAGAGGATCTGTATAACGCGGTTTATCTCCTTGTCACGCCCGATTATCCTGTCTATCTTTCCGTCCTTCGCCTTGCGGGTGAGGTTGGTGCAGAAGGTCTCCAGCGTCTTGCGCTTCTTGTCGGTCTTTTCCGGCTTTTTCTTCTGCTTCTTCTCTTCCTGAGCTTTCTCCGCGCCCTTTTCATCAGCGCCGCCGAACAGCTTCTCAAAGAAGCCCGGCATCATTCCCGCGCCGCCGTACTGGAACAGCCCGTTGCCGTTTTCGCCGTCCTCGTCCGCGCTGTCGGGATCGTCGTCCTCGTCCGCGTCGTCGGACTTAAAGTTTGTGATATCAGCAAAGCCCATATTCTTGAGCGCCTCCGGATCGGGGTTGCCGTTCTCGTCGAACAGGGCGTCGTATGCGTTTTCAAAGTCCTCCTCGGAGATACCCATCTGCTTAAGGTAATCATTCACCTGCGGCAGACCAAGCTCTTTGGCGCATTTTAGGCACAGACCCTCGCTGCGGTGCTCGCTCCCGTTAGAGGTGGAAATGAACACCACCGCCGGACGCTTCTTGCATCTGGAACACATCATCATAAGTTTAAACCACCTTTATCTGTAATATTCCGGCGCCGCCGGAAAGCTGATTTACGTCAGAAAATTGAGAAATTCAAAGTTGTAGAAGAATTTGAACAGATAGGTCGAACCTATCGCCGTCTCGTTCAGCAGCATTACGTCGCCGCCGCTGGCGTTCACCACGAACCGCACTATTATGCAGATCACGAACACCACCAGCAGACCCTTTACAAGCCCCGTGCAGCCGCCCAAAAACCCGTTCAGCTTGCCGATCACCGGGATCTTGTTCACTATTTTCAGCACCGAAGCTAGCACTCCCAGCAGCGCTGAAACCACAATGAATATCACAATGAAGAATACCGTTTCCGCCGCCAGCATGAACGTCGGGCGCACGATATTGTCGATCACCGCGGACTTCACCGAAGCCGAAGAATTCATCATCGTCAGCACCAGCGTGCGTATCGCGGACATCTCGCCGCTGCTTATCTCCTGCGACATGCCGCCGAACAGATTCGGCAGAGCGCCGCCCACCGCGTCAGTGTATTCAGTTATCCCGGCGAAGCTGTCGCTCTGCTGGAGCTTTACCGCGATCACCTGCGCAGTCACCAGCCGCCCCAGCCCGTTCTGATTGATGTCAGACATTGTGAACTCGGCGGTCTTTCCGTTCATTGAGGAGAAGTCCTCCGTGCCGTCAAAGCCGAACATGCTGAGGTCTGCGTTCTCCAGCCCCGACCCGGTGAAATCCACGTCGTACAGTTCAAAAATCACCTTGCCTGTTCCTGCGTAGTCCGGCACTATCTCTCCCACCGGCGTGCCGGAGATCTTTATGCTGCTGTAATCCATGTCGGAAAGCTCGCTCAGCGTTATCTTTCCCATGCTCTCGTCCATAGCGCTGCTGACCGCCTCGCTCACCGGCTTTTCCACCGCTGAGGAGTAAACCCACTCCGCCGCGGGGGAGCTGAAGCTCAGCGCACACAGAAATCCCACGAAAACCGCCGCCATGCTGACCACCGTGCTGACGAACCCCTTGCGGGCGCCGCTCCACAGCGAAAATACCAGCACCGCCGCGAGTATGATATCGTAAACTATCGCAAACTGTGAACCCATATAAACTCTCCTTATACTATTTCCTAATCAACCTATAGACAAAGTCTATAGGTTGAACCAAC
>CAMCFA010000114.1 GCA_945873955.1 uncultured Clostridia bacterium | reverse complement strand
TGTCATACTGCTTCGCTTCTGACATGTCACTCACTCTCCTTTATTTGTAGTATATTCTTTTGAGCGTGATGTGTCAAGTTTTATTATACAACATCAAAGTCCTTTGGACTTGCGGTCGGATTATCAAGGTTCAAACGGATTTTTCGTTTGGACTTCCGCAAAAGTACGGTCGGATAGACAGGGTTCAAGGGGGTTAACCCCTTGCGAAATGCCATATTGTGAAGCTCTGCTTAACAATATGGCTATTGAGTATAGCTTTATTGATTGAGTGGTGCAAAAAAGCACAGGGAAAGCGAGCATATTTGTTTCGTTGTTATGAGGGTAAGCTTGTGCGTGTTCGTCACTAAACCACACGATGGTCGAGATAAATTTCCCTTGACTTTAGTTTAATTATGTGATAATATGGTATCAAAAAAACGCAAATTGAACGGAGTGATTATATGATTTCCGCCGCTTTGGCTGTTCTGGAAAGCGAGGAGCAGCGCAACGAATTATCGGAGATTTATGAGCAAAATATATCAAATTTCTATAACATTGCCTTTCAGCATCTTCACAACAAGCAGGACGCCGAGGACGCAATACAGGAAGCATTTCTGGCTATCGCAAAAAATCCCGGACCATTCTTTGATGTTGCCGTGAATAAACGAATATCATACATAAATGTTATAATTAGAAATACCGCATACAAAATGCGGGACAAAAAACATAAGGTTTCCGAGAATGAAATTACTCTTGATGATACAATCATTGATGAGCAAATATCGGTTGAAGATATGATGTTAAGCAACTATTCCTGTGACAAATTGTTGGAATTTATCGGAACTCTTCCCGAAGCAACAAAAGCTGCTGTTTACCTGAAAATGCACCTTGGCTTGAAGAACTTTGATATCGCCAAAACACTCGGAATATCCGATGAAGCCGCTAAAAAGAGAGTGGCGAGAGGAATGAAACAAATCAGAGAATATATGGAGGGTTTGAATGATGAATAAGTGTTATTCTATCGGCGATTTAATGTCTATGTACTATGAGAGAGAATTTGCTGCTGTTGAACAAATGCCCATTCCCAAGTTGTCTTCAAAGCATAACAGAAAAATGAAAAAAGCGTTCCGCATTTTTGCCGAAAACAGTATGTCAATAAATAATCAACCGATGAAAACCGTGACCGGCAGAACGATAAGTTTGAGAAAACGTATTATTTTTGCGGTAATTATTGTTGTTCTTCTTGCTTTTGTTACAGGTAGCGTTATTGTTTTCGTTTCAAGCGGCTTTCGAGGTACGGTTTACAACGATAATACACGGATTTTCGCTTTCGATGTCGGAGGAAGCCCGTCTGTAATTGAAGAACAATATATGCTTTCGGTTGTGCCGGAAGGATTTGAATTGTGTGAGTATGATGCTAATGACATCTATGTGTATTCTTTGTACAAAAACTCCGAAAATCAAACACTGGTTTTTCAGCAAACTGTAAAAAGCAAATTCCATCCACACATCAACACGGAAGAATATGACTTACTAGAAACGAAAGTTAATGGCTGCAATGCTATTTATATAGAATATATTAACGCATATGGAGTTAGTTCAACGGTAATTTGGGATAATGAGGATTACATACTTGAACTATTTGGCAATTTTGATAATAATGAGCTGCGAGATTTGGCTATTTCTAACGAAATTGATGGATTTTAAAACTTTCTTGTAAAAAATATGTCCCCTTTTCGCTTTAAAAAGGAACGTAGTATATATAAGTATAAAAACTTCGAGTACTTGTGAAGGGGGGGAATACCAATGCAGATAAGAAAAATGCTTGCCGCATTTGTATCGGTTGTGATGATGTGTTCGGTCGTAAGCGTTCCTGCTTTTGCTGTTGATGAAACTCAAATTGTAACAGATTTGGTTTCGCCGGCTTATGAATATGCAACGAAAACAGAAAACTATTTAACAATTACATCATCAACTGCTGACTGCAAAAGTTTGTGCAATGGAATGGCAGGCGTTACTCAAATCACAGTAGAGCATACGCTTGAAAAGCACTGGGGTCTGTGGATATGGAATGAAGTTGACGGCGCAAGTTGGACAAAGACTGTATATTCAGACACCATAAGATTGTCCAACACAAAATCCGGACTTGACAGCGGTACATATCGGCTGAAATCCGTTTTCACGCTAAAGAGTTCAAGCGGCGAGCCTGAAATCATCACAATATATAGTGATGAAGAAACGGTCGGATAGAATTATCCGAAGTCAGACAAAATCATATTTGGGAATGATACTTTTTGGTATCACAACAGCTAGGAGGACTATTATGACAACGTTAAAAAGATTTGCATCGGCATTAACTGTATGTGCATTGTTGGCGACAACTTCATTAGTTGCCAGTGCTGACGACTCCGCAAGCCTTTACCAGACCACTAACGGTGGACCTACACATCTTTCTGAAACATTGGAAATCTACAAAAATACCGGCAATTCTTATTATGCTGAATGCACATACATTACAAGTGGAACGCTTAGGGTTACAGGTAATAATAACACGCCTGATAAAACACTCTCATTCACTACCGAGAAGCGTATTGATTTTCTGGCAACAACAAACGAGTCAACATTGCGCTTTACAGCAAAGCTTACACCACCGTCATCTACTACACCCTCTCAGGCAAACATAACCATCGGTGCATAACATACTGAGTCGTTAAGTAATACTTCGTTTTCCATTGTAAATAAAAGCGATTTTCAACCTACTTAATGGAGCGCCGCAAATTGTATCGGTGCTCCGTTAAGGTTTTTGTAAGGGAAATTAAGGATTTAGTCTATTGTGTTTTCACATATTTTGCGGTACAATTAAAGCATCAAAAATTGAGGTGAATTTATGAAACAAAGTCTTAAAATCATTTCAGCTGTTTCGGCGCTTGCGGTGATTAGTGCCATTATCTGCGGCTGCTCAAGCGAACCCAAAGAAAAACCGTATTCAACCGCGCCGCTAAGCGAAATCCGAGAACAGGCAGCAAGCCTTCCCGAATTTGCAAACCTCAATCTATCCGAAACCGCAATATATATTCCCGCGGTTGACAATGTTCGCAGGCTTTCGTTTTTACCCGAAGAATTGAGTGCCGCACAGCGTGAAGAAAAGCTGCTGAATGCCGCCGACCTTTTCAGCGGTGATAAAGCCGAAACAAGCGACATTGAGTACCTCACCAAAACGGGCGAAACCGTTTCATACAGCGAAATCAGCGGCGATGATAAGAACGGCTGCTATTTTGTAAAATACAAGGGTAACGGCTGCGACCTCGGTATAAATATCGGCGGAAATTACCTCTATGCACGCAAATCCGAAATCCCGAAAATAGCCGAAGTCGACACGGACGACTATTGGATAGAATTCGGCTTACGCAGAGAAACCTATAATCTGAGAAAAGAAATCCCCGATGTAAACGTTGAGCTAGCCGACGGTGCAGAGAGCATTTCCGACATTGTGCGGAATATGCTGGATACTTTGCAGCGCGATATGCCGTATTTCGCAAGCGAGCAGCTGACGTTAAAGCCAAACACCGCCGAAATATACAAGGTTGGCGATAAAAACGGCATAAATATCGGGTTTTATTACGAATACGACGGAGTGCCGATTGACAGCTATTTCAGAGGTTCGTATATGAATTTAAGCGACGACGGAAGAAACACAAGAACCTCGATTTCCTGCGAAGCTTCGTCTGTTTGGGTAAACTCGGTTGACGAGCTGTACAGCGCCCGCAATTATGTCATAGAGCCGAGCAGCGAGGTATTCGGCAGCTTTATTGACCTCAATTCCGCGCTTGAGATTGTGTCGGAAAAGCTGACCGCCGCGTCTGTTTTCAAGGTTGAATACATTGAGTTTGCATACGGGCTGAACCGAATAATGCCCGATGATTTTTACAAAACTCCCGATGCAAAGGTCTACGAATATGAGCCTGTAAAAATTGAGGCAAAACCTGTATGGATTGTGAATATTCCCGCAGCCGGAATAGCCGAAACGCCGTATCTGCGCATAATCGTAGACGCAGTTTCGGGCGAAATTGAGATACTTCAATGACGAGGGTACACAATGCTTTTCTCCGACATTAAAAGGCTGCTGAACAGAAATACGCTGCTTGCCGCCGCGCTTGTGGTGATACTGTGCTTTTCATCACAAGCTGTAACCGGCGATACCGAGCCGCCGACCGTATTTGAGCTTGCGATAAGCAGTATATCCGGCGCAGAGAAATACAATTACTTTTCTGTACTGGACTGCTTTGACAATAGCTATTGGTTTTACATAATTCTGCCTGTAATTCTCTCGTTTTCGGCTGTGAGCGATTTTTATGAGGAATGGTTCGGCGGCGGGTTTTATTTTTCGTTGCCGCGCTGCGGAATTACAAAATACGTGTTGTCGAAATCACTTTCGTTTTCGCTGATTTCCGTTGGCATTTTGATTGCCGGCGTGGCGGTTTACGGCGCTGTTCTGCTGATTTTCTTCCCGAATTTTGAGGATACGGCGGCTTTGTTTCCGCAGGGAGCGCTTGTATATTTTGCCGCAAAGATTTGCAATATTGCCTCTGTAATCGCAGTTTATCCGTTGATTTGCATTATTGCGGTGATGTGCATTAAAGAGAAGTTTTTGTCGCTTAGCGTGCCGCTGATTATCGGTTATTCCTCGGCGAAAGTAAGCAGCGATTTATTTCTGAAATCCTTTTCGGAGCAGGATATTTCATACCAAAGGCTTGCAATGCTCACACCGTATATGCAGACAAAGCAGTATGCGTATTTCGAGCAGCTTTTCGGTCTGCCGATTGCAGTGTGGTATTTGTCGGTTTTGCTGTGCTGTGCCGCATTTGTTTTGGTATTCCGACTGCTCGTAAAAAGGAGGATTTACAATGCGTAGAGCTTCTTTTTTATACGCTTTTGAGCAATACAAGGCGTGGCTGTTTAATCCGAGAATATTGCTGATAATTTATACCGTTGTATTTCTTAACGACAGCCTTACCGTAAAAATGCTTGAAATCTGCAAAGAAACGGGATACACTCTGAACATTGCCGAGCCGCTAGCTCTGATACTCTCAAAAAGCGTGAATGCAGTGATAATTCCGATTATATTCCTCGCTCTCTCCACCGATTTCCCGAGAAATTCGGACAACCTGTTTTCGATTTACAGAATGTCGCGAAAAGGCTTGGTTATCGGCGAAATCATCTTTTCGGCAATGTCTGCGCTGACCTATGTAATAATACTTTTTCTCGGAACATTTCTATATTGTGCGGGCAGCTGCTCGGCAGGAAACGAGTGGAGCGAATATACAGCCGTTCTGTTCTCGGAGTACCCCGAAATCTACCGCCGCAACACTTCGCTTTTTCTTACCTCGGCAACCTATATGCAGGGTACGCCATACGAGGTTATCTTTCATTCAACGGCACTTATGTTTTTGTACACGCTGTTTTTGAGCCTTGTAATAATATTGTTCAAACAGCTCCGCAAAAAGGAAGCGGGCGTGGTAATTGGAATAATGCTGACTTTATGCGGGCTTGCGACAGACAGCGGAGCGTCGCCGGTTATGTGGGTGTTTCCGATAACGCACACGGTGTACGGCTGGCATTTCGATATATTCATGCGGGAGCAGCATTTCAGCCTGCTCGGCTCGTACATTTATTTTTTCGTGTTGATTTGCGCCGCGCTTGTCACAAATCTGGCGCTCTCGAAAAAAGTAAATCTACCGTAACGGGGTGGTGAAAATGAATATAATTGATGTGAGAAATGTGTTTCTGACACTCGGCAAAACCGAGATTTTGAAGGATATTTCCGTGAGCTTTGAGTGCGGGAAAATTCACGGGCTAATCGGGAGAAACGGCAGCGGCAAAACCATGCTGATGAAGTGTATCTGTGGCTTTGTTAAGCCAAATTCCGGCGAGATTACGGTAGATGGAAAGCGGGTGGGCAAAGACTGCGATTTCCCGCAAAGTATGGGCGTAATAATCGAAACGCCCGCATTTATCCCGTATTATTCGGGCTATAAAAATCTGAAATTGCTTGCAGAACTGCGCGGGAAAATCGGCGGCGAGGAAATCAAGAATACAATGCACAGGGTAGGTCTTGCCCCTGAGATTAAGCGCCCGGTACGGAAATACTCGCTTGGTATGCGCCAGCGTTTGGGGCTTGCACAGGCGATAATGGAAAACCCGGATTTGCTGATTTTGGACGAGCCTATGAATGGCTTGGACAAAGAAGGCGTTCAAGATATGCGGCAATACCTTCTTGACTTGAAGTCACAAGGCAAGACCATTTTGATAGCTTCGCACAGCGCCGAGGATATAGACACGCTTTGCGATACGGTGTGCGAGATGGATAAGGGTAAGCTGCAAAAAGTAAGATAATCTGTGTGCGGCAGTCTAATAAAGAATGCGAGTACATAGTATAAAAACAAGCATTTGGAGGTTAATTATGAAGAAATTATTGGGCTTTATTGTTAAATTAATTGTTTCTTTGGTATTCGCTGTATTGATATATCTATGGTCCAACTATGATATTATTGCAACAGTGCTTTCGTTTTTTATAGGCACAATACTTATAGATTTTATAGGCAACCGGAGAATTATGCATAATAAGATTAAATACAAATATAGTCTGCCTGACTTTAATGAAGAATACTACGATTTGTATTGGGAAAATAATATGAGTCGAATAAATGCTTTTTTCAACTTTTTTGTTTTTGGACTTGCGATTTGCGCCTTTGTCAATGATTTCATAAAGTTGAGTTTTGAACAATATGTGGCAGTATATTCAATCATCATTCTTGTTTCCATAATAATTTGTGCGCTTTTAATAAGCTTTTCAAAGCAAGAGAATATGTTGATGGAGTTATTTAGTCTTAGAAAACAAAATTGGTCTGGAGATTACACCGAAGAAGAAATGAATATCCTCAAGCAAATTGCAGATTTGTAAAACAATATTATTCATAATCATTGGTATTTACACTATCTTGTTAAAAACATAAGAACACAACAACCCCGCCGCTTATGTGCTTGCATTTGCGGCGGGGGTTCTGTTTGTCGAAAATCGGTTGCCACTATCATCATTTTCAAATATTGCATTAAGTTCGTTCAACTGGTAATGGCTTCAAGGAGCGCACCCGTATCGCAAACTATACAGGTCTGCCCGAATTGATGAGTATGTTCAAGCAAGTGGCGGATATTCGTACCGCTGATACGCTGACGCTTGATGTGCCTGACTGTGATTATCAGGTGGTGCAGGTCGAAGCTACTCCTTTTCAGCAGGAGCTTGTTCAGGAACTTGCTGACCGTGCCGATGCTATCAATGCAGGAAATGTTGATCCTACGATCGACAATATGCTCAAGATTACCTCGGACGGAAGAAAGCTCGGTCTTGATCCGAGACTGATTGATCCGTCCTTTGAGGACAACCCTGATACAAAGCTCAACCGTTGTGTTGAGAATGTTGTCCGTATCCACGCTGAAACGGCTGAGGACAGGCTCACGCAGATCATCTTCTGTGATTTGGGCGTTCCGCACAAGGCCGCAGAAGCAGCGGTCGAGGGTGAAGATGCCGACGATGCTAAGGATAAGAAGTCTATCGCTGAGGTCGAGTCTCTTGAAGAAGAATGCGACTTCTGCGTGTATGA
>CAMCFA010000113.1 GCA_945873955.1 uncultured Clostridia bacterium | reverse complement strand
CCGAGAACCTCGGCGGCTGTTTTATCGACCTCATGTCCGGCGAGTACATCATAAACGTGCTTGAACCGAAAACGTGGGACGTAGGTGTGGAGGAAGATGAAATCGCACCAAAAGCGTTTCGCGGAAAAACAAGGCTCAGCCAGCACATCAGCTTTCTGCGGGACTTTTTCCGCTGTTACAAGGATTTCTCCGACCGGGAAATCGACACCATTGAACTTATGCTTATTAAGCTGTACGAGCGTTTCGGTATCTCAGATAGCACAGACTTCTCAATGCTGAAACGCACAGATTATCCGGTTCTATCTGACCTATATCAGGTTGTCGAAGAAGAATTTCACAATTATAGTGCAGACAATAACTGTATTTACACCGCCGAGAATCTCCAGAATATATGCCTTGGTTTGCACTCCATGTGCAGGGGCGCGGAGAGCAAATTCTTCAACGGACACACCAATATCACGGACAGCAGCTTTGTCACTTTCGGCGTTAAAGGGCTGCTTCAGGCAAGCAGGAATATCCGCAACGCGCTGCTGTTCAATGTGCTGTCGTATTTGTCGAACGAGCTTCTGACCGCCGGAAACACCGTTGCCAGCGTGGATGAGTTCTACTTGTTCCTCTCAAATCCCGTTGCCGTGGAGTATATCAGGAATTTCATGAAGCGTGTGCGCAAGAAGAATTCGGCTGTGATTCTCGCTTCCCAGAACCTTGAGGACTTCAATCTGGAGGGAATACGGGAGCTTACAAAGCCGCTGTTTGCGATACCAACGCACCAGTTTCTGTTTCATGCCGGAACTGTGGATAAGGAATTCTACATTGACAATCTGCAGCTTGAACCTTCGGAATACGAGCTGACGAGGTACTCTCAGCGCGGCGTTTGCCTCTACAAATGCGGCAACGAGAGGTACTGCTTGTGCGTTCATGCACCAGAATACAAGGAGCGGTTGTTCGGCAGCGCGGGAGGAAGATAGGACTTGCAAAATCCCATTTTATGTGGTATAATAAATGCAGAGCATTTATTATAGATTATAAGTCCTCGCACATACGAAAAATCAAAGATTTTTCTACGTGCGGATCGGACAATTATACCACAACCTTGCAGTTGTGGTATAATAAGAAAAGGAGGCTGATTTGTTATGACAGACAAAATCTATACCATTGATGAAATTCGCAGCAACATTTCACCAATTGCAAAGAAATATGGTGTAGAACGGGTTTATCTGTTCGGCTCCTACGCTCGTGGCGAGGCTACGAAAAGCAGTGATATTGATCTCCGTGTTGACAAAGGACAGCTCAGAGGGCTGATTGCACTCAGCGGTTTGAGAATAGACATTTCAGAAGCATTATCCAAAAATGTTGATTTGCTTACGACGAGAAGTCTCAGTGAAGATTTCAGAAACGAAATAAAGAATGATGAGGTTCTGATCTATGAGCAAGGGTAACAAGGATTTATTAAAGCATATTATTGGTTACTGCAATCAAATTGGAGAAGCTCATTCCCAGTTTGGCAATAGCTATGAAGCATTCTGCAGCAACTCGGTTTATAGAAATGCCGTTGCCATGTGTGTACTTCAGATCGGAGAACTCTCCAATCATCTTACCGAGGATTTCCGTGAAGCTACGGCTGGAGATATTCCTTGGAAACAGATAAGGGGACTGCGTAATGTTGTTGCACATGAATATGGCAACATTGACGAGGAATCCTTGTGGGAAACAATTACCGAAGATATACCGGTTCTTTATAAATTTTGCACTCATCAAATTGAAATGCTGAACGATCAGAATCAAGATACATCGCCAAACCTCAAAATGGGTATGTAAAATTTAATAGCTATTCCTCCGGCAGAAATGTCGGAGGTTTTATTTTTTTAAAGGAGGTAATCATGGCAGTCCCGCCCATAGTAATCAAAGCCATAGCCACCGCAGCCACCGACAAGCGCACATGGGAATTTGTCGCAATGATAATCGCAGCCGTGTTTCTGCCTGTAATTCTCTGCGTTATGAGCGTTGCAATTCTGGTTACAGGCGCGGAATCTTCAAGCGTTTCCCTGCTAGAATACAGCTTCAATTCCGAGGAACTGCCGTCCGGAGTCAGCGAGGAACAGCGGCAAGCGGTGGATAATATGCGGCTCTGGCTAGTGGAGCTTGACGAAGAAATAACCGAATATCCCGACAGCGACAGCCTTGATGTGAATATCGTCAAGGCTGTTTTTTACTGCGTGAATATTGGCGGTGAAGCCGTTGTTACTCAGCCGTATACAGAATTTCTAAGCTGCTTTGAGGACAGGACAGCCGAGGATCTGCGTGAGGTTTTAGAGGATATTTCGGAGCAGTTCATCGAAATAACAATCACCGATAATCAGCTTTCCGGCATAAGGAAAGTGTACGATTTTCTGAACGAAATGGAGGTAACTGATGAAGAAAATTGAGATTAAACCCGGTGAACCCGGACAGGAATCATTGTATTACAGCGACTGTAATCCAGACGTCAGAGGCGCTTGTGTCGGACATCTGCGAATGGATTTCGGCAGCGGAAATGAATTCTGGTCAACGTGGTGGGAGAACAATTCCGACCTCAAAACCGAGCAGTTCCGCAGCGAGCTGGACGGCGTAATAAACGGACTTCGCAGCAGCGGGCTGCTGAAAAACCGCCGCGCGATGATGTCCTATTGTAGCCGCCACACCAACCTCAACCTCGGCAGAAGCTACGGCTTCAAAGCGGAAACGGAAAACTATGTTTTTCTCCTTCGCTGTCAGCCCGGCGAGGGTTACGACTGCTATTGCTACTGCTACGACAAGCGCGAATTGCAGCAGATACAGTCGCAGGATAAATCCCCAGAACCGGGCATGAATCTGTCGCTATGAGCAAGTCCGGCAAGAATGTTGACTATGCCGCCGCACTGGAAAACAGCTTTGCTCGGTGGGACTTTATTCACGAGCATGGCTGTTCCGACCCATTCTGGGCGGACGGCGTGAACATGAATTTGGTGAGAAATCACATCATGTACTACAAGCAGAAGTTGTCCGAGGAAGCCACATTGTTCCTGCTTCCGGAGGCTTATTATCGGGAAGTCCCGCCGGAGGTGGACAACAATTTCATGGCTCGACCGGAGGAAATCCGGCAGAACGCTGTTCGTTCCATGCAGATAATTGACGAGGACGAAAACCTGAAATTCGTCCGGGAACAGTCGGTTCATCTGACCGAAAAGCAGCTCAAACAGCTCTGTATTCCCGCAATTCTTGGCTACGCTGAAAACCTGCGCCGCGCCATTTTCGAGGACGATTTGCTGACAATGCGGCGGTACGAGAATCCCAATGGCTATCTTGAAAGCTTCAAGAGCGCGGCGCAGAAGCTCCGTTCGCCGGAAATCCTTACCGGAATGGAGTCAATTCCGGCTGATGAGGACGAGGAATACGAGGAGCTTGACGAATGCGATTGTTCACCAAATGAGCAAATCAAAGCTGATTCCGCGCCGGAGGTTCAGGAAAATTATGTTCAGCTTACGCTGTTCTGAAAGGAGTTTTTATGGCATCTGAAATGATGAAAGTCGTGATGGTAGAGCCGAACAAGCCCGCCTACGTCACGGAGATTGAGCATTCCCTCAAGGGAATGAAAGAGGCTGTCGGCGGTCTTATCGAGCCGATTTATTACCTCAACGACCCCAACGCTGTGATGGTCGGAAACGAGGAGGCGAAGCTCATCGGCATGGACGGAAACCGCAGGTTTGGCGACAGAATTGTTGCGGGACCTTTCTTTATCTGCGGCGAGAAAATGACCAATGATGGCATGGATTTCTGTTCGCTGTCCGATGTGCTGTGCGAGAAATATGTGCAGGAATTCTCGCAGCCTCAGACGATAACGCAGGACGAGGTTCAGCAGGACACAGGCTTTGAGTTCATTTGTTGGTGAGGAGGTTTTTCATGAAAAATTCGATTCAAATTTCCCTGCCCGAAAGTAAAATATCCGCTCTGCGAATGTACCTCTCGCAGAAAAATACTACGCTTGAATGCGAGCTTAGCCGTTACGCAGAGCAGCTTTACGGCAAGACAGTCCCGCAGAACGTCCGGGAGTTCATTGAGATGACGGCGAAAAAGCCTGCGTCAGATAAGCCCGAACGCAAGGCGCAGACTCCGTCCGAACCAGACTGAGCCGTTTTTGGCAACCGTGCGCCGCCGTGTGAGGCTTTCCAAACGGGATAGGGTAACTTTACCTCCGGAGGATACCCCGCCGATTTGGGCGGTTTCTGACGGAGTTTCGAAAGATGGCATCATACCTCGCTTCGCAAGGGGCGGGGTATGATTTTTATGCAAGTTAAAGGGACGGGGTTCCGCCCTGGTCACAGCGTCGGGCAAAGCCCGCCGCAATGCGATTTGTGAGATATTTTGAAAGGGGTTGTAAAATGGAAAAATCGAATAATTCGGGGTTGCAGAACGGCGAAAGTACCGCCGTAAAGCCAAATTCCGAGGAGTTATGCGGCACGTTTGCGCACAAGGTGAAATTTCCGCTGTGGGTATTCCCGGAAACTATGGACAACGTGGAGAATTTCTACGCCGGCGATAACTGCCGTTCCAAGAGCGAATTCATCGAGAAAGCAATAAACTTCTATGTCGGCTATCTGAAAGCCGAGGGTAACGTCAATTACCTCTCGCCGATAATTACCGCTTCGGTGGACGCTGTGGTTCATGGCGCAGAACAGCGCATAAACCGGAATCTCTTCAAGATTGCCGTTGAGCTGGGCAAGCTCTCGCACATGACTGCTGCGGCGAACGAGGTGGACTCCGAAACCGTTCGTGAGCTTCACAAAATGTGCGTGGACGAGGTTCGGCATATCAACGGCGTTATTTCTCTGGAGAGCGCGGTGGAATTCCAGAATGAGTAGTTTAGTCGGAGGTGAAAGTCGTGTCAGGTGACTTCGACGGAATAAAACAGCAGAAATTCGGTGTGGAAATTGAATGCACCGGGCTTACCAGAGCGTCTGCCGCAAAAGCTATTTCGGAGGTTCTGGATTCTAGCGCAGACCATGTTGGGGGCGCTTACGACAAGTATTGCATTAGGGATTCGCAGTCGAGAAAATGGTCGGTGGTTTCTGATTCCAGCATAAGAGCGGTCAACAGGGACGGCAGGTCTGCTTCGCGGGAATACTGCGTTGAAATCGTTACTCCGGTGCTTGAATATTCGGATATACCGGTGCTTCAAGAGGTGGTTCGCGCCGTGCGCAGAGCCGGAGGAGTGACAGGAGGCGAGTACAAGTGCGGAATTCACATTCACATTGACGGTGCAAAATACACAGCACAAAGTCTGCGGAATCTAGTAAATATTTTCGCCAGCAAGGAGAATTTTCTGTTTGATGTCCTGCAGGTAAATCATCAGCGTGAATATTACTGCCAAAAGGTTGACCGAAGATTTCTGGAGAAGATAAACAACAAGAAAAATCTCACTATCGAGGATATAAAAAACTTTTGGTATGACGGAGATACCAGCGAGGTGTATCATCACTACTCCTCAACCAGATACCATGCTCTGAATCTGCACAGCTATTTCGCTGACGGGCATTGGGAGATGCGCGCTGCAAACTCAACCCTGCACGCCGGGGTGATTCGTTCGTATATAGTACTGGCTCTGGCGATAAGCAACGCTGCGCTGACGAAAAAGTATTGTTCGCCGAAGATTTCCGAGAGCGATAATCTGCGGTATAGCTGTCGCGTATGGCTCATAAATCTTGGGCTGAACGGCGATGAATTCAAAAACTGCCGCAAGCACCTTATTTCGCACTTGGACGGCTGCATCTCATGGAGACACCCGGAGGACGCGATTGCTCAGCGCGAGCGTTTAAAGCAGCAGCGTGAAGATATTAAGTCGCAGGACAATTCTCAACAGACACAAAATTCAGATATTTCAATGTGAGGTGAAATATGAGTAACAAAATATACATCGCATACGGTTCAAACATAAACCTTGAACAGATGGCGCAGCGCTGCCCCGGCTCGGAGGTAATTGCGCCGGGAATGCTCTGCGGGTACAAATTACAGTTCAAGTACCATGCAACTATTGAGCCGAAGCAGGACAGCGAAGTTCCTGTGCTCTTGTGGAAACTCTCGGAGCAGGACGAAAAACGGCTGGACGTTTACGAGGGCTTCCCGAAATACTACCGTAAGGAAATTCTGCACTTTGAATTCCGCGGCGAGGAAGCAGAGGGCATGGTGTACATCATGAACGGAAACAAGCCGCAGCAGTCCCCGTCCCCGCAGTATTATTCAATAATCGAGCAGGGCTACAAGTCAGTCGGGCTAGACACGAAATTTCTGGAACAGGCTTTGGCGCAGGCTCAGAAATTCGATGTGGGCAGAGATTTTCAGTTCAGATTGGAGTGAGAAAATGCAGTACCGTGGTTATTTTATGGAGTTCACTCCGGTGACAGAGATTCCCCGCGAGTGCGATAACGGTGAGGTCGTATCCTGCGCCGGGTTTGAAATTAGGGTGTTCAGAGATTTCGACTGCACAGATTTGGCTGATAAATTCTATGCCACAGTTGGATTTGAATTGGCGGAGAATTCTCTTGAAGAAGCCCGGCAGTTCGCTAAAGACGTTATTGACCTTGAGTTGAAAAACAAGTAGTGCGGCTCAGATTTTCATTTTGTTTCGAGGGTGCTTGACCGATAAGATTTCTTTTTGTTTAGCCATTGCAACGTGCGTGTAGATCTGCGTTGTAGTTATCGAACTGTGACCGAGAATTTTTTGTATGTAGCGGATATCCACGTCCTCTTCAAGCAATAGCGTTGCAAAAGAATGCCTGAACATATGCGGAGTAATGTGACGTTCGTATCCAACAGCAGTGGCATAATGGGTTATCATTGCCCGTACTGATTGTTCTGACAGACGATGTCTCAGCTTATTGACAAAGAAAAAACCTGCGTCAGAAATGTCGCTTTGAAAAGCGTTGTAATAGTTACGGAGCGCTTTCAGGACATCTGGATTTTCAATCTGAATTATTCGCTCTTTCGAACCTTTTCCGAAAACTTTCAGCGTGTGATTTGCTAGGTCTATTGCTTCGGGGGTGAGGGTGCAAATCTCTGAAACCCTTGCTCCGGTGGCAAATAGAATTTCAAGCACGGCGATATTGCGGAGGGTGCATTTCCGGGAATAATCAGTCCGGCAGAGCTGCAGTGAACTGTATGCTGAAGATAGAATTGCGCTGATTGTGTTGAACGGGATAGTTTTAGGTAGCATTATCGGTTCACGGAATGAAGTGTCGATTTTATCAAATGGGTTTGCGGGAATGATGTCCTGCACCATAAGGTAATGTGTAAATGCTTTCAGTGCAGCGATTTTTCGTTTTGCTGTTTTAGGCTTGTACTGCTTATGAAGATGGGTTATGTAGCTTTGAATTTGCTCACGGTCAAATGTGTTCTGGGAATAGTCAGCAAATTGATGAAGGTCTGTCTGGTACGCTTTTGTGGTTTTAGGACTGAGGGTTTTCTGCTCAATGCAATATGTGATATATGTGCTGATGGCTTCTTGCAGATTCATGGTTTATATCTCCTTTTTCGTTTTAATACCCACATTATATATCTTAGTGCAGATTTTGTCGATATGCACATATTCAAAGTGTCATTTTGTGCGTTTTGACGTATTTCGGGTGTTAATATTGAAATTGTGCTGGGATGGGTGTATAATACTGACATAGGTTTTACGGTAGATAATATTAAATTATCGGAGGT
>CAMCFA010000112.1 GCA_945873955.1 uncultured Clostridia bacterium | reverse complement strand
TTATTATACCACTTTTTCGATTCTTAGTCTACTAGTTTTGTGCGGTATTGCCCTAGCACTTTATGGGCAAAAAGTCAATAGTAATTTCTATTTTCCAGTATAAAAATGGCAAAAAAATGCTTGTTTTTGTCCGTATGTTCGGAGATTTTTACAAATTATTATGTTATAATTATAATATCGTAAAAATTTATAATTGCGAGGTAATAAGCATGTCAAATCCATATCTTCCAAGCTGGGAATATATTCCCGACGGTGAGCCGCGGGTATTCGGGGACAGAGTATACGTTTACGGCTCCCACGACCGCAAGGACTCCATTGATTTCTGCGACTACAAGCTAAAGGTCTGGTCTGCGCCTGTAAACGACCTCAGCCGCTGGACCTGCCACGGGGACATATTCCGCACCCGTGACGGCGCTGACTCCCCCGCCAACGTGGACTGGACGGACAATCTGCTGTTCGCGCCGGACGTCGTAGAGCGCGGCGGGAAGTACTACCTGTACGCCTACATTGTCGGGGCGAAGGGCTGCGTTGCGGTGTCCGACCGCCCGGAGGGACCGTTCAGACTGCTGTCGAAGTACGTCTATGATATCCCGAACCACTACGACGACGGGACGTTCATAGACCCCGGCGTGCTGGTGGACGACGACGGCAGAACCTTTGTATACTGCGGGTATCAAGGCTCCTACATGTGCGAGCTGAAGGACAATATGTACGAGGTAGTCCCCGGAAGCTACAAGCTGGACATCATTCCGACAGAAGAGCCGCACTGCTTCTTTGAAGCCTGCTCTCCCCGGAAGATAGGCGGGACGTATTATCTCATCTACTCGCCCCAGCGCGGGAGCTGCCTTGACTACGCCACCTCCGACAGCCCGACAGGACCTTTCACCTACCGCGGAACTATCGTTGACAACGGCATAGACTACCCCGGCGGGAACAACCACGGCTCTGTGTGCTGCATAAACGGGCAGTGGTACATCTTCTACCACCGCATGACGAACGGCACGATAATGTCCCGGCGCGGCTGCGTGGAGCGAATTGAGATCAAGGAGGACGGCAGCATACCGCAGGTGGAAATGACCTCCCTCGGCTTTGATGAGACGCTGAACCCCTATTCCGTCACCCCCGCGGACACCGCGTGCGTGCTTAAAGGCGGGTGCTACATCACCGAAACAAACGTTTTTGAGCGCCCGGTGACTAACATCACCTCCGGCTGTGTAATGGGCTGGAAGTACTTCGACTTCGGCGAGGACTTCTCCTCAAAAACCATGCAGATACGGTTGAAAATACGGGGGCTTGGCTCCCTCGGCAGGATACATATCCTGCTTGACAGCGAAGACGGCGAGGAGCTTGGCGCTGTCGAATTCGGCGAGGACAGCGGCGTTATCGGCGGCAGGATAAAAGCAGCCACTGGACGTCACGCAGTGTACCTGGTTGCCGAAGCAGGCTATGAGGGCTGGTTCGCGGACAGCATGAAGGGTAGAACGCTGTTCATGCTTGACAGCTTCGTGTTCATGAAATAAACAAAATCCCCCGGAGACTTTCCGGGGGTTATTTTATACTGTTTCGCAGCTATTTAGGCTTCGGAGTTCCAGCCCTTGCACACGTCTATCCACGCGGTGAATCCGGAGTATTTCTCCAGCTCCGGGATAGTAAGCTCGATAGCGCTGTTGCTGCTGCCGCATGCCGGGAACACCGTTTTAAAGCGCCTCAGCGACTCGTCGAGGTACACTGTAACGCCCTCGTTCACCGCAAAGGGACATACGCCGCCGACTGCGTGTCCTACCAGCGACTCGACCTCCTCCGGGGTGAGCATTTTCGCCTTTGTGCCAAACTGTGCCTTGTACTTCGGGTTGTCTACCTTTGCGTCACCGGCGGCAGCTATCAGCACCGCAGCTCCGTTCACCATGAACGAAAGCGTCTTTGCGATACGGCACGGCTCGCAGTTGAGCGCCTCTGCCGCAAGCTCTACCGTTGCGCTGGAAACCGGGAATTCCTGTATGCGGTCCTCTATACCCAGCGTCTTGAAATACTCTCTGACCTTCTCGATTGCCATTTTTCCTTGCTCCTTTATGTATGCATATTCCGGCGGTATCAATCGAGGAATATGCGAAGATTTTTGCTTCTTGACTGCTGGCGCAGCTTGCGGAGCGCCTTTGCCTCTATCTGGCGAATACGCTCACGGGTAACGTTGAACTGCTTGCCGACTTCTTCAAGGGTGTGCGAACGGTCGCTGCCAATGCCGTAGCGGAATTTCAGCACGTCGCGCTCACGCGCGGGGAGTGTGTCCAGCGCCTTGTTCAGCTCGTCCTTGAATACCGACTGCATTGCGCTGTCGATAGGCGCGGGAGCGTCCTCGTCGGGAATGAAATCCCCGAGGAAGCTGTCCTCCTCCTCGCCGACCGGCGCTTCCAGAGAAACAGGGTCCTGCGCGATACGAATGACCTCCCGTACGCGCTCCGTAGTCATGTTGAGTTCCTTTGCGACCTCCTCCACCGTCGGCTCGTGACCGTTGCGGTGAAGCAGAAGGTTCTGCGCTTTCTTTACCTTAGTGATAGTTTCCACCATGTGGACAGGGATACGGATAGTTCTCGCCTGATCCGCGATAGCCCTTGAAATGGACTGTCTTATCCACCATGTGGCGTATGTGGAGAACTTGTAGCCCTTTGTATGGTCGAACTTCTCTACCGCCTTGATAAGACCGATATATCCCTCCTGAATGAGATCGAGGAACGGCATTCCTCTGCCGACAAAATGCTTTGCAATGCTCACCACGAGCCTAAGATTTGCCTCGATAAGCCGGTCACGGGCGTACTGGTCGCCGGAGCTTATTTTCTCCGCAAGCTGTATCTCCTCCTCGGTGGAGAGCAGCGGGATCCTGCCTATCTCTTTAAGGTGTACCTTTACCGGATCGTCAACGGCTATCCCGTCGGAGGAATAATCGCTGTCGTCGGTGTAATCCAGCGCCGTTTCAAGGTCGCCGGGGGTGATGTCGTCCACTATCTCTATATTGTTGCTTTCAAGGTCGTCATAGAGCTTGTTGATCTGGTCGGCGTCAATGTCCATTTCTTCGATCGCGTCGGTGATTTCCTTTGTGGTGAGCTTTCCGTTCTGCTTGCCCTGATCAAGAAGCTCATTGATCACTTTTTCATTGCTCATTGTTTATCCTTTCCAGTTCCGGCAGTACCGAAAACAACACGTTTTCAGCCAGCCTTTCCATTTTGTAAGCTGAATATGTAGAAAATAAGAGCATTATTCCAGAAAATCCTTCAGTTTCTTGCTGCGGGTGGGGTGACGCAGCTTGCGCAGCGCCTTTGTTTCTATCTGACGAATTCTTTCTCTTGTCACTTGGAACTCTTGACCTACTTCTTCAAGGGTGCGCTGTCTGCCGTCGATAAGTCCGAACCGCAGGATTATGACCCTCTTCTCCCTGTCGGTGAGTGTGTCCAGTACCTCGCCGAGGGTCTGTTTCAGCACGCTGTTGCACGCCTCGTCAGCGGGCGCGGGGGCGTCCTCGTCGGGAATGAAGTCACCGAGGTGGCTGTCCTCCTCCTCGCCGATAGGCGTTTCAAGGGAAACAGGATCCTGCGCTATACGGATTATCTCGCGCACCTTGTCCAGCGGCATGCTGAGCTTTTCGGCGATCTCGTCCTCGGTAGGCTCGTAGCCGTTTTCATGCAGGAGCTGGCTCTGCATTTTCTTCACCTTAGTGATAGTTTCCACCATGTGGACGGGGATACGGATAGTTCTCGCCTGATCCGCGATAGCTCTGGTTATGGACTGCCTTATCCACCATGTTGCGTATGTCGAAAACTTGAAGCCCTTTGTATAATCGAACTTGTCCACCGCCTTGATAAGTCCGAGATTTCCCTCCTGTATCAGATCAAGGAACTGCATACCCCGTCTGACGTACTTCTTTGCGATACTTACCACCAGACGCAGGTTCGCTTCGCTGAGGCGCTTCTTCGCGGCAGGGTCGCCGTTCGCCATGCGCTCCGCCAGCTTTATCTCCTCCTCGGTGGTGAGCAGCGGGATACGTCCTATCTCTTTCAGATACAGCTTTACCGAGTCGTCGGCAAGCATTCCGTCCGTGTCGTAGCTTTCGTCGGCGTTTTCGCTCTCGGCAAGGTCGATCAGATTCTCAATGTCGAGGTCAGCAGTGTAGTCGTCAACTATCTTGATGTTGAGGCTGTCCAGTTCCTCATAGATACCGTTGATCTGTTCAGCGTCAAAATTCAGTTCCTCCAGCACGTCGGTTATTTCCTTCGTGGTGAGGCTTCCTTTCTGCTTTCCCTGTGCAAGCAGTTCGTGAAGAGTTGCTCCTCCGTTGTTCTCACTCATTTGTTAGTCTTCTCCTTTTGCTTCTCTGTAAGCCTTTTTTGTAATTCCAGCAGTTCGTCGTTCGACATGCTGCCGGCTTCTTTCTGATTTATTCTTTCATGGTACTCGTTGAGCACCGTGATGTAGTCGTTAAGTACGTCCTCTGCGTTGGCAAACTGGGAAAAATCATTCAGTATGCCGTATATCCTCCCCACCTCGTCGGTGGAAAAGCCCTCGTTGAACATTCCCCCGGTGAACACCTCGCCGGCGTTGTGCTTCTGCTCCATGAACTGGAACACCCGCCGGTTGAACTCAGTGGCAAACCCGCCGGTGAGCTTCTTTCGGATAGCTTCCAGCTTGTCCGGATTGTGGAACGCAAAGCAGATTATCCCGCGCTCCGCCTTTTCCTCCCGCGGCAGCTTCGCAGACTCCGGGTTTATCTTGTCGGTATTTCGCGGGGAGATAAGGTTTCTGCGCTCGTCGCGGTCTGATTTCTTCTTTTGCCGCGAAATTTCGCTGTCAACTGCGTAGCGCACCGTTTCTGCGGGGATTCTCGCGTTATCTGCCGTTTTTGAAACATAAACCGCCCTTTCCAGCGGATTGTGTATCTGCGCTAAGAAAACCACCGCTTTTTTGAGGTAGGAAGCCCTGTTCTCCTCTTTGTTGAGGTCAAGCCCGTATGCCAGCTTACCCAGCTCGTAATCTATCGCCCCGCCGGAGCTTTCAATAAGGTGAGCGAACGCGTCCGCGCCGAACTTCTTGATATACTCGTCCGGGTCTTTCGCGCCGGACATCTGGAGCACCCGCGCCTTTACCCCCGCCTCGCTTAGCAGGTTTATCCCCTTTGAAGCCGCCTTTTGTCCCGGTCCGTCGGAGTCGTAGGACAGTATCACCTCGGACTTGCCCATGCGCCCGATAAGCCGCGCCTGCGTTGCGGTTATCGCCGTGCCTAAGGTCGCCACGGCGCTGTCGAAGCCCGCTTGGTGCATGGATATCACGTCCATGTAGCCCTCACAGAGGATAAAGTAGTCCTTCTTGGAATTCTTCGCGTAATTCAGCGCGAACAGGTTGTCCCGCTTCTGGAAAACGTAGGTCTCGGCGCTGTTGAGGTACTTCGCGGGAGCGTTCGCCTCCAGCGCGCGCCCGCCGAACGCTATGATATTTCCGCGGGTGTCGAATATCGGGAACATCACCCGGTTCACGAACTTGTCGTAGACGCGGTTGTTGTTTCTCACCAGCAGAGAGCCTTCGATAAGCTCGTCCTCGGAGAAGCCCAGATTGCGCATATAATAATGCAGCTTGTGGTAGTCGTTCACCGCATAGCCTATGCCGAAATGCCGGATAGTATGCTCTGTGAGCTGCCGCCCGGTGATGTAATTCCAGCCGTCCCTGCCCTCCGGTGAGAAAAGCTGGCGGTGGAAGAACTTCCCCGCCTCGCGGTTCATCTCGTAGAGCCGCTGGCGCTTTCTGGCGGAGTCATCGTTTTTGTCCTCCGGCATTGCCATGCCCGCCCGCTGCGCAAGGAATCTCACCGCCTCGATGTAGTCAAGGTTCTCTATCGTGCGGATAAACGTGATAACGTCCCCGCCCGCGCCGCAGCCGAAGCAGTAGTAGCTCTGGGTGTTCGGGTAGACGTGGAATGAGGGCGTGCGCTCCGAATGGAACGGACAGCGGCAGGAATAGGTGCTGCCGGAGCGTTTCAGCTCGACATAATTTTCGATAACAGACACAATTTCATTGTTGTCCCGAAGTTCCTGAAGAAAGCCTTCCGGAAGCGCCATATTCTCTCACCTCGCACATCAAAGCCGGGAAACTGCGCCGTTCCAGCCCTTTGGAATACACATTTCCTTAAACAGATTGACCGCGTAGTCGTCGGTCATTCCGCTGATGAAATCCCCCACGGCGGTGGACTTGTCAAAGCGCTCCGCAAGGGAAACATACAGCTCCGGCATTTTCTCCGGATTCTTTATAAAGTATTTGTAGAGGAAATCCACAATATACTGCGCCTTGTCCTTTTCGGCTACGGTAGGCTCGGCGCGGTACACCCGCTCGAACATGAACGCCCGCAGCTCGTCGTGCGCTTTTTTCGTGGTTTCGTCCATGTGGATATTCTCAGCGCCGCCCTCCACAAGAGAGCGCACAAGCGTCGTTATCCGCTGTGATTTCGTCCTGCCCAGCACCTTCACCGGGAACTCCGGAAGGTCGCTGTCGCTGATGACTCCGCCGCGGATAGCGTCCTCAATATCGTGGTTGATGTAGGCGATCTTGTCGCAGAACCGCACCACCATACCCTCCCGGGTGAACGGCGGCTGCGCGCCGCCGGAGGTGGTATGCCCGACGATACCGTCTATCACCTCTGCGGTGAGGTTCAGCCCCTTGCCGTCCTTTTCAATGAACTCCACTACCCTGCGCCCTTGTAAATTGTGGGAGAAGCCGCCGGGGAGCAGCTCCCGCAGGACGCGCTCCCCGTCATGCCCGAACGGAGTGTGACCCAGATCATGCCCCAGCGCGATAGCCTCGGTGAGATCCTCGTTCAGCCCAAGCGCACGGGACACCGTCCGGGAGATCTGGCTGACCTCAAGCGTATGCGTGAGCCGCGTACGGTAATGGTCGGAGTGCGGAATCAGGAACACCTGCGTCTTGTGCTTCAGCCGCCGGAACGCGTTGCAGTGGATTATCCTGTCCCGGTCGCGCTGGAACTCCGTGCGGAAGTCGTCCGGCTGCTCCGGACGCTGGCGTCCCCGCGTGTCCGCCGATTTGCAGGCGAACTCGCTAAGGATCACCGATTCATTCTGCATTATACGTTCTCTGGGAAGCATGGGCAGCTCCTTTCACAAAATGCATGACAAAAGTCGAAAAAGGACAGAAATCCCCTATATTATTATATACAATTTTAAATCGGCAATTCCTTTTTTATAAAGCCATTTTTGTGAAAACTATGCAAAATCATAATTCAATATTTGTACATCTTCAACAATAACGCTGCCGTTGCAGACGTCCACCAGCTTGTCCTTGAGATTCTGCACGTTTTCCTCTCTGATATACAGAGTTATCCTCACGTTGTCGGCGAACTCCTCGTTGGCTACCCGTGCGTCATAATCCGCAAAGACCTGCGCCAGCCTGCCGTAAAGCCCGTAGTCCACCGTGACCAGCAGCTCCGCCGCAGAAGCCATGCACTTTATCTGCGCGCTGTCCACCGCGTCCTTTGCGCCCTTTGTGTAGGCGCGGACAAGCCCTCCGGCTCCCAGCAGGACGCCCCCGAAATAGCGCGTGACCACGCAGCAGACGTCCACCAACCCCTCCTTGCGGAGGACTTCGTAAATCGGAACTCCGGCAGTTCCCCCCGGCTCGCCGTCGTCGGAGTGCCGGGCGGTGTTGTTCTCACGCAGGATATAGGCGTAGCAGTTGTGGGTAGCCTTGCGGTGCATGGCGCGTATCTCCTC
>CAMCFA010000111.1 GCA_945873955.1 uncultured Clostridia bacterium | reverse complement strand
GCTTACGCTGATGAAGGGTGATAAGGTGGTCGAGGTTGCGGAAATAGGAACCGATTTGCTGTTGTTCTTCCTTTTTTGGTAGGGAAATAGGCGTTTTTTTACCACTTTCAATAGTATATGTTCCTACCGTTCCAATGCCAGCAGACTCGTGAATAAAGTTTTGAATTGTTTGTCCGATAAAAGAGTAAAGAAAGAAATCTCCATCAATTTTTGAGCCGTTTTGAAACCAAATAATATTGCCATCTTTGAAGTATAAAGGCTCTGTATTCCTTATTAAATAAGGCACTCCGATTGTTCCTACTCCCGTTACAAGCATATCTCCAATAGCTACTTTCCCAGATATTGAGCTGTACTCATCATACTTTTCTTTTGAGATATATAAGTAGTTATCAGGTTCTTCGTTCTTAGCAGCTGACACAATATCTCTTGCTCTTAAAAACCTAATCCCGCTATCTGTCCAATCAGACTGATGAATGCGTTTTACTGAAGTCACATTCATCATATCTCCCAACTCACGCTGTTCCCAAGCAATAAGCAATATCTGGAAATTGGATTGCCGTAGCCAAACAGGATTTTTGTAAAATAACAATAAATTGTATCTTAAAAGGCATTGATAATATGTAAATGTTGTGGTATAATATAGTAATAGGTACACATACGCTGGATTTGTGCGTAACCCGTATGGAATAAGCAAGTAAATAAGTGCTATTTTAGGAGGAAAACACAATGGCAGAAAACGAAAACAGCAAAGACCTTTTGAGCGTCCTCTGGGCAGGCGCGGATATTCTCCGTGGAAAAATGGACGCTAATGAGTACAAGAACTACCTTTTGGGAATTGTATTCTACAAATATCTTTCGGACACCTTTCTTACTCATGTTTACGACCTGCTTTACAATAAAGCACCGGAGAATATGACGGTCGCTCAAAGAGCATACGAAGAAGTATTTTCTACCGAGGACGCCGATGAGCTGCTGGAGGATATAAAGGAAAGCTATCACTACACAATCAGCCCGGAACTTACATATACCAAAATTGCCGAAGCCGCTAATAATAACTCTTTCCAGCGTGAAACCCTGCAAAAGGCTTTCAACAATGTTGAACAGGCTGACAGCATTTTTGCCAACCTTTTTGCTGATGTTGACCTCTATTCCACAAGGCTTGGAGCGGGCGAACAGAAACAATCCAGCACCATTGCAGAGGTTGTAAAGACTATCAACGAAGCTAATTTGCTGGGTCACGAGGGCGATGTACTCGGCGACGCATACGAATACTTGATTGGACAGTTTGCAAGTGAAACCGGAAAAAAGGCGGGCGAATTCTATACGCCCCAGGCTGTATCACAGATATTAACTCGTATTGCTATTCAGGGGCAGGAGGACAAGCAGGGTCTTTTGGTTTATGACCCCGCAATGGGTTCTGGCTCTCTGCTGCTTAACGCAAAGAAGTATTCAAATAAGCCTAACTATATTCATTATTTCGGTCAGGAACTGTCCACCACCACCTACAACCTTGCACGAATGAATATGTTCCTGCACGGTGTTGACCCCGAAAACCAAACACTCAGAAATGCCGACACACTTGACGCAGACTGGCCCACCGATGAGGAAACAGATTTTGATTTAGTGTTGATGAATCCTCCTTATTCGGCAAAATGGTCTGCGGCAACCGGCTTTCTGAATGATTCAAGATTTTCCGACTATGGTGTGCTTGCTCCGAAATCAAAGGCTGACTATGCTTTTCTGCTGCACGGTTTCTACCATTTGAAAAGCACAGGCACTATGGCTATTATTCTTCCTCACGGCGTACTTTTCAGGGGAGCAGCCGAGGGCAAAATCAGACAGAAACTCGTTGACAGCGGTGCTATTTATGCAGTTATTGGATTGCCGTCAAATCTATTCTATAACACATCAATTCCGACAACGATAATTGCATTGAAGAAGAACCGTGACGGTCGCGATATTCTGTTTATTGACGCGTCAAGTCAGTTTGTAAAGGGCAAGAATCAGAACAAAATGAGCGATGAGAATATCGACCGCATTGTTCAGCTCTATATCGACCGCAAAGATGTGGAAAAAGAGGCTCACCTTGCAAGCTACGAAGAAATAAAGGCAAATGACTATAATCTTAATATTCCTCGTTATGTAGATACTTTTGAGCAGGAAGAAGAAATCTGCCTTGCGGATATAGCAAAAGAACTCTCGGAACAGGACAAGGATATCAAGGAAGCACAGGACGAACTTCTCTCGCAGTTTGCCGAGCTGACCGCCGAAGATGAACAGGTGCAAGCCGAAATTGCAGCACTTATGAAAGCATTGGAGGGTTATTCTGATGAAAAATAAACAGAATGTGCCACAGGTTCGTTTCAAGGGATTTACTGATGCTTGGGAACAGCGTGAGTTAAATTATTATCTAAGCGTATCAAAGGCAAAGAATAAAGATGAACGGTATTCCAAAGACGATGTGTTGTCTGTGTCTGGTGATTACGGAATAGTTAATCAGATAGCATTTCAAGGTAGATCATTTGCTGGTGAATCTGTTGCAAACTATGGTGTGGTTGAAACTGGAGATGTAGTATATACTAAGTCACCACTTAAATCAAACCCATACGGAATAATCAAGACAAATAAAGGTATAGCGGGCATTGTTTCAACTTTATATGCTGTTTATAAACCTCATATAACTGTTTGTTCTGACTTTGTTCAAGTATATTTTGAGCAAGATGTTAGAATGAATAATTATATGCAACCGCTTGTCAATAAAGGCGCAAAAAATGACATGAAGGTGTCGGCAGAAAATGCGTTAAAAGGCAAAGTAATATTCCCTTCAGTAAAAGAACAACAAAGAATTTGTACCTATTTTAATAGCCTCGACCACCTTATCACCCTTCATCAGCGTAAGTGTGAAACCTTGCAGAAACTCAAAAAATCCATGCTCCAAAAAATGTTTCCTAAAAATGGAAGTTCATACCCCGAAATTCGATTTGCGGGATTTACTGACGCTTGGGAACAGCGTGAGTTGTCGGGGTTGATAACAGAGTACAAAGAAACAGTTGATTCCGATTGTGATTTACCGGTATTAACATCGTCCAAAACTGAGGGCGTTGTTTTGCAGGAAGAACACTTTGGAAGAAAACAGCAACACGATATAACAGGCTACAATATTTTGCCAAGAGGTTACTGCACATATAGAAACCGAAGCGATGGAGTGGATTTCACCTTTAACATCAATAAGTGCTGTGATAAGGGCATTATAAGCAAATTCTATCCTGTTTTTTATGGCAATAATAGTGATGTGTTCTTTATCTCATTAGTATTAAATCATAGTGAAGAAGTTGTACACGAAATAGGTTATACTTGTACTGGAACTGGTCAAAAAGTATTATCATTTTTGGACTTACAGAAAATGAATATTACAGTTCCTTCATATGATGAACAAAAGAAAATAGCAAGCTATTTTGAGCACCTCGACCACCTTATCACCCTTCATCAGCGTAAGTTAGAAACGCTGAAAAAACTCAAAAAATCTATGCTCCGGAAGATGTTTATTTGAAAGGCGGTGTTTGTATGGCACTGGAAAACAAATTAGGGATAACAGAATCAGCGCAGCTTGCCCGCGAGGAAGAACGTATCAGCAAGAAAAAAGCTATCGAGCTTTTTGAAAACGGTATGCTTGATACTCTGAAAGCAGGCAGCTTTGCAGCACTCAAAGCAATTCACAAATACCTTTTTGAGGATATTTACGATTTTGCGGGAAAAGTAAGAACCGTGAATATCGCAAAGGGCAATTTCCGCTTTGCCCCTGTTATGTATCTGGACGCTGCTCTTGAAAATATCGAAAAAATGCCGCAGTCTACCTTTGACGAAATTGTTGAGAAATATGTGGAGATGAATATTGCTCACCCATTCAGAGAGGGCAACGGGCGCTCCGGACGGATATGGCTTGATCTCATGTTCAAGACGGAACTCGGCAAAGTAGTTGACTGGAGCAGAATTGACAAGGAAGATTATCTGTTAGCTATGGAGCGCAGCCCTATACGGAGTACAGAAATAAGGGTTCTGCTGAAATCTGCCCTTACCGATAAGGTGAACGACCGTGAAATCTATATGAAGGGCATTGACCACAGCTACTATTACGAGGGATATACGGCATTCAAGACCGATGAGCTGAAATGAAAGGCGGTGCAATAAATGGCTGAACTTGAACAGACAATAGAGGAAAAGTTGATTGCCCAGCTTACACAGGGCAAAAGTCAGTGGACTTACCGTCCCGACCTTACCGATGAAAACAAACTATGGGAAAACATAAGGCTAATCCTTGAACGCGGAAACAAGGAACAGCTTGACGGAATGCCCTTGACAGACCGTGAGTTTGAACAGGTTAAGAATCAGCTTTCGTTTGCAACCTTCTATGACGCAGCAAAATGGATTTCGGGCGAAAACGGAGTTGCACACGTTTCTGTTCAGAGAGATACCAAAACTGTGCAGCTTACCGTCCTGAAACGAGATGACATAGCAGGCGGCTCAAGCGTTTATGAGGTTATCAATCAGTACAGAGCATTAAAGGACGATGAGTGCGATATTCACGACCAGAATCGACGCTTTGATGTGTCCTTGCTGATAAACGGCATTCCGCTTATTCATATCGAACTCAAAAACCGTCAGCATTCCTATATGGACGGTTTCAGACAGATCAAGAAATATATCCGTGAAGGCAAGTTTACAGGTGTTTTCTCTGCTGTTCAGATGTTTGTCGTGTCAAATGCTGTTGATACCAAGTATTTTGCTGCGGCAAGCGAGGAACAGCTGAACGAGAAATTTCTCTCCGGCTGGGAGGACACTTCAAACGCTCCCGTTACCGATTATCTGAAATTTGCGGCGGAGGTTCTGAAAATCCCCGAGGCTCACCAGATGGTGATGAAATATGTTGTGTTGGATCAAGAGGATAAAAAACTCTTGCTGCTCCGTCCGTATCAGATACACGCAATTGAAGCTGTAAGAGCAGCTTCTCGTCAAGGTAAATCGGGTTATATCTGGCATACTACCGGTTCGGGCAAGACAATGACGAGCTACAAGACAGCAAGAAATCTGCTGATTGATATTCCGAGCATTGAAAAGACAATTTTCCTCATCGACCGCAAAGACCTTGATATGCAGACAACGCAGGCGTTTCAATCCTACGCAAACAATGATGTCGTTGATGTCGATGAAACCGATAATGTCAGCGACCTTATCAACAAACTGAAAAACCAGAATCAACAGGTCATTGTAACGACAATTCAGAAGCTGACTATTGCTGTAAAAAAGCGCCTTAAGGAAGATACTCCAGCTTATAATCGTATTAAGAGCCTGCGTATTGCTTTTGTTGTTGACGAGTGTCACCGTGCAGTAACTCCAAGAACACAAAGGCTGCTTTCGCAATTTTTCCGAAATTCTCTTTGGTATGGGTTTACGGGAACACCGCGCTTTGATGTAAACGCATATCCTGCCGAGGGCGATTTACCCAGAACCACAAATGAGCTTTACGGTGATTGTCTGCACAAATACACCGTAAAGGAAGCAATTCGCGACGAAGCTGTTTTAGGTTTCCAGACCGAACATCTCGGCGTAAAAGACCTGAGCAAAGACGATGAGAACGAGGATTTGTCGGTATATGATACCGAAGTTCATATGCTTGAGGTACTGAATACAATTATCAACAAATCTAGGGAAAAACTCGGCTTTGCAAACGGCAGAGGCAAAACCTATGAAGCTCTGCTTACGGTAAATTCAATCCAAAGGGCGCAAGCATACTATGATTTGCTGAAAAGAGTAAAAAAAGGCGAAACAAGTATCGAAATCAGCGAAGAAACAAAGCGAGTATTACCGGATTTTCCGAAATTCGCAATTACATATTCTGTTTCAAGTGATGAAGATTCTGAAAGCGCTGATTTGAATGTTCCCAAAATGCAGGAGTCGCTTGATGACTACAATGCAATGTTCGGCACATCATACGGCATTGGTGAAATCAAAGGCTATAACGCAAATCTTAACGACAGACTTGCAAGGAAGAAAACAAAGTACAAGAGCCGCGATGAACAGCTCGACCTTGTTATTGTTGTAAACAGACTGCTCACAGGATTTGACGCTCCTTGTCTTTCAACTGTCTTTATGGACAGGCAGCCCATGCACCCGCACGACATCATTCAGGCATTTTCTCGAACAAACCGCCTTTTTGATAAGCAAAAGACCGCCGGTCAGATAGTTACATTCCAATCTCCTCACAAATTCAAAAAAGCGGTAGATGACGCTTTGATTTTATACTCCGCAGGCGGACAGGCTTCTGTTCTTGCGCCCGATTGGGATACCGTTCATGACGAATTCAAAAAGGCTCTTGCCTATGTTCGTGTTACAGCAGCCACTCCCGATGTTATTCCCACTCTTTCAAAAGAGGGGCAGTTAAGATTTGCAAAGGCTTTTCAGGAATTCGACAAGATTTACGCTAATCTAAAAGCTTTTACCAAGTATGCCGATAATCCGCCCGATTCCTACGGTATTACCGAGGAAGAATACGAAATATATGCTGCTTGGTACTTGAACATAAAGGCTAAATACCCGCCTAACTCCGGCGGTAGTGACGGCGGTGATGAAGAAACCATAGATTTTGAATATGAGCTGAAGGCGTACAGTAAAGAGAAAATCGACTATGACTATATTGTAAGTCTGATTCAAACTGTCGTTTCCGCAACCGATGACGAGCGTGGTAAGCAGCATTATCAAAATCTGGTCAATGAAATCAACGAGTATATAAACGAGCTGCTTTTATCAAATCCGAAACTCGGCGCTTTGATGCAGCAGCTATGGACAAACATCAGCGAAAATCCGGACGATTTCAAGGATAAGAGAGTGTCCTATATCCTTGCGGATATGCGAAAGGAAACTATCGACAGAGTATTGACTTCTTTTGCCGAGGAATGGTGTGTTGCTCTTGAAGCAGTATCCTATGCAGCTGATCGTTATGAATACGGTGATATGGAATTACCCGGGCTGAATAACCTGAAGAAGTCCGCCGATTTTGATAAGTATTCAACAATACACAGCGATATTTCTAAATTCAAATATCATCAAGCAATTAAAAAGGCATTAACCGACTTGCTGATTGAGGAAATAATACCCCTTCGTGATGATGATTACCGAATAGAGAATACGGTTTTATCGGTTCAAGTCAATAATAAGTATTGATATGTTATAATTATGGAGCTAAGAAATTCTTGGCTCCATTTTTCTTTATAAATACAAACGCTTGGGAACAGCGTGAGTTGGGGGATTGTTTCACGGAAAGAACAGAACGCTCATCAGAGGGCGAACTCATCGCCGTAACAATTAACTCTGGCGTTGTAAAAGCGTCAGAGCTAAACCGTCACGATAATTCAAGCGAAGATAAATCCAATTATAAAGTAGTTCGTAAAAATGATATCGCTTATAACAGTATGCGAATGTGGCAAGGTGCAAGTGGATATTCCCAATATGACGGCATTTTAAGCCCTGCATATACCGTTGCAATTCCAAAAGAAAACATTGATTCGGTATTCTTTTCGTATATGTTTAAACGGGTTGATATGATACACAAATTTCAAATTAACTCACAGGGTTTGACATCTGATACTTGGAATTTAAAATTTCCAGCGTTTAGCACCATAGATGTGAAAGTCCCTGAATTAGGTGAACAACAGCAAATCGGCTCCTATTTCCGCAACCTCGACCACCTTATCACCCTTCATCAGCGTAAGCTGTTTT
>CAMCFA010000110.1 GCA_945873955.1 uncultured Clostridia bacterium | reverse complement strand
CCGAGAACCTCGGCGGCTGTTTTATCGACCTCATGTCCGGCGAGTACATCATAAATGTGCTTGAACCGAAAACGTGGGATGAGAGTGGGGAGGTTGATGAAACCGCGCCAAAAGCGTTCTGCGGCAAAACACGACTTAGTCAGCACATCAGCTTTCTGCGGGACTTTTTCCGCTGTTACAAAGATTTTTCCGACCGGGAAATCGACACCATTGAGCTTATGCTTATAAAACTGTATGAGCGCTTTGGTATCTCTGACCGCACAGACTTCTCAAAGCTGAAACGAACAGATTACCCCGTTTTGTCTGACCTCTACGCTATCGCCGAGGAGGAATTCCGAAGCTATAATGAGGATAAGAACAACATCTATACTGCGGAAACCTTGCAGAATATTTGCCTCGGACTGCATTCCATGTGCAAGGGCGCGGAAAGCAAGTTCTTCAACGGACACACCAATATAACGGACAGCAGCTTTGTGACTTTCGGTGTTAAAGGATTGCTTCAGGCAAGCAGGAATATTCGCAGCGCGCTGCTGTTCAATGTGCTGTCGTATATGTCGAACGAGCTTCTGACCGCCGGAAATACTGTTGCCAGCGTGGACGAGTTCTATCTGTTCCTCTCAAATCCCGTTGCCGTGGAGTATATCCGCAACTTTATGAAGCGCGTGCGCAAGAAGAATTCGGCTGTAATTCTCGCTTCACAGAACCTTGAGGACTTCAATCTGGAGGGAATTCGGGAGCTTACAAAGCCGCTGTTCGCAATTCCTACGCACCAGTTCCTATTCCACGCGGGTACAGTAGATAAGGAATTCTACATTGACAATCTGCAGCTCGAACCTTCGGAATACGAGCTGACGAGGTATTCCCAGCGCGGCGTTTGCCTATACAAATGCGGCAATGAAAGATACTGCCTGTGCGTTCATGCGCCGGAATACAAGGAACGGTTGTTCGGCAGCGCGGGAGGTAGATAAGCATGGCAGTCCCGCCCATTGTAATCAAAGCCATAGCCACCGCAGCCACCGACAAGCGCACATGGGAATTTGTCGCAATGATAATCGCAGCCGTGTTTCTGCCTGTAATTCTCTGCGTTATGAGCGTTGCAATTCTGGTCACAGGCGCGGAATCTTCAAGCGTTTCGCTGCTGGAATACAGCTTCAATTCCGAGGAGCTGCCGTCCGGAGTCAGCGAGGAACAGCGGCAGGCGGTGGAAAATATGCGGCTCTGGCTAGTGAAGCTTCACGAAGAAATAACCGAATATCCCGACAGCGGCAGCCTTGATGTGAATCTCGTCAGGGCTGTTTTTTACTGCGTGAATATCGGCTGTGAAGCTGTTGTTACTCAGCCGTATACAGATTTTCTGAGCTGCTTCGAGGAGAAAAACGCCGAGGATCTGCAAGAGGTTTCAGAGGATATTTCGGAGCAGTTCCCCGAAATAAAAATATCCGAAAACCAGCTTTCCGGCATACGGAAGGTGTACGATTTTCTGAACGAAATGGAGGTATCTGATGAAGAAAATTGAGATTAAATCTGGCGAACCCGGACAGGAATCATTGTATTACAGCGACTGTAATCCGGACGTCAGAGGTGCTTGTATCGGGCATCTGCGAATGGATTTCGGCGACGGAAATGAATTCTGGTCAACGTGGTGGGAGAACAGTTCCGCCCTCAAAACCGAGCAGTTCCGCAGCGAGCTGGACGGTGTAATAAACGGACTTCGCAGCAGCGGACTGCTGAAAAACCGCCGCACGATGATGTCCTATTGCAGCCGCCATTCCAGCCTCAACCTCGGCAGAAGCTACGGCTTCAAGACGGAATCGGAAAACTACATTTTTCTTCTTCGCTGTCAGCCTGGCGAGGGTTACGACTGCTATTGCTACTGCTACGACAAACGGCAGCTTCAGCAGATACAGTCGCAGGAACAATCCCCTAAACCGGGCATGAATCTGTCGCTATGAGCAAGTCCAGCAAGAATGTTGACTATGCCGCCGCGCTGGAAAACAGCTTTGCCCGGTGGGACTATATTCACGAACATGGCTGTTCCGACCCGTTCTGGGCAGACGGTGTGAACATGAATTTGGTGCGCAATCACATCATCTACTACAAGCAGCAGTTGTCTGAAGAAGCCACATTGTTCCTGCTTCCGGAGGCATATTATCGTGAAGTCCCGCCGGAGGTGGACAGCAATTTCATGGCACGACCGAACGAAATTCGGCAGAACGCAGCTAGGTCAATGCAAATAATTGACGAGGACGAAAACCTGAAATTCGTCCGGGATCAGTCGGTAAATCTGACCGAAAAGCAGCTCAAACAGCTCTGCATTCCCGCAATTCTTGGCTACGCTGAAAACCTGCGCCGAGCCATTTCCGAGGACGATTTGCTTACAATGCGGCGATACGAGAATCCAAAAGGCTATCTTGAAAGCTTCCAGAGCGCGGCGCAGAAGCTCCGTTCGCCGGATATCCTCGCCAGAATGGAGTCAATTCCGGCTGACGAGGACGAAGAATACGAGGAGCTTGACGAGGTCGACTTCTCTGAAATTGAGCAAACCGAAGCAACCTCCGCGCCGGACACGCAAGAAAATTATGTTCAGCTAACGCTGTTCTGAAAGGAGTTTTTATGGCATCTGAAATGATGAAAGTCGTGATGGTAGAGCCGAACAAGCCCGCCTACATCACGGAAATCGAGCACTCCCTCAAGGGAATGAAAGAGGCGGTCGGCGGTCTTATAGAGCCGATTTATTACCTTAACGATCCCAATGCTGTGATGGTCGGAAATGATGAAGCGAAGCTGATAGGCATGGACGGAAACCGCAGGTTCGGCGACAGAATTGTTGCCGGACCTTTCTTTATCTGCGGCGAGAAAATGACCGATGATGGCATGGATTTCTGTTCGCTTTCGGACGAGCTTTGCGAGAAGTATGTTCAGGAATTCTCCCAGCCGCAGACGATAACGCAGGACGAGGTTCAGAAAGATATGGGGTTCACTTTTGTGACTTGGTAATCCCCTACTTGAATTTTTCGGCAAAATGATGTATAATCAGAGTATAGAAAGGCGGTGCTAATATGGGAAATGTTGACCAGATAATCAAGGAAGTTGACGGTTCTATGAGAATAGAGGGCATGGAGCTGACAGAAGAAAACAAGGATAATATCCGGATCTGTCTCTCTGATTCCAGCCGATGTGAGGAGATCAAACAGAGCCTTATCGCTAAGTATTCACATCAGTATCAGGTGTAAATGATGGACTATACGAAATGTCCCATAATTCAGGAATATTATGATAGTTCGCATAAATTGTCAAGCGAAATGTCACTAAATATGTAAAAGGCATGGACTATGAATGGTTCATGCCTTTTTTATTTCAGAGGGGGTGTTAACATGAAAAATTCGATCCAGATTTCCCTGCCCGAAAGCAAAATATCCGCCCTGCGAATGTACCTCTCGCAGAAGAACACCACGCTTGAATGCGAACTGAGCCGTTACGCAGAGCAGCTTTACGGCAAAACCGTCCCGCAGAATGTCCGGGAGTTCATCGAGATGACGGCGAAAAAGTCTGAGTCAGATAAGCCCGAACGCAAGGCGCAGACCCCGTCCGAACCGGACTAAGCCGTTTTGGGCAGCCGTGCGCCGCCGTGTGAGGCTTTCCGAACAGGATAGGGTAACTTTACCTCCGGAGGATACCCCCCGCCGATTTGGGCGGTTTCTGACGGAGTTTCGAAAGATGGCATCATACCTCGCTTCGCAAGGGGCGGGGTATGATTTTTATGCAAGTTAAAGGGACGGGGTTCCGCCCTGGTCACAGCGTCGGGCAAAGCCCGCCGCAATGCGATTTGTGAGATATTTTGAAAGGGGTTGTAAAATGGAAAAATCGAATAATTCGGGGTTGCAGAACGGTGAAAGTACCGCTGTAAAGCCAAATCCCGATGAGTTGTGCGGCTCGTTTGCGAACAAGGTGAAATTTCCGCTGTGGGTATTCCCGGAAACTATGGACAGTGTGGAGAATTTCTACGCTGGGGATAACTGCCGTTCCAAGAGCGAGTTCATTGAGAAAGCGATAAACTTCTATGTCGGCTATCTCAAATCCGAGGGCAATGTGAATTACCTCTCGCCGATAATCACCGCCTCGGTGGACGCTGTGGTTCATGGCGCGGAGCAGCGCATAAACAGGAATCTGTTTAAGATTGCTGTGGAGCTGGGCAAACTCTCGCACATGACTGCTGCGGCGAACGAGGTGGACTCCGAAACCGTTCGTGAGCTTCACAAAATGTGCGTGGACGAGGTTCGGCATATCAACGGCGTTATTTCTCTGGAGAGCGCGGTGGAATTCCAGAATGAGTAGTTTAGTCGGAGGTGAAAGTCGTGTCAGGTGACTTCGACGGAATAAAACAGCAGAAATTCGGTGTGGAAATTGAATGCACCGGGCTTACCAGAGCGTCTGCCGCAAAAGCTATTTCGGAGGTTCTGGATTCATGTGCAGACCATGTTGGAGGAGCTTACGACAAGTATTGCATTAGGGATTCTCAGTCGAGGAAATGGTCGGTGGTTTCTGATTCCAGCATAAGAGCGGTCAACCGGGACGGCAGGTCTGCTTCGCGGGAATACTGCGTGGAAATCGTTACTCCGGTGCTTGAATATTCGGATATACCGCTGCTTCAGGAGGTGGTTCGTGCCGTGCGCAGAGCCGGAGGAGTGACAGGAGGCGAGTACAAGTGCGGAATACACATTCATGTTGACGGCGGGAAATACACGACTCAGAGTCTGCGTAATCTTGTGAATATTTTCGCCAGCAAGGAGAATTTCCTGTTTGATGTCCTGCAGGTAAATCATCAGCGCGAATATTACTGCCAAAAGGTGGACAGGAGGTTTCTGGAGAAGATAAACAACAAGAAAAATCTCACTATCGAAGATATGAAAAACTTTTGGTACGACGGCGATACCAGCGAGGTGTATCATCACTACTCCTCCACCCGTTATCATGCTCTGAACCTTCACAGCTATTTTGCTGACGGGCATTGGGAAATGCGCGCTGCTAATTCTACGCTGCACGCCGGGGTGATTCGTTCCTACATCGTGCTGGCTCTTGCAATCAGCAACGCTGCGCTGACGAAAAAATATTGCTCTCCCAAAGTTTCCGAGAGTGATAATCTTCGGTATAGCTGCCGCGTGTGGCTTATAAATCTTGGGCTGAACGGCGACGAGTTCAAAAATTGCCGTAAGCACCTTATTTCGCACTTGGACGGTTGTATTTCATGGAGACACCCTGAGGACGCAATAGCCCAGCGCGAGCGTTTAAAGCAGCAGCGTGAAGATATTAAGTCGCAGGACAATTCTCAACAGACACAAAATTCAGATATTTCAATGTGAGGTGAAATATGAGTAACAAAATATACATCGCATACGGTTCAAACATAAACCTTGAACAGATGGCGCAGCGCTGTCCCGGCTCGGAGGTGATTGCTCCGGGAATGCTCTGCGGGTACGAATTACAGTTCAAGTACCATGCAACTATCGAGCCGAAACAGGACAGCGAGGTTCCGGTGCTTTTGTGGAAGCTCTCGGAGCAGGACGAAAAGCGGCTGGACGTATACGAGGGCTTCCCGAAATACTACCGCAAGGAGATTTTGCACTTTGAATTTCAAGGTGAAGAAACGGAGGGAATGGTGTACATCATGAACGGAAACAAGCCGCTGCAGCCCCCGTCCCCGCAGTATTATTCGATAATCGAGCAGGGCTACAAGTCTGTCGGGCTGGATACAAAATTTCTCGAACAGGCTTTGGCGCAGGCGCAGAAATTCGATGTGGGCAGAGATTTTCAGTTCAGATTGGGGTGAAGAAATGCAGTACCGTGGTTATTTTGTTGAGTGCGTTCCGGTGACGGAAATTCCCCGAGAATGCGATAACGGTGAAGTTGTATACTGTGCCGGGTTTGAAATTCGGGTGTTCAGAGATTTCGACTGCACAGATTTGGCAGACAAATTCTACGCCGCAGTTGGGTTTGAATTGGCGGAGAATTCCCTTGAAGAAGCCCAGCAGTTCGCTAAAGACGTTATTGATCTTGAACTGAAAAAGGTGTACTGAAATGCCGAAAATAATTGTCACAAGCCGGTATATAAAGTCCGGCTCGCATGGAAAGCTCGGAAATTATGTGAAGTACATCGCAACCCGTGAGGGAGTTGCGATCCCGCAGCAACACACAGAACTTGAACGTGAGATTTTCATGAATTATCTTGATTCCCGCCCGAAATCTCACGGTCTATTCACAGGCAAAGACGAGCCAATAGTCCTTGACAGAGCCGCAAAGGAAGTCGCAAATCATGCCGGAACGGTGTGGACTCACATTGTTTCCCTGCGGCGTGACGATGCGGAGCGCATGGGCTATAACACGCTTGAAGCGTGGCGAGAACTGGTGCGGCGGCATATCTCGGATATAGCGGCGGCGCAGAAAATTTCACCGCAGAATATCCGCTGGTATGCCGCCTTTCACAACAAGGAAACCAATCCTCATGTGCATATCGTGGTGTATTCCACCGACCCGAAAGAGGGGTATCTCTCGAACACCGGAATCGAAAAAATCCGCAGCGCATTCGCAAACGACATTTACCGTGACGAGCTTCAAAATCTGTATCAGGAGCAGACTCAGGTGAGGGATAAGCTGCGCCGTGAAGCGGAAAATGTTATGCAGAATCTTGTTTCGGAATTGCAGAACAGCAGCTGTTCCAGCCCGCAGCTTGAACTGCTGATATCAAAGCTGTATTTTCAGCTTCAGAAATCCAAAGGTAAAAAGGTTTACGGTTATTTGCAGCCGAATGTCAAGAAAACCGTTGATGAGATCGTTGCGGAGCTTGCGAAAAATCCTGTTCTCAAAAAGATGTATGAGGAATGGTGCGAAATGGAACGGCAGAAGTACGAAACCTATACTAGCGCGGTTCAGACATTCCCAGCGCTGGCTGATAATAAGGCGTTCAAGCCTATTAAGAATGCGGTAATCCGGGCGGTCATGGATATGGAACTACCGCAGGGTGAACCAGATATAGTTGTTCCCGAAGCCGACAGCGCACCACAGCGAATTATCCCACAGTATGCGATTCGGAATGCTGCTCTAACCATGCTCAAATCCTTTGGCAGACTGATCTCTGAGGATTACAATCGCGTTTCCAGAGGTCAGAAATTCCGCACCGAGCACAAACTCAAACAGGCGATTCACCGCAAGAAAGCCGCGCTTGGAATCAAGGAAAACCCGCTTGAGCCAAAATACTAACAAGGGGTGACTATGCTCAAAAATCGTGAAATTTATTCGTCCGGACTGCCGCACAGAGCTGTGGCAGTCTATATTTATCTCTCCGACCGCTGCGACCGTGACGGCAAATGCTTTCCGTCAATCACCACGATCGCCGCAGACCTGAAAATTTCCAAAAGCACCGTGAAGCGTGCGCTGTCCGATCTTGAAAAGGCGCAGTATATCCGGCGCGAACGCAGATTCAGGCAGTCCGGCGGGAACTCGTCGAATATGTATTTCGTGGTGCGCCCGCCTTAATGTGCGCACAAGGTGGACTGAGGGTAGGTTCATGGTGAACCCACAATGCTAAGTAACCAATCTAAAAAATATATTCTGAAGAAAGGAAATTCACTTGAAATACATCAATTTCTCTGACGAAGATTTTCAGCGTGCAAACACTATCGACCTTGCGCGGTACCTCCAAAGCAAGGGAGAACGGCTGAAAAAGGTCGGCAGCACCTACCAGTACATCTACACGGACGGCTCCGGAACGCACGACAGCGTTACGATTTCCGACGCAAAATGGTACGACCACAAGAACCAGCGGGGCGGTTATGCGGTCAGATTTTTGCAGGA
>CAMCFA010000109.1 GCA_945873955.1 uncultured Clostridia bacterium | reverse complement strand
TGGAAGCGTATCGAAGTGGTCATAACGGGACTGACTCGAAATCAGTTGTACCTCACGGTACCGTGGGTTCGAATCCCACCGCTTCCGCCAGTCGAGTACCTCGACACGCATTTTCGCGCGCCGAGGTACTTTTGTATTCAATAGACATCACACCGCGCCCTGTATTGTTATGCAGGGTTTCTTTATTTTGCATAAAACGTTCAGCCCGCGGAATAATACCGATAAAACATTCAAGGAGGGTTCACATGGCTGAACAGGAATTACCATTAGGCTTCGGAATGGCTCTCGCGCAGAACCTTGAAGCAATGCAGAGATTTTCGGCTCTCCCCGAAAGCAGAAAGCAGGAGATCATCAACGGCACCCATTCGGTTACTTCAAAGGCAGAAATGCGGCGGTATGTTGACAGGGTTCTTGGGCTGGGGGAGTACAATGATGATCAGGCTGCGCCCGGTGATAGGCAGTTTCGCTGACTGACAGCGGGGGAGGGGAGCGTCCATGGAAACATTATGGGATAAAAATATACAGCGCCCGGAATTTAAGTCCCTGCAAACGGACATAAAAACCGACGTCCTTATAATCGGCGGAGGTATCGCGGGGATACTCACCGCGTATTTTCTGCAAGAAAAGGGCGTGCCGTATGTGCTGGTCGAGAAAGAGCGGATATGCAGCGGCACTACCGGCGGCACGACCGCCAAGCTGACCTTTCAGCACGGGCTGATATACAGCCGGCTTCTGCGTGAAAAAGGCGCCGAAAAGGCGGGGCTGTACCTCCGGGCGAACCGCATGGCGTTTGAGAAATATGCGGCGCTCTGCCGGGATATCGACTGTGATTTTCAATTCCGCGACAACTATGTGTATTCCCGCAGCGACCGCAGGAAGCTGGAAGCGGAAATGGACGCGCTTTCGCGGATAGGCTTAAAGGCGAGGTTCACCGAGAATGTCCCGCTGCCGTTTGAGATCGCGGGAGCAGTCTGCTTCCCGGAGCAGGCGCAGTTCCACCCGCTGAAATTCCTGTATTCAATCGCTAAGGACTTGAACATCTATGAGCATACCTTCGTGCGTGAAATGATCGGGACTACCGCCGTTACCGATCACGGGAAAATACACGCGGACAAGGTGATAGTCACGACGCATTTCCCGTTTATAAACAAGCACGGGAGTTATTTCGTGAAGCTGTATCAGCACCGTTCATACGTGCTGGCGCTGGCGAATGCGCAGGAAGTAGGCGGCATGTATGTTGACGAGTGCCGCAAGGGGCTGTCGTTCAGAAATTACGGCGACCTGCTGCTTTTAGGCGGAGGCGCTCACCGCACCGGAAAGAACGGCGGTGGCTGGAACGAGCTTCGGGAGTTTGCAGCGCTGCATTACCCCGGCGCGGAGGAGAGATACTTCTGGGCGGCGCAGGACTGCATGAGCATTGACGGCGTTCCGTATATCGGCAGGTATTCGGAAAACAGCCCGGAAATGTACACCGCGAGCGGCTTCAATAAGTGGGGCATGACCGGCGCAATGCTGTCCGCTATGCTGCTAAGCGACATGGTGTGCGGCGTTAGGAACGATCACGCGGAGCTGTTCAGCCCGTCGCGGAATTTCCTCAAGCCGCAGCTTCTGGTGAATGGCTTCGAGGCTGCGAAGAACCTGCTCACCCCCTCTGAGAAGCGCTGTCCGCACCTCGGCTGCGCACTGAAATGGAATCCCGCGGAGCATTCATGGGACTGCGCCTGCCACGGTTCACGATTCTCCGAAAGCGGTGAGGTGCTTGATAATCCCGCAAACGGCGACTTGAAGAAGTAATTGCGCGTCTGGGAAAGTGCTTGATCAACGTACGGTTGAACTGCTAATATTTCTAAACCGTATTTTGAATTTGTAAACTATAAATCCGTTGAATTCAACTTAAACTTGTGCTATAATAAAGAAAAGCACAGGGAGGGCGCATGAAATGGATAACACATTCAACGTAAATCTTCGCAGGATACGCAAGGAAAAGGGAATAACGCAGGAACAGCTTGCGGACGCGGCGGGAGTATCCGCGCAGGCGGTCTCAAAGTGGGAGATGAACAGCTTTCCGGACGCGGCGCTTCTGCCGAGGATCGCTGATCGGCTGGGGGTTTCGATAGACGAGCTGTTCGGGCGGAAGAACGAGAACATCTCCATATATGACCGAGTGATAGAGCATATCAAAGCTACTCCCGAGGATAAGCAGTTCGCCGAGGTTTTCAATATTTGCAGGGCTCTTCTTATGGCGAAAGGCGGCTGTCCGAGGTATGATCCGCTGACACCGGATATACTTGACTGCCAGTACGATATACACAGCCGTATGGATTTCTACGAGGGCTTTATGGAAACTCGAAACAATGCAGATCTGCAATATTTTTTCCTGTTCCCAGAGCCAAAGTGCGGCTACGACAAGGTGCTGAAATACGACGAGCAGTATGTGAAGCTGTTCAGCGTACTTGCAAAACCGAATGCGCTGAAAGCGCTGTATTTTCTTGCAGGAAGGGACGGCACCATGTTCTTCAAGAGAGGCACCCTTGTACATGAACTGGGAATATCTCCCGAAAACGCAAAGGAGATAATTACCGACTTCTGCGACATAAGGTTTATCTGGGAAGCTACCCTGAACGGCGGAGAAAGCAGCGAAAAGATATATCAGTTCCTCGCCCGCTGTGAACTGGTGGCATTCCTCACCGCCGCACGATACTTCATGATCCCCCCGACCAGTTTCAATTATAACAGCGATTGCAGGCATAAGCGCTATTTCATAAATGACACATACAAAAAGGAGAACGGCTATGAAAAAGAAAACCGATGAGAAGCAGAACCCGCTTCACCACGAATACGGCTTGTGGAGCAATATCCGCTGGACGATTTCTGCAATGAAGCGCGGTTCGAAGCGGCTGATGATACTCATTCCGATAGGCGTGATATGCGCCCCGCTGATGAACTACCTCTGGACGTTCATATCAAAGTTCGTAATCGACATGATAACCGGCGAAGCGGGCTGGGAAGCGCTTCTATGGCTTGTGGGAATATTCACGGTCATTCAGCTCACCTCAACAATGCTGAATACATATTATTACGGCGAAGTGTGGTGGCGGTTCATTGCAGTTCGCTTCGGGCTTATGGGCGAAAAGAACGCAAAGGTGATGAGCATTGACTTTCAGCACCTTGAAAACGCCGACGTCATGGACTGCTACCAGAAAGCGAACAACGCCTGCAACAGCAATGACGCGGGGGTTGAGGGAATGATGAGGAGCATTGTGAATTACCTCTGCACGGCGGCGGTTGCAGTGACGGGAATAGTTATCCTCGGAACGCTGAATATATGGATAATTGTTGTCATGATAGCCATTTCGGCGGTAACTTGTATTATTGGTGACAGATTCAACAAGTACTCCAAGGAGAAGATATGGGACCCTCTTGCACCATGGTGGCGTAAGGACAACTATATGCGCTGGCAGATAACCGATTTTACTCCCGCAAAAGACATCAGACTTTTCAATTTGCGGAAATGGCTGGTTGAGAAATATCGGGAGCTGAAAAAGGAACGTTACAACACACAAAAGAAGAATGCTCTTCTCTGGTTCTGGGCTTCGGTATTTGCCAGCGCAATGCTTGCTCTCTCGCATTGTGTCATATATGGCTGGCTCATCTGGTCGGTGGTGTACGACGGGCTTTCGATAGGTAATTTCAGCCTGTACCTAGCCAGCGCGGCAACGCTGTTTCAGTACATAAACCAGCTTCTTAACGGCGTGAGTACGCTGCTTGAGAAAAGCCGGCAGGTGGACGATTTCCGCAGCTTCCTAGACTTAGACGGCGGCGATAAAGAGCAAAGCGGCAAGCCTGTTCCCGAATTTGACAGCTACGAATTCGAGTTCCGCAACGTTTCGTTCAAGTACCCCAAAGCCGAAAACTTCGCGCTGAAAAACCTGTCGCTTAAGCTGAACGCCGGCGAGCGGCTTGCTGTGGTGGGACTTAACGGCGCGGGGAAATCCACATTCATAAAGCTGCTGCTGCGGCTGTACGAGCCTACTGAGGGCGATATACTGCTGAACGGCGTGAATATCCGGGAATACGACAAGCGCAGCTATTACCGCGTGTTTTCGCCGGTATTCCAAGATGTTGAGCTGTTCGCGTTCCCGCTTGCGGAGAATGTTTCTATGCAGTCCCCGGAAAAGACGGATATAAAGCGGGCGGAGGACTGCCTTAAAGCGGCGGGTTTCGGGGAGAAGCTGTCGGAGCTGCCAAACGGCGTTGACACCGAGATACTCAAAGTTATCCATGACGACGGAGTTGACCTCTCCGGCGGCGAAAAGCAGAAGCTGGCGCTGGCGAGGGCGCTGTACAAAAACGCGCCGGTGGTGGTGCTTGACGAGCCGACAGCCGCCCTTGACGCTATCGCGGAGAGCAGGCTGTACAACGACTTCGACAAGCTGATAGGCGGCAGCACCGCCGTGTACATCAGCCACAGGCTAAGCTCAACGCAGTTCTGCAAGAACGTTGCAATGTTCAAGGACGGCGAGCTGTGCGAATACGGCACTCACGAAAGCCTTATGGAGAAAAACGGCGCGTATGCGGAGATGTTCCGCTTGCAGGCGCAGTATTACGTTGACGAGGAGGCGGCAAATGTCTAAGCAGAAACAAAAGGGCGTGACCCGCGAAACGCTGAAATTTGTGTTCAAGACCGCATGGAAAGAAAGACCGTCGGTGTTCCTTGTGTATTTCATGCGGTTTATTGCGGAGTTCGCGGATAAAATGCAGAACGCGATAATGGCGAAGTTCATCATTGACGAGCTGGTGCTGATAATCACAAGCGGCGAGATCTCGCAGCACCTCACAAACGCGGCGGTATATGCAGGAATTTATATCGGCGTTCAACTGCTGACCAGCGTTCTGCGGAATCTGGCGGATCAGCTTGAATCGGTGCACGCGGAGTGGTTCAGCGAGCATATCGACATTCAGCTTGCCGACCACACCATGCAAATGGACTTCGAGCATACCGAAGACCCCGAAGCGCTTGACGCTTTGCAAAAGGCGCAGGAGGGCATGAGCTGGTACAGCGGCGGTATCGTGGGCGTTCTTGGCGCGGTATTCAAGCTGGTGAATAACGCGGCGGCGCTGCTGGGTGTTTCGGTAATTATCCTGTTCACCTGTCCATGGCTGCTGCCGGTGCAGGTCGCTGCGCTGGTGGTGATCACGATATTCAACGCGAAGAACAACAGGATTGATCAAGAGAGCTTTCTTAAACTTGCGAAAAGCAACCGTGTTTTCGGCTATGTATACTATCAGCTTGCGGATTTCAGACTTGGCAAGGATATCCGCCTTTACGACAGCGCAAAAATGATGGGCGACAAGGCGAAAATGTACTCCGACGAACAGGTGGGAATATGGCGGGATACCGCGAAAAAGCAGCGTAAAAACAGCTGGGTCATGGACGCGGCGAACGCGCTCCGGGACGGGATAAGCTATTTCTACATAGGCTTTCTGGCTGTCACAAAGGCGATAACTATCGGCGATTTCTCAATGTGCGTCAGCGCTGCGGGAACGCTCTACTGGAGCCTTTACGGTATCGTGAGCGGCGTGCAGGAGATCAATCAGAAATGCGCCTACGCCCACAGATACATTGAATTCATGCGGTTCCCCGCGGCAATGGAAAAGGGTACAAAGCCTGTCCGGCAGGGCGAACATACCATAGAATTCCGCCATGTCAGCTTCAGATATCCGCGCTCTGAAAAGCTGGTGCTGCGGGACATAAACCTCACGATCAATTCCGGGGAGCACCTGTCCATTGTCGGGCTGAACGGTGCGGGAAAGACCACGTTCATCAAGCTGCTGTGCCGGCTATATGACGTCACCGAGGGCGAAATACTTGTTGACGGCGTGAATATCAGGGAATACTCCGACGAGGAATACAGAAAGCTGTTTGCGGTGGTATTTCAGGACTTCCAGCTATTTGCGTTCAGCCTGCGGGAGAATATCGCGTTCGGCGGGCAGGCAGACGATGCGGAGCTTGAACGCGTGCTGAAGCTCGCGGGGCTGTGGGAGGACGCGCAGAAGCTTCCGCAGGGGCTTGACACCATGCTGTACAAGAGCTTCGACGAGAACGGCACAGACCTCTCCGGCGGTCAGCGGCAGAAGACCGCAATCGCAAGGGCGCTGTACAAAAACGCTCCGGTGGTTATACTTGACGAGCCGACGGCGGCGCTTGACCCTGTCGCCGAGTACGAGATTTACCGGCAGTTCAACACGCTTGTCGGCGGGAAAACCGCGGTGTATATTTCCCATAGGCTGTCTAGCTGTAAATTCTGCGACCGTATCGTGGTTTTCGCGGAGGACACGATAAAGGAAAACGGCACCCACGACGAGCTGGTCGCTCTGGACGGCGGTATCTACGCGAAAATGTTCGCCGAGCAGGCAAAGTACTATGTGGGGTGCAGCGAGTAGTTGACGCCGTAGAGATAACAGTTCCCCGTCGCCTTTGGTGAATTTTGAGGTATGCTTCATATATTGCGCCGGCTTCCTCTGTGGCGGAGGGGTTCATCAGCCTGTACTTATAGTCCGCCGGAACGGCTCACAAAACTTTACTAATTAGTGTAATTTGGTCGGATCGCATACTCCAATAAATGTTGACAATACTGCGGTCTTGTGGTATAATAAACGCCAAGCGTTAATTATACATTAAGCATTACAAAAAAGACGCACATAGATAAAAAAAGTGTACGGACGCGGTTATCCGCAGGGAGAGGCAGCAATGAAAGACAGGAGTATTTATAAGCGTGCATTAGCACTGGCAGTGCCGATGATGATACAAAACGGCATTACCAACATGGTGGGACTAATCGACAACGTAATGGTGGGCAGCCTTGAAACCGAGGCAATGACGGCGGTTTCAATCGTGGGTCAGCTCATGTTCGTGTTTAATCTGGCGGTTTTCGGAGGAATGTCCGGACCGGGTATCTACGGCGCGCAGTATTACGGGCAAAACAACACCGAGGGCGTCCGCAGCGTATTCCGCATGAAGCTATGGACGGGGATTGTCTGCCTTGTGGGCGGGCTTGCGGCGTTCATTTTCGGGAATGAGCTGCTCATCGGGCTGTATCTCAGGGGAGAGTCCGGTTCGGTAGACCCGGCGCTTACAATGAATTACGGCAAGGAGTATCTTGCCGTAATGCTGTTGGGAATACCGTTTTTTATCATAACGCAGATATACGCCACCAGCCTGCGGGAAACCGGTGAAAGCGTTATTCCGATGATCGGCGGCATTATATCAGTGGCGGTGGATATTATCTTTAACTACCTGCTGATATTCGGCAATTTCGGCTTCCCGGCGCTTGGCGTGAGGGGTGCGGCGATAGCAACGGTGATCGCCCGTGTAGTAGAAGCGGCGGTCATCATTGTCTGGGCAACGCTTCAACGGAAGCGGTTCACGTTCCTGCAGGGAGTATACCGTACTCTGAAAGTGCCTAAGTCTGTTGCAGTACAGATAATCAAAAAGGGACTTCCGCTGTTTCTGAATGAGTTCCTATGGGCTGGCGGAATGGCGGCGCTCACGCAGTGCTACTCCACTCTGAGCCTTGATATCGTTGCAGGGCTTAACATCTCTAATATAATCTGCAATCTGATGAACGTTGTATTTGTGGCGCTTGGCTCTGCGGTGGGAATAGTTATCGGGCAGTTGCTGGGGGCTTCTGAATATGACCGGGCGAAAAAGTCCTGCTTCGGGCTGATGTGGTTCACGGGGGCTGTTAGTCTGGGGCTGGCGGTCATTCTTATCGCTGTTTCCGGGGTATTCCCGAAGCTGTACGATACCACCGACCTTATCCGCAGCTATGGTCAGAATTTCATCATAA
>CAMCFA010000108.1 GCA_945873955.1 uncultured Clostridia bacterium | reverse complement strand
AAAAGCGCTTTTCCCCAAGCGTTCGGCGAATTAATTTGAGTTTACCGCAGACACCCCCTTGTCTGCGGTATTTTTTTGTTATTCAGAAATTCGCAACCTGCGGCGGAATTTTCTGTCATTATGGGTGAAGGTACTTTCACAGACACATAAAAGGGAGGAAACCATGGAGGACGAAAAGATAATAGAGTTGTTCTTCGCCCGGTCCGAGGCGGCGATAGCCGAGCTTGCGGCAAAATACGGCGCATTTTTCCGCAGGATAAGCCGGAATATCCTGTGTTCGGAGCAGGACGTGGAGGAGTGCGTGAACGACACCTACCTAAAGGCATGGAACTCTATCCCGCCTAAGCGCCCGGAGAAGCTGCCGGCGTACCTCGGCAGGATAGCAAGGAACCTGTCGCTGAACCGATACGCCCAGATCAACGCAGTGAAGCGCGGGTCGGGTGAAGTCCCAGCCGCGCTGTCGGAGCTGGAGGAGTGCGTTCCCGCGGAGGACACTATTCAGCGGGAGTGCGACCGGGCGGAGCTTTCCGAGGCGCTGAACCGTTTTCTGAGGGGTCTGCCGGAGGATAAACGCACTGTGTTTCTGCGGCGTTACTGGTATCTCGTGCCGGTAAAGGAGATCGCGGAGCAGCTCGGCATGACCGAAAGCAAGGTTAAATCCATGCTGTTTCGCACCCGCGACCAGCTAAGACGATTTCTGGAAAAGGAGGAGATCGCGATATGAACGATATCAACAAGAATAAGGCGGATAAGGCAGATAAGCTGCTTGAAGCGTTAAGTGATACTGATGACGATATGATACTCGCCGCAGACCCGGCAAGGCAGGTCAAGCGCCGCCTGCCGCTGTGGGTGAAGATAGGTTCAGCAGCGGCTGCGGTGCTTGTTGTAGGGGGAGCTGCTGCGTCTGTGATGATGAACCGTCCCGCGGACGGGCTGGTTCAGCCGGAGCAGCCGACCTCATCTGAAGCCGAAGCTACTTCGGACAGCTCCGTGCCGGAGCAGAATATCACAGCAGAGGTCAGTCAGCCGGAAAGCACATTACCAATGAACACTTCTGTCCCGGACGATAATACGTCCCAGCCGGAGCAGGGAACGCTCACCGCGGACGAAAATATGCCGAAAATAACAGCTAAAGTGGAATTCGGCGCAATGGGCTTCGAGGGCTATTTGCTTAACGAAATGTCCGAACTCGCCAGCGGTAATCCGTGGAGCGAAGCGCAGAACATCACTGTAATGCCGGTGTATAAAAACCGCGTCCAGAAGGACGGCGCGGGTGGGACGATCGTCACCGGGCTGACCTATTACGATATTCAGAACGAACTGAAAACGCTGCTGAAGGACACCGCCGCGCGAATGGGTGTAACTTTCACCGACGAGGAAATAACCGACAATGCCTACTCTGCGGAGGTACAGCAGGAAATAACCGAAAAGCTCGACGGTGATGTGCCGGAGCACTATTTTGACCCGACAGCTATGAAAGTAGTCACCAGCGAATTTACTATTGAAACCGACGCCAATTACGTTACTGATATAGAATTCACCGAGCCGATAGAGCTGCCGTTCAGCCTTAAAATAACCGATTATGATAAGGCGGTGGAGGCAGCGGAATATCTCATGCAGGAATACTCCGACTTATTAGATATGGAAGCGCCCGCAATTTCAATCGACGGCGGCGACTATTACTACTCCGGGGAACGCAGCCCCTTTTCTGTTTCTTTCTACGATTCCGCCGGAACGCCGGAGCAGGACATTGAGAACTACTTCATGAACAATGTCAGATTCATAGGCAACGAATACGGCGACCTTTGGATCATTAGGATAGTACGGTATGACCTTGCTGCCGAGCTTGTCGGGAATTACCCCCTCATCACCACTGATGAAGCCGCAGAAATGCTGAAAAACGGCGAATTTGCGACCTCTGTGCCGGTTTCCGAGGGCTACAAGCCGGAAAGCTACGACAGGGTGGAGCTTGTTTACCGCACCAGAATAAGCGACGAGAACTTTATCCCCTACTATAAGTTCTGGATAGATGTAACTGATGAGATAACCGCGCAGGGCTGGGGCTACGACGAGCCACAAAAGACCTACGGAGCATTCTATATTCCGGCGGTGCGCCCGGAGTACCTAGAGGACACCCCGACCTACGATGGAAGTTTCAACTAATATAACAATAACCTGAGAGTGCGGCTCTCAGGTTATTTTGCGTATTCAGCTTTTCTTTTTCGCGGACTTGCCGCGGGTGGAGCTTGCCGGCTTGTCCTTTGAGGGACACACGTTCCGCAGAACGCACGCCTCGCATTTGGGCGCTCTGGCGTCGCAGACGGCGCGTCCGTGGTGCACCAGCCTGTGGCAGAGCAGAAGCCCCTCCTCCGGCGGGACTATCTCCCGGAGCTGACGCTCAACGATCCCGGCGTCGGTGGAAGCCGCCAGTCCCAGACGGTTGGTGAGCCGTATCACATGAGTGTCGCAAACCAGCGCGGGCTTGCCGTAGAGGTCGCCTACAATCAGGTTCGCGGTCTTTCTGCCTACGCCGGGGAGCTTGGTAAGCTCCTCAATGCTGTCCGGGACTTTGCCGGAGTATACGTCCCGCAGCATTATGCACATCTCTACGATGTCCTTAGCTTTGGTCTTGAACAGCCCGCAGGTGCGGATATACTCCTCCACCTCGGACACCTCCGCCGCGGCGAACTCGTCAATGCTTTTGAACCGCTGGAACAGCGCCGGAGTTACCATATTCACGCGCTTGTCGGTGCATTGCGCCGAAAGCCGGGTGGCAATAAGAAGCTCGTGCGGCTGGGAGTAGATCAGCGCGCATTTTACCTCCGGGTATTCCTCTTTTAGCAGGGAGATCACCTCCGCCGCCCGTTTCTTGCGTATTGTTGTTTTGCGGTCAGCCATTAGTTATCGTCCTCCGTTGCTCCGTCTGACTGCGGCAGCCTTGACACGCGTATTTTCAGTATGCAGCGATCCTCTACCTGCAACACGACCAGCTTCACGCCCTTGTATTCCACACTGGGGGGCGCTATTTCGTCGCCCTCCGGGATATAGCCCAGCTTATCCGTCACAAAGCCCGCGATCGTTTCGTATTCGTGCTCCTCCGGCAATTCCACGCCGAACAGCCCGAAAACCTCGTCCGGGTCGGCTTCGCCGTCAACGTCGTACTGTTCGTCGCCTATCTTGACTATCTCGGATTTCTCGTCGTCGTATTCGTCCTGAATGTTGCCCATTACCGCTTCGATAATGTCCTCAAGGGTGACTATTCCGGCAGTGCCGCCGTATTCGTCGGCGACCACAGCCATGCCGGATTTAAGGCTGGTAAGAGATTTAAAGGTTTCAGAGCAGGGGCAGGACTCCGGGATAAATATCACGTCACGGATAAAGTCCTTGACATGGAAGTTGTCCAGATCCTCCTTGTCCTTTCCGACAAGGCAGAGCAGGTCCTTGACTATCACAATGCCGACGATCTTGTCAATGCTGCCCTCGTACACCGGGATCCGGGAGAAGCCCATATCCAGCGCAAGGTAGATGAGGTCGTCCAGCGTGACCGACATGTCCACCCCGACGATATTCGTGCGGTGGGTCATGACGTCCCCGGCGTTCATGTCCTTGAACTCGAAGATGTTGTTTATCATCTGGGCGGAGCTTTCCTCTATGACGTTTTCGCCGCCGTCATCGTCCGGGGTCTGGGCGAGGGCGTTCACAAGGTCAAGCACCTCGTCCTCCGTCACCGAGATATAGTCCGAGCCGAGCGCCTTTTTCAGCAGCCGCGTGATCCCCTTGTTGAGCGCGACCAGCCAGCCCAGCATAAACCGCCGGAATTTGTGACCGCCCTGCTTTTCGTCTTCCTGTGTGTTGTTACTTCGATAACCGTCTGAGTCCATAGATCCTCCAAATTCACTTTATGTAAGGTTTAGTTAAGGTTCGGTTAAGGTTCAGCCCCATGCTTTCTTCTGAGCCGCGGAAGCCCAGCGCTTCATAAAGAGGTCTGCCGCTTTCGGTGGCGTCGAGGGAAACGTAGGTCACCCCGCGCGCCCGTGCTTCCGCCAGCAGGAATTCCACCATTTTCCGCGCCGCACCCATTCTGCGGAACTCGCTGCGGGTGTAGACGTTCATGATGTGCGCCCGCTTTCCGGTTGGGTGGGAATAGGTCGGCATTACCGTTATCCAGCATATCGTGGCGCAGCCCGCCAGCTTCCCGTCACAAAAGGCAAGCACCGTCGTGTGCTGGTCGGTGCTGAAATATTCCTCCGAAATGCTCATTATCTCATCGGAAATGCCGCTTTCCGGGACATTATTCACCATCGCCAGCATTTCCCGGCGGATAGCCAAGACGTCGGAAAGGCGCTCCTTTCCGGCTTTTTCTACTGTTATCATGTCGAACTCCTATATCCCGAACAGCATTTCGCCGTTCTCCCGCGCTATCTCTATCATATCCTCGGCGGAAACGCCCTTTAGCTCCGCCATTCGCGCCGCGGTGTACTTTATCATACCGCTGTGGGACTTCTCGCCCCGGTGCGGGACGGGAGCCATGTAGGGACTGTCCGTTTCCAGCAGCAGCCTGTCCAGCGGCACGGCTTCGCACGCCGCCCACGCTTTTTTGGAGTTCTTGAAGGTCAGCACCCCGGTGAAGCCCACATACATTCCCAGCTTCACGACCTCTCTTGCGGTTTCGGCGCTGCCGGAGAAGCAGTGTACCACTCCGCGGGGACGGTATTTCCGAAGCATGGTCATGGTGTCCTCGCAGGCGTCGCGGCTGTGGATTATCACCGGTATATCCAGTTTCTGCGCCAGAATTAGCTGCTGCTCGAACACATCAGCCTGCAAAGCCTTGTCGAAGCCGTCGTAGTGGTAGTCCAGCCCGATCTCGCCCAGCGCCTTTACCTCCGGGCAGCCCAGCATTTCCTCCAACTGTGAGAGCCAGTCCGCGGGGAGTCCGGCGCAGTTTTCCGGGTGGATACCCGCCGCCGATACGATATAGGGAAAGCGGCGGGCAAGCTCCAGCTCCTCCCGGGAGGACTCCAGACTGTAACCCACCGCCATGATACGTTCTACGCCAAGTTCCGGCATTTTTTCCAGCAGAGGAATCAGCTCGTCACCGAAGTCCTCCTCCAGATAATGCGCGTGTGTGTCAAATATTGCCATTGTTTACCTGCTTGTTATACTATTTCCTAATCAACCGCCGTGGCGGTTGGAGCGGCGAAGCCGCAGGAAAGTCGTTCAATACTGATTCTGTCAAAACCAAAGGTTTTGACTAGCCGCCTTGCGGGCGGCTCACCTTATAGACTTTGTCTATAAGGTGATTAAGAATTAGTATTAAAGTAATTGTCCAGTATCAACTGCTTGGTTTCGTAGCTTTCTAAGGGAAGTCTGCCCCTGCCGCCGAAAAGCTGCTCGGTGTCGCTGAATGCGCCCTTGAAGCTCCTGTCCAGCAGGTTCAGCTTGTCGCCGTCCACCGAAACGCAGTTGAAAAAAGTTATAAGGCGATCCGCCGTGTTTTCGGGAGTCCAGTATTCCGGGGTGTTTTCTTCCGCCTCGGAATTGCCGTACAGCCGGCGTATCTGCGCCAGCAGCTCGTCTGCGTACAGCTTCGCGCCTACGCTGGGGACGTTTCCGGTGAGTACCTCGCCCTGTTTCACCAGCATTGCGCGGATAATGTGCTGAACGCCCTGCGTCATCAGTTCTGAGCGGCTCTGACCCTCGTTTTGCTTTACAGCGCCCACCTTGTCTTCGCTGTCCTCGCGCTGGGTGAGGTTGTTGTCGCTCGTCTGCTTCTGGGCGGATCTCTTGGTATATGCCGGGGTGAATGCCGCTTCCGACTTGATAAACGCGTCGGTATGCTCCGAAGCCATCGTTGTGGATTTCTCCATAGTCCGGTGTTCCGAGGAATGAGTAAGCGTAGTGTGATTCACCGAGGCAATGTCCGCCATTCTCGAAATATCCAAAATGATCCCCCCTTATACAGTTCTGATAAAAAGTCTTTAATTATCTGATCGTGCTGCCGTTGGGTACGTCCTTGTCGAGGAACAGGACGCGCACGTCCTTGTCGCCTGCGTCGCAGGCGAGGATCATGCCCTCGCTCAGCTCGCCGCACAGCTTCGCGGGAGCGAGGTTCGCAACGAACACGATTTTTCTGCCGATAAGATCCTCCGGCTTATACCACTCGGCAATGCCGGAAACTATCTGTCTGCCGTTTCTGCCGTCGTCCACGGTGAGCTTCAGCAGCTTCTTGGATTTCTTCACCTTTTCGCAGGCGGTAATTTCGCCGCTGCGGAGCTTCACCTCGCCGAACTGGTCGATAGTGATGACGTTCGCCTTGTCTAAGTCCTCGTCCTCGCGGATAGTCTTGGCGGGGGTCAGCATGGAGTTCAGCTCGTCGATTTCCTTTTCGATGTCGATACGGGGGAACAGCACCTCGCCCTTGTGTACGGTGACATCCGCGGGCAGAATGCCGAATGTTCCCAGTGTATCGTATGCGGTCATGGACTGGTCAGCGCCTATCTGCTCCCAAACCTTAGGCATGGTCTTGGGCATGAACGGGTACAGCAGGGAGGAGCAAATTCTAATGCTCTCCAGCAGGTTGTAAAGCACCGCTGCCAGTCTGGGCTTGTTTGCTTCGTCCTTGGCGAGTATCCACGGCGCGGTCTCGTCGATATACTTGTTCGCGCGGGAAACTACCTTGAATATCTCCTCCAGCGCCTTTGAGAGCTGCGCTTCCTCGATCAGCTTGGACACCGGCTCAACAAGCGCCTTCGCCATGCCGATAAGCTCGTCGTCGAGCGGTTCTGCGGCGCGCTCGGTGGGGAGAGTTCCGCCGAAATACTTATCCGCCATAGCCACGGTTCTGGAAACAAGGTTGCCGAGGTCGTTGGCGAGGTCGGTGTTTATCCTGCTTATCATGATCTCATTGGAGAAGTTGCAGTCGCTGCCGTAGGGCATGTCGCGGAGTATCTGGTAACGCACCGCGTCAGAGCCGTAGCGCTCCGCCAGTACGAAGGGGTCGATAACATTGCCGAGGGACTTGGACATCTTCTGCCCGTTGAAGTTTATCCAGCCGTGACCGTAAAGGCGCTTTGGCAGCGGCAGGTCTAACATCATCAGAATGATAGGCCATACGATAGAGTGGAAGCGCACGATCTCCTTTGCGGTCATGTGCATATCCGCGGGCCAGTATTTTTCGAAGTCGTTATACTCGTCGTTTTCGTAGCCGAGGGCGCTGATATAGTTGGAGAGAGCGTCCACCCAGACGTAAACGACGTGACCCGGGTCGAAATCCACCGGGATACCCCATGTGAAGCTGGTTCTTGAAACGCAGAGATCCTCAAGACCCGGCTTGATGAAGTTGTTCACCATTTCGTTCACGCGGCTTTTCGGCTGGAGGTAGTCGGTTTCGGTGAGGAACTTCTCCACCTTGTCTGCGTAATCGGAAAGGCGCAGGAAGTACGCTTCCTCGTGGGCGTCTACGACATCTCTGCCGCAGTCGGGGCATTTTCCGTTTACAAGCTGGCTCTCTGTCCAGAAGCTCTCGCAGGGGGTGCAGTACTTGCCGGTGTACTCGCCCTTGTAGATATAGCCCTTGTCGTAGAGCTTCTTGAATATCCTCTGCACCGACTTTATATGATAATCGTCGGTGGTGCGGATATATCTGTCGTAGCTTATGCCCATGGTTTCCCAAAGGCGCTTGAAGTTGGCAACTATCGGGTCTACATACTCCTTGGGAGTTACGCCCTGCTCCTTCGCTTTCAGCTCGATCTTCTGTCCGTGCTCGTCCGTGCCGGTGAGGAACATCACGTCATAGCCCTGCATTCTCTTAAAGCGCGCTATTGTGTCGCACGCCACTGTGGTATAGCAGTGACCGATATGCGGCTGTCCCGATGGATAATAGATCGGGGTGGTGATGTAATATTTTCCCTTGCTGCAATTACACATTGT
>CAMCFA010000107.1 GCA_945873955.1 uncultured Clostridia bacterium | reverse complement strand
GGAAGCCAAAAGGAAGCGAAAAGCAATTTGCTACGCGGAAAGTAAAATGCGCCTACCTCGCTAAATTACAATTTTATAGTTTTTGTCAGAATACGCTAACAGATATATTATATTTATAATAGTGCGATAATTTAACTGGGAAAGGAATTCGGAGAATGAGTTTTGAAAAATCCTGCGGGGCGGTAGTTTACCGCAAGCACCACGGGAACACTGAGATACTGCTGATAAAACACGTCAAGTCCGGAGGGTGGTCCTTCCCGAAGGGTCACATGGAACAGGGCGAGGACGAGCTTCAGACCGCCGTGCGGGAGATCAAAGAGGAAACCAACATCGACGCGGTTATCGACGACGCTTCCTTCCGGGAGACCGTGGTATTCAACCCCCGTCGGGATATCACAAAGGAGGTCGTTTATTTCCTTGCGAGGGCGACCTCGTTCGACTGCGCAAAGCAGGAGGAGGAGATCGCTGACGTCCGCTGGGTGGAGATAGGGCAGGCGGCTTCCGTGCTGTCCTACGACAACGACAGGATACTTATTAATAAAGCAAAAGCGTTTCTGGCAATGACAAAGATTTAATTGCGGAAAAATTTTCTAAATATTTTGCAACCTTTCTGCGGGGTGCATGGTATTATTCACAGAACTGAGAAAAGCCGGGGCGAAATACCGCGGCGCAAAATTCAGGCTTTAAGGAGGCTTTTGTGATGAAAAGAAGAGTTCTGGCAATGACAATGGCTGCGTTAACTGCGGCAACTGCGCTGACTTCCACCAGTATCTGCGCATTCGCGGACGGGCAGGACAGCGAGGCGCTGGCTTCGGCGATAACTATCGCAAAGACAAGGCTGGATATTCCGGAGGAGCTGACGGAATTCACCTACAACACGGTGAACAGCAATCTCAACAACACCTACACCCTTACATGGAGCACCCCGCGGGACTCTGATGAATACAAGTCCGTCAGTGTGAACGTAAGGGGAAGCCTTATCACGCGGTATTATTCCAGCGACGACGGCTGGGCGTGGGACGGTCAGCAGACGCTGGCTAAGCTGACAGGGGACGAGCTTTACAGCAAGGCAAAGGCGCTGATAAAGAAGATAAACCCCACTGTTGCGGGAGTTATCGACATAGACCGCGACAGCCTTGATATCAGTCTGTATTCCGACAGGGCGAGCTTTGAATTCGTGAGAACCAAGAACGGAGTACAGGTACAGAACGACCGCGGCTCTATTGTACTGGACAAGAACACCGGCGAGCTGCTTTCCTTTAATATGAACTGGCATGACAAGGCGACTTTTAAGAGCGCAAAGGACGCCCTTTCAGAGGACAAGGCAAAGGAAAAGTACGCGCAGATGATAGATCTCCAGCCGCAGTATGAGACCTACTATGACTGGGAGAACGGGGAGATAAAGTCCCGGCTGGTTTATGTACAGAACAACTACGGCGAGATAAACGCGTTCACCGGGAAGAAGAGCGACTTCAGCGCGGACGGCTACTACGGCGACGACATGGACGACTGCGTGACGGAGGACGAAGCAGAGGCGGACAAGGGCAATTCCTCGGACGGCGGCGGATATGATTTCACTGAGCAGGAACTGGCGGAGCTTAACAAGGAGCTGCCCTACGCCGGGGAAAAGGCGGTAAAGGAACTGCTTCAGAGCGACCCGTATCTCACCTACAAGACGGACATGGAGCTGAGCTATTCAGATCTGTATAAAGTGACGTTCGGGGACAAGACGAATTATTATTACACCGCGCACTTCACCAACGAAAAATGGGGCTATGAGATAGAAGAACCCGTGCCGGTGTATGACTACGCCGAGGACGGCACAACTGAAGCGGCGATAGAGTATGCTGAGCCGGCGTACGAGCCGGATTATCAGAACGTCAACATAACCGTTGACGCAGAGAGCGGTGAGATACTCACCTATTCATTCTACGACAGCAGTGTGGAGTCCAAGACACAGTACGACCTTGCAAAGGCTGACAAGCTGGCGGAGGATATCGCAAAGAAGTACGCCGGGGATAAGTTCGGGGAGTATCAGGATCATTATTCAAAGGCGGATAGCTGGAAAAACGGGCAGACCGAGTGGTATTCCGGCAGCAGCCACAACTGGACGAGATATGCGAACGGCATTATGGTTTCCGGCAATGATATCATGGTCAGATTTAATTCGGACATGAAGCTGTCCTTCTATTCGACAAACTATGTGGACACGGAATTCGCAGACCCGAAGGGCATGCTGACCGAAAAGCAGGCTATGGCGAAGTTCTGGCAGGACAACAGCCTTGATCTGTACTATCTGGCGCGGCTGGACAACAAGATCACAAAGACTGTGCTGGTTTATGGCACGGACAACACGGTATATGTTGACGCATTCACCGGCGAGCCGGTGTACGGGTACTATGCAAAGCAGGAGAACGACCTCAGCGGCATAAAGAACAAGACGATAAAGAAAATGGCGCAGGCGCTGGACGATCACGGTATCATCATTTCCACTGAGAAATTCAGCGAGAACGACCCGGCTTCTTCGGCGCAGTTCGAGAGCCTTCTGAACGTTGGTTATACCGAGAACGGCAGCGACAAGCTGACTAAGGGCAGCGCGCTGGTGATCTTTGTGAAGTCGGTGTGCGGGGACGTTGTTCCGGAGCTTAAGGGTATCTACAAGTCGCCGTTCAGCGATGTAAAGGACAGCGACAAGAACGTGGGATATTACGCTATTGCATACGGTCTGGGCGTTGTAAGCGGGGATAAGCTCAACGCGAACGAGGTGTTCACGATGGGCGATATGATAAAGATGGTCTACACGCTATATTCCGGCGATTTTGCGGCAAAAGGCTGAGTGGCTGAATGGCTGAGTAATTCGGGGTTTAATATAAAAATGGCGCTCTCCGCGGCTGCGGGGGGCGCTTCTTTTGGGAGAGATGTTTCGCAGGTGTGAAGCTGCGCATGCAAAAGGTTTTGCAATGTATGGGCGGAATGTCAGAAAATCGGCAGTTAGTTTTGGCTATATTACCCAAAAATGCGATAAAGCGTGAAAAAATCCGAAAAGGCTATTAACAAAGGCGATTTTTTGTGGTAAAATGTTGTTGTAGAATATGATCCGGCGCGGAGGATATGGGAGTCCGTTTATTTGCGCAGTCCGGAGAAAATACAGGTCTATGGAGGTAATGAAATGGACGATAATTCAAGAATCAGCCTTACAAAACCCGACGGAACCCCCGCCGATAATACTCAGGGCTGGCGCGATCCCGCTACCGGAGAGGTTTACCCGAATCAGCCGGGAACTCCGGTACAGCAGGGAAGCCCTGTGCAGCAGGCTGCCCCTGCGCAGCAGGGAGTACCTCAGCCGGCGAACAACGGCTGGCAGCAGCCCGGATTCTCTCAGCCGCAGCCCGCTCAGCAGAGCTACGCGCAGCCGTATCAAGGCTCTGTTCAGCAGCCGGTATATTATCAGCAGGACGCAGTTACGCAGCCGGTTCAGCCTCAGCAGATCCAGCCGCAGTATCAGCAGCCGGTGCGGCCTATGGGCGGCGCTACAAAGTTCTGCAAGCACTGCGGACAGGTCATTCCGCAGGACGCAGTTATCTGCACTCACTGCGGACGTCAGGTTGAGGAGCTGAAAGGCGCGGGAGCTGCCGGTCAGCCTATCATCATCAACAATAACAACAATAACAACAACGTTGCCGCTGCCGGTGTTCCCATGGGCAGAATGAAGAACAAGTGGGTCGCTGTGATACTGTGCTTCTTCTTTGGCTGCTGGGGCGTTCACCGCTTCTACGAGGGAAAGGTCGGCACCGGGCTTATCTGGCTGTTCACGCTGGGTCTGTGCGGAATCGGCACGCTGATAGATTTCATCATTCTGCTGTGCAAGCCGAATCCTTATTATGTCTGATGAAATAAAATAATACAAAAACTCCCTAAGGATTGCATGATTCTTAGGGAGTTTCCATTTTTCGATAAAGAAAGGAGGCCGTATTGCGATTACCATGACCTTAAAATCAAGGTGTTCGTAATACGACCCCTCTCAAAGAGTGAGTCAAAATAAAACCTTCTCTATAAGTCCAAAGATGTGCTGAACCGCTGTGAGCGGCTCGCGGACGCTTTAAATCAGCGGCTTTACCTGACCGACGCAGTGGACCGGAACGGGAGATCCCGCAAGGCTTACCACCTCGTGCCACGCTAGAAACCGATTTTCGCGTACTGCTAAGGACTGCACTTTTCCGAAGTGCAACGGCCTTGCTTCGCCTGTTAGGGCTGGCAGGGAAAAGTGTGCTTTCGCCGGGAAGTCATAACGTCTGACGTATATCGGCTCTGCCTTTCACTGCTTTGGCGATCATACCCGTTCTGCGAGACTTTGCAGACAGGCTGTGATAGCTGATATCCGTGTGTACCCGGAGATCGACCGCCTGAAAATTACTTGGTTCTGCCTCAAACGACAGCCCGCATAGACTGCATACGACACACCGCCCCCCGCGAAAGCGCCGCCGGGCAATGTGCCGGAATTCCGCCGTCCCTGCTGCTTCCCTCCAACACTCCCGATAGTGATTCGGCAAGGCACACGGACAACTTTTATTCATATTTATTTTACTCTATTTCGGCTGAATTGTCAATACCTTTTGTCAAAATTCCACGTCAAATGAGGGATTTATACTGGTGTTTTTGCGAATTTTTGATGAAAATTCTATTAAATTACGTCAGAAAGCTATGATCTCCTGCAATACTCGCACCAGATACATTCCGAAGCTCATACGGCGGACGTCCTCCTTAGCCACGATATCCGAGCGGAAAACCTCCACGCCGTCCAGCGTTACTAAGTATTCACCCATGAATTGCCCCTTTTCCACCGGGGCTTCCACCTTTTCCACGAAGGTGTATTCGTACTTCACGCTGCCGGAGCGCCCTTTTTTGATTATGCAGTCCTGCCCGCGCTGTTCAACGGCGGTTTTGACAAAGGCGGCTTCGCCGCGCTCCACCGGGATCTGTATGAGCTGGCGGTTGTCCACCTCCGGGGTGAATCTCTCAAAGCTGGAGAAGCCGTAATCCAGCAGTTCCTCGGCACGGTCGAAGCGTTCGGGGTCTTCGCCGCAGCCGAGGACTACCGCCACCAGCCGCATATTGCCGCGCTCTGCGCATGCCGTAAGGCAGCAGCCTGCGCCGTCGGTGGTGCCGGTTTTTCCGCCGATTATGCCGTCGTAGTAGCGCACCAGTTTATTCGTGTTGAGGAGCTGTGTTTCGCCGCCGCGGAGGTAATCCAGCCAAGTAAGCAGCCAGCCGCGGTAGTACTCTTTTTCCATTAGCTCTGCGGTCATTATGGCGATGTCCTCGGCGGAGGAATAATGTCCCTCTGCGTCGAAGCCTACGCAGCCGGTGAACTTCGTGTTGGTTAGCTTCATCTGCTTTGCGCGTTTGTTCATCAGCTTGACGAACTGCGCCTCGCTGCCGGCGGTATGCTCCGCAAGAGCGATACAGGCGTCGTTGGCGGAGCTTACGATCACCGCTTCCAGCAGCTCGGCGGCGGTCATTTCCTCCCCCGGTTCCAGCCATATCACAGAGCCTTCAGCCGACGACGCGTAGGAGGAGGCTTTGACCTTGTCGGTGAGCTGAAGTTCCCCGGAGTCGATAAAGTCCGACAGGACAAGCAGCGACATGACCTTTGTTATCGACGCCATAGGCAGCTTTTCCTCGGCGTTGACGGAGTACAGTATCTGACCGGTTTCCGCTTCCATAAGCACGGCGGCTTTCGGTGCGGCGGAAACGCTTTGTTCCTCGGCGCTGCCGGTTTCGGCGCAGGCTGCCGACGGGATAAGCAGCACTGCCGCGCATAATATTATACATAGTATTTTACGAAGTGTTTTCATGGTGACCCCCTTATTTCCGGACATTCCTTCTTATTTATTATGCGGATAGGGGGCGGTTTATTCATGGGTGTAATAAGGGCTGCCGGTGAGGGCGGCAGCCCTTATATGTTATGCAGCTTTTTCGGGGGTGTAGTCCTCGCCGCTGACGGCGCGCAGCAGGGCGGAGTGCATTTGCTCGCTGCGCCATGTGTTGGTGCTGCGGTCAAACTGTCCGTTGCCGTTGTCCCAGAGGAACGTGGCTATCCCGTAATCGTGGCAGAGCTTCACCAGCTTCTCGCAGAAGAACACGCAGCTATTGAAGTCATTGCCGCTGGCGGCGTACTCGCCGACGATCACCGGGATCCCCTTGTCAACAAAGTTGGTTTTCATCATGGTGATGAGCCGTTCCATTTCGCTCTGCTCGGCGGCAGTTCCCCATTCGTTTTTGATGTTGGTGGTGCAGAAGTCCCACGGGGTGTAATAATGCACTGACACTATGCAGCGGCCGGCGGGATCCTGCGGCATTACAAAGCGGGAGTCGCAGATCTTGGCTATATCCGTCCAGTAGCCGGCAATGAGCAGGTGGCGGGTGGGATTGCTGCCGCCGGTGGAGCGTATCAGGTCTACAAACTCCTGATTCAGATCGTTGAGGGTCTGGTAGGCTTTCTTTGTAGAAAGGCTGTCGAAGCCGACCTCGTTCATGCTCTCGAATATCAAGCGGTGGTCGTAGTCCTTGAAGCGGTCTGCTATCTGAGCCCAGAGGGTCTTGTAGCGGGCGAGAGTACCCTCGTAATCAGTGGCGGCGTTGCATATCCACGCGCCGAACTGCGGGTCGCCGCCTCCGTCGTGGTGGACGTTGATAATAACGAACATGCCGAGGTCGTAGGCGTAGTCAACCACCTCCTGCACGCGGTTCAGCCACGTTTGGGAAATGTTCCCCTGCTCGTCGATATGGTCGCGCCATGTCACAGGGATACGCACGGCATTCACGCCGCTGTCAAGGAGCGCCTGAAACAGTTCCTTTGTCGCGGGGGGATTGCCCCAGAGGGTTTCGTCTGGTTCTTCGCCGTCGGCGACGTGTTCGTTGATGACGCCGTCGCCGTCGCGGTCTGCCTGGCAGGAGTCCAGCGTGTTGCCGAGATTCCAGCCAATGGTCATGGAGCTGACTATCTCCTGTGAGGTAAGGGAGGACAGGTCGGGGAATTCGGCGGTGGGCTCAGTAGTTTCCTGCGCGGGAACGCTGTCGGGGGCGGGTTGTTCTGACTTTGAACAGCCGGTCACAAGAATTGCTGCGGATAAGAGCAGTGCGGTAAGAAGTTTTTTCATGGTTTCACCTCATACTATAATGATGTTGTGATTCAAATATAGCATTATCCAGCGGGAAATTATATAATAATTGTTGTTTTTATTGCATGATTGTTGTATAATTATTTTGGGGTGATAAAATGAAAAAGGACAGTGTTGAATTACGGATAAATCTTATGAAAGAAAGAGGGATACCGCACCCGCCCCACGGTGAGGAGCAGGAATTCTACCAAATGGTGGTTTCCGGGGACACGGAGGGGATACTGTCGCTTCGTGAGAGGTACGGCGGGGATATGCCGGGGAGCGGCGATACTTCGGGGACGGAAAAGGGGCGGCTGTCAGAAAATCCGGTCAGAAATGAGATATATCATCTGGTGGCGAACTGCACCATTATCACGCGGGCGTGCATAAGCGCGGGCATGCCGCAGGAGGACGCGTATTCCCTCAGCGACATGTTTATCCGGCAGGCGGATAGGTGCCGCAGCGTGGCGGAGGTCCGCAGGGTGAACGACGATATGGCTATGGAGTTCGCCGGGCGAATGAAGCGGCTGCGCAGCAGGTCGGTCTCCCCGGCGGTGCGACGGGCTATAAGCTGTATTTCGGACAATCTTCACACCAAGCTGACGGCGGCGGGTATCGCGGAGCGGCTGGGCTACAACCGAAGCTATCTGGCGGTGATCTTCAAGCGGGAGACCGGGCAGACTATCACGGAGTTTATTCTCAACCGGAGAGTGGAGGCGGCGAAAAGCCTGATCTCCGGGGGGATCAGGCTGTCGGAGATCGCCGAAATGCTGGGGTTTTCGTCGCAGAGCCACTTCTGCCGCTGCTTCAAGGAAGTTACGGGAGTTACGCCGGGGGAGTTTAGGGATAAGGGAATATAAATTGTAATTTATAGGGCGGATTCTCTTTTCCTCTTTGCGCAGCAAAATT
>CAMCFA010000106.1 GCA_945873955.1 uncultured Clostridia bacterium | reverse complement strand
GGTTAGGTTTGGCTCCCCCGACTGGACTTGAACCAGTGACACCCTGATTAACAGTTTTGCTAGGGAATGCAGAAAGTTTTTTACCTCGCTGCATTCCCTTTTTGTTCTTTTGTTGAAATCTTTGACGGTTTTATCTGGTTGATTTTCTGTTGATTATTTCAGCAAGAAAAAAGTAACTATATCTAAAAACAACGGGTTGGTTTAGGCAGTTGCGCCAATAAACTGATTGCATTCCGTGTGATTAGTACCGCAATTAGGTTGATAACTTTCGATTTGTTGAAAGAATTCGCAGTTTGCTTCTGCTTGAATTTTGTTGAAAAAATCTGCAAGTTCTGATTGTTGGAACACATCTCCGCTGCGATTGGCGCCCCTGCGCTCATCTACGACGTCTATCTACCTAAGGTGCATGCCGCTAGGGAACTGATAAATTAGAAGAGGTGTGTTGCGGCATATTTAGCAATCAGCGCGAAGCGCCACCTATCAAAAGTGGAGATGGCGGGGAACTACGTTGTAGCTTAGTTCTATACTCTTGCGTGCGTCAAGTTCCGGTAAGCAGGTACTACTCCACCTTATCAACCAGCTAGAACTACACTGCGCAACGAACAACCTTCCCTCTGCAAGACGGAACTCGTTATTAATTATAGGAGGAATTTAACATGCATATACTTGTTGCTTGTGAAGAAAGCCAAACCGTATGTAATGCAATGCGCCTAAGAGGTCATGAAGCTTATTCTTGTGATATACAGGAATGTTCTGGCGGTCATCCTGAATGGCACATCCTTTCTGATGTCCTTCCGCTGCTCAACGGTCATTGCAATTTTGCTACAATGGATTCTCAGCTGCATACTATACCCGATAATTGGGACCTAATAATTGCACACCCTCCTTGCACTTATCTTTCAAAAGCTGGTGCTTGTAATATGTATATCAACGGTCGACTTAACCTTGATCGTTATTCTAAGGCTATGGCAGCTAAGGACTTTTTTTTGAAGATTCTTAATGCTGATTGTCCTCGTATTGCTGTTGAAAATCCTGTTCCAATGGCTATGATTGGTTTACCTCATTGCTCACAGTCAATTCAACCATACGAATTTGGACACCCTTACAGTAAACGTACTTTATTATGGTTAAAAGGTTTACCACCTCTTTTCGCCACTGATTTAGTACCTTTTTATCAGTCATATACTGCTACCGTTAGAGGTCCTAAGCTTCGTTCTAAGACTTTTCATGGAATAGCTGCTGCTATGGCTGAACAGTGGACAATTGTATAATTTAGTGGAGATTTTCTGGTTTCTTGAAATTTTCGGAAACTGGAAAATTTCCGCGCGTACCCCCCTAGCTAACAGGGGGGTACTGTGTACAGAATAGATACCCTCAATCCTGCGCCCCTTGTGACTTCGCGCCCGTTCTGACTTTCAGAACTCAAAATTTCCATTTAGGAGACCCAAAAACATGTACAACGAAAATATCATTCTTGTTGACTGGTTCGCATTCACGCTGCACAATGATTTCACTATTGACCAAGTGAAAGAGTTCCTCGGGCTGCTCTCTGCGTGCAAATGGCTGGATATGTCCGGTCACTACGGATACAAGCAGGCGCTTTACTCCGGCGGGATCTGGATCATGTGGGACGGTTATTCTTATGATATGGGAGTTTGTGTGGAGATGTCCGGTCAAGGTTGCCGACAGTTTGAGACCTCCAGCTGCAAGAGCTTTGCGCAGTTGTTCGAGGATGTCTGCGCCGATGAGCAGCAGTTCCACGTCACAAGACTTGACGTTGCCTATGATGATGTTGACAAAGAGGGGGACGGGCTACTTGATATCGTTAAAATCTGCAAGTGTGCATATACCGGGCGATACATCAGCAAGTTCAGCAAGTCGCACCCGGAGGTTGACTGCGAACCGGACAAGGACGGCAAAGTAACTCGCGCTCACTCATGTTACTTCGGCAGTCCTAAGTCTGAGCTTCGAATTAGATTCTATGACAAGTCGCAGGAGCGTGGCGGTCTTGGTTACCACTGGGTAAGATGTGAGCTTCAGCTCCGGCGCGATCGCGCGCTTGCTTTCCTCAAACTGAAAGATTCATGGGGTCAGCGATTCTTCGGTGTCCTCGATAATTACCTTCGGTTTATCGTTCCCAGCAAAACAGACAGCAACCGCCGCCGCGCTCCGTCCCCTGTCTGGTGGGAAAAGTTCATGCAGTCTGTTGGTAAGATTACATTGTATACCCCCAAAGGCGTTGAATACAACTTAACCAAGCTGGAACGTTACCTTTTCACCCAGTGCGGAAATAGTATAGATACATATATCCAGTGCATGGGCGAGCTGAAGTTCAAGGAAATGCTGAAGCACCGTGATTCTTACCTGAACGCCAATCAGCAGGCACTTATTGACGAATACAAGCAGATTAACGATGAGAAGCTGAAAGAATACTGGAATAAACACCCGTGGGGCTGATTTCCTGGAAAATAACGACACTTCTTTTACTTTAGATCAATTAAATTCGATCAACACAGTTTCGGCACCTGGTAAAAGCCCTTTTATTCGGGTGGCAACTTTTACCGCCGGGACCGGCGGCGAAATTACCTTTATGCGAGGATAAAGTGATAAGGCAAAGGTGCCGAAACGGTAAACTATAAATTCACAAAAATTATTTCTTCTTTCTTCCCAATAACACGAAAAACGCAATGCATATAGCAATTATCATCACAAAGAAACCGTTCCCATATAGTAACGTTTTCATTTTAACTTCTTCATTACCTATCAAATTTAAATTTGCCACTACTGTAAAAACAATTAATAAAGCTATGACCAAAATCAACAAAATTCGTAATACTTTTTTCATTTCAATCTCTCCTAAATAGATGTATTATGCAACCGCTGGAACGTTTTACCCGATGTTCTCTACATCACCATTACCCGAAGCTTCGGAACGTCCTGCTATGTAGTCCAGAGTAACTCCGTAGAAATCCGCTAGTTTTACCACAAAATCAAAAGGTATTGGTCTTTCTCCGTTTTCATACCTTCTGTACTGTGTTAGCTGCATTTCCAATATTTCGGCTAACTGCCTCTGTGTTAAGTGTCTTTCTTCCCTAAGTTCTTTGATTCTTGAATACATGGTTTACCTCCAAAATAATTTTGATTTCCCTATTGACAAATCGCACCATACGGTGCTATAATATAAATAGCACCAAACGGTTCATTTAAAACACACCCAGAACAGGGTAACAAAGGAGAAAAATAACATGAAAACAGTAAATGACTACATTAATTCCAACTATCCGGATCTTGAAGTAATAATTGAAGGCAGAAACCCCGATAACGAATGTGATTCTTATTCCCCTACCTATTACAGAGGTTCTCTCGCAAATGTTCCAGTTCGTTTAAGATCCTGTGAAGTGTTAGATCAAGCCTATTCACTCAGTTATGATCTTCCTATTCTTGAAATTCCTTTTCAAGACAACGATCACTTAATATAACTACTGTGCGGTAGTCCTCTAGCGGTTGGGACTATAATCAAACCGCCGCCACGGGCAATAACGCCCGATAATATATAATTACGCCCGGAACGGGGCAGAAAGAAGGTAAATTCATTATGGCAAAAGTAAATCTTATCGGTGTTCAGCCTGTCGAGTTCACCGACAACAACGGTAAGGAAATCAGCGGCTTAAAGCTGCATATCTCCTACCAGGACGACAGCACTTACGGTTATGTAGCTGATTCAAAGTTTGTCACTACTGACGCTTGCAAGAAGCTTTCCATTTCCGAAGATGATCTTGTCCCGCTGATCGGACAGGTCGTAGACCTTGAACTTAATCCTAAAGGCAAGCTTGTAGGAATCAAACCCGCATGAGCAACTACGTTGATTTTGTAGACGGTGATTTTATCGTCTACGATACCAGCCTTGACGATATCTACATAGCACTGATCATCATAATCATCATGCTGGGCGTTATCGCCGGGGCTTGTATCTTCCGTAACATAAGGAAGTAACGCCTATGTATCTATTAACTTTCGGCTTCTTCGGCGTTCTCATGGGTCTAGGCTTGTCCGGCGTGTGTTGGCTGCTCGGGCTTGTCTTTACTGCTTGTTACAGCGCCGTTTTCAAGCATAACAATTAACAAAGGAGGTTCACCCACATGAAGAAGTTCTTTGCAAAGGTCAAGTCACTGGCTAAGCGCGGAAAGGCTGCTGTTGTAGCTGCTGTTGCAGCCGTTTCAACTGCTGCTATCTCTGTTTGCGCTTCCGCTGCTACTACCGAGGCTTCCAGCAACATGGAAACCATGCTGCAGAGTGCTGGCGATCAGTTAACTGCTCAGTTCGGTTCGCTGGTTACTACTCTGATTCCTGTTATCCTCGGTATCCTCGGCAGCGGTCTGGTTATCTTCGGCATTATGGCTCTTATCAAGCTTTCGAAGAAGGTTTTCGGCAAGGTTGCAGGCTAATTCCCCTTGTTTGTTAAGCGGTTCTCTGAGCCGCTTAACTTTTACCTCGATTGAGTGTGTATATATTTGTGAAAGGTCGTTTATATGAATAAACGTTTAAATATATCTCTCCCAGAATGGTTTTTATTAAAGATAGACCGATTTTGTAAAGAAAATGGATATACCCGCAGCGGTTTTATTTTCAAATGCCTTTGGCATTTCTTTGAAGATAGAGGTGACTTAAATTGATATATCTCTATACCGGAACACCCGGCAGCGGAAAGAGTTATCATGCTGCCGAAGTAATAGATCGTGCCCTTCGGCGAAAAATTCCCGTTATTGCCAACTTCGAAGTTAATCTCAATCCCAAGAAGCACAAGGGTGATTTTGTCTACATTCCTACTCTTGAACTTTCTCCGGAGATGTTCAAGCAGTATGCAGCTGAACACTTTTCATCAGCTCGCCGTGATGAACATCAAGGAATAATCATCATTGATGAAGCACAGATTCCATTCAACAGCCGTGACGGACTGAACAAAGCCCGCATGAAGTGGATCGAGTTCTTCTCCCAGCACAGGCACTATTTCTATGATATCATTCTGATCACGCAAATGGATAGAATGATAGATCGGCAGGTACGCTCCCTGGTCGAAACAGAATACAAACACCGCAAGCTAACGAACTACGGCGCAAAAGGCTGGTTCATGATCGTGTTGTTCCATAAGATGTTTGTTGCGGTACAATATTGGTATCCCATTCAGGAGCGTGTCGGCTCGGAGTTCTTCAACCTCCGGAAACGTGTCTGCAAACTTTACGATACTTTCGGCAATTTCGACAAGCAGGATCAGCACAAAGACGATTCAGATCTCAAACGCCGCATAGCTGCGTTCAACAACAAAGGAAGTGAAGTCAATGAAAACTAAGATCGCTGCAGCCGTCCTCGCTGCCGTTCTGCTTCTTCATGTTGGCGGGGAGTTTACCAGAGCTAAGGCAACCGGAGCTGCTGTTGCTGGTATCGCAGCAATTGGAATTCTTGCTTTTAATCTGCTCGGCGTAATGACTGGGCAATATGATGACACTGCCGAGGGTATAAGTTGTTTCATTGAAAACGGTGTTGACGGCTGGCAAAAGGCTTTTGTTGGCACTGAAGATACTCCTTCCTGGTTTGTTTCCGGCTGGCAGCAGATTTATGATACCTGTTCCGGCTGGTTTGAATCCGGAGAAATCACCATTGACGGCGACAATGTAAGCCTTAAATACTCCCAGTATGTGCAGCTTTGCGAGCTGCTCACCGAGATTGGCGCAGATCTCAAGGTTGACCTTGGTACAACTGTTGATTATCACGTGTTTAATTACGCTTTCGGTGAGCCTGTTCCGGTATCCGCTGCGCCTAAATTCGATACTTTCTATACTCGAACTGGTGTTTCATTCATTCCAATCTACTACGATTCCAACAAGATATATTTTTCTCGTTCTTATTTCCGGTTGTATTTCACTGAGAATTCTAATTCAAAATTTGATTTACATAACTATACTTCTTATATAAATTCCGGCTATTCTTGCGGTGATAATTCTTCTTACATATTCGGCGGCTTCAGTAGCGAAGCTAGTTTAGATACAAATCAAGTTTGCTTTTATTATAATTGTCCTAAGTTGATAATTAGCATGAATGGTTCTAATCATTATTATTCCCCTAAATATGATAGCTGGTTTTGTTATGATGGTTCTATAACATCAGTTGCTACTGATACCATTGACACAACATCATTGACATCTGGCTATCTTACTGTAAGCGGACACCCCGAAAGTTTTTTCAAGGGTTTATCCTATTATGCAGCTACTCTTGAATCACCTGTTGATGATCTTTCCGACACACTGCAGCCAGTCCTCGAAAAAACCACAGATCCAACCCTTGTTATAGACACTGATCCCGCTATTGTCAATCCCATTGATAGTGTTACTGTAACTGATATCCCCGGAACTAATGATGTTCCCCTGTTCCAGCTCAAAGAGAAAACCAAGGTTGATATAGATATCCCTTCCTTGATTGCTGAAAAGTTCCCTTTCTGCATACCCTTTGATTTCATTCGGATCATCAGCGTTCTTTGCGCTGATCCTGTCGCTCCCGTATTCCGGATCCCGATATCCACAAATCCGGAAAACCTCGAAGCCTTTGACGGTAACCAGACTATTGGAGATGTTCCGGAGGACTTCAAACCGATGTTCGATATTGATGAAGAAATCGTTATTGATCTCTCCTGCATACCTTTGGTTCAGCCTATCTGCTACACTGTCTTTATCCTAGGATTTGTGATCCTATTGATATACATTACCCCTAAGATGATCAATCATTAACGAGGTGATACCGTGGACGCTTTAAAAAGTATTTGGAACAGTATCACCGATGTTGTTGATGATATCGTCAATGCTATCGTTTTTCTGTTGCCGGACAGCCCTTTCAAAGATGTAGAGATCCCCGCCGAGGTTCAACAGATCTTCGGTTATGTTAACTACTTCGTGCCTGTCGGCGCTATGCTTTCAATCGGCACAGGCTGGCTTGCTGCTATTGGAATATACTATCTATATCAAACTATTCTGCGCTGGGCGAAAACAATCAAATGATCGCATGGGGTGGCGAACGTGAGTGAGCCGGGGCGCCCCATGCGCAAAGGAGCTGATTTTCTTGACTATCAAAGAAATGTATGATATGTTCTTGCTAGAACAAGAGTACAGAAACAACAGCGATGTTACTATTGAATGGTATAAGCAGCAGCTTGGCGATTTCTTTCTATGGCTGAAATCTGACGAGCCTGAAGATCTTAATCTGCTTAAATTTAAGCAATACGGTGTTTTCCTTAAGTCTCAAACTAAGCGGGACGGGGACAGGCTGAGCAGCAGTTCGGTACATGGAGCGCTTCGTGCTGTTAAGGCTTTCTATAATTTTTGTATCGGCGAGGATTATCTTGATGATTTTTCTCGTCAGCTCAAGCTGCCGAAGGTTCATAGTAAAGAACAGCTTATTCTTGATGATACTGAGATCATTCAGTTGCTGCGTGCTTGTGATGAATCATATTCACATTGCAGCCTTCGTAATAAGTGCTTTGTTCTTCTTATGCTTGATAGTGGACTTCGACGAGGTGAGATCCCGCGTATAAATATTGGAGATATCACGTTTCACAACAAATCTATGATTATTCGCGGTAAAGGAACCAAGCAACGTTTAATACCTATTGGATATCAAACATGCGAACACATGCTGAATTATCGTTTGAAATATCGCCAAACGGCAAGCAGTTCCGAGCCGTTTTTCCTCGATCTGAATGGTCAGCGGTGTTCCGACAACACTATTAAGCAGATCTTCAAGCGCTTAAAAGAAACCAGCGGAATAGAAAGGCTTCACCCTCACCTGCTCCGTCACACGTTCGCTACATATTATCTTGCTGACGGAGGAGATCTGGAGACTCTACGTCTTATCCTCGGACACAGCAACATTCAGACTACACAGATGTACTTACATTTAGCGTTTAATCTTAAGCTGCAGCGTTCCCGTCATAACTCTCATATTGATAAACTATTTGACCACTGACACCTTTTTGATATTTCCCCAATTAGCACGAAAGCGCCTTGCATGCCTTGAAAGGCTCTGCAATGCGCTTTCTGAAAACTGGCTCCCCCGACTGGACTTGAACCAGTGACACCCTGATTAACAGTCAGGTGCTA
>CAMCFA010000105.1 GCA_945873955.1 uncultured Clostridia bacterium | reverse complement strand
GCCACTTGTTTTAGAGTTCAGGTGTTTTAATGCTCAATTATGCGGTGTTGCCCTAGAATAAAGTAATAGAAACAAAGACGTTTCGCGCCGAAATGCAGATTTTGTCGCGGCACTGTCGGAAAAGGAGTAGATCATGAAGAACTTAAAGGTTTCAAAGAAACTGCTGTTGGCATTCGGTTTGCTCATTGTAATGTTGGTTATGCTGACTTCCGTTGCCTCGATGGGGATCAAGAGTATGTCCGGCAATCTGGATATAATCAATTCAGATATGAACGGCGTGAACCTTGTAAATTCACTCAATGCGAAAATGGAGGAAATCACACGCAATACTCTTTCCGCAGCCATTGCCGAGAACGACGCCGACAGGAATACATACATAGACAAGGCGCTGAACTTAAACGACGAGCTGAAACAGACCGTTGACGTCATTGCAGCCATGGAAGGTTCCGAGGGGCTTGAACCGTTGCTGGACCCCTGCCGCGCAGTAGCTGACAATATACCCGCAGTGACCGACAGTTTGAAGAGCGGTAACACAAGCGGTGCGATCGAGCTGTACAATTCCACTGTCGCAGCCTCTGTCGATGAATGTTCGCTGATAGTTGACTCAGTTTACGAGCAGATAAACGTAGAGGCTCAGACCAACTATGACAAGAGCAAGAGCGCAGCCAATGAGGTTTACGCAAAGGTATACATTATCGGTACTATCGGTGAGGTCATCTGCATTCTTCTGGCGGTATTCCTCACCAAGTACTTCACAAAGGCTATCAAGCAGGTCAAGGATACTATCGTTGACATCTCCAACGGCAAGCTGGACAGCGAGATCAATATCCAGAGCAAGGACGAATTCGGTCAGATGGCTGACGCTATGCGTGCGACCACCGAAAAGCTGTCCACTATCGTACACGATACTTCAAGAATGTATGGCGAGCTGGCGCAGGGCAATTTCAATGTACACACCGAAGCAAGAGAGATGTACACCGGAGAATTTGCCCCGCTGCTTGAGAATATGAGTGTTCTTTCCGCCGATCTGAGCGACACCATGGCGCAGATCTACCAGTCCGCGGATCAGGTGGACTCTGGTTCGGAGCAGGTTTCCGCAGGCGCACAGGCAAACGCTCAGGGCGCTACCGAGCAGGCTGGCTCTATTCAGGAGCTTGCTGCGGCGGTCAATGAGATCTCCGATAAGATCAACAAGAACGCAGAGGACTCTGACGCGGCAAGCCGCAGCATAACTGCCGTTGGCAAGCAGGCGGAGGATTCCAACGAGAGAATGAAGGATATGCTTGCCGCTATGCAGGATATCAGCGACACCTCCTCCGAGATCAGCGAGATCATCAAGACTATCGAGGACATTGCGTTCCAGACCAATATCCTTGCGCTTAATGCCGCAGTCGAGGCGGCAAGGGCAGGGGAGGCAGGCAAGGGCTTCGCAGTTGTCGCAGACGAGGTAAGAAACCTTGCTTCCAAGTCGGCGGACGCTTCCCAGAACACCGCCGGACTTATCCAGCGTGCCATCAGCGCTGTTGAGAACGGCTCTAAGATCGCGGACGAAACCGCTGAATCACTGAGCGGCGTTGTGAAGAAGATCGAGGAGATCGTTGCCACTATCAACCGTATCTCCGACATGTCCGACCAGCAGGCGCAGTCCATTACGCAGGTGACCTCCGGTATCGAGCAGATCTCCAACGTGGTGCAGACCAATTCCGCTACCGCAGAGCAGAGCGCGGCGGCTTCCGAGGAGCTTTCCGCACAGGCGGCGGCAATGAAGACGCTTGTTTCAAGATTCACACTTCGGCAGGAGCAGTAATTTAAAGCGTGAATATGCCCGGGACGTTCTATTCAGACGTTCCGGGCTGTTTTAGTTTTGCAGCGTTCGTTCTTATACTATTTCCTAATCAACCTATAGACAAAGTGTATAGGTTGAACCAACCGCCATGGCGGTTGGAGCGGCAAAGCCGCAGGAAAGTCGTTCAATACTGATTCTGTCAAAACCAAAGGTTTTTGACAAGGGAAACGCTGATTAAATCAAATTCGCCACGTTCAAACGCGCATACTCACGCGGCTGAATTTGATACGCTTCGCTTTAATCATCGTGTCCCTAGCCGTCTTGCAGGCGGCTCACCTTATAGACTTTGTCTATAAGGTGATTAAGAATTAGTATTATATCAGCATGAGCAGAGTCCCGGCGGTGAGCAGCGCCAGCCCGACCGCGGCTTTCTTGGTGAGCTTTTCGTGGAAAACTATGTAGGAGAACAGGATCGTTACCAGTATGCTGAGTTTATCTATCGGCACTACAACGCTTGCAGGTCCGTCCTGAAGCGCTTTGAAGTAGCAGAGCCACGAAGAGCCGGTGGCAAGTCCGGAAAGGCAGATGAACAGCAACTCACGGCGGGGGATATTTTTCACCGCCGAGAATTTCCCGGTCACGGCGACCATAATCCACGCCATTACCAGAACCACGGCAGTCCTTATCGCCGTGCCGAGGTTAGACTCCACACCGTCTATCCCTATTTTACCGAGGATCGAGGTGAGCGAAGCGAACACCGCCGACATTATCGCGTAGGGCAGCCAGACGCCGCTGCGCTTTTCGCCGGCGGACTCTTTCTTTTCGATCATCAGCAGAGTTCCGCAGGCAATTGCGGTCAGACAGATAAATTTCAGCGGTGTGACGTTTTCGTGCAGGAAGATGAACGACAGCAGGATAGTCAGCACCGTGCTGGATTTGTCTATCGGCACGACCTTGTTCACGTCGCCGTTTTGCAAAGCCTTGAAATAGCAAAGCCATGAAGCGCCGGTGGCAAGTCCCGACAGCACCAGAAACATCCATGTTCTGCCGCTGATCTCCGTTATCTCCCCGGCTGAACCGACTATCATCACCATAACTATCGACATTGCGAGGACAACGATAGTTCGTATCGCAGTGGCTGCGGTGGAGTCAGTTTTGCGGATACCGCATTTTGCTAGGATCGAAGTTACTCCCGCAAAAAACGCAGACCCGGCAGCAAATAAGACCCACATTTCAGCACCCTCTTTTGCTGAAAAATAGAACCGGCAGAAATCCCGCAGACCCACTGCCCGCGTTCCGGATAATTATAGCACAATATCCGGTAAAAATCAATAGAATTACTTGACAATACAGTAATATTCGATTATAATTATTGCATAGAAACTTATTGCCAGAGTTCAATAAGCGTATAGCAGCACATAAGCTCCCGGCGGCGCAGACCTGCAATTCCGGGAAAATTAGTAGGAGGTATTGATATGGGTTTCTTTGACAGAATGAACCAGCAGCCTGCCGCGGCAGCCCCCGGCACAGCAAAGCCTGAGGAAGTACACGGCGACAAGACCGAGCGGATAGTTTTTGCGGATCTCCCCGAAACTCTGGACGCGTTTAAAGCGCTGCCGCAGGCGGAGCTTACTTCGCCGTTCGATACTGCGGCGCTGGCAGTCGTTGCGTTCTGCCTTTTCCCGGCGGACAAGGAACTGTGTTACCAGATGATCGACTTCCTGCGCGGACCGCGTCCTATGACCGGGGCGGATAAGCAGTTCATCTCTGATCGCTTCCGCGGGAAGGACTATGTGCCGCGCTCCTATTTCGAGGGTGCAGTCCCCGGCAACAACTATATGCCGACTGAACCCTATACTATCACGGTAAAAACAGGTGCGCACTCCTACGATTCCGAGGGCTATGTCAAGCTGTTCATACCCTCCGGCGGAGCGGACGATCCCCGTCCGGTCACCCTGCGGTGCAAGGGGGATAAATGGTATCTGTGGGAATATTCCAGTATCCTGTCCGGTATCAGAACTCCCGCGCAGGAGGATCCGTGGGCATAAGGCTATGAGCCGGCGTTCTCTGACGCCAAAGAGGTGACAAATTGAAAGTAAAAAATTCTGACATCGGGTTTATGGGCATGAGCATCGGGTGGAAACCCATTACGCCTTTATCGGAACGATCGGGTAACGCAGAACTTGCCGGGGTATCGCTGAACCGCAGCGGCGGAACGGTCTACGGCGAGGATTTCTGCATTTCTGTCGTTCCCGGAAGCATTAAGTACCTGTCCTGCTTTGACGAGGAACACGCACAGAGGACTGCTGAAAATATCGCGCTCCCCGACGGCGAGTGGGAGAGGATAGAAGCCGCCGTCCGGGAACTCACGCTCAAAGAGGATATCCCGCCGAAGCCGACTCTTGCCGAAAAGCTGCACGGCAATCTTGAAATGCTTGACGGGTGCAGCAAGATCACGCTGTATCTGACATGGCAGAGCGGGGAAGGCTCTTGGGAAGTGAAGTATCTGTGGGGGCATGACGATAGTTACTCCCGGCTGTGGGATATGCTGTTCAGTCTGGCTCAGAACAGTGTGAAATGACAAAAATGGCTGCAATTAAGTGTTTGCAGCCGTTTTTCTGTATCGACCTACTCAAACGGGTCACAGGTGTTTGTGGCGACCCTTATCGGGTACAGCTTGATAGTGTTGTCAACGGTGTTCACCGTGGCAAGAAAGATCTCCTCGGGGCTGTGATAGCCCTGTACCCGGAGCTGATTGTTGAGCCACACAAGGTTATTCCCGGTATGCTTTAGGTTTTCCTCGTTGACATGCCCGTCAAGGATAACGTTCACAAGCACCTCCTGCTGAACTGGATCCAGATTCATGTCGGAGGGTTCCAGCGGACGGTATTTTTCCGCGGGAAGTATGCTTATCGAGCCGTTGAATTCAAATACAGCGGTCTGTACCTGCGACAGGTCAAAGTACCCTTGACTGCGGCAGTGGGTCAGAAAATCGGTGAGGTCTATCCTCGCCTTTTTGAAATTCTCGCGGTACAGCTTGCCCTTGTCGAACAGGATCATAGGCTTTCCGTTGATCAGCTTGCGCAGGCGCGTTGATTTGTTGGTCATGAGTGACACAAGGTACGCGCTCACCGCGTAGATCACCATTGCCAGCAGAGTTCTTTCCGGGTTTTCAAGCTCCGTCGCGAATTCCGCCGCTATCGAACCGATAGAGATACCTATGATGTAATCAAACATGCTTAGCTGAGAGAGCTGCTTGTTTCCCATGAGCTTCGTCAGTAGAAACAGCGCCACAACGCTTGCTATGGACGTCAGAGCGATTTTTAACAGATCCATTTTTATCCCCCTTTTTGTGACTAGGTTGTGCAGAAATGTGTGGTTTATACTGACGCATGCGCTGAATCCGGCGGCGTGACTTATCAAAGTCAGTTTCGACATCACCGCTGAAACAGCGTTTACAATATACTGTTTGTGGTATGATCGTGAACAGTTTCTTTTCGCGTTTTTTCGTTAATTAGCTAAAAACCGATTGACAAAACCCGCTAAATGAGTTATAATTAAAATGTATTTTCAGTCTGCGCAAAACCGCTGTACGACTGAGCATAATTAATCTGGAGGGTCATGCTATGGCTATTCTTGTAACCGGAGGAGCTGGCTTTATCGGCTCCCACACCTGCGTGGAACTTCTTAACGCTGGTGAAGAGATCGTTGTCATGGACAACTTCTACAATTCAAATTCCCGCGCTCTTGACGGTATCAAAAAGATCACCGGCAAGGACTTCAAATTCTACGAGGCGGACATGCTGGATATCGCCGCAGTTGACAGGATATTTGATGAGAATGACATAGAGCAGGTCATTCATTTTGCAGGCTACAAGTGCGTCCCGGAGAGCGTTAAAAAACCGCTGATGTATTATTCCAACAATCTTCGCGGCACTTTTAATATTCTTGAAACTATGAAGAAATACGGCTGCACGAGATTCGTGTTCAGCTCCTCGGCGACAGTTTACGGTATCCCCGCCTCCGTTCCGGTAAAGGAGGACTTCCCGCTGTCCGCGATAAATCCCTACGGCAGCACAAAGCTCATCATTGAGAACCTCTGCCGTGAGATGTCAGCCGCTGATCCCACATGGACTATGATCCTGCTTCGTTACTTCAACCCGGTGGGAGCGCATGAGAGCGGTCTTATCGGCGAGGATCCCAACGGCATTCCGAACAACCTCATGCCTATCGTTCTGGACAAGGCTGCCGGGAAGCGCGACGTTCTGAGCGTTGCCGGAAACGACTATCCCACCCCGGACGGCACCTGCGTCCGCGACTACATACACGTTGTTGACCTTGCGAAGGGTCATGTTGCCGCAGTCAAGAAGGCAAGAACCATCACCGGCGCGCCGGCATACAATCTCGGCACCGGAAAGGGATATTCAGTGCTTGAAATTCTTGATACGTTCCAGCGCGTGAACGGCATTGATCTGGGCTATACTATCGGCGAAAGACGTCCCGGCGACGCCGCAGCGACCTACTCCGACCCCTCCCTTGCTGAAAAGGAGCTTGGCTGGAAGGCGGAAAAGACCCTTGATCAGATGTGCCGCGACGCATGGAATTTCCGCAAAATGCGCGACGCTGAGAACGCTCAGAGCAAATAATTCCGAAAAATATCGCAAATTTCTGAAAAAATCTTAAAAAACCTATTTACAAAGCAGAAATAATGTGATATAATATCCATGTTGTGCATGAGCATGACCATACCGACTCCGTGGACTGTGGATTCTGCTCCGGCTGGAGAAACACCAATGTCCCTCTACTGCGAAGCCGGAATAAATTCAATGAGGTGTTATTATGTTAAGAAAAGAAGAAAAGACAGCCGTTATTGAGGCTAACCGTCTGCATGAGCAGGACACAGGTTCTCCTGAGGTTCAGATCGCTATTCTTACCAAGAGAATCAACGAGCTGACTGAACATATCAAGGTTCACCAGAAGGATCACCACTCCCGCCGTGGACTTCTGAAGATGGTAGGTCACAGAAGAAACCTTCTGAACTACCTCCAGAAGAAGGATATCGAACGCTACCGTGCGATCATCGCTAAGCTGGGTATCCGTAAGTAATCTTTGGAGAAAAGGGCAGCGCTGCGCACGAAACAGTTCTGCCCTTTTAATCTAAACTTAAGAAGCCGAGGCACAGACTTTGGCATTTAAACTGAGTATCCGGGCAGCCGGATATTGACTTTAATTGCTGAACTGTGCCTTAGACCGTATTAAATGAAAGGAAAAAAGGCAATGTTTGAAAATTACAGAGTATTCAAGACAATGTTCGCCGGACGTGAGCTTACCGTTGAGACCGGCAAGGTATGCGGACTGGCTAACGGCTCCTGCTGGGTAAGATACGGCGAGACCGTTGTAATGGTAAACGTAGCAGCAAGCGCAAAGCCGCGCGAGGGCGTGGATTTCTTCCCGCTTTCCGTTGACTATGAGGAGAAGCTGTATTCTGTCGGCAAGATCCCCGGCGGCTTCCTCAAGAGAGAGGGCAGACCCAGCGAAAAGGCGATACTGACCTCTCGTGTAGTTGACCGTCCCATGCGTCCGCTGTTCCCGAAGGACATGAGAAACGACGTGGCTATCACCATGACCGTTCTGGCTGTTGACCCCGACTGCTCCCCCGAAATACTTGGCATGATAGGCGCGTCTATCGCGGTTTCTATCTCTGATGTTCCGTGGAACGGTCCTATCGGCGGTATCAGCGTTGGTCTGGTAGACGGCGAGATCGTCCTCATGCCGAACCAGGAGCAGAGAGCGAAGTCCGACCTTAACCTCACCGTTGCTTCCTCCGAGAAGAAGGTAGTCATGATAGAGGCTGGCGCTAACGAAGTTCCGGACGACGTTATGTTCAATGCTATCATGGCAGGTCACAACGAAATCGTGAAGTCCCTTATTCCGTTCATCAAGGACATTCAGGCGCAGATCGGCAAGCCGAAGTTCACATTTGAGTCGCAGGAAGTTGACCACGATATGTTCGACGCGATCTCTGATTTCGCGATCGACAGAATCCGTTACGCCCTTGACACTGATGACAAGAATATTCGCGAGGAGCGTCTGAAGCCTATCGTTGACGATATCCACGCGAAGTTTGACGAGGTATATCCCGAAAAAATCGCTATGATCGACGAGGCTATCTACAAGCTTCAGAAGTTCGTAGTACGCCGCTGGCTGCTGGACGACCACAAGCGTGTTGACGGCAGACAGATGGACGAGATCCGTCCTCTTGCCGCAGAGGTTGGTCTGCTGCCGAGAGTTCACGGTTCCGGTCTGTTCACAAGAGGTCAGACGCAGGTTATGACGATATGCACCCTTGGTCCGGTAAGCGACAGCCAGAAGCTGGAGGGGCTGGACGACGAAGAGGGCAAGCGTTATATGCACCACTACAACTTCCCGGCGTACTCTGTCGGCG
>CAMCFA010000104.1 GCA_945873955.1 uncultured Clostridia bacterium | reverse complement strand
CCATAAAGCTGCGGACTATCGACAGCGCATACACGCCTATGTCCAGCATTGCGCCTTGAGGGTGATAGATTTCTCAACGAAGATATGCTTGCCGTTTTCCAAAGCCTTCTTCATGTATTTATAGTGGGTATTGTGCGGGGTCGTGATATAGATTATATCCACATCGGGGTCGGTGAACACCTCGTCAATGACGTCATAGACTTTTTTGACGCCATACATTTTTGCAAATTTGGCAGCTTTATCATGCGTCCTGTTGGCAACAGAATAAAGCGTTCTGCCCATTTTTCCAAGACCCTGTGCCATTTCATTTGCAATTACTCCGCAGCCGATGACTGCCCAATTCAGTTCATTTTGTTCCACAAATACCTCTTTCTGAATTATCTTCCGCTTTCCTTGATTTCGCCCGAACGATATGCGGTAAGAAGTTCGCGCAGATCGTTTATCTGCTCCAGCAGTTCCGCTCCCTTGTCGGTGTCGGAGATATTCGCGCGGCGGTCAAGCTTTTCCACTAAATGAATTTCGGGCGTATGCTCGCTTTCGCCTGCGATAAACGGCTTTCCGAGGGTTATATTGATCTTGTTTTTTATCATTCCCGAAGCGCTTTTCAGCATGTGCAGAAAAGCTTCGTATTCTCCGTGAATGTCGCTGAAAAAGTATTCCGTTCCCTTTGGCAGGCTGCGTATTGCCGACAGATTTACTATTTCGCTCACTGCGCTGTCGATCGTGGGAAACTCCTTCGCGAGTAGTGACAGATATTTTTTGTCCATATTTTCGTTCCTTGCAGATAAGCCGACAGTTATCCCGTCGGCTTATTGTTTTTACTTTGACAGGTCGCAGCGTCTGACCGCGTCCCTTACCTTTAGTACAAAAGAGGGCGATACCGACAGCTCGTCGATCCCCATGCGCAGGAAGCTCTCGGTAAGGCCGGTGTCCGCCGCAAGCTCTCCGCAGATACCTATCCACGCTCCGTGAGCGTGAGCGTTCTTCGCCGACATTTCGATAAGGCGAAGTATAGCCTCGTGATGTGTGTCAACAAACTGTTCGATTGCAGCGTTCTGACGGTCGCAGGCTAGGGTATACTGAGTGAGGTCGTTTGTGCCGACGCTGAAAAAATCCACCATGGGGGCTAGTCTGTCGCTGATTATAGCCGCTGCGGGTGTTTCTATCATGATTCCGATTTCAACTTTATCGGAATACTCTATCCCGTCAGCTTTCAGTTCTTTCTTCACCTGTTCGCATAAATCCAGCGCCTGCTGAACCTCGCAAACACTTGTGATCATCGGGAACATTATTCCCAGATTGCCGTATGCGGAAGCGCGGTACAGTGCGCGAAGCTGCGTTTTGAATATCTCCGGTCTGGTCAGACAAATGCGTATTGCGCGATAGCCAAGGGCGGGATTATCCTCTTTAGCTAAGTTAAAATAATCTACCTGCTTGTCCGCACCGATATCAAGGGTACGGATTACCACCTTCTTGCCCGCCATGCTTTCAAGCACTCTTTTGTATGCCGCAAACTGCTGTTCTTCCGACGGATAATCGCTGCTCTCGAGATAGAGAAATTCGCTTCTGAAAAGTCCTATCCCGCCTGCGTCGTTGGCAAGCACAGCTCCGATATTGTCAACGCTGCCGATGTTGGCATATATGTTGACCCGCGTTCCGTCAAGGGTGATATTTTCCTTGCCCTTCAGTTCCTGAAGCAGGCGCTTTTTCTCCTCGTCCTCAGCGCGCTTACCTTCAAGGCGAGATTTTGTTTCCTCGTCGGGGTATACAAATATCTCTCCGGTATATCCGTCAACCGCCGCAAAATCTCCGTTTCTGACAGAGTTCAGAAGCTCCTCTCCGACTCCTATTATTGCAGGAATATTCATATTCCTTGCAAGAATCGCAGTGTGAGAATTTGACGAGCCGAACGCAGTCACAAATGCAAGCACCTTCTCCTTGTCCAGCAATACGGTTTCGCTGGGCGCAAGGTCGTCTGCGCAGATGATCACCTTTTCACCGGTAGCGGTGCTCTCGTTGTTTTCTTCGGAAAGGCAGCTTATAATACGGTTGGAAATGTCCTTGACATCAGCCGAACGAGCTTGCATATAAGCATCGTCCATAGCGGCAAACATCGCTGCAAAATTATCCGCCGTTACTGCGACAGCATATTCAGCATTGACAGACTGAGTTTCGATAATGCTTGATATCGAGTCGTTGTAGTCCTCGTCCTCTATCATCATCATGTGTATCTCAAATATCTGCGCGTTAGCTTCGCCGACTTCTTTGAGCGCCTTGTTGTATATCTCCTGAAGCTGTTCTGTTGCCTTTTCCTTAGCAGCCGCAAGCCTTGCCTTTTCAGCCTCTGTATCATTGACGTGAGTTCTCTTGACGGACGCTTCTTTTCTCGCAAAAACAGAGATTCGTCCCAACGCTATCGCGCCGTAAACTCCCTTGCCCTTGAGTGTTGTCATAGAAAAACACCTCCCGTTAATATCGGTGCGGCGGTGCTTCCGCCGCACCTAGCTTTTCGAAAAAGCTCTTTTTAAGGGTGGCGAGAAACCGTCAGGTGCTAGGAAACCGCATAACGGCTAGGCTTTGTGCCTGTTGCCCTATGCTGTCCGACATCGTGTCGGACTTTTGGGGCAACGGCACAAACATCCGTGTTTGTGCCTGCCGTTATGTGGTTGACAACGCAGATGACGGTTTATCGACAGCCTTATACTATTTCCTTATCAACCTATAGACAAAGTCTATAGGTTGAACCAACCGCCATGGCGGTTGGAGCGGCGAAGCCGCAGGAAAGCCGTTCAATACTGATTCTGTCAAAACCAAAGGTTTTGACTAGCCGCCTGTAAGGCGGCTCACCTTATAGACAAAGTCTATAAGGTGATTAAGAATTAGTATTATTCGCCGAAGCCGTCCTCAAACATCTTTACAAACTCGTCAAGTACAGCCTGCTCATCTCCGCCGGTAACAACAAGCTCTACCTCGGTGCCCTTCTTTATGCCTGCCGCCATGATCTGCATAACCGCCTTAGCCTTGATGTCCTTGCCGTTTGCCTTCATGATGACCTCGCTGTCGGGGTGCTCCTTGGCAGCCTTTGCGATGATTCCTGCGGGACGCATGTGCATACCCTCTGCGTTTACTACTGTTACAACCTTAGATACCATGATAATTCTCCTTTACTGAAATCATAATTTACGTCGTTTAGGATAGCCTTACTTTGTAACCTTTTTCTTGAACAGTCCGAGCAGCAGCATTCCTACCACAGAACCGATAACAAGTGCCAGCACATACATAATGGGGTTGCCCACTACCGGGAACACGAAGATACCGCCGTGAGGAGCGCGGAGGGTGCAGCCGAATGCCATTGAAAGAGCGCCTGCTGTTCCTGCTCCTATCATGCACGCGGGAATAACTCTGCCGGGGTCAGCCGCAGCGTAGGGGATAGCGCCCTCGGTGATGAAGCTGAGTCCCATGATGTAGTTTACGGGACCGTTCTTTCGCTCGTCCTCTGTAAACTTGTTCCGGAAGAATGTTGTCGCAAGTGCGATAGCAATGGGAGGAACCATTCCGCCGACCATGACTGCCGCCATAATATCGAAGTTGCCCGAAGCGATCGCAGCAGTGCCGAAAACGTATGCCGCCTTGTTGAACGGACCGCCCATATCAATAGACATCATTGCGCCAAGAATGCAGCCGAGAAGTATCTTGCTTGTATCGCCCATGTTTGTGAGGAAATCAGCAAGACCCGCATTAAGCAGACCCATAATCGGATTCACTGCGCACATCATTATCGCAACTATCCCAAGACCGCCCAGAGGATAGATAAGAACCGGCTTGATACCGTTAAGAGCCTTAGGCATCTTATCGCACAGTTTCTCAAGCGCAAGCATAAGGAAGCCGCCAATAAAGCCCGCGAGCAGAGCGCCGAGGAATCCCGAGGGAACATCGCCGCCGGGAGCAGCGAAGGTCGCGCCGGAAACCGCCATTGCGCCGCCTGCCATACCAACCAGAAGACCCGGTCTGTCTGCGATACTCTTGCCGATGTATCCCGCAAGTATAGGTATCATAAAGTTGAACGCATAACCGCCGATTGTCTTGAACCATGCCGCCGCAGCTAAATGCGTACCGAAATCACCGTCCTGCGGCGCACCGCCGAGGGAGTCGATAAGGAACGCCAGCGCGATAAAGATACCGCCTGCCACTGTGAACGGCAGCATATTTGAAACGCCGTTCATCAGGTGCTTGTACAGCTTTCTGCCGAAGCTCTCGTCACTGCCGGACGAGGAGGAACTGCTGCCTTTTCCACCCTCGTGATGATAAACAGGAGCGTCGCCCGATTCTATTCGGTTAATCAGCTCGTCCGGAATTTTAATACCGTCGGAAACCTTTGTGCGAATAACTTTCTTACCGTCAAAACGTGCCATTTCCACCGTCTTGTCCGCCGCTACGATGATTCCGTCGCAGCTTGCTATTTCTTCATCGGTAAGTATATTCTTTGCACCGCCGGAACCGTTGGTTTCTACCTTTATTGAAATTCCCAGCCTCTTTCCTGCCTTTTCGAGAGCCTCCGCAGCCATATATGTATGCGCGATACCGGTAGGACAGGCGGTCACAGCAAGCACCTTATAGCCCTCTGCCGCCTTTACTTCCGCTTTCGGCTCATCGGGATACTTCTCATTTTCCATATCATCAATGATTTTAAGGAACTCGTCCTTATCCTTTGCATTGAGCAGCTTCTCACGGAAATCCTCGTCCATAAGAATTGTCATAAGCTGCGAAAGCACCTCAAGGTGAACGTCACCGTCATTCGGAGCAGCTATCATGAACAGAAGGTTTGAAGGCTCGTCGTCAAGGGCTTCGTAGTCAACGCCCTCGGGTACGGTCATAGCCGCAAGAGAGGGCGCTTTTACTGCCTCGCTCTTTGCGTGGGGGATAGCGATTCCCTCGCCGACAGCAGTTGAGCCTTTTTCCTCGCGGGCAAGAATACCTTTTTTGTATTCGTCCTTGTCGGCGATATTTCCGCCCTTTACCTGAAGCTCCACAAGCATATCAATAGCTTCGCTCTTTGATTTCGGAGAGCCGCCCAGCAGTATGCTGTCTTTTTTCAGTAAATCAACTATTCGCATAATGGTTCCTCCTTTGATTTATATTCAGAGCGTTTCCAGCAGCTCTGTGATTTTTTCCTTTGTGGCAAGTCCGTCTGAAAATGCAGTTGCTCCTCCTGCCGCCGTTCCCAGTTTCAGAGCGTATTCGTAATCGCCCTGTAAAGAGCCTGCGATAAAACCTGCTACCATTGAGTCACCTGCGCCGACGGAATTTTTAACCGTTCCCTTGCATACTCCGCAGCGGTGCATTTTTCCATACTCGTCAATAAGCATTGCCCCGTCCCCCGCCATGGAGATAAGCACATTTACTGCACCCATATCCTGCAATTTCCGTGCGTACTTCTCAATTTCCTCGTCGGTTTTCAGCGTGACGCCGAACATTTCCCCAAGCTCATGGTTGTTGGGTTTTACAAGGAAAGGCTTATATTTAAGCACATTCAGCAGCAAATCCTTTGTTGCGTCCACAACTGCCTTAATCCTTTTGCCGGATAGCCTTTCAAGTATCCGCTGATAAATGTCCGAGGGGAGAGAGGAAGGAATGCTGCCCGCCAGTATCAGCGTATCGCCGTCAGAAAGCTTGTCCAGCTTTTCAAAAAGCGCAGATATTGCCTTATCGTCAATATCGGGGCCCTGTCCGTTCAGCTCGGTTTCCTCAGCAGACTTTATCTTGACATTTATGCGGGAGTTGCCCCTTTCAAGGCGTACAAAATCCGTATCAATTCCAACATCTGCAAGACCCTTTTCAATAGCTTCTCCCGTAAAGCCTGCTGTAAAGCCAAGAGCCTTTGAGTCTATTCCAAGCTCACGAAGCACAATAGAAACGTTAATGCCCTTACCGCCGAAGTACATTTCCTCCCTATCGGAGCGGTTTGTAGCGCCGAGCTTCATTTCCGCAGTGTGGACAATATAATCAATAGCGGGGTTGAACGTAACTGTATAGACCATTACATTACCTCCTTAATATTGGCTTTTGTAAGGAATTTTTTATCCGTAAGCTTATCTGTAATTATCTTCGCCTGCCCAAGCTGAGCGAAGGTTACTGACGCTATTTGACCGAATTTGGAGTGATCTGCAAGAACATACACCCTCTGACTGTTCTGCACCACCGCCGATTTAACGCTTGCTTCGTTTCGGTCGGGGGTTGAAATGCCTGCCGACAAGGAAACGGCATTTGCGCCAATAAAGCTTTTGGTAAAGTTGTAGCCTTTGAGGCTGTTCACACATTCTGCGCCAACTATCGCCTCGGTAGTAAGCTTTATTTCGCCGGCGGGGATATATACCTTAAAACCCCTTTGCGCCAGCTTCTTTGCGTGGAGAAACGCGTCGGTAACAAAGGTAACGTTCTTATCGGGCAGAAAATCTATCATCTTTTCGGTGGTAGTTCCTGCGTCGATAAAAATGAAATCACCGTCCTCCACCAGCGAAGCGGCATACCTGGCTATCGCTGTTTTCTCCTCTGTGAACATTTTTGATTTGGATTCTACGTCGTGCTCCACAAGATTAAAGGAACGGTCATCAGTGGATATTGCGCCGCCGTGAACCTTTTTTATAAGCCCTTTTTCATCAAGCGATGTAAGGTCGCGGCGCACGGTGGATTCAGAGGCTTCCAGCAGCTTGCACAACTCTGTAAGCGTCACACTTTTCTTTTGCTTCACCTGCTCAATTATCACGGAATATCTTTCCTCTGTCAACATTTTTATCACCCTCCGATTATGTGCTTTAGATTGATTCTGAGCGATTGTGATTGTTTCTGACATAATAATAGCATATTCAATTTAAGAAGTCAACAGTTTTCGGTCAATTCCATTCAAAAATGATCACATTTCGTATTATCATATAATTCCAAGCATGAATATTTGTTGGTTTTCACTATAAAACGGTCAAGACCGTTCGCTGAGTTTATAATATTCCACTTGTGAACTACTTAGAGCGTGATTACGGTTTTTCGGAAATATAATGAAATGGGCGCACATCTCTGTACGCCCATTCTGCTATTCAGTTGCGATCACGCTAAACCAACAATTCTTTTCAGTATTGCCGATGCGTCCATCTCGTTCATGTGTCCATCGCCGTTAAAGTCCGCCACAAGCGGGTTCTTGCCCGTTTCAAGACCTACTATGTCCTTGAGTATCGCGCTTGCGTCCTTCGCGTTCATAACTCCGTCGTTGTCCATATCGCCGGGTCTGTCGCTGAACTCGCAGAGCATTGCTACATAATCGCCCTTTTCAACGACGTCGGGCAGGATAACCTTGCCGTCCTCGCCGAGCTTTGCGCAAGTTACGAATACCAGCTTGCCGTCAACAGACTTGTAGAGGTTTGTAAACTTGCCTGCATGTGCTGTCTTGAATGCGATTTCAAGGCTTGTGGGAATGTTCGTGTTGTTAATCTTGAACTGTGTTCCCTCTGTGCCTCGTAGCCCATCGGATTTCGTGCTTGCTGTCTTTATGAATGTGAGATCAGCCGCCGCAGGAGCAGTTATATCCGCACCGTCAACGACCCAAGCGTATGCGCTGTTGATAACGAGTTTAACATTGCTGCCGGTATCCGCAATGGACTTGATAACATCAACAGGAACTGTGGTGCTGCCGTTAAGTTCAATCGTTGCCTCAGAGTCGCTGGTGAGCTTTCCGAGGTCAGCCGCAACATCGCTCCAGCTCTTTGCAGTGCCGCCGATAGATGGATTGGTCGTTGTCGGAGTAGTAGTGCTGGGACTTCTGCCACCAGACGAGCCGCCAGACGAGCCGCCGGAGGATTTAGATGAAACAGTTACCGCCTGTTCAACTGTCTTGCCACCATAGGTTATGGTTACTCTCTTATCGCTAGTAGTTAATGTTTCAGGAGCGAACGCGAATCCGTCCTTAGTGCTGTCGTTGTAGGTCACGTCCTCGGTCTTGCCGTTGTCGTAGGTCAGGGTAATAACCAGCCCTGTCGGGTCGTATTTCTCGCCCTCAATGTAGGTGGTCTTTGCCTGCGCCGTCTTTACTGCAATAGAGGACAGCGACTTGTTTGTAACAGTCACCGCATGTTCAACCGACTTGCCGCCGTAGGTGATAGTCACCTTGGCATTGTTCAGCGAAAGCTCTTCGGTAGAGAATGCGAAACCGTCCTTAGTGCTGTCGCTGTAAGCAACGTCCTCGGTCTTGCCGTTGTCGTAGGTCAGGGTAATAACCAGCCCTGTCGGGT
>CAMCFA010000103.1 GCA_945873955.1 uncultured Clostridia bacterium | reverse complement strand
GCTCGCGGACTTTCACCGCCGGTGGAGAATTTCACTCCGCCCCGAAACAGATAAAATGTATTCAGCGTTACACGCTGTATTAACATTATATACCCGGCGGCTTGTTTTGTCAATAGGGAAATTAAAAATTTGGTTGCATATTCGCGGGATTTGTGATATACTGGTATTGTTGATAGTACTTCATCAAAGAAAGGAACATTATAATGGAAAAAGTACAGTGGAAGCCGGGAACGCTTCTTTCCCCGGTGCCGGCGGTGCTGGTGTCCTGCGGGACTATGGAGAAGCCCGCGGCTCTTACGATAGCGTGGACCGGCATAATCTGCTCCGACCCGGCAAAGACATACATTTCGGTAAGACCGGAGCGCAACTCCTACAATATCATCAAGGAAAGCGGCGAGTTCGTCATCAACATGATGCCCTCGACCTCTGTGCGGGCGGTGGACTACTGCGGCATAAAGTCTGGAAAGAACGAGGATAAGCTGGCGAAGATGAAGCTCACCCCTATGGAAAGCACCACGATTTCCGCGCCGCAGATAGCGCAGGCGCCCATTTCGATAGAGTGCAGGGTGACCGAGGTACTTCCGCAGGGCTCCCATGATATGTTCATTGCGGAGATAACCGCCGTGGATATCGACAAGACCCTCATTGACGAAAAGGGCAAGCTGCACATTGAAAAGGCGGGGCTGATGACCTACGCCCACGGAACATATTTCGCCCTCGGCAAGAAGATAGGCAGCTTCGGATTTTCGGTGAAGCCCAAGCGAACAAAGCAGTCCGGCAATAAAGGCAAGAGGAAAAAGTGACATGATGCACATAGGCAACGAATGGGACGCGCTTCTGGCGGACGAGATAAAAAAGGACTACTACCTTCGGCTGCGGGAGTTTTTGAAAAATGAATACACCACCCGCACCATATACCCGCCGATGAACGATATCTTCAACGCGCTGCGGCACACCTCATACAGCGACGTCAAGGCGGTGATACTGGGGCAGGACCCCTATCACGGCGCAGGTCAGGCGCACGGTCTGTGCTTCTCGGTGAAGAAAGGCACACCGCCGCCGCCCTCGCTCCAGAACATATTCAAGGAGCTGCGGGACGACCTCGGCATCGACCCGCCGAACCACGGGGAACTAACCGCGTGGGCGGACAGCGGGGTGCTGCTGCTGAACACGGTGCTTACCGTGCGGGAGGGCGCCGCGAACAGCCACAAGGGCATGGGCTGGGAGCAGTTCACAGACCGGGTGATACAGCTTCTTAACCAGCGGGAGCAGCCTATGGTGTTCCTGCTTTGGGGAGGGAACGCCCGCGCAAAGGCGGGGCTTATCACCAACCCGAACCACCTTGTGCTGCAATGCGCGCACCCAAGTCCGCTTTCGGCGTATAACGGATTCTTCGGCTGCCGTCACTTCTCAAAGACCAACGAGTTCCTGAAGCAGCACGGTATACAGCCGATAAACTGGCAGTTAAGTTAGGGCAGCATACATATTACATTCGCATACGACAGAGCAAAGGAGGCAGCGATGTATTCTGAAGACGAGCTTTTTGACGTACTCAGCGACAGCGGCGAAAGCACCGGGCAGCGAAAGCGCCGGGGGGATATCCACCGCGACGGCGACTGGCACGCCAGCGTGCATATCTGGGCGGCGCGGCGCAGACTGGGCGGCATGGAACTTCTGCTGCAAAAGCGCGCAGACAGCAAGGATTCCTATCCGGGGTGCTACGACGCAGCCTCCACCGGGCATATAGACGCCGGCGAGGACGCGATCTCCGCCGCGATAAGGGAGCTTCGCGAGGAAATGGGTATCCGTGCAAGACCCTCCGAGCTGGTGCTGTTGTTCCGCCGGAAGGTCAGCGAGGACAACGTTTTCCACGGCAAGCGCTTTATTAACAACGAGCTGAAATGGGTGTTCCTGTACAAAGGGGCGATCCCGGATCACGCGATACATTTTGAGCAGGAGGAGATCTCCGCAGTCTGCTGGCAGAGCGCCGCGGAGATAAAGACAGCGCTGGAAAAGAAAGACCCGCGGTACTGCATAGATTTGCAGGAATTCCGCGAGGTAGTGCGCTGCGCAGAGGACATTCTGCCGTAACAAGGAGGAAAATACAATGCCGTTTATCAACACGAAGTATTCACAGGAGATAACCCAGGAGCAGGAGGAGCAGCTCAAGACCGAGCTGGGCAAGGCTATCGCCATTTTAGGGAAATCCGAAAACTGGCTCATGCTGGGCTTTGAGCAGAACTGTACGCTGTATTTTGCCGGCGAGAAGTCCGAGAAGATCGCCTATGTAGACGTAAGCCTGTACGGAGGAGCCTCCGCTTCCTCCTGCAACATGATGACCAAGGAGATATGCAGGATCTTCCAGAATGTTCTGGGAGTACCCGCTGATAAGATTTATGTGAAGTACACCGCCACCGACAACTGGGGCTGGAACGGCGGGAATTTTTGAGGTTTCGCATTGTAAAGGTGGTAAATTGTAATTTGTATGGCGGATTCTCTTTTCCCCTTTGCGCAGCAAAATTGCTTTTCGCTTCCTTTTGGCTTCCAAAAGGAAGCGGGGTGTGGGGCAGCGCCCCACACTCGGCGCGAACGCGCCGTTACTCGCGCGCCAGCGCGCCACTTGGCGCGAAGCGCCATAAACGCGTACAAAAGCGCTAAAGGGGTTCGGGGGAAAACAAGAGTTTTCCCCCGGTCAATGACTGCTCCGCAGTCATTGACAAACTCCCCTATAAATTACAATTTGCCAAAATATATTAAAAAGAGGCTGATACATAATGTACAAACTAGTAATTTTTGACCTTGACGGCACTTTGCTGAATACTATCGGCGACCTTGCCGCCGCTGGAAACCATACACTGGCACAAATGGGATTTGCGCAGCACCCGGAGGAGCAGTACAAGCACTTCGTAGGAAACGGTATCCCGAAGCTGATTGAGCGAATGCTCCCGCCGGGTCACGACAAGTCAACTGAGGAGCGTGCCTATGCAATATTCACCGAGTATTACGCGCAGCACAAGTCTGACCACACAAAGCCATACCCCGGAATGCCGGAGCTTATTCGGGAGCTTCGCGCCAATGGTGTTATCTGCGGCTCGAATTCCAACAAGGCGCATGAGTTCTCAGCAGAGCTTATCCGGCAGAATTACGGCGACGATATAACAGAAATAATCGGCTTTGGCACGGGCTTCCAGCCGAAACCTGACCCCGGCGCAGCACTGGAGCTGATCCGCCGCACCGGTGTTCAGCCGCAGCAGGCGCTCTATGTCGGGGACAGCGACGTGGATATAATGACTGGGCATAATGCAGGAATAGATGTCTGCGCGGCGCTGTGGGGCTTCCGCAGCAGGGAAGAGCTTGCGGCTCACAATCCTACCTACATGGCAGAAAACCCGGAGCAGCTCAAGAAGATAATTCTGGGTTGAGGTAATTTTCCACAAAAATTCGTATGATTTCGCACAAAGTTTGTGAAATGTGGTGGACAAATCAGACCTTCCGTGATATAATATAGTCATAGAAAACATCTTTGAGGTGTACAGTTATTGGAGGCGATGAGTTATGTCAAAGAAAATAATCACGATCACAAGGCAGTACGGCAGCGGCGGACGCGAGATCGGCGAAAAGCTGGCAAAGCGGCTTGGCGTGGAGTTCTACGATAACAAGCTGCTGGACATAGCCGCAAAGGACAGCGGTATCCACAAGACGCACTTTGAGGAAAGCGACGAGCGCCGAACCAACAGCTTCCTGTATCTTTTGTCCACGACCTACGGTCAGGGCGGAGTTCCGTTCGATGACGCGCTGTTCTTCGCACAGCTCAACGCTATCCAGAAGATTGCTTCAAATGAATCCTGCCTGATAATCGGGCGCTGTGCGGACTACGCTTTGCGCGACTTCAACAATGTGGTGAATATCTACATAACCGCTCCTGTTGAGGATAGGATAAAGCGTGCGGTAAGCTCCTACGGGATCGCTGAAAAGCACGCCGCAGAGTATGTCAAGCGTATGGATAAGCAGCGGATCAGCTACTACAACTACTACACCGACAAGCGCTGGGGCGTTCCGGAGAATTTCGAGATTTGCCTTGACAGCTCCGCTTTAGGAATTGAAGGTTCGGTTGACCTGCTGGAGAATTTCATAAAGGCGTATTATAAGGATTAAACATCAGCCCTGGAGTGCAGAAAGCTCTCCGGGGCTTGTATTATTTATAGTATAAGTTGCAAATAATCACCAAAAATCACCTCGTCGCTGTGCAGGTACATGGAGTTTTTTTGGTTTTTGCGGTCAGCCTAATACAACAAAGAAAATTTGCTCAACACAGCAAAACGCGTCCCCACTCCGGGGACGGCGAGAACTGGCGGTTTGGCGCGGAAGGGCGAAGCCCGCATTCAAGCGCCAAACTCGAATCGGATGTTTTTGCGGCGGACGTTCCCGCTGCCAAAACGCTGGCACCCCTTGTAGGAATCGAAGCAATCGAAAAGTTTTATGCAATTATTTTCCAAATACCGCATTCCCCATAACCATGCGGCTTTGTGCGGTGTTGTTGTGCGCGGTGTTTCTCGGCAATTTCTTCTTTTCAGCAATTTTTCTTGAAAATGAAGGACAGTAAATGGACAGAATTTTGGGGCATATCTCTGCGGAATATATGAGTTTCACGCTGATGAATGGATTCGGCGGGAATATAAAACGCGCCGGCATGGGTTGTCGGCGCGGTTATTTTACTTGTTGAAATATCTTTTTAACTCATCATAGAAATTCTCGCGCGTACCCGCCATAATAACAACGATCAGTTTTCCTTCTTCCTCAATAATCTGATAGGCAATCTCATAGTTGGTGAGGTTGTAGTATACATCATAGCAGTAAACTCCCGATAGGTCGCCCTGCTTTGCTTCTCCACAGTAGGGGTTGCCGGCTATATTGTTGAGTGCAGTTTTGAAAGCGTCTTTTAAGCCCTTTTCCTTGATTTTCTTGAAATACTTCTCGGCAGGCTTCATATAGCGAAGCTCGTACATCATTCATCCTCCGAACCAAACAGCTCATCAAAGGATAACTTGCCCTTGTCACTTTCAGCGAGTTTTCTTCCATCGTCAAGCATTTTCTCAACGGCAGGACGAATCTGTTTTCTGGTTTCCTTAAACTTAGTCAGCAGTTCCTTGCCCTCTAATCCCTGCTCGATTAAATCGGCTAGAATAAACTCGTCGAATTCACCGGAGGTTTCTGCCTTGACGGGGCGGATAAAAATTCCATTGTCCTTCAGTTCGCAGACAGCCTCAGAGCCAAATCCGAGCGCTTCAAAATACTGCTGGGGAATAGTTATCTGCCGTTTCACCGATATGCTAATTTTCTTTGCCATGTTTTCAGTACCTCTTACAGCTGTTACCGTAATCCTACCTCCTTAATATTTTATGCGGTAAAGAAACAATAATACAAATTTCTTTGTTCTTTGTATATTATACCATGAATCATTTGAAAAGTCAAGAGCACTTTTTGCGGCTTAAGAAATGGTGTCTTGGCTTCTTCTTATTGCTGGAAAGAAAAAACTGTGAGTATTTATTGCAACGTAACAGGGCAATCAAAAACTATTATTGAATATCATCTCTCATACTGACCATACTTTTCAATAGAATGCTTGACAAATCACTAAAAATAGATTATACTATTGAATAGTACAGCTACTATGTATCCAAGTTTTCAACGGAGATGATTTGATGGAGATTAAAAGAGACACCTACCTGAACGAGATAATACAGTATAAGTGGGACGGGCAGATTAAGGTTATCACGGGAATCCGCCGCTGCGGAAAGTCCTTTCTGCTTAGAACGCTGTACAAAAAGCATTTGCTGGAGTCCGGCGTTTCGGAAAGTCAGATAATTGTAATCGAGCTTGACCTTGCAAGGGATATAAAGTTCAGAAACCCTATGGAGCTGGCTTCATATGTCCGCGGCTATGTTGAGAACAAGCAGGAGCAGTACTATCTGTTCATAGATGAAATTCAGATGTCCGACGAGGTGAATAATCCCTATAACCCGGAGGGGAAGAAGATAACCTTTTACGACGCTCTGAACGACCTGCGCGAGTTGGATAATCTTGATATTTACGTTACGGGCAGCAACTCCAAAATGCTGTCATCGGATATTCTGACCGAGTTCAGAGGACGCAGCGATGAAATCCGAGTACACCCGTTGTCCTTTGCGGAGTATTATTCGGCTGTCGGCGGTGACAAGGACGACATGTTTGACGAATACGCATTCTACGGCGGTATGCCGTTTGTGTTATCCCGTCCGAACGACACGGCAAAGATGAAGTACCTTGAATCGCTTTTCAACGAGGTTTACATCAAGGATATTGTTGAGCGAATGGGGATAAAGCATGAGGATGTGCTGAAACAGGTGCTTGATTTGATATGCTCCTCAATAGGTTCGCTTTCTAATCCCAAGAAGATTTCCGATACGCTCCGTTCAATGACCAATACAACCGTTTCGCAGAATACGATCATGGCTTATATCGGGCACCTTGAGGAAGCATTTCTGATTTCGGAAAGCAAGCGGTATGATGTAAAGGGCAAGTCATATTTTGAGTACCCCTATAAGTATTATTGCGAGGATATAGGTCTGCGGAATGCAAGGATAGGCTTTCGGCAGCAGGAAATGACCCACATAATGGAGAATATCATCTACAACGAGCTGATAGTGCGCGGATTCTCGGTTGATGTGGGTGTTGTGTATTCTAGAGAGCAGAACAGCAGCGGCAACTATTCAAAGGTGGCGCGTGAGATTGATTTTGTTGCGTCAAAGGGCGGCAGGAAGGTTTATGTACAGTCGGCTTTTGCCCTGCCGGACGAGGAGAAGGCGGCGCAGGAGCTGAAGACTTTATCTCTGACAGGCGACAGCTTCCCGAAAGTGATTATTAGGAAAGACATCAGAAAGCGCTGGTATGATGACAGCGGAGTTCTGAATATAGGTTTGATTGATTTCCTGCTTGATGAAAATTCGATATGAAACAGACAGCCGACGGGTTGACCTTCGGCTGTATTTTTGTTGTCGGTGAGAAATGAACTAAAGTGTCCCGAAAAAGCACTTGACATGATGGCTGAAACGGACAGGGCAGCGCTTCAGATGATAAACATGAGCGGATTGTACCGCACCATTTGGGAGGAAATTGCCGAGAGGTGCGCTGATAGGCGAATGGAGGTAATCGAATTGCTGAAAAGAAAAATTGATTTCAGCTTGGATACCTTTGAGCGCGAGGCACAGCTTACCGAGATTCATATTGCGGCAGAACAAACTGCTTATGAGATGATGAATGCCTGTGTTAGCTGGCTGGCACTTGAGGTGCGCGAACGCGGCGACCTTGATAAGATTGCCGGTATTAGGATTGAGTTTATGTGCGAGCAGGCAGGGTGAACGAGAACGGGACATGATGTCCCGTTCTTTGTGGGGGAGGGGTAGATTGATTGACTTTTATGGCGGGCAATGATATAATGGGAGTAGGAGAAAAACTGAGTGATTTATCGAATTTTATGAAAAGGTGAGAATATGAATGCTGATTTCAGAATATACGGAAAAGTGATAGAAACAGAAAGGCTCATTCTTAGACCATTCAAACAAACAGATTTGGAAGATTTTTATGAATATGCGTCCGTCGAGGGCGTTGGTGAGATGGCAGGCTGGAAACATCATGAAAGTATTGCTGAATCTCAGAGTATTATGAATTCATTTATCAGTAATGATAAAGTATTTGCAATTTGCTTGAAGGAAAACAATAAAGTAATCGGTACTGTTGGCATAGAAAAGTATGGGTTAGAAGATGCTTTAACAGAATTCAAAGATTACTACGGCAGAGAATTAGGTTATGTTTTGAGTAAAGACTATTGGGGAAACGGACTTGTGCCCGAAGCTGTAAATGCAGTTATAGATTATTTGTTCAATGAATTGGATTATGATTTTCTGCTTTGCGGTTATTATAACTTTAATGAACGCTCTAAACGAGTTCAGACAAAATGTGGCTTTAGACCATATCGTTCTTTGACTATGACAACACAAATGGGGACAAAAGAGCAAGGTACTTTAATGTTGCTGATGAATCCTAAGAAAAATATCAAATTGGTTTTTTCTCATCAGGAAACTTTAATCTTTGAATAAATTTTTAATTCCCATAAGCCGGGCAGTTTCCAACGGCTGAATTCCCAAACCGTACCCGCACCGAGTTGTTTGCTCGGTGCTTTTCCTTTGAATTGGGACACGATGTCCCGTTCTTTGTGGGGGAGGGGTAGATTGATTGACTTTTCTGGTCGGCAATGATATAATGGGAGTAGGAAAAAACGGAGCAATTTATCGGAAGTTGTCAATAAAGAAGTGGGGTAAAATAAATGCGAACAGAAAATGTTGAGCTTACAGTCTTATGTTTAATTCATAAAGATGGA
>CAMCFA010000102.1 GCA_945873955.1 uncultured Clostridia bacterium | reverse complement strand
TACAGGCAGCCGACGCGATAAGCGCCGCAAGACCCGCCGCAAGAAGCGAGAACTATGAGAACTACATAAAGCGTCTTGAAAAGCTGGAGGAGATCTGTTGCTCCTACAACGGCGTTGAGAAATCCTACGCTATACAGGCAGGTCGTGAAGTCCGCATAATGATCAAGCCGGAAACTGTTTCCGACGATGACATGAAGGTACTTGCAAGAGATATCGCAAAGCGTATTGAAAGCGAAATGGACTACCCCGGTCAGATCAAGATCAACCTTATCCGCGAAAGCCGCGCAGTCGATTACGCGAAGTAACATTCTTTCACAAAAAGCAAAAATACAAGGCGCTCCAGTGCAGATTACCCGGAGCGCCCTGTTAATATATCAGACAAATATTACATCAGGGAAGGGTTTTCAGTATGATCCTATTCGACGGCTCAAAATGCGTTTCCTGCAACTCCTGTATACGCGCCTGTCCCGTTCCGGAGGCTAACAAGGCGGTTATCACAGAAAGCGGCAAGACCATTTACAGCATTGACCAGAACAAGTGCATACGCTGCGGCGCCTGCGTCAAGGAGTGCTTCCACGGTGCGCGAACCTACGAGGACGACACCGAGCGCTTCTGGAACGACATCAAAAGCGGTCAGCAGATCGCGCTGCTCGTCGCGCCCTCAATCAAGGTGGGATTCGACGGCTGCTGGCGAAATGTGCTGGAATTCCTGCGGAAAAACGGCGTAAACGCTATCTACGACGTATCCTTCGGCGCGGATATCTGCACATGGGGACACCTGCGCTACCTCCAGAAAAATCCCGGCAAAAAGCTGATCTCACAGCCCTGCCCCGCGATAGTGAACTACATACTGAAATACTGCCACGACATTATCCCGAATCTGTCGCCGGTACATTCCCCGATACTCTGCGCGGCGGTATACATGCGGAAATATCTTGGTATAAAAACGAAATTCGCCGCTCTGACTCCCTGTATCGCGAAACGTGACGAATTTGAGATGACGAACCTCGTCGATTACAACATAACCTTTGAACATCTCGGCGAACTTCTGGAAAGCAAGGGCTTCCACCTCTCCGACCAGAAGGGCAAACGCTCCGCGTTCGAGTTCGACGGTCCGCAGGGAATAATGGGCGCGATCTACCCCCGCCCCGGCGGGCTGAAAGCTTGCCTTGAGCTTGAAGCCCCGAACCTCAGCGTTATCTCCTCCGAGGGAACAGACCACATCTATAACGAGCTGTCCCAGTATTCCACGCTGAACGCCCGCGACCTGCCGGACGTGTTCGACGCACTGTCCTGCGGACGAGGCTGCGGTAGCGGCCCCGCGGTAGGCACTCCACTTTCGGTCTACAAGATGAGCGGTATTCTCAACGGCATTGAAAAATACAACAAGAATCACCGTGTAAAATTCGACCGCAAAGGCAGAGATAAGCAGTTCCTAGCACTTGACAAGGAACTGAAGCTGGAAGATTTCCTGCGCAGCTACACCCCGCAGGAGGTAGACTGCAAGGAGTTCACCGACGAGCAGATAGACGACATGCTTCACCAGCTCGGAAAGCACACCGCCACCGAGATGAACTACAACTGCCACGCCTGCGGCTTCCGCACCTGCCGCGAACTTGCAAAGGCTATTCTCGACGGCACCAGCACGCCGAACTCCTGCGCACAGAAAACGCTGCACGAAGCCTCCCGCCGACAGGAGCGTATCGAGCAGACCAACGCGAATATCAGCGATATAACCTCGCAGCTCAGCGAAGTCGTATCCAGCCTTACCGAAAGCATATCCAGCGTTACCGAGGCGACCGGCGGAATCACCCAGCTCAACAGCCAGAACCACGAGCAAATCACCGCGCTGTCAGACGTTATCTCTGAGCTTCAGAAGCTCACCGAGAACATCAATTCATCAATGGGCGCGATAAATACCAGCGTGACAGGATTCGCCAAAATGACCCGGGATATCAGCGATATCGCGCGGCAGATAAACATTCTGGCGATAAACGCGAGCATTGAAGCCGCCCGCGCCGGCGAAGCCGGAAAGGGATTCTCGGTCGTGGCGGAGGAGGTGCGCTCACTGGCAGAGCATTCCCAGACCGCCGTCACCGAAGCGGAAGCCAGCAACAAGCTGGTGTTCAGCAATATTGACGAGGTAAACGGCGTTGTGGATACGATAAACAGCCGCATGACGGATATTCTCACCATGATGGAGCGAATGAAACGCAATATCTCCAATACCCTTGATAAAGGCAGCGATATCAGTTCGGCAATGACCGACGTTTCCGGAATAACCTCGACGGTAGACACTCTCGTCACCCGCGCGGAGGACATTCTGAACAGCGAGGAAGAACATTAAATTGTAATTTATAGGAGTGCCTATGACCCTGTGGTACGTTAGATTTAATGTGTGGACGGTTGCTGTTTGGAGCAAACAGATTAAAACTGTTTTCGCACGGGACTGAGGAGTACACCCTTCGGGGAAAAGGGGGGAGATAGAAAATCCGGCAAAAACCGGGACTCCCCCCTTTTCCCCTACGGGTTTCTCCTCAGACTTCTCTTCCCCTCTCCCTTTTTTCCCCCTCCCCGGTTTTTCACGGATTCAAAGGGAAAGGAACAAGGTAACAGTGAAAAGGGTTCTGCCGTCGCCTTAGGTCACTTCACTGATATCACGCACTTCGGCGAGAGAGTAACGCGCCGTTTGTGCGCCGTTAAATTACAATTTACACACCGCCCAAAGGAGCCACCCCATGTCCAACCCCACCGACCTCCGCGTGATAAAGACCCGCCGGACGATACGCAATGCGTTGATATCGCTGCTGGCGGAAAAAGAGCTATCGGACATCACGATATCCGAGCTGTCCGCCCACGCCGAGATAAACCGCAAGACCTTCTACCGGCACTACCGCTCAATATCCGACGTAGTGACCGAAATGGAGGACGACCTGCTCTCGAACTTCTCCGACATTCTGAAAAACAGCCGCACCAGCATACTGGATATCGGCGCAGTGCTGACCGAGATCAGCGCGCTCATCAGCAGCGATCAGGAGTACTTCGCCAAACTGATGAAGCTGAACCCGGAGCTTTTCAGCGGCGGCAGAGTAAAAGCAATGCTCCGCCGCGCAGTGGAGATCGCGCTGCGGGACGTCTGCAAGATCACCGACGAGCCTACCCTGCACGCCCTGTCTGAGTTCACAGTAACCGGCATACTGTCGCTGTATTCCGCGTGGTTCGACGGAAATTGCACCGGCAGCCTTGACACTATCGCCGAGATCGCCCGGAAAATGGTCACCGACGGTCTGAAAGGCTTCGTCCCGGACGAAAAGCTGCGGGAGATCATCTCTTAAATACAAAAGCCCGGAAGATAACCTCCGGGCTATTTTCATGGACACCTCTAAAATAGACTTATATACCCTGTGATACAAATAGTCAATAATAAAATGACCTAAGAAGCACCCGCCCCTTAGGTCATGATTATACAAATTATAAATTATTCTGTTCTAAGCGCAACGACCGGATCTTTCTTTGCCGCCACTCTCGCAGGGAACAGACCCGCGATAACGGTAAGCAGCATTGAAATAACTATCAGAATTACCCCGCCCTGCCACGGCAGAAGCGCAACGTTCTGAATACCGGTGATATTCTCGATAATGATGTTTATCGGGATATTCAGCAGCAGCGTTACACCGATACCGATAACTCCGGCGGAGAAACCGACAATAAGCGTTTCTGCATTGAACACGTTGGAAATATCCATCTTGGAAGCGCCCATTGCGCGGAGGATACCGATCTCCTTTGTTCTCTCCAGCACCGAGATGTAGGTGATAATTCCTATCATTATAGAGGAAACCACCAGCGAAATAGCCACAAACGCAATGAGGATATAGGATATCGCATTGATGATGTCGCTTACAGAGGACATCATAAGCCCGACATAATCAGTGTAGTTGATAACGTCCTCCTGCTTGTCCTCGGTGAGCATGCGGTTGTTGTACTCCTCAATGAACTGGGTTATGACCTCCTTGCTCTCGAAGTCCGTCGCGTAGATCTTCATTGAGCTTGGCTTGGACAGCTCCGCAACGCCGAGCAGCTTGAGGTTGCCGTCGTAGGTCGCCTCAGTGCTCTCCGGCTCTTTGGTAAGCTCCATGAGCTGCGTGAGCTGGTCGGAGGTCAGCGTCTGCATGAATATGCTGTAAACCTTAGCCGGCTCTATCATTTGGTTCATCATTACGGAAAGCTCCGCGTTCTGCTCCGGGGTAAGGCTAGCCATTATCGCCGCGGAAAGCTGCTGCGTCTGCTCCTCGGTCAGCATAGATACAAGGTCGATCCCCTGCGTCTCCGCCGAGCCGCCGCTCATTAGCTGCTGAAGCTGCTCCGGGGTGAGTATGCCCATGACGATCTCGTTCATCTGCTCCTCGCTCACCATGCTCATCATTGCAGACTGGATATCCGCAAGCTGCTCCTCGGTAAGGCTGTCCATAATGCCATGATTAAGCTGCTCCATCTGCTCCTCGGTGAGCATACCCTTTACAACTTCCATTGCGGCGGATTCCGACATAGCCTCTTTTTCTTCCTCGTCCGCCTTCGGGAACTCTATCCCGGTGAATACGTCCACGTCGGGATTCTCTTTCTGTTCCTTTACGATATCGCTGTTGTTCACGCGGTCTATCATGTACTCAGTCAGCGCGTGAGTGTACCCGATACCGCCGGAATTAGTGGAGGATATCAGCGAATCCGCGTCCGGCTTGAGGATACCAACCACTTTAAGCTCCGGAGCGCTGTCCAGAACACCCTCCATGTACTCATTGTCGCCCCGCATATCGGTGTAAGTACCGTCCGCGTTCTTCTGGTAGAAGTCCGGAGCGGTCAGCAGCCGGAACTCCAGCCCCATAAGCTCGTCGTAGGTGAACGAAAGGTCGCCGGTGTCAAGATCAAAACTCTCCCCCGCCATTACGCTCGCCATCATGCCCTCCAGCTCGGACTGGTCGCGCAGACCCAGCGTGTACAGCGTCACGTCCGAAACCTCGTTGCGGTCAGAAACCAGCAGCACTACCTCGTTCCAGCTCTCCGGCAGACGTCCCGCAAGCACCTCGTATTCCGTTTTCAGCATATCGGTGCTGAGAAGCTCCTCCCATGCGTCATACTGGCTGCCGGAACCGCCCATCATAGACGAGTATGTCTCGGTCATCTGGGACATGGTATTCGCCATAGCCTCGCCCATCATCGCGTTCATTACGGTCGAAGGGTTCACCTGAATAAGGTTGCCGTTGATATCATGCCCGTAAACATACAGGTTTGAGTCATAGCTGTACTTTATCTCGCTAATGCTGTCCATGATGTTGTCCGGGTTGCTCTCCAGATAATCCTTGAACTCCGCCAGATTGTTGGTCTGCATTTCAGAGAGCATGGTCTTCACCATCTCGGTGGAAATATCGTTGGTGTATATCTTGTCCGGCTCACGCTCGGCATTGTTCTCCTCCGCAACGTTCATCATAGAAGTCATAAGGCTGGTGTAATCCACCGTCTCCTGCTGGAGCGAAACCGGGAACGACGCCAGCGTGGAGCGCTCAACGCTGTTTATGTACTCCTGCACGCCGTTTGAAAGCGACAGTATCAGCGCAATGCCGATTATGCCAATGCTCCCCGCGAACGAGGTAAGGAACGTCCTGCCCTTTTTCGTCATAAGGTTGTTCTTGGACAGCGAAAGCGCCGTACCGAACGACATTGAAGTCTTTTTGCCCTTTGCCACCTCAGATTTGCGCACCGCCTCCGCCGATTCCTCCGCGGCAGGGTCGTAGGGATTGCTGTCGCCCACGATCTTTCCGTCCAGCAGATTCACGATACGGGTGGAGTACTTCTCCGCAAGATCCGGGTTGTGCGTTACCATTATTACAAGACGATCCTTCGCGATCTCCTTGATAAGCTCCATGATCTGGATACTTGTCTCGCTGTCCAGCGCTCCGGTAGGCTCGTCCGCCAGCAGGATATCCGGGTCGTTTACCAGCGCTCTGGCGATAGCCACGCGCTGCATCTGACCGCCGGACATCTGGTTCGGCTTCTTGTTGAGCTGATTCCCCAGCCCCACCTTTTCCAGAGCCTCCTTAGCCCTGCGGCGGCGCTCCGTCTTTGATACGCCGGAAAGCGTCAGCGCCAGCTCTACATTTGAAAGCACCGTCTGGTGCGGAATGAGATTGTAGCTCTGGAAGATGAACCCTACCGAATGGTTGCGGTAAACGTCCCAGTCCGCGGACTTGTACTTTTTTGTGGACTGTCCGTTGATGATAAGGTCGCCGCTGGTATACTGATCCAGCCCGCCGATTATGTTCAGCAATGTAGTCTTGCCGCAGCCGGACTGCCCCAGCACCGACACCAGCTCGCTCTCTCTGAAAGCGATAGAAACGCCCTTCAGCGCATGGACTGTTTCACTGGCGGTGGTGTAGTCCTTCACAATGTCCTTGATTTCAAGCATTGAGATCTCCTTTCTATCTATCTATGGATCGTTCCATAACCTTCGCGAATTTGCTGTAAAGCTCCGCAATGGTGCGTATTTCCTCCTCGGTGAATGCCGACATTATGCGATTCATTGCACCGGTCATAAAGTCAAGGTTTTTGTCAAGCAGGCGCTGTCCGTCCTGCGTGACCGTAACTCTGACGCTTCGGCGGTCGTTTTCGTCCACCTCCCGGGTGATGAAGCCCTTTTGCTGTAAAGAGCGCAGCGTCCTTGAGATCGCCGGCACTGAAACGCACATCTCCTGCGCGATCTCCGCAACGGTGACGGTCCTGCCGCCGTGCTTCTTCGGGAAGTCCGACGTACAGCACATCACCCCGAATTCCGAAGCGGTGAACCCGCTGACAAAATTCGCGGGATCCAGCGTGCTTAATATTCCGATGCTTTTCTCCAGCTTGTCGCACACCTCCGGCGGGAAGCTGTTTCCTATGAAGTCCTCACGATCCCAAAGCATACCCATAATACCGCAGCCCAACAAGAAAACACCCCCTATCCGAATAAAAAATCTGTGTAATATTTTCGCGTGGTTATATTATAACACTGTTAAGTATCTCTGTCAATAATACCTAAAAGATTTCGTCAACATGAATAAATCTGTTCCACCTAAGATAAAATATTCTATATCAACTCTGAAAGTCCGGTGAAATAACGTGATATTTGAATGAACAAGCCCACAACTGTGACAAAAAACTGGACAATGTTCTGGCTGGCTGCGGCAGCCCTGCTGATATGGTGCGGTGTTATCGCCCTGCTTTTCCCCGGCAGCGTATATATCACGGCGGCGGCATTTGTTATACTATCTGTGATATGGCTTTGGTATTATTACCGTTTGGAATACTCTATATCCTCTGGCACGTTAAAAACATCCTCCGGGATCATCTTCCGGAAGCACCGCCTGCTGCCGCCAGAGAATATCCTCTGGGAACTGCGGCTGTCGCTTCCGCCGTTTCACCGCACCGCAATGGTGATACTGCACACCTCCGGCGGACGGATAGTAATATTCGGCGACTATTCAACTGAAAGTTGATTAATGGTTGAAAACTCCGGGTAATACAACGGGTTTTCAACCTTTTCAACAAAGTATTTAACAATCAGTTAAATCGCCCACGAATTTAACCGTATCCTGTTATATTCTTGGTGTTTATACAGAAAGTAACCGCTTTTTCTGCCACAAAATAAACTATTTGTATAATGCCTCAACAATATAACCAAAAAATCCCCCGCCGGTAATACCCAGCGGGGGAACATTTATTCAAAAATTAACATTGCGTATATAGATCTGGCACGGGTCGCTGTCGCCCCATAACGGTAAAACTTCCAGCTCCCGGAAGCCTAGACCCTGATAGAAAACGTTGGCAGCGTCCATAGCCTCTGAAACTCCCTGCTTCACGGTCTTGACCTGAAGATACTCATAACCCTGCCGCCTTGCATAGTTCAGCATAGCGGTGAACAGCGCCTTTCCGGCCTTGTGCCGCTGGTACTCCTTCTTCACGCCCATGATATATATCTCGGCGGCGTAGGGAGAGGTCTCCCGCAGCGCCAGAAAGCCTTGAAGACGTCCTTCCTCGTCGTCATAGGAAGCCCACACCGGCAGCATGCGGCAGTTGACCGCGTATTCCTCCTCGACGGACTTTTTGTCCAGCTCGCCCGGCAGCATAGAACCGTCTTTCAGCGCCTCCAGCATTTCCCGACATATAGACTCTTTCTCGTCCGGGCTGATTATCTGCTTTACAGCAGCCGATCTTGACATTATCTCACCCCCTTGCAGCATTGTTCGCGCACGCCTGCATACTTACAGCGCCGCCCAGATAATATTATATCTCATTATTCGATGGTTGTCAATATATGTTGTATGCCAAGCTGACGAAGCTATCGAGATGTGATTATCACATGTGAAGAAAACCGCAACCCCTAATGGAAATGCGGCTTGAATATGCGTCTATGGTATCTAAGGAAACGCTGATCAAAACAAAATCGCCGCGTTCCAACGAGCGAACTCACGCGGGTGATTTTGTTACGCTTCGCTTTGATCAGCGTGTCCTAAAAATAGATTCTTTTATCGCGAAAGTGAACCTAAAAAACCAAAAAACCTCAACACGCTCTGCGTGTTGAGGCACTCGACTGGCAGGGGCAGAAGGACTTGAACCCTCGACATACGGTTTTGGAGACCGTCGTTC
>CAMCFA010000101.1 GCA_945873955.1 uncultured Clostridia bacterium | reverse complement strand
CTAATGAATATGACCTGATAAAAAGCAAGAGCATTGAGGACTGGGAACGATATGCACAGATAGGTTGGAAAAATCGACTTGGATTTAGTGAATTTCCGTAATACTGTAATGTGAGACGAAGCATAGCCATACATCTGCTCTCATCAGCTTATACATCGACATTGGTAGTGACCTTGCTGTATCAGAACAAAATAACGAATTGCGCCTTTCCTCAAGATGTGTTGTTACCCAATATAATTATCTTGTGACGAAGAAGCCCGATAGCCGCTAAGCTATCGGGTGGAATCGTGATTTGAGTTTTTTCTGATATAGTTGATAACAGCCTCTTTGGGTATCATCCAGAGCTTACCGTCCCTGAATGCATTTATCCGTCCACTTCGCAGAAGGTCATACGCTTTGTTCCTTCCAATTCTAAGCATATAGCATAACTCTTCTACCGTTAGCATGTCGTTGAAATCTTCAAACATCACTATCATCCTCATCCTGCTTCAGGAACTGGTCTTTAACGTCAAAAAACAGCTTATCAATGTCAAGAGTTGTAAGGCTCTGAAAGAATGAAGTGTGAATATCCAGTTCAAGCTCCTGCATCTCTCTTAGGGCAACAGAATCGTTGGGGTCAACGCTTAACCTCTTCAGCAGAAATCTGAAATCCTCTACGGCTTGCAGCACAATTGCATTGGCAAGCTCTTGATACGGGTCTATAATTACCATAACAATACCTCCTAGTAATTTGTACTGTTATGTTTATTGGTAATATGGTTTATTTTGTTATTTGTTATTAGTACGTATTAGAAATAACCTATAGCTTTGATAAGATTAGTGGATTAATGTATGAGAAGAGTAATTTAGCAAAGAAAAACAACTATAGTTACTCTACCAGCAGTTCCAAAAACGTTCGTTATTCGCACACATTTCCAAGCCCCGGATTTCGCAACAATTCGGGGCTTTTTGTGTGCTAAAACTCCTGCGAAAATCTATGTGCGAAAAACCACCGTTTTTCAACGCCTTAATTCATTTTTTCGTAGCAGTCGTCCTCGCTGCTGTTAATGTAATCCTCTAACGCTTTCTCTGTTATCTTCCATGTTTTTCCTGTTCGGAATGCTCTTATCTTTTTCTCCGCCACAAGCTTGTACGCCTGGTTCCTTCCTATGCGGAGTATTGTTTGTATGTCATCAATTGTGAGTATTTTTTCTTCCATGGTTTTGCCCCCTCGCAAATTTTTTTACAAAATTGTTTGCGTCGCCGGCGGCAAAATATAAAATTATATAATGCACTAACAATTTACTAAATATTAGGAAGGAGACACAAATATAAACTAATAGAAAATAGCTATATATAATCTACATATTCTGTACCCTACTGGTCTACTTGGTTAATAGCGTTACTATCGTATCTGAATGTGTTTAGGTTAATAAGAAAACCGTAAAAACCATACGCAACTATCAGAAACCATATCGAATATAATGCAGCCGTTAAATCATTATACGAAAAAGCAACAGGCAGATTCGGTATGTTTTCCAACGAAGATGAAGATGAATATTATGCAGGGATATTTCAAGGCAAGGGTATCCGCGTGTTTCTTAAAAGGACGAAAATAAGCGGATACTATGATTTTATTTTAAGCCTGAATGACCTGATCGGAGGAGAAGACAAGTTCCAACTTATCCGACCGGAGAATTTACAGCTTGCACTGGACACTGCCGAAGAAATGCTTGTCGGGGAATTCGGCGAGGAGTTTTCAATAAACAACCTTGAGCTATATCGTGTTGACCATTGTATAAACCTCAATGTTGACACGAGTGAAAATGTCAGGGAATACATATACCTACTGTACCGCAGCGAGATGAAAAAGGGGTACAAGATTTTATCCGATGACTCTCCGGATTTTGATGTCAACAAGAGTTACACAGTACGGAACATTGATGAGGGTCTTGAGGTCAGCTTCTACGATAAAAAGAAGGAACTGGAACAGCATAATTGTGTGGCAGAAAATGCAGAGGGTATTTTGAGGGTTGAGCTGCGTATTCTAAGGAGAAAACCTCTTGAGCGGCAAACTCCCGCCTGCTCTACTAATCGAGAAAGGATAGCGAGTTGTATGCAGGCAAGCCGGAGCAAGATAGTCGGTATTGCACATACTCTTCTGCTGGACGCAGACTACTACCCATATAAGAAAGCCTGCGACATAGTGAAAAAGCAGGTTGCAAACAAAAAGCTTCGCAAGCGTATGATGGATATGCTAAAGCTCACCAAAAAAGAATTCAGTGTCAGAAAGGCAAAGGAAAAACTGTTCGAGCTGCACCCTAAGCTCAAGCATGAGTACTATAATATGATGATTGAAAAATTTGAGAGCATCGGGGTTAATGTCGTCACCCTAGATAAAGACAGCGAGGTCAAGTTCCTGCCGAGCCTTTTCCGTTATCTCAAATAAGTTTTGCGGGTCTGAAAAATAAACTGTGTAAACACGAATAATCCCGAAAAACGCACCAATACTAAAAGTGCAGCCAAACAGGGCAACGCTGGGGAGCGACCCGACGCATCTGCAGAATATACGGTGAAGAGCAGCGGAGCAATTCGCTGCTTCTCATACTTCACCGGTAATCTTCAGCGGATAAACCCCGGGAGCTCGAGGGCAGAGCCCTCGACAGCCGTCAGGCTGCAAATCTGTCCTCAAAATAAATCATGAATTGAGCGTATGCCAGCCCCCAATCACGCACCGGCATAGTCCATTTCTTGGAGATTTCGGCAACGCTCATATAAACGACTTTGCGGATAGAGTCGTCGGTCGGGAAAATCGACTTGGATTTGGTGAATTTCCGTACCATTCTGTGGTATCCTTCGACGGCATTCGTTGTATATATTATCTTCCGAATCTCCTGCGGATATTCGAAGAACACGGTCAATTCAGCCCAGTTTTTATCCCAGGATTTCAGAATGATCGGGTACTTCTTATCCCATTTCTCTCGGAATTCTTCCTTGGCAAATTCAGCGTCATCGAGATTCACGGCGCCATAAATTTTCTTCAAATCAGCGCAGACTGCCTTGCGGTCTTTGTACGGCACGAACTTGCAGCTGTTGCGAATCTGATGGACTATGCAGAGCTGATTTTTTGTTTTCGGGAAAACCGAGTTTATCGCATCACAAAGCCCCGTGAGGTTATCGTGGCAGGCAATGAAAATGTCCTTCACGCCACGGTTTTTGAGGTCTGCACATACGCTTGCATAGAAGCTTGCAGACTCGTTTTCTGATATCCAAGTGCCGAGAATTTCCTTCTGACCTTCCATGTTTATTCCAAGAACAGAGTACACGCATTTCGTGACAATTTTGTTGTCCTTGCGTGAGTTGAACACGATTCCATCAAAGAAAACCACCGGGTAAATCGCTTCAAGCGGACGATTCTGCCATTCGTTGACCTCTGGCAGGATCTTGTCCGTTATTCTCGAAACAAGTCCCTGTGTGATTTCTGCTCCATAAGTCTGCTTTAACACATCTTCAATGTCGCGCTGCGACATTCCTTTAGCGTACATCTGCATGATTTTCTGTTCGATTTCGTCGGTTCGTGTCTGTCGCTTTTCGATGACTTTTGGCTCAAACTCGCCGTTTCTGTCGCGAGGAACAGCTATCTCGCACTCGCCGTAATCGCTTATTATGGTCTTTTTTCCATAACCATTGCGGCTGTTTCCGGAGTTGTTCCCGGCTACGGAGTTCTTCTCATAACCGAGATGTTCGTCCATTTCTGCTTCAAGCATCTGCTCGATAGTTCCGGCAAAAAGCCGTTTCAGCTTCGCCTGAATATCTCCGGTTGCTCAGATAAACAAGTTTATCTGGCAGTCTGCCATCAGCATCTTTACCAGTTCCATCTCTCTTTCATCTAATCCGTGTGTTCTTTTCATGTGCAATACCTCACTTTCTCTGTGGGTATTATTGGCATTTACACGGTTCGGTATACAGCCTCTACTAAATTACCCGGTATAAGAGGATAATCAAACAGTACAATTCACCTTAGATTTCAACTTCCATAATCAGTTCATGGAGTAGTGAATCAACTCTCCTTGGACCTTGTATATTACCCTTCAATCCATTCTCGACAAGTTTTTCCAAAGTCAGTTCGGTATCGGCGTATTCGTGAACAAGCTCCAACTCCATGTGTCTGCCATAATTTTCATAGTTTTCTCCGTGGATAACAAACTCGTAGTCATCAATCTCAATGGATGCAAGATCTGTTTTATTAACGCGGCACTTGTATTTTATTGAAGATACAGGTTTCCCAACATAAATATACACTATATCCCCGACAAATATGTTCTTGGCTGACTGCTTCCAGTCTATCGTTTTCAGCTTTTTGAATGCGCCTTCCACGTTATAATATTTGAGATTGCACGGTATGATCCATTCTGTCATTTTGACTTCTCCCATCTTATATTACAAAAATCCCACCCGCTAACCAGCAGGTGGGAAAACCCGTTTTCCGGGCTGTTGTGGTGGAGCCGAAGCGGAATTACCTTTGCACACGCATTTTTCAAGTCAATATCTGGCTTGGCAGAGCCGTTTGCAAGACGTGATTGTCCGAAAACCTCAAAACAGGTTTTTCGGAAAGTCAGATTTGTATAAGAATATTATACTGCTTATTTCTTAATATGTCAAGCACAACCAAAGATGAAAAATCAAAATATCTGCGACTTTTTGTTTTGCGTTTCAAAAACTTATTGCATAATACGCTTTTTTGTGCTATACTATAATCGAGGTGAGCTATATGGTAAAAAGACAGCAGTATCTTGATAAGCTGATAAAACTTCGGGATAAGCAAGTTATAAAGGTGGTTACGGGATTCCGCAGGTGCGGCAAATCCACGCTGCTGATGCAGTTCAGGGATTATCTGAAAGAATGCGGCGTTGAGGACGGACAGATAATAAGCGCCAATTTTGAGCGGCTTGAATTTGAGCATCTGCTTGACCATCACGCGCTGTACAAATACATCACAGAACGGCTCCAGCCCGACAAGATGAACTATGTCTTTCTGGACGAGGTGCAGATGGTTCCGGAGTATCAGAAAGCGGTAGATTCGCTTTTTGTGATGGGGAATGTTGATGTGTACATCACCGGCTCGAATGCTTATATGTTGTCGGGTGAGCTTGCTACGCTACTTTCGGGCAGGTATGTGGAAATTCAGATGTTGCCGCTGTCTTTTGCGGAATACTGGGAGCTTGTCGGCGGAGATAAGCGTGACGCATGGAAGCAGTATTTCGTCAACGGCGGGCTTCCCTATACAGCGTACATTGAGGACGAGGAGATACGCAGCGACTATCTGAGCGGAATATACAACACGGTCCTTCTCAAGGACATAGTTGAGCGGAAAAAGATACAGGATGTGTCCCTGCTGAAAAGCGTTGTGCGGTTTCTGTTCGACAATATCGGCAACACGGTTTCGTCAAAGAAAATTGCGGACAGCCTTGTCTCCTTTGGGAGAAAAACTACCTCTGCAACCATTGAGAATTACATCACCGCGCTGACGGAATCGTTTGTGCTCTATAAGGCAGGTCGGTATGATGTCAAGGGCAAACAGAACTTGAAATCGCTTGAGAAATACTATGTCGTTGACACCGGCCTGCGCACGCTTCTTCTCGGTAACAAGAACAGCGATATCGGGCATATCCTCGAAAACATCGTGTATCTTGAACTTGTTCGCCGCGGATACTCCGTCAGCATAGGCAAGGTGGGGGATCTGGAGATAGATTTCATAGCCGAGAAAAGTGGCGTGAAGGTCTACTATCAGGTATCCGCAAGCGTCCTAGACCCGGCAACGTTTGAGCGCGAGATAACGCCGCTGCGCAGGGTCCAGGATAATTACCCCAAGTTTATCATCACGATGGACGAGATTTCTTCGGATAACGAGGGGATACTGCAGGTCAATGTTGTTGATTTTCTGCTTGGGAAGGTGTAAAATAGGATTATAGTCAAAGATAGTATATTGAGAAAGGTGAGTATTATGTCTGAAATAAAGTCAAAGAAAAAATTGCTTGTATGTGATGTCGAGGGAACAATATTCAAGGCGGAATTCAAAATTACTGGTACAGACTATGCCTCAACTATGTGGCAGCCGTTAGCGCATAAGCTCGATGTTTTCAATGCAGAACATGGTATCGAATATCCCAAAACCACCGAGCAAGAAGAAAAGGAAAGCAACGAGGAATGGGAAAAGGGACAGAACGGCAAATATGAGGGTCACTATCTTCTCTGGGTTGAAGATACTGTCAGGATACACAGAGAGCATGGAATGAACAAGACGGTATTTGACTCTGTGCTGGAATCGGCTGATTATCAAAATGGCGTTCGGGAGTTCTTCCGAAATCTCGATACCGAGCGGTTTATTCCTGTGCTTATTTCCGGCGGATTTCAGGAGCTGGCAGAACGCGCCCAGCGGGAGCTTGCCGACAGAAACGGGAATGCCGTGATATCCCACAGTTTTACTGCCTGCCGATATATCTGGGATGATGACGGAAAGCTTGTATCCGTCAATATCCAGCCTACGGATTTCAAAAATAAATATGCGTATCTAAAGCTACTTTTCGAGCAATACGGATTGAACGAAACCTCCGATTGGATATTTATCGGTGACGGAAAGAACGACGCCGATATAGCCAGCAGAGCGCCTGTTTCCTTCGCGATAAATCCGCATCCCGAGCTGGCAGCGGTTGCCGATTACACGATTGACAGCTTTATGGATATTAACGGTCTGCTTGAGTCTGACGAGATTTCCCGCGCGCTTTCAAAGAAACGTGGACTTTCAAACAAGCAGGCAGTGTTGGTGGGTCAGCGGCTATTAAACTCCGGAAATATGGAGCTGATGTCCTATACAGAGCATTTTAAGGCTGACGAACCTAAGGCCAAATTTCGTCTGAATGCCGAGATAGAGGATGAAGATGGTACATTTGACAAGATTTTTGACAAAATCGTTGAGTGGTGTGAAAACTATGCAGATGACAAGGAACGATTCACACAGGAGATAAAAACGCGCAGGAGCAGCAAGCGTTTTGAATACAGCTACTCCGGTCTGGCTAAGATTAAGATAGCCTGCATAAATGATGAATCCAGGATGCTCGGCGTGGAGATACATTCACAGGACACGGGAACCGAGCTTCGGCAGGCTGTTCTCGGCGCAAAAACCGAAATCAGAATCGGCATTGAAAGCACGGATGAAGCAAATCGACTGAAAATGAAGGTGCGTATTCTGACTCGGACACCCCAGAACAGTTTTATCAAAAAGAATAACATTCTGCTTGAAGCATACTGCCCACCTTTTGTTAAGAAACTGTGCGACGAGGGTGTCAAAATCTACCTTGACGGCTCAATGCGGCTAAGCAAAAATCTTGAGAACATCAAGGAACAGGACATCGCCACTGTTATGGGCAATGAATCAAGAACCGTTGCCGTCATCTTTTTGCACGAGTATTTCAACAAGGATGATGAGCATACGGGATTACGGCAGCTTGCCAATAACCTGTTCGGATTTGCGAAAATATACTGCTGCAAGGGTTCTGTGTTCAATGTTCTGGCAGAACCTCAGGAGCAGGAAATCGGCGCAGTTATCTCTTTTCCGAACAACCCACCTGTCATTTTATCCAAGCAATCCATTGAACGCCCTGCATCGGATGCAATAAGCTATTCCCAGAACACCCGCAGGCTGTATACAAAGGCAGACGGCTGTATAACATCTGCAATCAACATCACTGACTTTGTTATTACAGAATACAAGAATTTGCTTGAAGGAACCGCACCGGATATCGAAAAGTCGTATTACCGACAGATTTCGGATAAAATATGGGAGCTGAAGAATATTGCCGCAATGCAGCTGGAACGAAAGAGGTCTATTGAGGAAATGGTAGAGGATTCCCGTAACCAAATTGGCATATCAGACGACGCAATAAACCGAATTGAAGCTATGGAAAAAGAGGTCGAGAATAACTCCGGAAGTGACTATACAGATTATAAGTCTGTACTGTCGGGAGTGCGGAAATTCCTCGAAAAAGGCAGACTTCTTCTCCTGCTGCACAACGATATAAACTCCGACAGCAAGGACGAGAAATACCCCATGAGCCTGCTTCAGCCCATTGCCTGCGCGTTTGAAATCTGTGTTAATCTCCTGTTGTATAGATTAGAGGGTAACAACTACTATTCAATAAAGATTAATTATAGAGAATGTGGTTCTGTTCTATGGTATATAAATGAAAACCACCATCAAAAGGTTCATGCGATTTCCGATACTCTTGAAAAAGCCCGATTATGCAGGAACGATAGCTCTCATCCAAACATTATGCTACCCTTGCATGATATTGACGGTTCTAAGAAAGATAAGTTGTACAGCGCGATTGAAAAAATCTCAAAACTTTTGTAAAAGTACTTGACAAATCGGGGATTATCGATTATACTATAATATTCCGCTGAAATATCTGACATCGGAGGAAATTATGGTAGAAATGAAATATCCCATGATTTGCAACGAAACAGTTGCACACAATCTAAGGCATCTTCGCAAAGCGAGCGGGCTGAAACTAAGTGATATTATGGACTTCCTTGGGCTAGAGCGCACGGCGACCATTTACGAGTGGGAGTCTGGAAAGTACATACCGGGAATAGACAATCTGTACGCCCTGAGCAGGCTTTACCACACAACAGTAGACAGCATCATCTCATCGGATGATGCTGTTCATTTTTTATACTGTAATGCCGTATATATTTCTTTCAGCGGATTTGCTAGAATATAAATACAAAATCAATAAGGAGTATGTATCATGGATATTATTAAAAAGCTGAATTCTGTTGGAAAAGCGGTTTTTGTAAAGTACTATTATCAGTTTAAGAATGAATCGAACCAAACCTGCGTTGCTGCAATTACTGAGCCGTATACATTGAATGCAAAGCAAAGCCGAACATCATCCGCCAAGGCTATTTTTCGTGAGGGAATGCAGCTACAGGCGCTGCGTATCATCAGCCAATCATCTAAGGTTGACCCGCTAACAAGAAAACAGGCTAGCAAAATAATGATTGATGAAATTGCATACTATATTTCTCATTCCAATTAAGTTAGTTATCGTCATTATCTAAATATAAGATCACATATTATCTCCATGTAGCTGCGTAAGCTATCCGAATAATTTTCGGCACACAGAAATTTCCCCGAAGCGTAATTGCTTCGGGGTATTTTTTGTGTCCGGGAAAGGAGAAAAAATGTTTACTAGTCCACGCTATGCCACACGAGGCGTAACCACCACTGTTCCGCTCATGCTCCAGATAATCCTTTGGGACTTAATCGACAGCATGGAAGTTGAGGAGAAAGACTACCTGCAAGTCTTTAGGCTCACAACAGAAGGCTCAACCCAGCACGTTACCCACACGCAGGAACAGCCACCCTACGAGCGCACGCTCGAATTCCGCACGGACAACCCCATCACTGCGAAAATCTTCGTCATTGACGACGAAACCCACACAACTATGCTTTTGGCAGAAGAAT
>CAMCFA010000100.1 GCA_945873955.1 uncultured Clostridia bacterium | reverse complement strand
AGCCGGTGCTGCTGGATTTCTGGGCTTCATGGTGTGCGCCCTGCATGATGCAGTCGCCTATCGTGGACGAATTCGCCGAGCAGCGCCCGGACGTCAAGGTCGGCAAGGTCAACGTTGACGAGCAGCCGGAGCTTGCGTCTGCGTTCTCAGTGCAGAGCATTCCCACGCTGGTGGTCATCAAGGACGGCGTTACCAAAGAGGTGCTTGTGGGGCTGCACAGCAGGGAGCAGATCGCGGAGCAATTCAAGTAAACAGATCGCAAAAAGCCTGAGAGGAATCGTTCTTCTCAGGCTTTTTCCTTTTTACAGTATTTATAGGTAAACGCTGATTAAATCAAATTCGCCCCGTTCAAACGCGCATACTCATGCGGCTGAATTTGATATACTTCGCTTTAATCAGCGTGTCCCTAATATTACGCGCTGTTTTCCGAAGATCACTCAGCCAGCAGCTTCTCTGCGCTTGCCAGCTTAACGCATACGCAGAATATCTCCATAGCCTGACGCAGCTCGTCTACCGACGGGAATGTCGGCGCTATTCTGATGTTGCTGTCCTTGGGGTCGTTGCCGTAGGGATAGGTAGCGCCGGCGCCGGTCATTACAACGCCTGCTTCCTTTGCAAGGGACACTATCCGCTTTGCACAGCCGGGCAGTGAGTCAAAGGAGATGAAGTAGCCGCCCTTGGGGTTCTTCCACTTGCCGATACCAAGGGGCGCGATCTCCTTGTCCAGCATGTACAGTACCACGTCGAACTTCGGACGGATAATTGCCGCATGGTGCTTCATGTGGTCGGTTATGCTCTCGAAATTCTTGAAATACTTGGCGTGGCGGAGCTGATTGAGCTTATCGAAGCCGATAGTCTGGTAGGTCATCTGGCTCTTGATGAAGTCTATGTTCTCCTTGCTTGCAGCGATAACGGCAAGACCGCCGCCGGGGAAGGATATTTTAGAGGTAGAGGTGAACTCCAGCACCATGTTCGGATTTCCAGCCTTAGCGCACTCGTCAATGATGTTCAGCAGGTGGTCGTGCTCCTCGGACAGATGATGTACGCAGTACGCGTTGTCCCAGAAAATACGGAAGTCCTTAGCCTTAGGCTTGAGGTTTGCGAAGCGCCTTACCACCTCGTCGGAATAGGTGATACCGGTCGGGTTGGAGTACATAGGAACGCACCAGATACCCTTTATCTCCTCGTCCTCGGAAACCAGCTTCTCAACAGCGTCCATATCCGGGCCGTCCTCAAGGTAATCCACAGGGATCATCTCGATACCCAGCGCCTGGCAGATCGCGAAATGTCTGTCATAACCCGGCGCGGGGCAGAGGAACTTCACATGGTCGTATTTGCACCACGGCTTCTCGCTGCCGAGAACTCCAAGCTGCATTGCGCGGATAATTGTATCGTACATGAGCTGTAAGCTGGAGTTACCACCCACGATAAGCTGGTCGGAATTTACATTCAGCATTTCCATGAAAAGCTGCTTTGCCTCCGGGATACCGTCCAGAACGCCGTAGTTGCGGCAGTCGATACCGTTGCTGGACTTATAATCACCGTCAAGACAGTGCAGCAGCATATCCAGCGAAAGATTAAGCTGCTCCGGCGCGGGCTTTCCTCTGGACATATCCAGCTTGAGCCCCTTAGCCTTGAATTCTTCATACTGCTTCTCCAGCGCCGCCTTTTCCGCGCGGAGCTGTTCCTTGCTCATCTCTGAATAAAGCATTGTTATTTCCTCTCTTGTCTGCAAATAAATATAAAGCTGTGCTGTGTCAGCACAACCCACTACGTTTTTATTATACCATAGTGTTATATTTTTTGCAAGCCCTTTTTGATAATCCTGCAAAAAATTCTGCGGCACAAAACCAGCGCCGCAGAAGATATTATTTATTTGTGGAAAAATCCGGTATCTCCAGACCCTTTTCCTTAACCAGCATGCTGAGATAACGGCGCTGGTTGTAAAGCTCAATGATGTTGTTTATCCTCCTGCGGACAAAACGGATATTGAACGGCTTTGCGATAACGTCCGCAGCGCCGAGGTCATAAGCCCTCGACAGCGACTTGTCTGAGGTGTCCGCGCTGATGATGAACACCGGCACGTCGTCTATGTACTTGTGCTCCACAAGGTACTCCAGCATGCCGAAGCCGTCCATAACCGGCATCATGATGTCCAGCAGGACTGCGCACAGCTTGTCCTTGTTCTTCTCGTATTCCTCGATAGCGATTTTTCCGTTTTCCGCCTCGATTATCTGGCGGTCGCTGAAGGTGTCGCTCAGCATGAGCCGGTTGAACTCGAAATCATCGACAATCAGCAGAGTGTTGCGTTCCTCCATGTACTTTGATCCCCCTCCGTCTGCTCCTACGGTATCATTCTTTTTTTATATTATATAATATCCCGAAAAAAAAGTCAATAGAGGATTTTACAATACATACCAGCATTTTGGCGGTTTTTTTAGACCTTTTGTGAAGAAAGTGATATCCCCGGTCGTTCCGGTCAGTCCTCTGCGCCGTAGACTATCTGCTTTATCATTCTGAAAGGACGCCCGCCCAGACCGCCGCAGCGCTGAATGAAGTACAAAAAGGTGTAGCCGTCCCGGGGATCGTTCGCGAAGAAACAGCCCAGCCAGCCGTCCCAGCCGTATTCGCCGGGGTGCGTGGAGATACCCGCGCCGCTCTCCGGGGCGATATGCATGAGATTCCCGTAGCCGCAGCCCTTGTGCTGATCCCAGTCGAACGTGCGGAGCTGATCCGGCGTGAGCTGATTTGAGGTCAGATACTTCACCGCGTTGCGGCTGAGTATCCTCCTGCCGTTGTAAACACCCTCGTTGAGCAGCATTTCCGCGAACGCCGCATAGTCGTCCATTGTGGAGCACAACCCCGCGCCCCCGGACTGGAACTCCGGCGGCTTTCTGCAAAGGTAGGTAAGCCCCAAATGTTGCCACATACAAGGAACCAGCCTGCCGTCCTTTTCCTCGTAATTCTCGGCGAAACGGCACAGCTTCTCCTCCGGCACCCAGAAATCGGTATCCTTCATGCCCAACGGCTCGAACAGCTCCTCCCTTAGGAAATCGCCGAACTTCTTCCCGGAAACCACCTCAATAACTGCGCCCAGCACGTCCGCGGAGGTGCCGTACATCCACCGGTCGCCGGGCTGGAACGCCAGCGGCTGCTGCCCGATAAGGTTCGCGTAGCCCAGCGTATCCGTGGGCTTTCCCTTGGCGGCTTCATCAGCTATTTTATCGTACAGATCCTGCATAACGCTGCCCGCCGCGAAGCTCCTGTCCGGGTAGCACAGCCCGGAGGTCATGTCCAGCAGGTCTTTCACGCAGACCTCGTTTTGCACCGGCTCGGTGCTGCCGTCGTCGTTCATCACCGTCTGGTTCTTAAAGCCGGGAATGAACCAGCTCACCTTGTCCGAAAGGTCAAGCTGCCCGCGGTCAAGAAGTATCATTGCAGCCGCCGCGGTTATAGGCTTGGTCATAGAGTACAGCCTGACTATCGTGTCGTTTTTCCACTCAATGCCCCGTGCCTCGTCCGCCATACCAGCGTTCGCCCGGTAAATAGGTCTGCCGTGCTTCAGAACATACGCGGAGCAGCCCTTGACCTGCCCGCTCTCCACCTGAGAGCGCAGCATGTCCGATATCTGTTCCAGCTTTACAAGGTTCATGATATGTACCTCACTTTATCTTTCTTGCTTCGCAGTAGAATCTCTTGTCGTGGGCGTGTCCCATTGAAAAGGTCTTTCTGGGCAGCGCGCCGTCCTTGATTACCGTGGGGAAAAGCTCCGCCTTAGTCATGGACGGAAGCAGGAAGCCTATGCTGTTCTTCGCCGCGGACAGGCTCTCTACAACGTCCTCGCCGTGGATATAGTCTATCTTGCCGGGATTCTCCTCCAGCCAGCCGTCAAGGAACTGCTGTAAGCTGCCGACGGTGAGATTAGCGGTGGGATTCGCGATAGAGTATTGCTTCTTTTCGCCGTTCAGCAGCACTGTGAAGGACTGCCTGTCCGCGCCCTCGGAAAGACCCAGCGCGGCAGTCATGTCCGCCATGAGCTTCGCGGTGTCGGTATCTGTGATAACTCTGTGGATAGCCTCGAACTCCAGCGCCTCGCTGTGAAGGTTCACCACCTCCGCCAGAGCGTAACGCGCCAGTGCCGTTTCCGGAGCGCCCTCGCGCTTCTTCTGCTCGTAGCACTCCTTTGCGGTGGCAAGGGAGTGGTTTCCGTCGCCCATTGCGTACAGCAGAACCTCCTCGCCGGTAAGTCCGTAACGCTTGTTGAAATCCTCCTTGTCCGCCAGCTTGTCCAGCGCCGCGAATACCTCCTGCGCCGCTGCGCCGTCCACCAGCCAGCCCTCAAGATGTCCGCCGTTCTGCATGAGGTCGAAATCGTACAGCTTCTTCAGCGTGTCGCGCTTTGCTTCAAGCGGCTCAATGACTGTGCGCTTCACGTCGTCGATAAGTATCATGATGTGCGGTAATTCCAGCGCCGCGTCCCGGCGTATCTTCACCCGGGGCGGTATTCTGGAGGCAACGGTGGCTTCAGTGGCGCGGACCTGCGACTTGCTGCCCTTGTTGTAGTCGTACTGTTCAAGGTCGATAGCGCCGACAAGCCCTGTCCTTACCTTTCCGTCCGCCTGAGTGCGGCGGGTCAGCACCAGCGCGGACTTGTATTCCTCAAACAGCCCCTTGTCAAGGTACTCCCGCATGGTCTGGTTTATCTTGGCTATGCGCTGCTCCGCGCTTCCGTCCTCAAGATAAACCTCCGGGAGGATAAGGTTCAGCGCAGAAGGGGAGTCCCCGGCGATATCGGAGGTTTTCGCCCAGTATTCCGGCTCGCTGGTGTACTGGTCGCACGCCACCACCGACCACTTGGTCATGCCCTCGCTGTCCAACTTCGGGAGGAGTATATCCGCTGATGTAAATGCTGTCATGTCTGTATTTCCTTTCTATTTGTCCGCATAACGCGGTGTTATTCAATATGATTATATCACAAAATGCAGGGATTGGCAACTGGTTTTTTCTTAAGAAGTGACGCAGTAAAAATCCACATAATAATTTGCCTTAACCGGTTGAATTTTTCCCTCGCCTATGCTATAATTACAGTGGAATTACTTAGGGTCGGATAAGGCTATAAGCTAATTTAGCTAATGTCAAAGAACTGACCTAACACATCATCAAGGAGAACGGTATGGAAAACAAATACTTAGGACTTACCCCGCCTATGGGCTGGAACTCATGGAACACCTTTACATGGGAAATAAGCGACAAGCTGATAAGAGAAGCCGCCGACGCAATGGCTGAGTCCGGGCTGAAGGACGCCGGCTATGAATACATAGTCATTGACGACTGCTGGAGCGAGAAGCAGCGTGACGAAAACGGCAGGCTCGTCCCCGACCACTGGAAGTTCCCGGAGGGAATAAAGCCGGTTGCGGACTACGTTCACAGCAAGGGGCTTAAATTCGGCATGTACTCCTGCGCGGGAACTCACACCTGCGGCGGACACCCCGGCAGCTTCGAGCATGAGTTCGATGACGCGGAGACCTTCGCTTCGTGGGGCGTTGACTATCTTAAATACGACTACTGCTACAAGCCCGACCATATCCCCGGCGAGGTACTCTACAAGAGAATGAGCGCGGCGCTTCGCAACTGCGGCAGGGACATCATGTTCTCCGCCTGCAACTGGGGCAACGACAATGTTTACAAGTGGATAAGGGAGTCCGGCGCGCACCTGTTCCGTTCCACCGGTGATATACAGGACAACTGGGAGTCCATAAAGCGCCTTGCCCTTTCGCAGATAGGCAGCGAATGCTACGGCGGGAACTTCTGCCACAACGACATAGACATGCTGGTGGTAGGCATGCACGGCGGCAGCAACAACGAGTGGATAAACTCCGCCGAGGGCGGCGTGAACGTTATCGCCGACAGCGGCGAGTCCATGCCGAAGCTGGGGGGCTGCACCGACGAGGAATACCGCACCCATTTCAGCCTGTGGGCTATAATGAACTCCCCGCTGATGATAGGCTGCGATATCCGCAACATGACCCCCGCAACAAAGGAGATACTCACCAACAAGGACGTTATCGCGATAAATCAGGACATTGAGTGCCGCGGACCCTACTGCATAAAGCAGTGGAACAACCCCGACAACGTGTTCTCCCTTGTTAAGCCGCTCTCCAACGGCGATTACGCGATAGGCATGTTCAACTTCGGCGACCGCGACGGCGAAATGAGCCTCCAGTTCTGGGATATCGGTATCCCCGCAGCCTCCGGCAGAGGGCTTTCCGTTTACGACTGCTGGAAGCACGAGGAGCTTGGCACTTTCACTGAGCGCTTCGTCACCACCGTGCCGCCCCACGGCTGCATGGTGCTCCGCGCAAAGGTTGTCAAGGTAAGATAAAAAGATAAATGGGTAATTACTCCACCTGCAAAAAATGCGGCGCAAAGCTGGGTTCTGACGATATCGCGATACACCAGAAGCTGGTTTCACGCAACGATACAGAGTTCTTCTGTATCGACTGCCTTGCGGATTACTACCGCACCACCCGCGAGGTGATACAGCAGCGCATAGACTACTACCGGAAAAGCGGAAAATGCACGCTCTTCCGTTGAAGTCCAGAAAGGAATAACAATGAAAAAATACGTTTCACTTATCCTTGCGGCGGCTATGGCACTGAGCCTTACCGCCTGCAACAACAGCAGCACCTCCGGCAGCAGCACGGGCAGCTCCGCCGCTGAAGTCTCCCAGCCGGACTCCGGCGCAGCCGTGACCTCTGAGGCTCCCGCAGACCCCTCCGACGGCGGCGAAACAAAACTCCTGTCCAACCCGATCGCACTCAATTCCGAGGGCGACATAGACATGGACGTTGCTCTTGCCTACCAGACGGATTTCGACGCTCTGAAAGCCTCATTTGACGCTAAAGAGGTAGACCCCACCAAGCCGGTTTCCGAGAACTCCAACGAAACCACCATGGAGGTCTGGAACTACCTGCGCAGTGTTTACGGGAAGCAGGTGATCACCTGCCAGCAGATGATGGGCAACGAGTGCTACGAGGATCTGGTATTCTACAACGCGTCGAACGACCTCACGGCGATGAAGGGCTACGACTTCATTTTCTGTACCGGCTCCTATCAAAGCGACGACATGATCGACGAAGCGATCGAATGGTCTAAGGAATCCGGCGGACTGGTGGCATTCACATGGCACTGGAATGTCCCCAAGGATATCGACAACCCCGCCGGCGGCTATGCGTTCTACACCGAGGAGATAACCAATTTCAGCCAGATAAACGCAGTCACCCCCGGCACTAAGGAATACGAGCTGGTTATCCACGATATCGACCTTATCGCCACTAAGCTCCAGCGGCTGGAAAGCGAGGGCGTTACTGTATTGTTCCGCCCGCTGCATGAGGCAAGCGGCGCATGGTTCTGGTGGGGTATCCAGAACAAGGAGAGCGCCACCAACGAGGTGTTCCAGAAGCTGTGGTACATGATCTACGACCGTCTGGAGAACTACCACAAGCTCACCAATATTATATGGGTATGGAACGGACAAAGCCCGCACTGCGCTATCCACCCGAATTCCTACGATATCGCCGGCGTTGACCGCTACTATACCAGCGAGGACACCTCCGCGGCGGCGCTGAACGAATACTACAACTCCTGCTATCAGGAAACTATCCGCATGGACAGCTACTGCGCAGAGCTTATCGGAAAGGAATCCACCGGCAAAATGCTTGCGCTCACCGAGTGCGGCTATATTCCCGATCCGCAGGGCTGCGTTGATAACAACAACATGTGGCTCTACTACATGGTATGGAACGGCGACTTCATCTATGAGCTTGACGCCGCAGGCAAGGCAAAGGTAGACCTCAACGGCACGCCCTCTCCGAATACCAAGCGCGTGACAAATGAAATGATCGCGGAATACTTCGGCAACGATACCTACGTCACCCTCAGAAAGCTGCCGGAATTCAGCTTCGGCACCCGGGATATCCCGCAGCAGATAAAGAACTGGGAGTACTTCAAGATAGGCTGAGGAAACGCTGCTCAAAACATCGACGCGTACTTTGAATAAAAATCCCGCATAAACTAATACTAATCCGGCATAGACTTCGGTCTGTGCCGGATTTTTTATGCGGGAGGTCGCAAAATGGGTGAACTTGACAAATCAGACAGAACAGAACGTCCGGGGTTTTCCGGCAGGATAGGCTTCGTGCTGTCTGCGGCTGGCTCCGCGGTGGGTCTGGGGAACATCTGGCGGTTCCCATATCTTGCGGCGGAGTACGGCGGCGGTATCTTTCTGCTGGTCTATGTGCTGGTGACGCTCATTTTCGGTTTCCCGATAATGGCAATGGAAATAGCTATCGGGCGGAAAGCCGGGTGCTGCTGCGTCAACGCCTACGGCGCTGTTGACCGCAGAGCCTCATTTCTGGGCTGGCTCACCTCCGGAATTACGCTGATAACCCTCCCCTACTACTGCGTTATCGGCGGGTGGGTGCTGAAATACGCGGCGCTCTATATCACCGGTGAAGGCTCAGAAGCCGCCGCCACAAGCTACTTTCAGAGCTTTATCTCCGGTTTCCCGGAACCGCTGGTGTGGCAGATATTGTTCATAGCTCTGGCAGCGGCGATAATTATTTGCGGCGTGAAAAACGGCATTGAGCTTGCAAACCGTTTCCTTATGCCGGCGCTTATCATAATCGCTGTTATTGTCGCGGGATATTCTCTGACGCTCCCCGGCGCGCTGGAGGGCGCTGCGTGGTATCTCACCCCAGACTTTTCGCGGTTCTCATTCCGAACGGTGCTGTCGGCTATGGGGCAGATGTTCTGGTCACTGTCGCTGTCCAGCGGTATCATGGTGACTTTCGGGGCATACCTCGGACGAAACCAGAGCATTGAACACTCCGTTAAGCAGATAGAACTGTTCGACCTCGGCGCGGCGTTCATTTCCGGACTTATCATTATCCCGGCGGTGTTCGCGTTCTCCGGCGGGGATCAGCAGGCGCTGAATTCCGGCGCGGGGCTGATGTTCATTACCCTGCCGGGCGTGTTTGAGGCAATGCCCTCCGGCAGGGTAATAGGCGTGCTGTTCTTCCTGCTGGTGATGTTCGCCGCTATAAGCTCCGCCATTTCCATGATGGAGGTCAACACCGCAAACCTCATTGAGCGGTTTGGCATGAAGCGCTGGCAGGCGGCTCTCATCATGGCGGGGGTGCTGGCGGTGCTGGGGATTCCTCCGGCGCTGGGATACAGCCTCTGGAACGAGCTGCGCCCGTTCGGGCTTACTATCCTTGATTTTGAGGATATCGTGGGCAACTCAATAGTCACCCCGATCGCCGCGCTGCTTGCCTGCCTGTTCTTTGGCTGGGTCGCTCACCCGAGGATACTCACCGAGGAGATACGTCGCGGCGGAGGTTTCAAACGCAGGAGGAGCTTTGAGTTCACATTGCGCTGGCTCGCACCGGCGGTAATTCTTGCAGTGCTGGTGGGGTCTGTCGTGGGGTGATAAAAATTGTAATTTATAGGAGTGCCTATGACCCAGTGGTACGTTAGATTTAACGTGT
>CAMCFA010000099.1 GCA_945873955.1 uncultured Clostridia bacterium | reverse complement strand
GCTGACGAAATGGAGAAATGGGTAGCAGAGGGACATTTCTCGTTCTGAATGAAAAGTTTTGTTTCAAGGAAATCAAAAGCATAATCAATATATTTCATCAAGCTCTTAATTCCCAAAAAAAGAATTGTCCCCACGCTCCCCATTGTTTGCTGACGAAATGGAGAAATGGGTAGCAGAGGGACATTTCTCGTTCTGAACGAAAAAACTTGTGCCGAGGTAGTTCAGCGTGTAATCGGTATATTTCATTAAGCCCTTAATTTCCATAATAGAATTGTCCACTTGCTACCCATTTCTATGCGAATAGACCTAATCATGTGTTATCGGGCTGAAAACTGCTGAAATGCCAAAGAAATTCTCACTTGCTGAAAGAAATTCCTTGCAACGCCTTTGGCGGTGCGGTGTGAGGTAGAGGAACGAAGTTCCTCTATTCCTGCCGCTGTTCAAGAATATAGGATAAAAGAAAAGAGAATAGAATATTATTGTCGAAATCGGGCGCACTAACTTTTGGCATATTATGGTGTTACCCACGATTTCATTTTAATAAGCAATATATCTCTTTTTCATTCTACAAGGGATAATTTCATATAATGGTTGAAAATCCTCCCCAAACGTGCTATAATAAACTCACCAATAATCAATTGCTGGAAGTGACAAAATGAACGGAACAATACTCGTAGTAGACGATGAAAAAGAGATCGCCGACCTTATTGAGGTTTACCTCACAAACGACGGCTACGCAGTCCAGAAATTCTACAACGGCACGGACGCTCTGAAATACCTTGAAAACAGCGAACCCGACCTTGCGATTCTGGACGTCATGCTGCCGGATATTGACGGCTTTCACATCTGCCGGAAGATACGGGAAAAACACTTTTATCCGGTGATAATGCTGACAGCAAAGGTAGAATCCGGCGACAAGATAATGGGTCTCACCATTGGCGCAGACGATTATATAACCAAGCCGTTCAATCCGCTGGAGGTAGTCGCGCGGGTAAAGACCCAGCTTCGCCGCTGCCGGAATTACAACAGCCCCTCACCGCAGGAGCAGAAAAACGAGTACGATATCCGTGGTCTGTACATAAACCACGACAGCCACAAATGCACTCTCTACGGCAAAGAAGTCACCCTCACCCCGCTGGAATTTTCAGTTTTGTGGTATCTGTGCAATAATCAGGGCAGAGTTGTTTCGTCGGAGGAACTGTTTGAAGCTGTCTGGGGCGAAAAATACCTCAACAGCAACAACACCGTAATGGCACATATCGGCAGATTACGCGAGAAGCTTCACGAACCGGCTCGCAGCCCGAAATTCATAAAAACCGTGTGGGGGGTAGGCTATACAGTTGAATAAATCAAGCAGAAGAACCAAGCTGACCCGCGGTATCTTTGTTCAGTACATTCTGGCACTGGTCATATTTACAGTGGCGTTTTTCGCGCTTTTCGCCGCAGCGTACTGGTTTGTAAAACAGTTCTACTGGCAGTATGATGACCCGGTTTACCAGTTTCTTAAATTCGTGCAGAGATTTTTGTTGTTCTTCCTTGCCGTTCCGTTTATTGCCGGCTGGGGAATAATCACCTATTTCTTCATGAGCCGCCCGCTGCGGTATCTTGACGAGGTAATTTCCGCGTCCGAAAGCCTTGCAAATCCCACAGATGAACAGATAATCCTGTCGGACAAGCTCAAAAGCGTACAGGACGAGCTTAACTGCGCCCGGGAAACCTCGCTCCATAACGCGCAGGTCGCTAAAGAAAACGAGCAGCGCAAAAACGACCTTATCGTGTACCTCGCCCATGACCTGAAAACACCGCTCACCTCGGTCATCGGTTATCTCACGCTGCTGCGGGACGAGCAGGAAATATCCCCGGAACTTCGGGAAAAGTACCTTTCCATATCTCTTGATAAGGCGGAGCGTCTGGAGGAGCTTATCAACGAGTTTTTCGAGATAACCCGGTTCAATCTGTCGAATATCGAGCTTCAGTTCAGCCGCATAAATCTCACCCGTATGCTGGAACAGCTTGTGTTTGAGTTCCAGCCTATGCTGAACGAAAAGCAGCTTCAATGCACTCTTACCGCCGCTCCGGACATCATGCTGAAATGCGATGTGAACAAGCTACAGCGTGTTTTCGATAATCTGCTGCGGAATGCGGTGTTTTACAGCTTCGAGGGCAGCGAGATAAGCATTACCGCCGAGCAGTCCGATTTGTCCACGGTGGTGCGGTTCGTAAATCACGGCGATACCATACCGCCGGAAAAGCTGGAACGCCTGTTCGAGCAGTTCTTCCGGCTTGACCCCTCAAGAGGCACGAATAGCGGCGGCGCAGGTCTGGGGCTTGCAATAGCAAAGCAGATAACCGAGCTACACGGCGGCAGCATTACCGCAAAAAGCGAAAACGAGCTGATAGAGTTTACTGTAACAATCCCGGTTTTGTAGGAAAATTGTAAGAAATTCCATAGGAAAAATTATGATTTCCGACAGAGAATGCAAAAAAATATCATCACTGCTTCTGATACAATAAAGGTATCAGGGGCAGTTTTTTCTGCCCGGAAAGAGGGAAAATATATGAAAAAATCAAAAATAGCAGTAATTTTCGGCGGCTGTTCGACAGAATATGAGGTATCGCTGCAATCCGCCTATTCGGTGCTGCAAAATCTCAGTGCAGAGAAATACGAGGTCATTCCGGTGGGGATAACGAGGGAGGGCAAGTGGTTTCACTACACCGGGGAATACGGACGAATTGCCGATAATTCATGGTGGGAGGACAGAGAACATCTATTCCCGGCGGTATTTCCGGCAAACAGAGGTGCAGGAGGATTTATTGAATTTCACGGCGAAAGAATACGGACTGTCGGCGTGGATATTGCGTTCCCGGCGCTTCATGGAAAAAACGGCGAGGACGGTTCGGTGCAGGGGCTTTTTCAGCTTGCGGGAATTCCCGTTGTCGGCTGCGGAGTGCTTTCCTCGGCGCTGTGCATGGACAAAACGAGGGCGCACCGGCTTGTTTCCGACGCCGGGATAGCAGTCCCGGAATCGCTTACATTCACCCACAGCAGCATGGACGCGGCTTTACATGATGTCATGGCGAAATTTCGCTTTCCGCTTTTCGTGAAGCCTGTGCGTTCCGGTTCGTCCTTTGGTATCAGTAAGGTACATTCAGCAGATGAGTTGCAAAGGGCTGTGATTTCCGCATTTGAGCATGACAGCGAGGTCATTGTCGAGGAGAATATCGACGGTTTCGAGGTTGGCTGTGCGGTCATGGGAACAGACAATCTTACTGTGGGCAGAGTTGACGAAATAGAGCTGTCCGGAGGATTTTTCGATTACACCGAGAAATATACGCTGAAAACCTCACGCATTTATATGCCGGCAAGGATAACCCCAGCCGAGGAAGAACGTATACAGAAAACGGCGAAGCTGATATACCGCACTCTCGGCTGTTCCGGCTTCGCTAGGGTGGATATGTTCTACACACCCGAAAAAAGGATAGTATTCAACGAGGTGAACACTATCCCCGGCTTTACGGCGCACAGCCGCTTTCCAAGCATGATGAAAGGAATAGGTCTGTCGTTTGCGGATATGCTGGACAGGCTTATCAGGGAATATCTGAAATGAAAACCGTTGTTCTTGAAGAAAACCCAATATACACAGGAAGCCTTATTCTTGTGAATGCAGAATATCCGCTCCGGAGTGTTCCTACTGACCTTGCTCCTGCCGTAACGGGATTTGCTGATATTACTATGGAACGCTGTGCCGCGGAGATATTACAGCTTATTCTGGATAAAATCGGTGCAGGAAACATGATAGTTCCGGTAAGCGGATATCGCTCCAAAGCCGAGCAGACAGCGATTTATGAGAATTCGCTAACAGAAAACGGAGCTGATTTCACGCAGAAATATGTTGCATTGCCCGACCACAGCGAACACCAGACAGGGCTTGCGATAGACCTTGCGCTGAACACGGACAATATTGATTTTATCCGCCCGGATTTCCCATACAGCGGAATTTGCGAAGAATTCCGCAAAGCCGCTCCGGAGTTCGGATTTATCGAGCGTTACCCTGCCGGAAAGGAGAATATCACCGGAATTGCCCACGAGCCGTGGCATTTCCGTTATGTGGGCTTTCCGCACTCAATGATAATTGCCGGAAAGGAATTCACCCTTGAAGAATACACGGAATACATAAAAACATTCCGGCAGGATTGTCCGCTGCGTTACAGCCACAAAGGGATAACAGCAGAGGTTTTCTATGCCCCGGCGAAAACAGAAATATCGGTCAACAGCGCTGCTTATCAGGTTTCCGGCAATAACACGGACGGCTATGTTGTCACTCTATGGAGGGATAATAATGCGTGAAAACAGCGAAAGCTCCTACCCCGGAATTGACGTTTTCAGAGTTGTCGCTGCGTTTCTGGTGGTGGCAATTCACACCTCACCGCTTCTTTCATTCAGCGAAACAGCGGACTTTGTTCTGACAAGGATAATCGCACGGACAGCCGTTCCGTTTTTCTTCATGACATCGGGATTTTTCTTGATTACAAGATACGCCGAAAATGCGGACAGGCTCAGAACATTCCTCAAAAGAACGGCGATTATCTATGCCGCAGGAATACTTCTTTACATTCCTGTGAACATCTACAATGGGTATTCCTCCGCTCCCAACCTCCTGCCGAAACTCATTCAAGACCTGATATTTGACGGAACATTCTATCACCTGTGGTATCTTCCGGCGGCAATTCTGGGTGCGGCTGTCGCATGGGCGGCGGTAAGAGGGCTGGGTTTCCGAGGGGCATTTTTGCTGACCGGGGCGCTGTACCTTATTGGTCTAGGCGGCGACAGCTACTATGGCTTTTTCGCAGGAAATCCGTTTTATGAGGCATTGTTTCAGATAATGGAATACACCAGAAACGGGCTGTTCTTTGCGCCGCTGTTTTTTGTGCTGGGAGGTTATCTTGCAGAAAAGAAGCCGCGTTCTCTGCGGATTAATATGATAGGTATGGCGGCTTCGGCGGCGTTTTTGCTGGCGGAGGGAATGCTGCTGCGGTTCTGGCAGGTTCAGCGGCATGACAGTATGTATCTGTTCTTGCCGGTTTGTATGTATTTCCTGTTCGGAGCATTAGGTTCGGTTCGTGGGCGAAGAATGGCAAGGCTGCGGCTGGTATCGCTTATCGTTTATATTATTCACCCGCTGGTAATAATTGCTGTGAGGTTTGCGGCAAAACTGCTTCACATGGAGAAGCTGCTTATTGAAAACAGCATGGTGCATTTTATTGCGGTATGCGTTGGTTCGGGGATTATCGCTGTTTTCGCCGTTTATGTTTATGAAAGACTGAACAAATCGTCCGTCATTTCCGGTAAAACGGGCAGGGCATGGCTTGAAATCAACCCGGATAATCTCCGGCACAATGCCGCTGTACTCCAGAGTGCAATGCCGCCGGGCTGCCGGCTTATGGCGGTGGTTAAGGCGCAGGCATACGGACACGGAGCATTGCAGACCGCCGGAATTCTGGAAAGAGCCGGAGTAACAGCATTTGCCGTTGCAACTATTGACGAGGGTATCGAATTGCGGAAATACGGCATTACCGGGGAGATACTGATACTCGGCTACACCTCACCATATCGTGCTAAGGAACTGAAACGCTGGCGGCTGATACAGACCATAATTGACCTGAACTATGCGGAACTGCTGGAAGCCCAGAATATTAAGGTGTCCGCTCACATCAAGCTGGACACCGGAATGCACCGTCTGGGAATAGACGCACAGAATATACAGGATATCGAGAGAGTTTACTCGATGAAACACCTCAAAGTATGCGGTATCTTCACGCATTTGTGCTGCTGCGATTCGCTGAAGCCGGAGGACGTTGATTTCACCCGGAAGCAGATAAGCCGGTTTTACAACGCGCTAAGCATACTGGAAAGCAACGGGATAAAACCGGGAAAGGTTCATGTTCAGAGCAGCTACGGGCTGCTGAATTACCCGGAGCTGAAATGCGATTATGTCCGGGCAGGAATTGCGATGTACGGAGTCCGCAGCAGCGTTTCCTCGGACGAAAAGCGACCGCTTGAGCTTCGCCTGGTGCTGTCGCTCAAAACAAGGATCGCACTGATAAGGAGCATTCCGAGCGGTGAAACTGTCGGCTACGGCAGGCAGTTCACAGCACAACGGGATAGCATTATTGCGATACTTCCTGTGGGCTATGCTGACGGTGTTCCGAGAAGCCTTTCCTGCGAAAACGGCAAGGTTGAAATCAACGGAAAGACTGCACCAATTATCGGGCTTGTATGTATGGATCAGCTTGTGGTGGACATCACCGATATAGAAAATGTGAGGGTCGGAGATGTTGCTACGATCATCTCTGCGGAGGCTGGCAGCTCTGTTTCTGCTCCCGAAGCCGCCAAAGCCGCCGGAACGATAAGCAACGAGCTTCTCAGCAGGCTGGGCAGTAGGCTGGAAATAGTATAAGTATACAATAATAAACCAACTGTGGAGCGTGCCGCTGTATATCACTATTGTGTTAATCTTATCTGGGGTGCGCTCATTGGGGTATGGAGGTGTCGTTTTTTAGTTTTACTAGTGATTGTAGAGTAGTGCTCCATAAGTATATGTAGATACTTTTTGGTGGTTCACTTTTTTGGCGTTTCCCGCTTGGGTTGCTCAGACTTATTTTTGCAAATATAATCTGCTCCGCTCCAAAAATCATCCTATGTATCCTCTTGGCTGCTTTCTCCCATTGAATTTCATTCTGCATATCGTGTACCCAATTATTGGCAAACGCACATCAGAGCATATGAATATGAGTATTCACTTTTGTGAGATGGTGGTTGTTTTGAGTACATTTTATAATAGGCAAAAAATATATTAAAAAATAAACATTTTATGAGGTTTATTTAGCGAAAGATATTGACATTTTCGACGATTTATGATAAAATTATATTATTAGCGGTGTATGGTATTTTAAGTAGGATTATTTCATGCTGTTTTGCGTCGAAAACAATCCTAATAAGATTGGAGGGTAAAGTATGGAAAATCTGAGTATCCCTTTAATTTCGCCTTTATCTAGAAAATATTATCAGTACGCATATGATAGTTCGGAAAAAATCCATCATCGTGCAGAAGATGTTAGGATTTGTTTAGAAAAGATATGTGATTCAATTATTATTCAATTAGTATCTCCAACTATAAAACAAAAGTGGGATAAACTTAATCTCCATAATAAGTTGAAAGCATGTGAAGAATTTATGGACTCAACAATCGTAAATAAGATTTTAGGTGTAAAATGTATTGGTAACAAAGGTGTGCATGAAGGCGAAGAGGGAGATTTTACACCTCAAGATATAAATGATTCCTTAGAAGCTATAAAGAATTTTTCACTTGAGGTAATCTTTTCGTTTTTTGTGAAAAATGGCTTTGGAAATTTGCAGCAAGGTTCATATGTCCCAACTGTATTCAGTGTTCTTCCGCCTATATATCGGATTCAGATTTTAAATAAATACTATATAATCAATCCTTCTCTCCTTGTTATTGAGAAATTGTCAAAAGCATATTTAAAAAACAATATGAAAGAAGAAGCCTATTCTTTCTTGACCGACTGTTATAATAAGGGGCAGATTCAAAAGTCCGAATTTGATTGGTTGACGGGTGATCTCAAATTGCTCGAACCACATTTAGAAAAGTTTTGCATTGCCCATAACTTAGATGAATCCAAAAGAAATTTTCTTAATTTGCTTCCATCTATAGAGGAAGAGAAAAGAGATTCTTTCATTATTTTAGTTTCGATGATACTTACTGGAGAGCTGCCAAGCAAGATTTGTCCAGGCAACTAAGTTCAATAAGATGGAAAATTTGTTTATGTTTTTGAAAAAAGAAAGGAAATAAGTTATGAAGTACTCAATTGGAAATCAAATTGGCGATGAAGGTGGCTTTGGTTCGGTTCATGTTTGCTCTTCAGAAACAGGAGAAAAATTTGCTGTGAAGATTTTGCAAAAAATGGACAAAAATTCAGTTGACCGATTCACTAAAGAAATTCGCCTTATTATGAAACTTTCTCATCCTAACATTATTAAAATTATAGTGTATAATTTTGAGAGCGAAAAAAAGTTTTATATAATGCCTCTTTATAGTTGCAGCCTAAGAGCGGTTCTTGATGGTTTGTATAACAATTATGACCGACAGTATAAAATCATATCCGGAATATTAAGCGGCGTTGCTTACCTTCATTCAGAGGGAGTATTACATAGGGATTTAAAGCCTGAAAACATCCTTTATAATTCAGATAGTGATATTGTGATAAACGATTTTGGATTTAGCCGAAAAATTGATTCTGATTCAACTCGCCTTACTCATTTCGGTTCTGTCTTTGGCACTATGAATTATATGGCTCCTGAGCAACTTAGAGATGCAAGTAATGTTGACGAAAGGGCTGACATTTATTCGTTAGGCAAGGTGATAGAAGACATTGTTACAAATGGAGGCAAAAACGATATACCTACAGAGGGGTTAAAATATGTGATACATAAATGCACAGAATACAATCCACAAAAAAGATTTAATACTGTATCTGAATTAAAAGATACAGTAGATAATGTATACCAAAATATTTTCGGATTGGCGGAAACTGATGTTATAGATAATCAGCTATTAAATTTACAACTTGGAGTTTTGGATAATTCCTCGGTAATTGAATTAGCTCGACGCTTTATAAATTGCAGTAATAATGACAAGCTGGAAATACTATTTCGTAATATATCAGATTTACAATATGCTTATTTGGAAGAAACAGAACCTCAATTAACAGAGTCACTAATTGAAAGATTTCAAGCGTATTACACATCTCAGTGCTGGGGATTTGGATATACTGACACCATAGGTAATAATTGCAGACGACTGTACAATCTTTCACATAATGTTATAGTAAAAGCAAATCTTCTTTTCACAATTATAGAGGTTGGGATTTCTCATAACAGGTGGCATGTTATGGGTATTGCATCATCTTTATTAACGTCAGCTGTTTCCAGCCTTCCAGAATGCACAGAATTAGCTGTTCTTTTATCAACCAGAAACATTTACTTAAGGAATCTTAATATAAATGAATCAATCCTTCCTTCGTGTTTAAAACAATATTATTAATGGCAATATAGAATTATTTTTTATTTGCTTTTCCCTATAATACTATAATTATGTGATTTTGGCTATGGAAATATAATGAATGACTGGATTAGTACCGGTGGCGTTGATGCCGAGTTGGAGGCAAATTTCTTGAGTGATAACTACAGTAAATACAAGCTGCCCCTCCAATCACGATAAAGTTTTCTTTTTGAGCGCCACATGGGGGGAGCCAAATGCGAATAATCTCAACATTTATGTTATTTTGAATCCCTTCAGATATTATGATTATGCATAATCTACAAAAAAGAAGCGACACCCCCTGTTTTTCGGAGTGTCGCTCTTTTGCATATACCCGCTTATTCGTCTTGGTTGAATACTTCTTTATCGGATACCAGCTAAAAAGGGGCGCCTTTGTGTTTTCTTTCAAAAGAAAAGGGAGTGACAGCAATGAA
>CAMCFA010000098.1 GCA_945873955.1 uncultured Clostridia bacterium | reverse complement strand
CGCTAAAGGGGTATGGGGGAAAACAAGAGTTTTCCCCCACGTCCGTTGGCTGCCCCCGGCAGCCACGGACAAACTTCCCCACAAATTACAATTTGTCAGCCCATTTCGCCTGCTTCCTCCACCAGTCTGCACTTGGTTTTCCACTTCCCCTGCCAATAACGAATAAGGCTCATCAGCGCAGTCAGCACCCACGTCAAGCAGGTGGTAGTCCATACCGCCCACCAGCCCATGCCCGGGATATTCACCAGTATCAGCGCAAAGCCTATCCTACCCGCGACCTCGGCAAAGCCGTTTATCATGGCATAGATCACGTCGCCCGCGCCGTTAAGAAGTCCGCGGGTGGTGTGGATAGTCCCCAGCGCAGTGTAGAACAGACAGGACAGCTTCAGCGCACTGCCGCCGATACTGATGACCTCCGGTTCGTCCACGAACAGCCCGACTATCTGATCCCCGCACAGCAGGAACACTCCCATGACCGCCAGCGCAAAGCCGATAGTCACCAGCATACTCAGGTGATAGCCCCGGATAACACGTTTTTCCAGACCCGCTCCTATATTCTGCCCGGCAAAGGTGGAAACCGCCGCGTTCATTGAGGCAAAGGGCTGCTGTATGAGCTGCTCCACCCGCATTGTCGCGGTGTAAGCCGCCATGACCGTTTCGCCGAAGCCGTTCGCCGTCCGCTGGAGGAATATCATCGACACCGAGATCATAGCGTTCTGGAGCGCTATCGGCACGCCGGTGGTAATACACTTTTTGCAGACCGCCGGCTCCACCTTGAAGTCCTCCCGGGACAGCCGGAAGTACGGGTTCTTGCGGAAGCCCACGATAATGCTGCCCGCGGCGCTTACCCCCTGCGAGATCACAGTAGCGTACGCCGCCCCGGTAACGCCGAAGTCCAGCACCACCACGAACAGCAGATCCAGCGCCACGTTGAGCAGGCTAGCCACCACAAGGAATATCAGCGGCGTGCGGGAGTCCCCAAGCGACCGCATTACCGAGTTTATCCAGTTATAAGCGGCAACGCACAGCGTGCCGGAGCAGGCGGCGCGCATGTAGTCCGTGGCGTCCCGGAGCAGGTTCGCGGGAGTGTTCATCATCTGCATGAGCAGCCCCGCGCACGCCACCGATATCACCGTGACCACCACGCCGAACGCCATGATGACATAGGCAGAATTAGTGATCAGACGGCGCACCTCCCGGTGCATGCCCGCGCCGAAACGCTGGGAAATAAGTATCCCCGCGCCGACGGAAAGCCCTATGCACAGCGTGCTGAACAAATATGTCAGCGACCCGGTAGTACCCACCGCCGCCAGCTTGTCCGAGCCGAGAACCCTCCCGACGATCACGGAGTCTACAATGTTGTAAAGCTGCTGAAACAGGTTTCCTGCAAACAGCGGCAGCGTGAACAGAATGATGTGCTTCAGCTCGCTGCCCTCGGTCATTTTTCTGGTATAGCTCATAGATCTCCCTTATTTTAAATAAAACAGCCCCGCTTTTGCGCGGGGTCGTTTCCGATATTATTTCTGGACATTTATTCCGACAGATAGGACTTAACAAGCACCTGCAACAGCTCGTCGCGGTCGATGTGACGGATAAGCCCGCGGGCATTGTTGAAGGTGGTGATATATGTAGGATCCTCTGACAGGATATATCCGACAAGCTGATTTATCGGATTGTAGCCCTTCTGCTTGAGTGCGTCATAGACAGTAGTAAGGATCTCCTTCATTTCATTTTCTCTGTCGTCATGTACAGAAAATGTCATCGTCTTGTCATGCATGGTTTTCAATCCTCCCTTTGTCCAAATGGTTACAATTTGGTTACAATATGATTATACACTTAATCATGAAAAATTACAACCCGATTTCGTTTGTTTGGGCATTTTTACTACATAAAATCTATATATGTCACAAAAACTAAAATAAGCATTTGGAGGATTTCACAAAAATGACCCTCAGAAAACGGATAAAATATAAAATTTGCTAAAACTCTTGTATAATTGCAATTTTTATGATATAATGATATTATATAGGTGCGATAGTGCGGATCACTGTTTTGTCCGCAGTAAGCTCCGCACTGCTAAATTATTTATTTTTTCAGGAGGAAACACAGATGGCTGCTGGAGATGGATTTAAGCAAGTGCCTTTTGGTTTTGACAAAAACGAAGTAAATACCTACATAAGCGACCTCCGCAAGAAAATGAACGCCCTTGAAGCGGATATGCGCAAAAACGACGAAAAGACCCGCGCCGCTGAAAAGCTGGCGGAGGAAGCGGACGACCGTATCAAAGCGGCGGCGGCAGCCGACGCGCAGAAGATCGCCGAGCTTACCGCCCAGCTTGAGGAGGAGCGCAGCACCACCGAAAGACAGCTTGTTGAGATACGCAATCTCAAAGACAGAATAGACGCTGAAAAGAAGAAAATGACCGACATGCTGAAAAACGGCAAGGGCGTTTCGGCAGAGGCTACCCGCGCATTCAACGAGGTCATCGACAAGGCTAACGAGGACGCTGCGGCTATTATCGAAAAAGCTAACAAGAAGGCAGAGGATATAATCGCCGCCGCAAAGCAGCAGAGAGGCGAGATCACCGCAAAATCCGACGCGTTCTTACATCAGCTCCGCGAGCAGCTTGAAGTGATGAACTCCGGCTACAACGCGGTAAACCAGACCGCAGCGGAGCTTCTTGGCACCGAACCGGCAGCCGCTGTAACTCTGCCGGAGGTACAGCCCGTGATAGCACCGGCAGCTCCCGCAGCGCCGGTATTCGAGGCAGAGCCGGAGGAGGCTCCCGCCGATATCGCAGAAGAACCCGCGGCAGAGGAGCAGTCCGAGCCTGTTCAGCAGGAGGAAACTGTTTCCGAGCCGGAGGAAGTACAGCCGGAAGCTGAGCCTGTTTCCGAGCCCGAACCTGCCCCCGCAGAAGAACCCGCTTCCGAGGAAGAAACTGACGACCTGTTCAGCGGCGACTGGAGCGGAAATCAAATGGCAGAAGCAGTCGAAGCGGCTGAGCGCAAGGCTGCCGAGGAAAGCAAGCAGGATATCCCGCTGGTCAACCCCGACGCTGGTAAAAATCTGTTCGGCGGCGACCTGTTCAATATGGACGACAACTCCGACGACATGAACGGTTTCGACATGGGCAAGACCGAAGAGCCGGAGAGCGTTGTTGACAAGGTAGAACCTCTGGACGTTGCAGACCACGCCGAAGCCTCCTATGATAAAGACTTCGACAAGGATCTGCTGGCGCAGACAATGTCGTCAAGCTCCCTTGCAAACGACGCTGACGACGATCTGCTGGCGGCGGTAAAGGCGGCGGAGGAAGCCTTCGCGGTACAGCCCAACGATGTTTCCGAGATCGACATGGACGAACAGCCCGAAGCAGCGGCTGACCCCGCTTCTGAGGAGGACGAACTGATGAGAGCGCTGCGCGAAGCGGAGGAAGCTCTTAACAACGTCAAGGATTCCGCTGATTCTTCCGCCAGCGAGCCGGAGGAGGAAGCTCCCTCGGCGGAGGATCCGTGGGCAGACCTCCAGAAGCAGCTTGAAGCTATGGAGTCCGCAAACGGCGCTGGCTCTGCCGTGACCTACGACGAACCCGAGCCTGTTCAGCAGGAGCAGGAAGAACCGCAGGCGGCTCCCCCCTCGGCGGACGATTCCTCTATCTGGGATTTCGGCAGCGGCTCCGGCAGCTCTGATAACTCAGACGACGACATGAGCGGAGATTTCGGCGGTTTCGGCGGATTCTGATAGGTAATTAAAAATCTGCGGCGGCTTCGGCGGGACATCACCGGGCTGCCGCATATTTGCGGATAGATATACATAGCGAGGTACGACAAATATGGAGATACAGCTTGACACAAGCGAACTCAAGGACAAGGCAAAGACCCTCCGCGCCGGGGACAAGGTGCTGCTCAGCGGCACGGTGTACACCTCACGGGACGCGGCTCACAAGCGGATAAAGGCGTGCATTGAAAACGGCGAGCCGCTGCCCTACGAAATAGACGGAGCGGCGATATACTACGCCGGTCCAACGCAGGCGAAGGAGGGCATGGCGATAGGCTCCTGCGGACCTACCACCTCCAGCAGAATGGACGTGTACTCCCCTATGCTGCTGGACATGGGGCTTTCCGCTATGATAGGCAAGGGCGAGCGCTCCGAGGCGGTGTGCGAGGCTATCCGGCGAAACGGCGCGGTGTATTTCTGCGCGATAGGCGGAGCGGGCGCGCTGGCTTGCAAATGCATAACCGAATGCGAGGTAATTGCATTTGAGGACTTGGGCTGCGAGAGCGTAAAGCGACTGCATTTCGAGAATTTCCCGCTGACAGTGGCTATCGACTGCGCCGGCGGCAACATTTTCAAGACAGGCAGGGAGAAGTACTGCCGGAGCTGATGCATGTGGTGTTTTTGCATAAACCGGGGTTAGGTTTTTCATGAAAAACGCTTGTCTTTGGCAATTTTTACGATTTTTCTTGACAAAACTTAAATGAGGTGCTATAATTAAGCGTAGCAGAAGTAATTTACAGGAATAGTAATTATATGGCTGATTATTCACACATGACAGACGAGCAGCTTGCCCGCTGTATTCCCTCCGCGGAAAGCGGAGAGGCTGTCGCAGAGCTGGTCTCCCGGTACACCGGGCTGGTTCTGGCACTGGCCGGGAAGTACAGCGGCAGCGCTGATTATGAGGAGCTGGTGAGCGACGGGCTGGACGCCCTGCTTGTCGCCGCGCCGAAGTATTCCCCGGACAGGGGCAGCTTCAGCAGCTTCGCGTCGGTGTGTATCTCCAACCGTATGAAGAACACCGTGCAGCGCGCCGCCCGCCGGAACGAACGGATATCCGAGTTGTCCGACGAGGACATACCAGATAATTCCCCCACACCGGAGGAGCTGGTGATAATCAACGAGAACGCCGCTGAAATCACGGAACGTATGAAAACTCTGCTGTCCCCGATGGAGCTTGGCTGTATCGAGGGCGTGGTTCTCGGTATGCCCTACTCCGAGATCGCAGAACGGCTGTCCATAAGCGTGAAATCCGTGGACAACGCCGTGACAAGAGCCCGCGCAAAGCTGAAAGGCATTCTGCCGAAGCTGTGAGCGGCAAGGGCTGTATATGACCCGGTAGCTTAATTTACCAGAGCGTTGTTTATCAAAGGTGTCGGTGTAAGTCCGACCCGCGGGCAAAAATCTTTTTTATGAGGTATGGACTATGTACAACGACATCACTTTAAAGTGCAAGGAGTGCGGAGCTGACTTCGTGTTCACCGCCGGTGAGCAGGAGTTCTATGCAGAAAAGGGCTTCACAAACCAGCCCCAGAGATGCAAGGCTTGCCGTGACGCGAAGAAGAACGCGGGCAAGAGCGGAAGAACCTTCTACGAGGCTAAGTGCGCTATGTGCGGCGGCATCGCCAGAGTTCCCTTCGAGCCGAAGGAAGACAGACCCGTTTACTGCTCTGACTGCTTCGCTAAGCAGAGAGGCGAGTAATTTCCCGCACGAATTTGGTTGGTATTTTCTTACAAGGAACTAATACACATTTCTTATACAGGGACTATTGATCAAACAGAAAGGACTGTCGCTGGATCGCGGCAGTCCTTTTTTGTTTTTGTTGCTTCACTTGAAGGTAAATTGTAATTTACCATCTGCAATAACAGCCTATTTCCTGCAAAACAGTTGACTCACAAGGTAAAAAATGATATAATCATACAAGAAAAGGGGGCTTGAATAATGAGAATAATCGCAGCAGACGATGAACGAATCGCGCTTGAATCACTTGTTTTGTCAATAAAACAAATATGCCCCGACGAGGAAATTGTAAGTTTCCGCAGGTCAGCAGAGCTGCTCAGATACATAGACAGCGAAAAAGTTGATGTTGCCTTTCTTGACATCAGAATGCCCGGCACCAGCGGCGTGGAACTGGCTCAGCGGCTGAAAGAATATAATCCGCAGGTGAACGTAATCTTTGTCACCGGCTATGAAGAATATTCCAGCTCAGCAATGGAACTCCATGCCAGCGGTTATATTCTGAAACCGGTCACCCCGGAGAAAATATCCCGTGAACTGTGCGACCTGCGATACCCCGTTCCGCCCTCAACAAAAAAACCGCTTCTCGTTAAGTGCTTCGGCAATTTTGAAGTAATGCTTCCGGACGGAAGCGCGCTGCACTTCGAGCGCTCAAAAGCAAAGGAACTGTTTGCATATCTGGTGTATCGGCGCGGGACTTCCAGCAGTATCAGAGAGATCGCTGCGACGATCTTTGAAGATAATTTTTATGATAAAAAACAACAGGTGTACATTCAGAAAATCATTTCCTCTATGATGAAAACGCTCAGAGAATGCGGCGCGGAGGAAGTGATCAGCAAGACCTACAACAGCCTGTCGGTGATCCCCGAAAAAATCGACTGCGATTACTACCGCTTCATGAACGCACAGCAGCCCGGTACTCCGGAGTTCTCCAACTATACCGGTGAATTCATGGCACAGTATTCATGGGCAGAATTCGTGAACGGCTATCTGGACAGGATCTTAATGGAAAACAAGTGATCCCTCTTTTTTTAATTAACTTATATGCACAAAAAGGCTGCTAAAATTGATTTGGCAGCCTTTTTTGTCATTGTGTTGTCATTAATGGTGTGGTAGAATAATATTTAATGGAAGAGATATGTTGATTTTGGCAAAATAATACAACCCAAAGCGCTTGACTATTATTAAATGTTGTGGTATAATAAAAAAGATATTTACGCAAAGGAATCGTGAGAAATGACAAAAATCTGGGAATTCTTTGAGAACCTTAATGAACCGGTCTATGTTTCGGACATAGAAAGCTACGAATTAGTATACATGAACAAAAAGGCAATGGAGAGATACGGTTTCAGTTCAACGGAGGAGTATTCCGGGCGGAAATGCTACGAAGTGCTGCAAGGCTGCCTTTCTCCCTGCGCGATGTGCAATAACTGCGAGCTTACCGCCGGGCAGTTCAAGGAGTGGCAGTACTACAACCCGAAGATCGACCGTCACATGCTGCTGAAAGATACTCTTGTGGAGGAGGACGGCAGGCGATACCGCGTTGAGCTGGCGATCGACATAACTGCGCAGGAGCAGCGCAGCGACCTGCTCCGGAGTTACCAGAGCCTTGAAATACTGGTCAACAACGGTATCCGGCTTGCCCTCAACGAGCCTGTGCCGGACAAGTCCATTGAGGTGATACTGGAATACATCGGTCTGGCGCTCAACGGGGAGCGTACATACATCTTTGAACGCAACGAAAGCGGCGGCGACGACAACACCTACGAATGGGTGGCGGCAGGGGTCACTCCCGAAAAGGACAACCTCCAGAACCTTCCGGCGGAGGTTTGCGCGAACTGGTACAGGAATTTCAGCGAAAGCAAGAATATCGTCATTGAGGACTTAGAGGATATCCGGGAGAGCGACCCGCTTCAGTATGACAATCTGAAGCGGCAGGATATACACTCAATAGCCGTCGTTCCGCTGTACATCGACGGCAGGGTGATAGGCTTCTACGGGGTGGACAATCCCCCGAAGCACAAGCTGGATTACGCGTCCAATATGCTGCAAATAATGGGGCATTTTATCGTTTCCACGCTGAAAAGGCGGAACCTTGTCAAGGAACTTCAAGACATGAGCTACTGCGACCAGCTTACCAAGCTTGGCAACCGCCACGCCATGGAGGAGTTCAAAAACACAATGAAACTTAGCGGCGGCGTCGGGGTAGTATTCTGCGATATCACCGGGCTGAAAAAGCTCAACGACACCGCTGGTCATTCTGCCGGGGATAAGCTGATATGCGGCTGCGCGGACTGCCTGCGCCGGGCGCTGGGTGAATTCGGGCTGTTCAGGATCGGCGGCGATGAGCTGCTGGTGTTGTGCAATCCGGTCGGAGAACAGCAGCTCAAAGAACGCATAGACCAGCTTCACAAGGATATGGACGAACGGGGGCTGACTATGGCTGTCGGTTCGGTATGGCGGGATTCCACTAACGACATACAGTACCTTATGACTGAGGCTGAACGCTTGATGTACGCGGAAAAAGCGGAGTACTACCACCGTATGGGGATAGACCGCAGGAAGTACTGATCAGGTATCTGAATATAAAAAAGGCGCTGATCATACAGCGTCTTTTTTATGTTAATGCAGATTCGCGGAGAGTATTTTAATGCGTCCTTGCCTCTGTTGCGACTTCATCGGCCGCATACTCATGGTCATTTTCGCAGAGGGATAACATTCTTCGAACTATGCTGACCACTTTTCATTTTGCGGAACCATTATCACGAATCCGTACGGCTTATTGATAACCAGTTCTCTGTCCGGTTCTCCGGCAAAGAAGCCGAAACCCCAAAATATTATTATTTCCTGCGGGATATCAACGCTGCGGCAGCCGCAATAGCTGCTGCTCCAACGAATACAGCTACCCCCTCTGCCCCGGTGTCCGGGCTGCCCTTTGAGCCGCTTTCGGAGCCGGCGGGCTGCATTGTTTCAGCGGCAGGGAAGATCATCTCTGACAGCAGCGAATAAATCACCGCGTGACCGTCCCTGCTGGGGTGGATATCCATAGAGGAAATGTTGGTGTACTCCTCTGCGTGTCCCTTGAAAGCGGTGTATACGTCCACCGTTTCCGCGCCGTTTTCCGCAGCAGCGGAGGTTATCTCACTGTTGAGCAGAGCCAGCTTTTCCCGTGCAATTACGTCGAAAATCTCCATGCCGGTCACGCCCTCAAAGGGATCGTACACCGTCAGAACTATCATACGGCAGTCCGGGTTTAACGCAGAGATACCCGCAAGGATATCCCGTAGATTCTGCCCTATCACGGCGGTGTCCACAGAGTTCGCCGCCTCGGTCATTGTGGCTGTGAGCTCCCGCATGATGTCAAGGTAATTGTCCGCATTGATAGAACTGCCGTCAGCGGTCATGTCCTCCTGCAAGGACTTCATAAGATCCTCGTTCTCCGACGCAAAATCAATAGCCGCGGAGATCATAGGCTGCAAAAAGTCGTTGCCGCCTATGGATATCACCACCACCTCTGCTCCCGCAAAGGCGGAGGAGATCTCCTCGTCCTCAAGCGCAGTGAGCAGTTCCCCGCTGGTCCTGCCGTCCACCGCGAAGTTCCGGCAGCCGGAAAAGTCCGCGGCTAGCTGGTTCGCAAAGCTGTCCGGAGCGCTGTAATTATCCCCGGAAACATATCCGGGCAGCCCGTAGCCGGAAGTGATAGAGTCCCCCAGCACCACAAGCTCCCCCGCCGCTGCGTTCGCAGCCCCGGCGGTAACAGCGGTTGATAAGGTCATTACTGCGGCGGCTGACAGAGCCGCGATTGCTGAAATTATTTTCTTCATGTGTATTCCTTTCCAGTGATGTTCAGTATATTATGTATTTATATGCAGGATATACTCCTGCATATTTCTGCCTAGAATAAGTTTACCACAAAATCACATGTCTGTCAATATTGCGGCGGCATAACGAAGTTTTTTCAGCCCCGGTCTTGACAAATCCTGTGAGAGGTGGTATAATATCATATATCGGGTATACTTGCGGATATAGTTTATCGGTAAAACATTAGCTTCCCAAGCTGAGGTGGTGGGTTCG
>CAMCFA010000097.1 GCA_945873955.1 uncultured Clostridia bacterium | reverse complement strand
AAAACAAGAGTTTTCCCCCGGTCAATGACTGCGGAGCAGTCATTGACAAACTCCCTTATAAATTACAATTTATACATAAAAGGCGCTGTAACCACATACAGCGCCTAATATTATACTCGAACCCCTATCATTTTTTCAATGTGAACTTTCCGGTGAGCTGCTTCATGGTGTTCGCCTGACCTGCAAGCTCCTCTGCCGCTGCCGCGCTCTGCTCAGACGCCGCAGAGTTGTTCTGCGTTACCGTAGAAAGCTGCTCCACGCCGGCGGTAACTTGATTTACCGCCTCGGACTGGCTGTGTGAGTTCTTCGAGATACCATCTATCGCAGACACGATATCGCTGATATTCGTAACGACGGTATTCAGCGACTCCGCAGTCTGGTTCGCTATCTGTGAGCCGTTCTCCACTGCTTCCATTGTCTTGCTGATGAGCTCCGCCGTGTTCTGGGACGCCTCCGCCGACTTGGAAGCAAGGTTCCTTACTTCGTCCGCAACTACCGCGAAGCCCTTGCCGGCTTCGCCTGCTCTTGCCGCTTCTATCGCCGCATTCAGCGCCAGAATGTTGGTCTGGAACGCAATGTCCTCGATAGTCTTGATTATCGCGCTGATCTGATCTGCGTTGTCGTTGATGTCCTTCATTGCGGCAAGCATGTGGTTCATGCGCTCGTTGCTGAGGTTAGCCTCGCTGCCGATAGCGTTCATGCTCTCGCTTGCGTGCTCTGCCTCTGTCGCGTTGGACTTGATCTGCTCGGAGATCTCATTGATCGTCGCAACAAGCTCCTCAATAGAGCCAGCCTGCTCGGTTGAACCGGACGCCAGCGCCTGCGCTCCGCTGGATACCTGATCCGCGCCGGTGGCCACCTGATCCGCCGCAAGGTCTATCTCCACGAGTGTGCTGTTGAGCGAAGACGTAATGTTGTCCAGCGCGATCTTGAGCTTCTCAAACTCCCCCTTGTACTCCATTTTAAGACTAATATCAAGGTTGCCAGCCGCGATCTCATTCAGCACGCCGGACATCTCATTGATGTACCCGGTGTAATTCTTGAGCTGCGCCACGGTATTGCCGAAGCTCTCCACCAGAACACCGATGTCGTCTTTGGAGGTAACGTTGACAGAAACGTCAAACTCGCCCGCAGCAACGCGCTGAGCCGCATTGTTAAGCGCTCTGAGAGAACGCGTCATTCTTATCGTAATGACTATTGCAACTGCGACTGCCACGCCGACGTCAAATACCACAGCGATCAGCATAACGACGCTCATGTGGACCGTCTGCTGTGAGATCTCGGAGGTCTCTACGGTGAATATCAATTTCATGCCGTTGTCCAGCGTGCTGAATACCGCGCTTCTCGCCGCGCCGCCAAGCTGGCAGGAAAGCACGGACTCGCTTGCTTCGCCGGAAAGAGCCGATATAAAGCTGTCGGACAAGCCAAGATCCGCAAGGTTCGTGCCGAACTCCATATCCCTACCGTACATCACGTTATTGCTGCCGTCAACAATGATAGGCAGACCGGTCTGGTACGCGTCGGAGCTTTCGGCGATGTTCTGTATCATCGTGAAGTCAATATCCATGCCGATTATGCCGACATTCACGCCGTCACGGAACAACGGAACAACATAAGATATCATGTAGATACCGATATTTTCATTCAGATAGGGGTTCATCCATGTGGGGACGCCGTTGTTTACCGGGATATAGTACCAGCCGACATGGGTAAGGTCCGTCTTATCATAGATAGTGAAATCCGTCGGCGGAACGGTCTGGAACTCCTCATCGGTGCCGTTTCTCATGTAAAAGATACCGGAAACAGGATCGGTGAAATCCGGGTTGTATCTTATGTAAGAGGTGATCGCTCCGTTGGTATTCTCCGCTGAGCTTAACAGGAGCTGCTGGAGCTTGTTGCTGAACTCGGTAACGTAGCTGTCGCTGGTCTGGAACGCATTGAAATCGTCAAGATTGCTCATTGCAATGTCCGCCATTGTGTCAACCGACTGCTTGATCTTGCCAAGATACGCGTTGATCTCCTCGCTGATACTGCTCTCGGTGGTCATCATTATCTTCCGTGAGTTTTCATTCAATGCGTTGTTGGAGCTGTATACCCCCAGTGCGCCGACAGCTATCGAAGCAAACGCAGTGCAGGCAGCAGCCATTATGCTGATTTTCTGTGTTATTGTCATAAAAATCCTCCGATTTGCTGCAATATTCGCCAAAATTCAACAAAATTCCTCCCATTGGCAGAATATACAGTCTCTTTCTACCATTATAGCACAATTGTGTGCAAAAATCAATATAATATTGCTGTCATAATAAGGTTTGTGAAGCAAAAATACTGCACAAATCAAACGATCTGTTTTTGTATGGTTTTATACTATTTCCTAATCAACCTATAGACAAAGTCTATAGGTTGAACCAACCGCCATGGCGGTTGGAGCGGCAAAGCCGCAGGAAAGCCGTTCAATACTGATTCTGTCAAAACCAAAGGTTTTGACTAGCCGCCTTTCAGGCGGCTCACATTATAGACTTTGTCTATAATGTGATTAAGAATTAGTATTATAGTACAGAACAGAAATGCAGAAATACTGTGTGTAAACATTATAAAAATTCCCTCCCGAACCGTGGGAGGGTATTGAAAATACAAAAATCACTGAACCTAGATCAAAGGTACAGCGATCACCGTGATAGTTGAAAACAAAAGCACCTCGACCCGCGAAAATGCGTGTCGAGGCACTCGACCTGTCTATGCTATATGAAATAGATTTTTAGAGGAGAGCTATGCTCCGCTGTAGTGCCGCACAAGATTTTCGTTTTTTCTGTCAGCGTTTTACAGTAATTTAATAACCCACCAAAAGTCATCTTTACGAAACTCTACCAAACTCGCGGACACGAGAAAAGGCAAAATCATCGTTTTCAAATTATCGGATATGGACGATGATATCCAAAATATACACCGCAGCATTGCGCAGAAGCTAAAAGACGGTGATGCGGAACCCCCAGCGAATATTATATCGAGTTACCGCGATTTTCAACTACCCGAGCCGCTGATAAAATTCTCTACAAACACAAACAATGCCAACAAATCACCACAAAAAATTTCATCGAGAAGTATCGGGATCGCTGCGGATAACAGACGCTCCGAGATACCTCAATAGAGAATCACAATAAAGCTTACGCTGTAGCCGCTGGACTGCCAAACATCAGGGTTTACAATTTTTTGGTACACGCTTCACTGTTGGTAAATGGGGAATAAACATTTAGGGAATTGTCCGCCGTTTGGGTCACACCCGACGTACTAACGGCGGGGAATACTTATAGTAATCTCTACCCATGCAAAGAAGAACACACCGTTGAAATCCTCAACCGAATAGCACGCAATTTTTATTCTAAGATAATTTCGGAAGACAAAAGCGCTCCTATCAGAAACTAGTGAAGAAATTCACTGCCGGTCCCACTGGCTGGTGGAGATGAAGAATTCTAATTATGCAGTCTAAACGTTTTTCGCCCCAAAACGCGCATAAAGCCGTATTGTTGAGACATTTCTTGCCAACCAACGATTGCAGTTTCTCACACTTTTATCCCAACAATCCAAATTATTCCAAGAACTGGGGAAATGTCCATTATATATGGTATAAGAGATTTTTATTCCGCAACTCTTGATTCAGAATCAAGAGATTGCACATAAAATGAATCATCAATTTCGGAAGTATCAATAATTTCCGATGAATGAGATTCATTTTCAGATATGTTTTCGTTAATATTTCGGTTTCGTAATTCAACCGTCCCGTTAGTCCATAGAACAATTAATATAATTACAAAAGCAATAACAGCTATATCAAAGGTTATTACAGGCTTTATTGGAATTATTCGCTTGTCATTACGAACCAATTTATCAATGAACATAAATAACAAATAAAGAACATTCACAAGAGTAAAGCCAATAAGCAAAATAACAAGAACAACTCTATATATGCTTGATTTGTGCATATTCTCAAGGACTGAAGTCGAGAACGTAATTCCGCCTGTGAAAGCCAGTATTATTGCAGCAAAAATACCTAAAATAGCAATATACTCTTTTTGCGAGGATTTAATCTTTTTTTCCACTCGCTCTAATTTGCTTTGCGATTTATTAATGCTTTCGTCAAGTTGTTTAAGCCTTTGCTCCTGTTGTTTCAGCCTGTTCTCTTGAGAATATCTCCAATTTTCGGCTTCATCAGTAAGTACTAGTGAACTTAACAAATTAACATCATCATACAATTTCCGAATATGTGCTTGAATGTCCTTAGATGTTCCATCGGAGGCTATATTCTTCTGTTGGTATCCTTGACGAATAAGATCTAAATTCTGACCTAAAACATCAATACTACCCTCTACACTATCCGATTGTAGATTTTTCAGAACAACAAAAATATCTGATGAATAATGTTGAAATTTTTCATCCCAATACAAGCGCTCCAATTCTTGATAGAAATTGGAGCGCTTTTTCTTACCAGAATCCTGCAATGCATCTTGGGATTTTGAAAGGTCAAACAAAAGGTTTCTAAAATCTACCCTTAACTTTTCTTCATTTTGCACATCCATACTTGCTTAATTGTCCCTCCTAATTAAGTCAATATTAATGGTAGCACGATTGCCTTCACCGTTTCGATATGTCTTATCCCAAGCTCCGCCTGCTTTATGTGTATCATTCACCAAATCCCACGGCTTTAAAATACGTTTTTCTTCAACAATTTTATTTACCAATTCAAAATCATCGATTTCAATGTTACTAGCATTATCATACCGGTTTCCAATCGGCATTGCACCATAATAGCAAAATGCATAATAAACTTCAGGAACAACAGGTCCAAATTTCCATGCCTCTATTTCATCTATGAATGCACGTTCATTATATTTGCGTAAATGATCCCTCTGGACATAATAAAGAATTTTCTGCAATTGAAGATTGGTAATGGGATGATTGTCATCAACGCATTTGTTTACTATATATTTTGCTAACTCAATTGCTGTTGTCATAAAACCATCTCCTTTCAAATGAAATAATAAAGATTCAAAAACACTTTTCTCTCCCTATATTTCATTATATGCAATAATCAACTGCAATTGTATGCAATCATTTTATAAAAGCTTTTCTACGATTATTATACCATAAATCAACCGAATTTTCAACCCCCATTTTGAAAAACAAGATACTCAGATCAATAAGCATATAACCAAAAGAAAACTTTCGTTGATTTCTAACAACAATGCTTGCTCATTATTGTTATTTTTGCACAAATAATATTAACCAAAGAAATCTTCACGGTTAAAACTTAAACTTAATATAAATCATATGTGTTTACAGCCACGACAACCATCGGCAAAACGTTACGACAAAGCGATCAACTTTAACGATGTGAATGCGTTCTAACACGAACAAGGCGCGTTTCCTGCCGTTGTAAATCAACAAGTTGAAATAGTCGGATATCAGCGGGAATATCATTCATATCCGGCGCAGTATCGCCAAAAATATCAATGACGTTGATGTGTGAACCCCGCTGAAGAACAAATCGAGCTACTGTGATTTGCAAATATCCGAGCCGCTGATGAAAAATCTCGACGGACAAAACAGCGCCAGAGAAGCGCATCGAAGATTCTCGGATTTGCGGTGGAGGACAGTCGTTCCATAATATCATTACATTGTAATTATATCACGCCACGATTCAAATTGCAATAGGTTTTGATCTTCAATCCACGAGATTATCTAGCAACCTGAAAATCTCCCCGTTTATATCACATATATTCTTTAGAGATATCTTCAAGTCATTGGCGAATATCACCATACCCTCGTACTCGTTCACCCAGCGCACACGTCCGCTTATCGTTTCATAAGATCCGCCGGACTTCTTTGCATCCGGATTGAAATAGGTCACGAACACCTCCGGCATTTCGTGAGCGTTTTCGATAAGAATTTGAAGCTGCCTGTCAAGCCTGTTCTTTGCGTCGTCTGAAAGCTCTTTCCTCTCCTCGGTGAGGCGTGCGGTTTCGGCTACGGCGTCCTCATATCCTGTCAGAGCCGCAAACGGCGAAAACTGCGCCGCGCGGTCTGCCATAGACATCGGCGGATGCTTCTCTGAAACATGATGCGACAGATTTATGATGTCATCGTATTGATGTTCGTTTCGGTCAAACATTTCTTCACCCCGCTATGCCTTGTGTCCTCCGACAAGACCGTTGCGTTCTACGGTCGTCGCTCCGTCCTCAAGGTTCATGCCTTTCAGGACGGCGTTTTTGCCGTATTTCTTCTTGATGCTCAGCATCGCTTTCTGCATATTCTTTTCCCGGGCGAGTTTTTCCGATTGGTCGGCACGCTGCTTTTCAAGCGCCTCGTAATCGGTGAACAGGTCGAGCTGCTCTCCCTGCTCCTCACGAACGCCCAATTCGTCAACAACGTGATTTGCCACCACATAAAACCGGCGCACCGTGAGCTTGGGGTCAACAATTTTCTCATACAGCTCCAGTGCTTTTTCGGTGATCATCTGCGCCGATGAAGTCCACCGTCCGAGATTTATCGAGCCGTGCGCGGACTTTGGGATTTTTCTGCCGTACCGGTCAGAGGTGATTTCACCCTGATAGGAATTCAGCGGATCGGCAAGGTTTTCCATATCATAACCAACGCTCAGCACAATCTGGTCGGTCACAAGTCCCTTGTCAACAAGGTCGAGGGCGAGCAGGTCAGACATTTCACGGACTATGAGCTTCCCCTTTTCAAAGTCGTAGGGAGTTTGCAGAACCTGACCGGAGCTTATGCTGTTGTTTTCCGGCTTGTATGCCTTTATATCGGCAATAGTGCAGGGTTCCCAGCCCCATGCGTGGTCGATGAGAAGCTCCGCATTCACGCCGAACAGCTTGTACAGAAGCTCCTCGTTGTGTCTGTCCTGCTTTCCGCCGAGGGAGCAGCGCGCAATGTCGCCCATTGTGAACAGCCCGTACTGTTCCAGCTTCGCAGCGTAGCCCTTTCCCACCCGCCAGAAATCTGTCAGCGGTCGGTGCGACCATAGCTGCCGGCGATAGGACATCTCGTCCAGCTCGGCGATGCGCACCCCGTCCTTATCGGCGGGTATTTTCTTTGCAACTATATCCATAGCGACTTTTGCGAGGAACATATTCGTGCCTATCCCCGCCGTTGCGGTAATGCCTGTTTCCCTGAGGACATCCTTTATCATTTTCATAGCAAGCTCACGAGCCGTCAGACCGTAGGTTTTCAGATATGCGCCTGCGTCAATGAACACCTCGTCAATAGAGTAAACGTGAATATCCTCCGGAGCGATATATCTCAGATATATCTGGTAAATTCCGGTGCTTACCTCCATATAATGAGCCATCTGCGGCGGCGCAATAACATAATCCACCGCAAGCGAGGGATTTCTGTTCAGCTCTGACGCACTGCTGCTTGAACCGGTGAGAGTGCGGTTCGGGGATTTCCATCTCCGCTGATGATTGGCTGCGTTCACCCGCTGAATGACCTCGAACAGCCGTGCTCTGCCGCCTATGCCGTAGGCTTTCAGCGACGGAGAAACCGCAAGGCAGATAGTCTTTTCAGTACGGCTGACGTCCGCTACAACGAGGTTGGTGGTGAGAGGGTCAAGCCCGCGCTCCACACATTCAACGGAAGCGTAGAACGACTTCAAGTCAATGGCGATATAAATGTGTTCATTCTGCGGCATTTCCGTTGCACCTCCTGTTATATTGTATACTCATTATACCATATCCACAAGGACTGGTATAATTGTCCGATACGCACGAAGTAAATCTTTGCTTTTTCGAATGTGCGAGGACTTTTGATCTATAATAACCGCTTTGCGTTTATTATATCACAGCGAAAATCAAAAGTCAACGAAACAGGAGCCTTTCAAACAAGGCTCCCGAATTTACTCAGCGGTTTACCAAATTCTCCCGGTTACTTCCATCCCACCAAGAAACCGTATGCTAATCGTCTGCTTATCCACAATCCGAACCTCCTCCACGATCTGCCGCACAATAACATCATCATACTCCGACAGCGAGAAGTCTTGCCGTTCCAGCCGCTCCAGCACAGTTCTCATCTGCTCAGTGTCCTTTTCTGAGGAAGTGGCCTTTGCTTTCTCGCCCTCAATGAACTCCCGCAGACCTTTCATTTCCTCGCTGAACCTTTGTATATCCGCCATAGCAGAAGCGCTGCTTTCAGAAACGGTAGCCAGCCGGAGCAGCTCGTCCATGTTCTGGCTCAGCTCATCAAGCCGCTGCTGCGCTGCAAGGACGCTGCCATTCCGGTTCGGGTCAAGCACCTCGGACACGCTCTGCCGGAGTATCTCAGCAACATCGCCTTTGACATCGCAGAATTCGTTTATTGCCGCAATAATGGCTTTGTGAAGCGATTCTTCATCAATCGTCGGCGAACACTTGCACACCTTCTTGCCATATTGCAGGCGATTTATGCACCGCCACTTTATTTCCTTGAAACCTTTTGCCGTCCAAGTCACCCGACGGTAATGCGCACCGCACTCGCCACAGATAAGCAGCTCGGTGAGCGCGAACTTAGCGCTGTACTTGCCCTGCTCAGTCTTACAGTATTTATCAGCGACACGGCGCTTGCTGCTGCGCCGTGCCATTTCCTCCTGCACCCGGTTGAACTGCTCCCGCGAAATTATTCCCTCATGGTGGTTTTTGACCAGATACATCGGCAGGGCGCCGTCATTCTTGCGGGTTTTCTTTGAAATGCAGTCGGTTATGTAGGTCTTTTGCAGGAGAGCGTCACCGGTGTATTTCTCATTTCTGAGAATAAGCTGAATGTTTGCACCTGTCCACGGTTTCTTGCCGTACTTTGTAACCAGCCCTCTTGCGTTGAGGAAGTCTGCGACCTGCTGAAGACTCATTCCAGATAAGTAGTTCTCGAAAATATCCTTAACGATCTCCGCTTCTTCCGGGACGATTTCCGGCTGCCCGTCCTCTCCTTTGCGGTAGCCCAGCATTGTATTATAGTGCATCGGGACGTTGCCGTTCTTGAAGCCCTGACGGATTCCCCAGGAAACATTTTTGCTGATGGACTCTGATTCCGCCTGTGCGAAGCAGCTCATGATAGTTGTCAGCATTTCACTCTCGGCGGTCAGCGTGTTTATGTTCTCTTTTTCGAAGATGACCGCAATATTCAGCAGCTTCAGCTCTCGTATGTAATTCAAGCTATCCACTGTATTCCGGGCGAATCGGGACAGGGACTTTGTGAGAATGATGTCGATTTTCCCCTTGCGGCACAGCCGTATCATGCGCAGGAATTCCGGTCGCTTTTTCGCTTGAGTTCCGGTTATGCCCTCATCGGCGAAAATCCCCGCCATGTTCCATTCGGGGTTCTCGTTGATTTTCTCCGTGTAGTAGCTAATCTGCGCCTCGTAACTGGTTTCCTGTTCTTCCTCGTCGGTGGAAACACGGCAGTATGCAGCGACATTCAGCCGCTTGGTCTGGCGGATTTCCGCAGCGGGCTTTGCTGGGATAACAACAACTTTCTTTTCGGTATCAGGCATTTGCTTTACCTCCGTCAGATTTTAGTGCGGCATACTTCATCTCGGCGCATTGAACAATCATTTCCATGACCTTATTCTTATCCGC
>CAMCFA010000096.1 GCA_945873955.1 uncultured Clostridia bacterium | reverse complement strand
CAATGTCGAGAACCCGCGCTTCAAGCTCGGTGTACTGCATATCCGGGCGCAGCATGAGCAGGAAGTTCTCCGCGGTGGAAAGCCCCGGCTTCGGGCGGTGGATATACATGCTGCCATTGTTCTCGTAGTGATTGTAGGCATGATAGCCGTACACCGCAAGCATGGGGAATACCGCTGTGAGCTGTAAGCACTGCCGTATGCAGTTGTCGATATCGGTGGAGGCAAGGTTCTCGTCGTAGGAGGACAGGGTAAGTATACTTTTCGTCATGGAGTTCATGATGTCCTTTGAAGGAGCTTTCATGATAACGTCCCGGGTGAAATTTGAGGGAATGGTGCGGCATTCGTTCAGAACCTCGTTGAATTCCGCAAGCTCCTGATCGCTGGGAAGCTCGCCGAATATGAGCAGGTAGGCGGTCTTTTCAAAGCCGAAGCCGGTGAGGTTCTTTATCAGCGTGAAAACGTTGTAGCCCCTGTACCACAGCTCGCCTTCGCAGGGGACGCGCTCGCCGTTTTCTTCCTTGAACGAAACTATCTTTGATATCCGCGTTAGCCCGGTGAGGACACCCTTTCCGTTGATGTCGCGCAGTCCGCGGTTCACGCCGTATTCCTTGAACAGCGCGTCGGAAATGGTGTCGTTTTCGGTGCAGAGCTTCTGCTTCTCTGCTGAGTATTCGTTGATCTTTTCAAATGCCATGATTATTCCTCCTTTACAGAGCGCCGCCGCATTGTGCGGCTTGGGACCTTGGGTGCGTTCAGATACGTCCGTTCAGCTTTTTCAGCAGGAGGAAAAGTGTTTTCTTTTCCTCGTAGGTGAGCGGCTCAAGAAAGCGGTGCGACTGACTGCGCATTTTCTGCGCCAGCCTGTTGGAATGCTCACGCCCTGCGGCGGTGAGGCTGACTATGATCTCCCGCTTGTCCCGCTGGTTCTTGCTTCGGGTGATGTAGCCGTCGTTTTCCAGCTTGGACAGGGATTCCGACATGGACTGCGGGCTTACCGAAAACAGCTCAGACAGCCGTTTCTGCACGATTGTGCCGTCCCTGCCTATGGTGAGCAGTATCCTCTCCCGTTCCAGCAGAGTGTGGTTTCCGCCGAGGAATTCACTGTTGCCCGCGGAGATCTGCCCCCGAAGCTTTGAAAACCAGTCGTGGATAAGCCCGGTAAGCTGTTCGTCAATATCGCTCATGTCCTTCATATCCTTCATATTCTGCATGTTATTGCACCTTCAATATTAATGGATTGGTAAAGTACCTTATTATTTTAGCATATATTTTCTGAGTTGTCAAGCGAAATACGGAGATAATTCACAAATGGTAATAAAGATGTCTTTTATTTGAAAAATTTGCCAGTATAAATATACAGATGTCGCATATTTTGCGGAATCAGGGAAATGGTGATCAAATCAAATTCTCCCCTTCAAATGAACATACTCACGCGGCAGAATTTGATACGCTTCGCTTTAATACTAATATCAAATCTTCTTATAGGCAAAGTCTATAAGAAGATGCCGCCGAATCGGCGGCTGTCAAAACCACAGGTTTTGACGATATTAGCAGCGAAACGTCGCTTTCGCTCCTTATTCATTGAACGGCTTTTCAGCGGCTACGCCGCACCAACCGCAAAGCGGTTGGTTTCTCCCTATAGACTTTATCTATAGGGAGAAATGAAAATAGTTTAAGCAGCGTGTCCCTAGCGTCCTCGAATCACAATACATAAAAAACCTCCCGTGGAAACACAGGAGGTTTTGTTATATTCTTTTGAGCAGTTCAGTCCCCGGTGGACTCCCGGAGTATCAGCCGGTGGGGTAGCTTGTAGGTCCCGGTGTCCTTTTCTTCCGACTTGATGTTGTGTATCAGCTTTTCTATGACCGCCTTTCCCTGTAAGTAGCAGGGCTGCTCCACCGTGGAGAGGTGCGGAATGAACATGTGTGAGTACGCGATGTTGTCAAAGCCGAAAAACAGCACGTCCTTGCCGACCTTAATGCCGTTTTGCAGCGCGTAGGTCATCGCGCCGATAGAGATAGTGTCCGAAATGGAGAATATCGCGTCCGGAGGCTTCGGCAGCGACATGAGCGCCTTGCAGCCGCGGGTGCCGCTTTCAACGTCGTAGCCGCCGTAGAATATCAAGTCCTCGTCCACCGGCAGCCCGGCGTCCCGCAGGGCGCGTTTGTAGCCGTTTTCGCGGTCCACTGAGGACTGGCTGCGCACCTCGGTGGTGAGCAGACCTATCCGCTTCCTGCCCTTGCCCAGCAGGTAATTTGTTGCGTCGTAGCCGGCGCGCTCGTTGTCTATGGTGACGCACAGTATCTCGCAGTCGTCCAGACGTTCAAGGCACATTGCAAGCTGATACTTTTTCGCAAGCTCGGAGATAGTCCCGCTGTCCAGCTTGGGCGCAAGGAGCACAGCGCCGTCTACCGCTTTGGAGAACAGCATTCCCAGCAGGTGCATTTCGTGGTCGGGGTCGTCGCGGGTGGTGGCTATGAGTACGTCATAGCCCTGCATGTAGGCGGCGTCCTGCATACCGCGCAGCACCTCTGAATAGAAGCTCTGCTCCGTGGAGGCGATTATTGCCAGTATACGCTTGGTCTCGCTTTTGCGCAGGTCGCGCCCCAGAAAATTCGGGTTGTAACCCAGCTCCTCTACCGCCTTGTTCACTGCTTGTACAGCTTCGTCAGAAACGTTGGTCTTTTTATTCAGTACTCTGGAAACGGTGGCAACAGAAACGTTAGCCGCCTTAGCGACATCTTTTATGGTAATATTCAAGCAGGGATCACCTCTTACTCAATTAGTGTATATTTATATAATACACGAAAAGTTAATCGTTTTCAATAGGCAATTTGCACAAAAATCATTTACAGCGGTCAATTTTTGAGGAAGAAAATTACTTCCACGGAGATAATGCACAGATAACGTGAAATCGGTGTTTTTTCAATATCTACCAGTTAAGAAATATTTTGAAACCGCCGCTCATGATCAACCATAATAAATCGGCGGCAATGACTCGGCTAAACTCCCAAAAGGAACACTCCCTTTGTCAAAAGAGCCTAAGTTTTTTCAAAATCCTGCGGCTTTTTATAAAGAATGGCGAAATTTCCGGTTAAGTCTTTTTTACACATCTTTCTTCTTGCAAAATGCAGAAAAAAAGTATATAATAATGATGTGTATGGATACAGCTGTTCTACTAAGTTTACTACGATTTTAGGTATTTTATAAATGAAAACTGTACTGAAATGGCTCGGAAATTACTTCCGGCATATCGACTGGATACTTATGCTGATCTGCCTGTGCATTTCAGCCTTTGACATATACCTGCTGTACTCGCTGAATGAGATCGGCTACGTCAAGCAGGACGATATCGACACCCAGATAATCGCGATAATTATCGGCGTTTTCGCCGCGATAATTATCGGCATGATAGACTACAAGCGCATGGCGAAATACTGGTTCGTCTACGCACCGCTTGCCGTGATTTTGCAGCTGCTGCTGTACTCCCCGCTGGGTATCAAGCGCGACGACGACCTCGCGTGGCTGGATCTCGGCGTCATCACCATTCAGCCGTCGGAGATACTGAAGCTGGCATTCATTCTGTCGCTGGCGTGGCATATCTCAAAGCTGGGGGAGAAGATGAACTCCCTGCCGCATTTCCTGCTGCTGTGCGTGCATTTTCTTATCCCGTTCGGGATAATCATGATACAGGGCGACGCAGGCTCGGCGCTGGTGTTCCTGTTCATATTCATCTGCATGATGTTCGCGGGCGGAATGTCGTGGAAATACATTGTCGCCGGGCTTGTTTCCATTCCGGTGGTGGGCTATGTTGCGTGGAACTACGTCATGGGCGACCACCACAGAAAGCGCTTTCAGCTTATCTTTGATGAGGCTTTGCAGGAAGAAGAGCGCCTCGGCGCGTATCTCCAGCAGTACAACGCGAAGGTCGCCATGGGCAGCGGGCAGCTCACCGGGCTTGGAACTCACTCCAACACCTACACCTACGTCCCGGAGGGCTACAACGACTTCATCTTCGCATATATCGGCATGGTGTTCGGATTTATCGGCTGCATGGCGGTGGTCATTGCGCTGGCGGTGATGTGTCTGAAGCTGCTGTCCGACTCCTCCGCCGCGATAGACCCGCTGGGTAAGCTTATCTGCGTGGGAGTGTTCGCGCTGTTCACGTTCCACTGTATCATAAATATCGCAATGGTACTTTCCGTCGGACCGGTGGTGGGAATTCCCCTGCCGTTCCTCAGCGCCGGAGGCACTTCGCTGGTAATGAGCTACGCTTCACTGGGTCCTGTGCTGTCGGTGGTGTCCCACCGGGAAAAGAAGAAGCACATGTTCTATCAGGAAAAGGAATGATCCCCAAACGGACGCAGGCGGTCATGCCGCTTGACATAAACACAGCTAACACGAAAGGTAAAACCACATGAAACCTGTTATTTCAACTATCAACGACATCTACCCCGCCGCGCAGGCAGAAGCCCAGAAGCAGCGCTACAAAAACGCCGTAGCCGCCTTTGCCGAGCATTTCGGCTCGATAGGCGAGCACCGTTATTTCTCCGCGCCGGGCAGAACTGAGATCTGCGGAAACCACACCGACCACAACCACGGCAAGGTGTTCGCGGCGAGCGTGAACCTTGACATAATCGCGGTGGTAGAGCCGACCGAGGACGGCAGGATCATGATCAAGTCCGAGGGCTTCCCGGAGGACAGCATTGAGCTTTCCGACCTGAACGTACACCCGGAGGAAAAGAACACCTCCGCTTCGCTTATCCGCGGAGTTGCGGCGGGCTTCCGGAACGACGGGCTGAAGGTAGGCGGCTTCCGCGCCTACACCACCTCCGACGTAATGAAGGGCAGCGGACTGTCCTCCTCTGCGGCGTTCGAGGTGCTGGTGGGGACTATCCTTTCTCACCTGTACAACGGCGGCATGGTGAATCCCGTGAAGATCGCGCAGATCTCTCAGTACGCCGAGAACGTGTATTTCGGCAAGCCCTCCGGTCTGATGGATCAGATGGCGTCCTCCGTGGGCGGGTTCATTGCGATAGATTTCAAGGACACCGAAAGCCCCATTATTGAGAGCGTTCCCGCGGACTTCGAGAAGTTCGGCCACGCGCTGTGCATAGTTGACGCCAAGGGCGACCACGCGGACCTCACCGACGAGTACGCCGCAATCCCCACCGAGATGAAGAGCATTGCGGGCTTCTTCACCTGTGAGAATCTCCGCCAGCTCTCTAAGGACGACATCATGCTGAACATAAACGTACTGCGTGAGCAGTTCGGCGACAGGGCGGTGCTTCGCACCATTCACTTCTTCGATGAGAACGACAGGGTGGACAAGCTGGTACACGCTCTGAAAGCCGGCAGCTTTGAGGACTTCCTTTCCAGCGTGAAGGAGTCCGGCGACAGCTCCTTCAAGTACCTCCAGAACATCTACGCGAACTCCGACATCAAGCACCAGTGCCTGTCAATCGCGCTGAATGTCGCGGAGTTCTCACTGCACCGCAAGGGTGCGTGCCGTGTCCACGGCGGCGGCTTTGCCGGGACGATACAGGCGTTCGTGCCTCTGGATATGCTCCAGCAGTTCAAGATGAACATTGAGCGTATTTTCGGCACAGGGTCGTGCCACGTCCTCAGCGTAAGACCGGTCGGCGGCACTGAGGTCAAGGTTGACGAATAATTCGCCAAAAAAAGTAGGGGAGGGGCAAACAAGGACGTTTGCCCACTCGCCCCAGACCGGCGCAGGACGCGCCGCTTAATGGGCGGGAGGGGCTTGCCCCTCCCGTACAATAATGAAAGTTTATTCGGTCTGGAACTCCGACATCTGCTTTATCAGCAGCTTGTCCACCAGCGCGTCCACCAGAACGCCGTTTTCGGTGTATTCCTCCGAAAACACCTTGCCGTTCTCCCGCAGCTTCGCCGAAAGCCCCGCCTTGTCGTAGGGCAGGAGCAGCTTCATGCGCTTGGCTGTTTCCGGGAGATTCGCGGCGATCACCTCCAGCAGGCGGTCGATACCCTCTGCTTTGAGGGCGCTTATCTTCACGGTGGAGCTGTCCTCCGGGATATTCTGGGTCAGCAGGTCGCATTTGTTCAGCACCGTCACCACCGGTATCTCCGCGGTGCCTAAGTCCGCGAGGGTTTTCAGCGTGACGTCCGCTTTTTCGGCGGCTTCCGGGTCGGAAGCGTCGCAGACGTGGATTATGATGTCTGCGCAGGCGGCTTCCTCCAGCGTGGACTTGAACGCCTCCACCAAGTGGTGCGGCAGTCGGCGGATAAGCCCTACCGTGTCCACCAGCAGCAGATTCCTGCCGTCCGGGAGTTCAATAGCGCGGGAGGTCGGGTCAAGGGTCGCGAACAGCTTGTCCTCGGCGAGAACCCCCGCGCCGGTCAGCAGATTGAGCAGCGTGGACTTGCCCGCGTTGGTGTAGCCCACTATCGCGCCCACCTGCACGCTGTCCTTGCGGCGGCGCTCACGAGCGTAGCCGCGGCGCTCCTCTAATTCGCGAAGCTCTGCGGACAGCTTGTCTATCCTGCGGCGGATATGCCGGCGGTCTGTTTCAAGCTGAGTCTCACCGGGGCCTCTTGTTCCGATACCGCCGCCCAGCCTTGACAGCGAAGCGCCTATACCCATGAGCCGCGGCAGCCGGTATTTAAGCTGCGCAAGCTCCACCTGCAATTTACCCTCGCGGGATACGGCGCGCCCTGCGAAGATATCCAGTATCAGCATGGTGCGGTCTATCACCCGGACGTCGGTTTCGTCCTCAACGTTGCGTATCTGCGACGCGGTAAGCTCACAGTCGAATATCAGCAGCTCCGCGCCGAGGTTTGCACAAAGCTCCTTTACCTCGGCGAGTTTCCCCTCGCCGATAACGGTTGCGGACTCATAAGCCTCCCGCTTCTGAATGACGCGGGCAAGCTCTTCTGCACCGGCGGTCTGCGCCAACTCGGAAAGCTCGTCCATAGAGCTTTCAGCGTCGTATTCTCCGGTGTCCGCGCCGATAAGAATTGCTCTTGTTAGTTGTTTTTCTTCCATATTGTTACCTCCATTCACATACTCTGGTAACGCGGTAACGGCAGAGTAATCCACCTGCCCGTGAGTGAGGCAGGAACAGTCAGATCGTACACATATCGTTATTATATCAGCAATACAGCGATATGTCAAGATATAAAAGACATATAAAGAACGGCGGCGCTCCCGCCGGAAAAGAAAGGCTGATCACTTTGAAATTCCAAAGGTATGATGTTATTATCGTCGGCACCGGCATATCCGGTATATACACCGCGCTGAATCTCGCGCCGGATCTGCGCATACTCATGCTAAGCAAGCGCGAGCTGACGCTCTGCAACTCTGCGCTGGCGCAGGGCGGCGTTGCCGCGGTAATGGACAAGGAGAACGACAGCTACGAGCTGCACATCAAGGACACGCTCATCGCCGGTCACTACAAGAACAACCTCGACAACGTGAAGATACTTGTGGAGCAGGGACCTACCGACGTAATGCGGCTGAAAGAGAAGTACGGCGTTGAGTTCGACCTCAAGCAGGACGGCAGTATCGAGCTTACCCGCGAGGGCGGACATTCCCGCCGCCGCATAGCCCACCACAAGGACACCACCGGCTATGAAATTGAAACCAACCTAATCAAGCAGGTGCAGGAGCTGAAAAACGTCACCGTGGTGAATTATTCGGTGCTGTGCCGGCTGGAAAAGCAGGACGGTATCTTCTTCGCGGACGTTATCGAGCATAATGACGTTCCCGGCGGGCAGGTGCATAACTACTACTGCGCGGACGCAGTGGTTCTCGCCACCGGCGGTATCGGCAGGGTGTACGACTACACCACCAACTCCGCAATTGCGACGGGCGACGGTATCCAGCTTGCATATAATCTCGGCGCGGAGATAAAGAACCTCAGCTATGTGCAGTTCCACCCGACCGCGTTCGCGGACAGGAAGAACCGCGAGTGCTTCCTCATATCCGAGGCGGTACGGGGCGAGGGCGCGTACCTGCTCAACTGCAACAAGGAGCGCTTCATGCAGAAGTATGAGCCAGAGCGCAAGGAGCTTGCCCCCCGGGACGTTGTTTCCCAGTGCATGATGAAGGAACAGGAGCTGACCGGCAGCGACGAATTCTGGCTGGATATCTCCCACAAAGACCCGGAGTTCGTCAAGGGACACTTCCCGATGATATACGGCAAGGTGCTGGAAAAAGGCTACGACATGACAAAGGAGCCGTTCCCGGTGTATCCCTGCCAGCATTACCTCATGGGCGGTATCAATGTTGACGGAAAGGGTGCGACGAATATTCTGGGGCTGTATGCCGCCGGAGAATGCTCCCACACCGGCGTTCACGGTCAGAACCGCCTTGCCAGCAACTCCCTGCTGGAGGCGCTGGTGTTCTCGCGGCTTATCGCGGAGGACATCACCAAGAACCGCACAAACGACAGCCGCGAAACAGTGGAGTACCCCATGTCCAGCCCGGACGGAGCGCCGCTTCCCAAGGGAATCCGCACGGAAGTGCGCCACATCATGCAGAAGGCATACTTCATCACGCCCAACTACGAGGAGGCTGAAAAGGGGCTTGCCCGAATCAAGGAGCTGAAAAATCAGGTGGAGAACAGCGGCTACGCGATAACCGCCGACTTTGTGGAAACCAAGTCCCTTGTCACCGTGGCTTACATAATTCTGACAGAGGTTATTAACAGAAAGGACGAAAAGTAATGACGCTTTTACCGTTTTATGTTGACGATATCATCAAGACCGCCCTCACCGAGGACATCAACTACATAGACAGCACCGCCGACCTGCTTATCCCGGAGGACAGCGTTTCCTCCGCATATTTCGTGGCAAAGGCGGACGGTGTTCTGTGCGGCTTGGAGGTAGCTCTGCGGGTGTTCACCATTCTCGACCCGGACATGAAGATAGAGTGCCATTTCAAGGACGGCGACAAGGTTAAAAACGGCGACGTTATCGCGGATTTCACCGGGCATACCCGGCTCATGCTGAAAGCGGAGCGAACCTCGCTGAACCTGCTCCAGCACATGAGCGGTATCGCGACCTACACTAACAAGTGCGTTGAGCTGGTTAGGGGTACGAACGCCAGCATTGCGGATACCCGAAAGACCCTCCCCGGTTTAAGACCGCTCCAGAAGTACGCAGTCACCGTGGGCGGCGGGCGGAATCACCGCTACAACCTCACCGACGCGGCAATGCTTAAGGATAACCACATCGACGCCTACGGCGGTATCACCCCGGCGGTGAACGCTCTCCGGCAAAAGGCGGGGCACATGCTCCAGATAGAGGTCGAAACGCGTGATCTCGACGAGGTGCAGGAGGCGGTAAACTGCGGAGTGAACGTCATCATGCTGGACAACATGGACTGCCCCACAATGGCTGAGGCAGTGAAGCTGGTGGCTGGACGCGCAAAGCTGGAGGCAAGCGGCAACGTCACAATGGAGAATATCCGGCATGTGGCGGAGACCGGCGTGGATATCATCTCGCTGGGCGCACTCACTCACAGCGTAAAGGCGTTTGATATCTCCATGAAGTGGAAGAAGTGATCTTGGCATATTATTAATTATGGGCTGATGAAAAGTCAGCCCATTTTCACTTATGTGGTCAACAGTTGGATAAATTGTAATTTATAGGGGAGTTGGTCCGTGGCTGCCGTAGGCAGCCAACGG
>CAMCFA010000095.1 GCA_945873955.1 uncultured Clostridia bacterium | reverse complement strand
GCGGTGCTGGATTTCTGCAAAGATTTCCTGAATTTAAATGGTTATTAGTATTAATACTAATATCAAATCTTCTTATAGACAAAGTCTATAAGAAGATGCCGCCGAATCGGCGGCTGTCAAAACCACAGGTTTTGACGATATTAGCAGCGAAACGTCGCTTTCGCTCCTTATTCATTGAACGGCTTTTCAGCGGCTACGCCGCACCAACCGCAAAGCGGTTGGTTTCTCCCTATAGACTTTGTCTATAGGGAGAAATGAAAATAGTATAACAGAAACTCCCCGGAGAGGATTCCGGGGAGTTTTTTTACTTCATACCGTTACGCACGTTTTCTACCATTTCCAAGTACTCCTGCCGGACGTTCTCCGGCGCAATTATCTCCGCGTCGCCGCCGAACTGGAACACCCACGAGAAGAACGGCTTGCTCGCCACGACGTTGACATAGGCGACAAAGCCCTCGCCGTCCTTGTCCGGGATCATTCTCACGCCCATTCCGAACCTGTCCAGAACGGCGTTCACCAGCCCGCTGCGGCAGTGCAGGCGCACCTCGATCTCCTCGCCGCTGAACATGGAGATGTGCGCCCGAACGTACTCCGACAGGTCGAAATCCCGGTCGATCGGGCGCGCCTTCTCGGTCGTTATCTCCACGTTCTCCATGCGGTCTACGCGGTAGTTGGAGCAGCAGCCGCGGTGGTCGTTCCACGCGACAAGGTAGTAGTATGTATTGTCCCACACCAGCGCGTAGGGGGTGCATACCCTGTCCGGAACGCGGTACTTCTTTTTCTTGTTGACGTCGTACTCGAAGTAGCGGAAGCGTATCTTGTGCTTCTCGCCCTCCTCCGAGATAGCCTGCTGTATCCTGTCAACGCTGTACAGCAGGTGGCTGCTGCTGCCGCTGGAGCGGTCGGTGACGTACACGCTGCGCCGGAGCTGCTTCGCCTCGTTCTCGCTGCAAAGCCCCGCCAGCTTCTTCAGCAGCGCCGCCGCCTTGCTGCTGGTGAGGAATCTCGCGGAGGACACCGCGTCCGCCAGCAGCTTCAGCTCCGCCAGCTCGAACTCACGGCTGACCAGCTTGTAGCCCGCGTTGCGTCCCGTGGTGGACTGTATGTCCATGCCGTAGCTCTTCAGCGCCTCAACGTCCCCGGAGAATGCCTTGCGCCGCTCGGATATGCCCAGCTCCTCCAGCATTTGCTCTATCTGGCTGCGGGTGAGCGGGTGATCCTCGTCGGTGTATTTCAGGAATATGTCGCGCAGATACAGCATTTTAAGCCGCTGGTTCGTGGAGTCGTAGTTCATTGTTTCGTCGTCTGGCATGTGAGAGTCCTCCTTATTTTTTTATTATATTATAGCACATATTTCAAGAAAAACTGCTTCTTTTTTGAAACAATTACGGTGTTTTTTTCTCCCGGCAAAAATCCCTCCAACACCCGCCGGCAGTTCTCCGCATATAATAAAGTGCAGGCGGAATACCCCCTGCAAGCAAATAACCTAAGGAGATACTGCAATGAATTATTTTATGATAAAACCAAGATCAATGACGCAGGCGGAGAAGGCTCGGCTCCACCTCGCAAAGCACGGAATAAAATGCACGGTGGAGCGCACGACCGGCAGAGGCGGCTGCGGCTTCGCAATGAAGATATTCGGGGAGAGAAGCGCGGTCTGCCCGCTGCTGGAGCAGATCGGCATAAGCTGTGGTATACCTCGATAACGCCGCCACGACTTACCCCAAGCCGCGAAACGTCTATGCGGTCTGGAGCCACGCAATTACCGCATACGGCGCAAATCCCGGCAGAGCCGGCCACGCGCTGGCACAGGCGACCGGCGAGGCGGTGTTCCTCAGCCGCAGCAGGTGCGGCGAATTCTTCGGCGCAGAGCCGGAGAACACCGTGTTCACGCTGAACTGCACCCACGCGCTGAACACCGCGATAAAGGGTCTGGCACACGACGGGGCGCACTACGTCCTCAGCGACATTGAGCACAACGCGGTTATCCGCCCGGTTCATGCGCTGACCTCCGAAGGCGCAGACTACACCCTGTTCGAGACCTCCCCGGACGCCGAGCAGACAGTGTGGAACGCTGAACGCGCGATACGTCCGCAGACAGTCGCGCTGGTCTGCACCGCCGCCGGGAACGTCACCGGTCAACGGCTGCCGGTAAAGGAGCTGGCAGACCTCTGCCGCCGCAAGAGGATATGCTTCATCTGCGACGCGGCGCAGGGCGCGGGGGTGCTGCCGCTCGACCTGAGGGACGGAATAAACATCATCTGCGCCGCCGGACACAAGGGGCTGTACGGTCCTATGGGAACGGGGCTTATGCTGACGGACGGCAAATTCCCGCTCAAGCCGCTCACAGAGGGCGGTACGGGCAGCGCCAGCGAGAGCCTCGAGCAGCCGGAGTTCCTGCCGGACAGATTCGAGAGCGGCACCATAAACACGCCGGGCGCAATAGCGCTTGGTGCTGGTGTGGAGTTCGTAAAGACAAGGACTGCGGAAAAAATACTGTCGCACGAGATGTCCCTTTGCCGGGGCTTCTGCGCGGCGCTCCGCCAGATACCGGACGTCACAGTTTACTCGGAAATCGACGAAAAACCGGAGCTTTACGCCCCGGTAGTGTCGTTCAATATAAAGGGAGTTCCCTCCACCGAGGCGGCGGCAGCACTCAGCCGTCTTGGGTTCTATATGCGGGGCGGGCTTCACTGCGCGCCCCTCGCCCACCGCAAGCTCGGCACTCTGGACTCCGGCACCGTGAGGTTCTCGCCCTCGGTGTTCACCACCCCGGAGGACGTCGCAAGGCTGGTGTGGTGGCTGAAGAATCGGCAATGGCAGTAATAATTAAAGGGCAGTGGGGGGCTGCCCTTTTTATCTGCGCCCCTTTTCCCCTACGGGTTTCTCCTCAGACTCCACTTCCCCTCTCCCTTTTTTCCCCTCTTGTCCGGTTTTCACGGATTCAAATTAATAGAGATAGCTTTAAGAAAAATGTACTTTTTGCCTCACGTTGCCATCGTTGGCGGCACGCGTGACGGCTATTGAAAGGGGCATTTAGGGGGATAGTGGACAGGCAAGGGTGGCAAAAGAGGGGAGGAAAAAGGCGCTGCCGGGTTTGCCGGGAGCGCCTGTGATTTATCTGCTGCGGCCGCTGTGGGAGCTGTGACCTCCGGAGCGGCTGTGACCGCCTCCGCCGCCGTGACGTCCGCCGCCGCTGCTGGAACTGCTTATCTTATGCGAGGTGGTGAACTCACGCACAAAGATGTCCTGCCGCACTGTGAAGTTCGTCCGGCTGTTGTCAAGATACGTCCGGGCAGAGATAGGCGTCTGCTTCTTGTACCTCGCCGCGTATGCGTTCACGCTGGTAATTACAATAATAAACGCAAATATCATCACGATTATCTGCCCCATTCCGATATGGAAGTGAAATCCCCCGCCGGAGCTGCCGACATACCCGGTCTTGTGATTCGCAAGATAGGAACAGAACTCCTCTATCGCTTCGGGATAGTTCGGGCTGCTGCCCCTGTCCATTCCGCGGTAAACTGCGTCCAGAATCGATTGATACTGTGAGTCATAGATATCGTAGGCGTGCTTGTTGAACGCCAGAACATCATGATTGCCCGTGCCCTCCTTCACAAGCATGAGCACTATCGAACTGCTGTCCTCGCCGAACTGCTCGTACATATAGTCGTCGGTGTAGCGCTCCTCGCTTTTGCCGTCAAGGCTGTCGGACAGCACCACGCCGATATTCGCTCCGATATCGTCCGCGGTGGACTGGATAAGCTCCAGAAGCTCCGCTTTCTCGCTGCTGCTGAGAGCGTACTGGTAATCGTCAAGCGTTGCCATGTACTGGATACCGCTGTGATCCCCCGGCTCTGCGCCGGTGTAGCCGTCCTTGTTCTCGACCAGATATTTACAGAACTGCTCGCCGGCTGCTCGGAAATTAAGTTCCCTGCCGCTGTCAAGACCGTAATACACCGCGTCGAAAATCTTGTCCTGCTGGCTGTCGTAGACGCGGCTTGCTTCGCCCTTGGTGTATATCCAGTCGTAGTCGCCGCTGCCCTCCTCGGCGATAAGCAGCACTATCGTACTGCCGAAGCTGCCGAAATACGCTTCAGCGAATGCCTCGCAGTATTCGTCCTCGTCTATGCCGCCGAGGTCGTCCGCGATAATTATGCCGATATTCGTGCCTGTTTTGTCGGCGGTGTCGTACATAATGTCCAGCAGTTCAGCCTCGTCCTCTGCGGACAGCACATGCTGGTAGTCCTCCAGCGCCGCCTTGCTTGGGGCAATGTCCGCCGCGCCGCAGGCAAGCGACAGTAACCCGGAAACCGTAAATATCACCGCCGCCAACAGCAGAGCGGCTGTCCTCTTAACGTACCTCATCAAAACAGCGACCCTCCTATCAGCAGAATCAGAAATACCAGCACAGCCAGTATCCCGGCGGTAAGCAGGAACTTTTTCAGCCCGCTCACCGGAAGTATGCCGAACCGCGTGCCGGTCTGTCCGTTCATCACGAACGGGTAATCCTTGCCCTTGTAGGTGTAGTTTAGAAACCACACCGGCAGGAGCGCGTAAACCGTGGTCTGGTTGGTGTAGGAAACCTGCTTGTTCTGCTCGGTTATTGAGGAATAGCCGGTCATGTCGGATTTCAGCACCGAAATCGCCGCCTCGGCGACGCGCTGGTCTATATGCTGTCCGGCTTCGGCAGAGTTGACGTCGTATTTCTCAGCGCCGCACCCGGAGAGGTAGCTCATGGAAAAGGGCTTTATCTGCTTATAGTCAAACGGCTCTATGCTCTCCATAAGGCTGTCGTCGATACGCTTGGAGCCGTCGCAGGGTACTCTCACGAACACCATGTCCGCCTGCCGTATCACCTTGAATATCTTGGTGTTGGTGTGCTGGGTGTCGCCGGTGCGCCATGTGCGGACTTTCTTGCCCTCTGCCTCAAGGTAGCCATGCACTGCGCCGCTTTTCAGCCAGTAGGGGACGTACAGCGGGGTGATGTTCTGTATCTGCGCCTCGCTGGAAAAGTCTTTCGGCAGGAGTATTTTGCCCTTGCGGTACTCCCGGAACGCCTGCTCTGCCTGTTCGCGGGTGGTGGAAAATGGTATGATTAGATCCGGCTTGAATTCGCCGGAGAGCCGTCCGGTGAGGATCACCGGGGTGTGGCAGAAGTGACACCGGGTAGAGGCAGTAAGGCTGTCGCAGATAACTCCCGCGCCGCAGTTGGGGCAGGTGTACAGCGCTGAAGCGCCGGAGAATTCCTCCGCTTGTTGGTTTGCTTCGTCTGCGGCGGCGGTGCGCTCGGCTTCGAGGTTCTGCTGGGAGAGCGGGTCGCTTTCGTTCTCGGCGAAGTATTGCTTCATCTGCTCCTCGGTGAATTCGCTGTCGCAGAACAGACACTTGAATCTTCCCGCCGCGTTGTCGTATTCCAGAGCCGCGTTGCAGTTCGGGCATTGGTAGGTCACGGTTTTGATTTCCATTATGTACCTCGTTTGGAGCTGTCAAATCAGACAGCGCATTTGTTATTTTGATATGTTAGAATGAAACTTTTAATTTTTAATTCGGAATTAAATTACCACACCCTCCAGTGCTTCCCCGATACTCCCATTGATCACCAGATCCGCGTTCCTGTCCGCGGAAATAGGCGACTTGTTTATCACAACGACACGCTCGCCATTGAAGAACCGTATCAGCCCCGCCGCGGGGTATACCGCCAGCGAAGTGCCTCCTATGATTAGCAGGTCGGCGCGGGAGATCTCGTTTATCGCGGAGTTGATGTCGTTATCGTCCAGATTCTCGCCGTAAAGCACCACGTCCGGCTTGACGATACCGCCGCATTCGCACCGCGGCACGCCCTCGCACCCCATGACGAAATCCAGCCCGTAGGACTTCCCGCAGGTCATGCAGTGGTTGCGGTGGACAGAGCCGTGAAGCTCTATCACCCGCCTGCTTCCGGCGGCGGTGTGCAGCCCGTCAATATTCTGGGTCACTACCGCGGAGAGCTTCCCGGCGCGCTCCAGCTCCGCAAGTTTCAGGTGCGCCGCGTTCGGCTTCGCCTGCGGGAATATCATTCGGTCGCGGTAGAAGCGGTAGAACTCCTCCGTATTGCGCATGAAGAAGTCGTGGCTGACTATCTCCTCAGGCGGGTACTTGTACTTCTGGCTGTAAAGCCCGTCCGCGCTGCGGAAGTCCGGTATGCCGCTCTCGGTGGACACCCCCGCCCCGCCGAAGAACACTATCCGCCCGGCGCGGTCTATCATCTCTTGAAGCTCCATGACGTCACTCCTTACTTAAACAGCGTTTGGCTGCTGTCCCTATCAATATCGCAGTTTCTTCCGGGTTTTCAGTATTCGTTTCGTGCCCGCAGCCGGTGATCACCGTAAGCTCCGACCCCGGAACAAGCCGGAACAGCTCCTTCGCGGCTTTCATGTTGTTCCTGTCCTTTTCCCCGCAGGCGATAGCAACAGGGCAGCTTATCCGGCGCAGACTGTCTGTGAAGTCCAGCCGCGCCATTGAGCCGGTGAGCCGTATCACTCCGCTTTTGGTGAAGCCCATACCGCCGAACGCGCTTTCGGGCATAATGCGGAATACCGCGCTCTGAAATTTCAGAAGCGTCCGGGGCATTTTAAACTGCGGCGCGATAAGCACCACACCGCCCAACCTTTCCGGGTGGTCGGCAGCGTAATTCAGCGCCAGCACCGCCCCCAGCGAAAGCCCGCACAGCAGCAGCGGCTCGGAAAAGCTCCCGCAATAGCCGCAGAAGCCCCTATACAGTGAATCGTAGGTGCAGTCCCCGTCGGTGAAGTCCGTCAGCTCCGGGACAGATACCCTGTACTCCGCCGGCAGCCGGGACGTCACACCGTCCCATGCGGCGGAGGTCTGCCCTAAGCCATGCAGAAGAATAATGCGCATGTGTGTTCCTTTCGCCGGAAAACCCTTTTAGTAAAATAATTATACCACATTTTTCCGTGGAATTCAATCACCCACGAAAAATATCCCAGTGCCTTGACAAATCCGCATAAATGCAGTATAATGTTCACATGATAAGTTATAAATGAACGGCGGTGAAGCTATGCACAAGGTCAAAGCAAAGGGAATATTGTCCGCGGGGAACGGCATGAACGTCTACCGGGGCTGCACCCACGGGTGTATCTACTGCGACAGCCGCAGCGCCTGCTACCAGATGAAGCACGACTTTGAGGACGTGGAGGTCAAGGCGAACGCGCCGGAGCTGCTGGAGGCGGCTCTGAAAGCCCGCCGGAAGCGCTGCATGATAGGCACCGGGGCAATGTGCGACCCATACCTCCACGCGGAGAGGGAGCTGAAAATCACCCGCCGCTGCCTTGAACTCATCAGCCGGTACGAATTCGGCGCGGCGGTGCAGACCAAATCAGACCTCATTCTGCGGGACATTGACCTGCTGGACGAGATAAACCGCAAGACCAAAGCCGTGGTTCAGATGACCCTCACCACCGCTGACGAATCCCTCTGCCGCATTGTAGAGCCGAATGTCTGCACCACCCGGCGGCGGTTCGAGGTGCTGTGCGAAATGCGGGAGCGCGGCATTCCCACGGTGATATGGCTCGCGCCGCTGCTGCCCTTCATCAACGACACAGAGGAGAACGTCTTGGCTATCGTGGACTACGCGCGGCGGGCGGGCTGCCGGGGGATAATATGCTGCGGCATGGGGCTGACCCTCCGGGAGGGCGACCGGGAGTACTACTACGCCGCGCTGGACAGGCACTTCCCCGGGCTGAAGCAGCGCTATATCGCGCGCTACGGCGACAGCTACGAGCTGCCCTCGCCCCGCAGCGGCAGGCTCATGGAGCTGTTCCGGCGGGAATGTGAGCGCAGCGGCATAGAGTACCGCGCAGACCGGGTGTTCGCCTATCTGCGGGAGTTCCCGGAAAACGAGCAACTGAAACTATGGGAGGAATCCACATGATAAACGGATATGTCAAGACCCTCAGCAATATGCTGCAAATACCCATGCCGCAGGTGTTTTACAACGACCGGGAGCTTGCCGCGGAACAGCACGCGAAGCTCACCCCGGACGGAAAACGGCTGTTCCTGCGGAAGCTGAAAACGCCCTCACTCGACCAGCTATTCGCCGCCGCTTTTGAGCTTCGGCGGGAGTGGCAGCGCAGGAACGGCGCGGAGTTATATTTCGGGAACTACCGCCCCCGGGAGCAGCTTTCCGAGCGGGATTTCGCCATGCAGCCCTCGGAGGTGGACGCAAACGCGTTCGCGGCGGTGGCAGTGTCGGCGCTGTTCGGCGTTGAGCCGGTGTTCGACGAGCTGCCCGGCGCGGCGCGCTCCAGAATCGACCGCCGCATGGAGGAGATACGCAGAAACGAGTTCCCGGAGCTTGCTAATATGAAGCTGCCGCACTGACGCTGAATTAATCTACCTTTTTGAGGGCGCTCACGATAGCGCCCTCAACGTCTTCTTTAAGGGAGCGTATACGCACCAGCCGCTCCCCGAACAGGCGGTTCTTGAACGCGTCGTTTTTCTTGGCGCGCTCGCTTTCGTGGGAGCTGTCGTCCAGCTCCACCATGAGCACGATATTCATGTCGTAGTCGCACAGCAGGAAGTCCACATGCTTGGCGCGTATCTTGTTGAACCACTTCTGCCGGTCCTTCGTGCCCTTCTTGATCGACGCGATATCCGCTACCCTCACCTTCGGGCAAATCTGAAGCTCCAGCTTATCCGCGATAGGTTTCAATATGTGGTAGAATGAGCGCTCCCGCTCGGTCAGAATGGTCTGATTCAGCTCGTAGGGCCATTTCTCCCGGGATAACAGCCAGATCCAGATAAGTACTGCGATAATTAATACGGCTATCGCAAGCCAGACTATCCACTCCATTCAGCCCTCCGGGTTCGCGCTCTTGACAGCGGAGAGATATTTCTTCACCTCGTCGATATAGGTTTCGGCGATATCGCTCAGCATACTGCGGCTCTTGACGATATAGCCTATCTCCATGTCGGAGTTGCGGTTATCCTCGTCCTCACGGAACGGCACCGCCGCGAACTCACTGCCGTTCAGCTCCTCGCAGATAATGCCGGAGCAGAGGGTGTAGCCGTTCAGACCCACCATGAGGTTTAGCTGCGTGGCGCGGTCGGTGCTGCGTATCACCCGCGGGTAGTCCCGGTCGCTCAGTATCTCCTCCGCCATGAAGCCGGAGCCTTGCTCCCCCTGCTCAAAGGACATGCAGGGGTAGTCCCGTAGCTGCTCCAGCGACACGGAGCTTTCCCCGGCGAGGGGGTGTCCCTTCCACATATAAACGTAGGCGCGGCAGTTTATCAGCGGCGTGAATGTAAGCTCGTTGTCGGCGAGGAGCTTCTCAATGACCTTGCGGTTGAAGCTGTCGAGGTACAGAATGCCGACCTCGCTTTTGAGCGACCCAACGTCGGTTATGACGTCCATTGTGCGGGTCTCCCGCATGGCAAAATCGAAGTTCAGCGTGCCGTACTTCTTGACGGTCTCCACGAATGCCTTCACTGCGAAGGAATAATGCTGCGAAGAAACACCGAACTTCCGCTTGAAGCTGCCGTGGGCGCTGTATTTCTGGGTGAGCAGGTCGTACTGCTGGTACACCTGCCGCGCGTAGGACAGGAACTCCGCACCCTCTGCGGTGGCGGTAACGCCCTTGCTGGTGCGCAGGAATATGGTTATGCCTATCTCCCTTTCCAGCTCCTTGACAGCGCCGGAGAGGGTCGGCTGGGATATGTAAAGCAGCTCCGCCGCGCGGTTCATAGAGCCTGCGTCGGCAATGGTGAGCGCGTATTTTATCTGTTGCAGCGTCATAGCGCGACCTCCGTTTTGAGTATTGATATTGTTTATGGTAGCACAAATCTGCGGGATTGTCAAGGTCATTTCGGGGGCAATTTCTGCGGGAAACGCTGATCAAAACAAAATCGCCGCGCTCAAACGAGTCAACTCACGCGGCTGATTTTGTTACGCTTCGCTTTGATCAGCGTATCTGCGGGAAACGCTGATCAAAACAAAATCGCCGCGCTCAAACGAGTCAACTCAC
>CAMCFA010000094.1 GCA_945873955.1 uncultured Clostridia bacterium | reverse complement strand
CGTGGGGCAGAGCCCCACACTCGCGCGACAGCGCGTTACTCGGCGCGGAAGCGCCGCCACTTGGCGCGAAGCGCCATAAACGCGTACAAAAGCGCTAAAGGGGTCACAGGGTCGGGGGACAAACGGAACGTTTGTCGCAGAAACAAGAGTTTTCCCCCTGTCCGCGGCTGCCTACGGCAGCCACGGACAACCTCACATAATAATTACAACGCACCGAAAAATTACAATTTGTCATCAGCCCTCAAACCAGTATCCCCTCCAGATGATCCAGCTCATGCTGGATTATCTCGGCGGTTATCCCGTCGTACCTTTTGCGGCACTTCCTCATGCGGATATCAAGGAACTCCACCTCTATCGCCTCGTGTCGGGTGACCTCCTTAGCCCCCTCGTGGCAGAGGCAGTTCTCCTTGATAACGTAGGTCTCCGGGCTTTCCCACTTTACCACGGGATTCAGCATTACAACGTACTTCGCGCCCTCCTCGAACACGATAATGCGCTTCAGTACGCCGATCATGTTCGCCGCCATGCCGACGCACTCGTGGGAGTGCGCCGCGATAGTTTCCACCATATCCTGCGCAGTCTGGAGGTCGTTCTTGTCCGCAGGCGCGGACTTCTGGCTCAGCAGGAACTTGTCCTTTACAATAGGTCTTATCATAAATTCTGTGCGATACCTCCTGCGTTATCAGTTTCTCCCACGAATTCAAAGCGAATGCTGTGCATTTTCAGCCCGCTGCCGCCGAAATACAGCCGTACTGTGGTGAACCGCGAGAAGAACGGCGTAACGCGGTACTGCGAGACCGGCTTCCCGCCGGTGCCGTTAAAGGTGAACGTCCCGACAGCCGTGCCCAGCGTGAACACCGTGACGGAGGTCTGCGCCAACTCCGACAGATTGCTGGAGGCGGTCACTGTCACCTTGTAGTAGCCGGGCTTGGACACATTCAGCCCGAAAGCGTAGCTGCTGCCCTGCTCGGTCGGAATGTCCGACAGGTCAAGGGTGAAGTCCTCGTCGATATCGTAGAAGGTCACGTCCGCGCTGTTGATGTCGCTGGGGTCGGCGGGACGGTTGATTATCTCGGTCATGTCGTCGCAGCCCATCATGCGTTTCAGAGCGTGGGTGTTCAGCAGGAATCTCAGCACGTTCATTGCGTTGCGCTGTAACTCGCCGCGGGTAAGTTCCCCGGAATGCAGGCTGTCCAGCGTATTATCGTTAGATACCGCGCCGTCCGCCGTAACCATGTAGACGTCGTTCTGCGCCATTGCCATAGCCGCGAAGTCGGACTTGTCCGGGGCTTGTCCCCGGCGGTTGAGGTTCGCCCACCAGTCGGTCATGGTGAACCCGGTGAAGCCCCAGTCCTCCCGCAGGATAGTGGTGTTCACGTCGTAGTTGCTGCCCGTCCACACGCCGTTCACCGCGCCGTAGGTGGTCATTACGGAGGTCGCGCCCCCCTCTTTCACGGCTATCTCAAAGCCCCTGAGGTATATCTCCCGCAGCGCACGGGCGGAAATCACGCTGTCGAGAGTGTGGCGGTGAGTTTCGCGGTTGTTGCCGCAGAAGTGCTTTATCGTCCCGGTGACTCCCGCGGAGTGAAGCCCGTGCAGCTCCGCCGCGGCTGTCTGCCCGGTGAGGAACGGGTCCTCGGAGAAGTACTCGAAATTGCGCCCGTTGAGCGGGTGGCGGTGGATATTCATGCCCGGACCTAACAGGCAGTCAACGCGGTTCGCGTGCATTTCCAGACCCATATAGCTGAAAAGCTCGGTCAGAAGCTCCCTGTTAAAGGTGGCGGCAAGCAGCGTGCCGTTTGGCAGGCTGAACGCCTTAGTGCCGCAGTCCAGCCGCATTCCCGACGGACCGTCGGAGCAGCAGCCGCAGGGAACTCCCATAGCCTCCAGCTCCTTTGAAACACCGCCGAACGCGGCGGCAGTCCCGGCGGTGACCTTCGGGCTGCCCATGCCCTCGCCGCGTATAATGCAGGACAGGTCGTAGTCGGAAAGCTGCGCGGTGAATTCCTCCAGCGTGTTCCTGCCGTTGTATACGTCCGCCAGCTTTATACCACGGTCGCCGGTCTGGGGCAGTTCCGCGGGGAGTTTCGCGTGGTCGCGGGGGTTCGGGTCGTCGGTGAGGGGTACGTCCTCAAACGCGACAGCGCCGCCCCGGTTCACCATGCGCTTGAACGGAGTTACCGGCGCTAAAGCGGACTTGCACTGCTTTAGCACCCGGTCTGCGGGGATATCCAGCGTGAATCGGTCCGCCGCGCTGCGGACGTCCGCGCCCGCACTGAAAACGTAGCTTCCGCTCTCCAGAAGCCAGCAGTCCTTGTGACCGGTAACGCCGGAATCGTCGTAGCTTGCAAGGCTGTTCAGCGGTATTTCAATGCGAAGCTTGTCCTCTGCGCCGGGCTGAAGCTCTGAAGTCTTTGCGAAGCCGCAGAGAACTCTTGCGGGCTTGCCGAGCCTGCCCTGCGGCGCGGAGAGGTACACCTGCACGACCTCCTTGCCGGGGTAAGAGCCGGTGTTCTTCACGGTGATGTCTGCGGTGATTTTCTCGGTGTCGGCGGTGAAGTTCGTTGAGGTAAGCTCAAACGTGGTGTAGGACAGCCCGAAGCCGAACGGATAGCGCACCTTGTCCTTGGCGAAGGTCTCAAAGTAGCGGTAGCCGACATAGATGTCCTCGCCGTAGCAGTCGATATCGCCGTCCCCGAAGAACCTGTCGGAGGGGCAGTCGCTGATGTTAAATGGGATACTGTCCGGCAGCTTTCCGCTGGGGGAAACCTCTCCGGTGAGGACGCGCGCCGTTCCGGTGCCGCCCACCATGCCGCCCTGCCAGATATACATCACAGCGGCGGGGGAGTATTTCTCCATAAAGCTCATGTCGATAAGCCCGGCGGTGTTCAGCAGGACAACGGTTTTGGGGAATACGGCGGTGACCTTTTTCAGCATGTCCTCCTCTAAGTCGGACAGGAGGTACGCGCCCTTTTCCGGTTTGTTGTCCATTTCCTCGCCGGCGGTGCGCCCGATAATGACTATCGCCGTGTCGGAGGTCTCAGCCGCCTGCTTCACCAGCTCGTCGGTGAGGGGCATTTCCGCCTGCGACCACGGCTCGCCGCCCCAGCCCTCGCCCCGGTCGAAGGGGTGAGCCTCGTCCCATGCCTTGTAGGCGTCCAGCAGCTTCCGGTTCACGCTGTACCCGGCTTCAATAAGCCCGTCGGTGACGCCGACCACCCGCGAAACGTTCACCATGCCGCCGCTGCCGGTGCCGCTCTTGTAGTAGTGGAGCTGAATCCTGCCGAAAACCGCCGCTTCGCCGCCCTTTTTCAGCGGGAGCGCGCCGTCGTTTTTCAGCAGAACGACGCCCTCTGCCACGGCTCTGGCGGAGGCGTCTATGTATTTGTTCCAGTCAAGAATCCTTTTCATGTGCAAACTCCTGTATAAAAAATCACCGCCCGGACGGCATATCCGGGCGGCGCGGCTGACAAACTTACTTACTTGTTTCCGCCGAACAACCCGCCAAGACCGCCGAGCTTGTCCTTGAGTCCGTCGAGGTCTACCTTAGCCTTTACGCCGTCAACTACCTGCTTGATAACGTCGTCCGGCAGGTCAACGCCGAGTATGCCCTCTACCGTTTTGATAGGTTCGCTCTGGAACTTTTTCGCTATGTCGGGGTCGCTCTTGACCTTGTTCACGATCTCGTCTATTTTTGCTTTGATATCCATGATATGTAACCTCTTTCCTGTGATTTTTCTCCCTTATCGGGGATAAATTAAGTATAGCATGATTTGACGGAAAAAACAAGTACTAGACACAAAATACTTCGCCAGCAGAAAAAATAGTGAAAATCGCTTGCAATTCTGCTGATATGCTGTTATAATTAAAGAATAAGTAATTATATCTAAGGGGGAATTTCCGGTGGACGGCAGCGCATTTAATCCACATAACATATACGCGAATTTTATCGCCACGATAGAGTCCATTACAGTCTGGGACGTTATGGACTTTCTGCTGCTGGTTGCAATGTTTTTCGTAGTGATACGCCTGATGAGGGAGACCCGCGCGACACAGCTTTTCAAGGGCATTATGCTGCTTCTGGTGGTGCTTCTGATAATGGCGATATCGCCGCTGAAAGTCACCAGCTTTCTGTTCCAGAATCTGATACAGGTGGGACTGCTGGCGGTGGTGATAGTGTTCCAGCCGGAGCTGCGGCGAATGCTTGAAAAGATAGGCAACGCGAAGGTAATGAAGGTAAAGCAGCTCCCGGAGCAGCGCCGCGAGCGCACGATACAGGGCATTGCGGACGCCTGCGAGCAGCTCAGCCGCACCAAGACCAGCGCGGTCATTCTTATCGAGCAGAAGGACAGCCTTGACGGCTGGATAGAGAAGTCCACGGTGATAAACGCCGAGCCGGACGTCCAGCTTTTCTGCAACCTGTTCTATTTCAAAGCGCCCATGCACAACACCGCTGTGGTTGTGAGCAGCGACCGCATATATTCCGCCGGGTGCGTGCTGAAAGGCACTAACTCCGACTCCGACGAGGAGGCGCGTTTTGAAGTTGTGAAGAATCTTGTAGACAGCACCGACGCGCTTGCCGTGATAGCCTCTGAAAAGACCGGCAAGCTGTCCTTCCTCAAGAAAGGGCAGTTCACCGAAATGGTATACGACCCGAAGGAGAAGATAAAGATAAACCTGCGCTCCGGAATGAGCATTGCGGAGGACGAGGGGGAGAAGAACCTCAACTTTCTCGACACCGTTGCCGCCCGGGAGGAGGCTATCTTAGGCATTGCGGACGCCTGCGAGCGGCTCAGCCGGACGAGAACCGGCGCGCTGATAGTCATTGAGCGGCAGACCAAGCTTGGCGATATCATCGAGCAGTCCACCGTGATAGATGCGAAGCCCGACCCGGATTTCATGTGCAACCTGTTCTACAATAAAGCTCCGCTGCACGACGGCGCGGTGATAGTCCGCGGAAACCGTCTTTACGCCGCGGGGTGCTTCCTGCCGATGACCTCAAAGGGGCAGTATATCGACTCCGACCTCGGCTCACGTCACCGCGCCGCGGTGGGAATGACCGAGAACTCCGACGCGCTGGTAATTGTGGTGTCCGAGGAGACCGGTATAATTTCAGTAGCGGAGAGCGGACAGCTCACCCGGTCGATAAATCAGCAGGATCCCAGAAAGTGGCTGACGAACATTCTTCAGGACAGAATGCCCGCCGTGGCAAAGAAGCGGCGCTTCGGCTGGAAGAACCGCTCCGCCAAGAACGGCGACTGATACTTTCGGGAGGAAACTATGGAAAATAAAACGATAAACGATACCTCAGAGAACCGCGGCGGCGAGAAGAAGCGCAAGACCCCCGCGGAGTATCTGAAAGCATTCTGGGCGGCATGCTGCGACGGCGGTAATATCACCACCCTTCTGCTGAGTATAGTGCTGGCGCTGCTGGTGTGGTTCGCGGTGAGAGTGTGGGCGTACCCCGACACCACCCGCACCATTTCCGGCGTGGGGGTAGAGGCTCAGATCACCCAGTATATGAAGGACAACAATCTCCAGATAACCTCCATGAGCGACCAGATCGTGAAGCTGGAGCTTTCCGGCAAGAGCGTGGACATCTACGACCTTGAAGCGGAGGACTTCACGGCGCGGCTGGATCTTTCAGCGGTGCGCAGCGCCGGGACATTCCCGGTGGAGGTGAACATCTTCCGCAAGGATAACCTCAACGAGGAAGCGGAAACGGACGATTATTCCCCCCGCATAATCACGCTGGTGGTGCAGGAGATAGTCACCCGTGAGTACGAAGTCACCGCGGACGCGTCCGGCATAAGCATGACCGATGACTATTACCTTGACACGATAACCGCGTCCCCGGCGGTAGTGAAGATAACCGGTTCGGTAGACCTGCTGAACAAGATAAGCCGCGTTGAAGCAAAGGCGGCGGTGGACAGCACCGTAACCGACAGCCTCACCCTTGAAACCGACATCATGCTGTACGACGCGAACGGCTCTGCGCTCTCAAAGGACGACCTCACCGTCAGCGCGGACAAGGCGCTGGTAACAGTTCCTGTCTACCCGAAGAAGGAGCTTCCGCTCACCTTCTCCTTTGCCGGTATCCCGCAGAACTTCGACATCGACAGTCTGAAATATACCATTCAGCCGACCAGCATTATGGTAGCTGCGCCGGACGAGAGCATATTCAACCTCAGTGAGCTGAATATCGGCACGATAAATATCGCAGATATCAGGTTCAACCAGACCACCTCGACGATACCGATAACCCTGCCGGACGGCTACAAGAACCTCAGCGGAAACAACAGCGCCCGTATCACATGGAACATTGCGGACTACGGCAAGCTGGACTTCCCGGCGACCAACATCACCGTGGTGAACGAGCCGGACAACATGGATATCGACATTATCACGCAGGAGCTGACCCTCAGCGTGATAGGTCCGTCCGAACAGCTCAGCGCGCTTTCCTCCGGGGACTTCTACGTTACCGCGAACCTGCTGGGAGTAACGCTGCACGACGGTTCGCAGGACGTTCCGGTGACGATAGTCATAAGCGGCAGCGCCGGCAGGACCTGCTGGGCGCTGGGCAGCTACAAGATAACGGTCAGCGCAAAGACCAAGGACGCGGCGGACGGAGTATAAATGGCAATAATCGTATCACAGATAAAGACGGCTCTGGACGAGCCGCGCGACAGCGCACTGGACAAGGCGTTGTCGCGGCTCTCGCTGCGGCGGGGGGAGGTCTCCGCGCTGCGGCTGTACAAGACCTCTGTGGACGCCCGAAAGGACATCTGTTTCGTAAGCTCCGTCTACATGGAGCTAAAGGACGCCGCAAGGGAGAAAAAACTGGCGGAGAAGCACCAGAATGTCCGGCTGTACGCCCCGGAAAAACTGGAGGTCAGTTTCGGCAGCGAAAAGCTGAAAGGGGATATCTATATCGCGGGGTTCGGTCCGGCGGGAATGTTCTGTGCGCTGACGCTGTGCGAGTTCGGCTATAAGCCGGTGGTTCTGGAGCGCGGCGCGGACATGGACAGCCGTATCAAGGCTGTGGAGGGCTTCTGGCAGGGCGGCGCGCTCGACCCGGCGACCAACGTGCAGTTTGGCGAGGGCGGCGCAGGCACATTCTCCGACGGAAAGCTCACAACCCGGATAGGCGACCCGCTCTGCGGCAGGGTGCTGGAACGTCTGGCAGAATTCGGCGCGCCGGAGGAGATATTGACTCAGGCGAAGCCGCACATCGGCACGGACAGGCTGCGGGGCGTGGTGAAGAACCTGCGAAACCGGGTGCTGGAGCTGGGCGGCGAGATACGCTTTCTGTCGCCGCTGACCGGGGTGGATATACGCTCCGGCAGGGTGGAAAAGATAACCGTAAACGGCGGGGAAGTCCCCTGCGGGGCGCTGGCGCTGGCGGTGGGACATTCCGCGCACGATACGTTCAGAATGCTGCATGACAGCGGCGTGGAGCTTGTCCCGAAGCCGTTCTCGGTGGGCGCGAGGATTGAGCACCTCCAGACGGACATAAACCGTGCGCTTTACGGCAGGTATGCGGAGCACCCGGCGCTCCCGCCGGCGGAATATCAGCTCTCCTACCACAACGCCAGCGGCAGGGGAGTGTACACGTTCTGCATGTGTCCGGGCGGGTATGTGGTAGCCTCGGCGAGCGAGCCGGGGACTATCGTCACCAACGGCATGAGTTACTATGACCGCGCCGGGAAGAACGCGAACAGCGCGGTGCTGGTTTCGGTTTCGCCGGAGGATCTGGGCGGCGGTGCGCTTGGCGGCATGGAGTTCATTCAGCGGCTGGAGCAGCGTGCGTACCAAATGGGAAGAAGCGGCAGAGCGCCGGCGGCTCTCACCCGGGAGTTCGTGTCCGGCGGGCGGGGGTTCACCCTCGGCAGGGTAGACCCGACCTATTCGCTTGGCGTAGAGCCTGCGGAGCTGGACAGCCTTTTCCCGGAGTTCGTCAGCGCACCCATGAAAGAGGCGCTGCGCTATTTCGACCGCAGGATACCCGGCTTCTCGGACAGCGACAGTATACTCACCGCAGTGGAGAGCCGAAGCAGCTCCCCGGTGCGCCTGCCGAGGAACGAAGCGGGGTACGCGCTGTGCGCGGATAATCTGTTCCCCTGCGGCGAGGGCTGCGGCTACGCCGGAGGTATCATGTCTGCGGCGGTGGACGGCATACGCACGGCTGTGAAGATCATGGAAAAATATGCGCCGGACAGCGCGGTATAAATCACCGCAAACAAGCAAAAAATAACCCCCAGAAGTAAAATTCCGGGGGTTTGTTATGTCTGAAAAAGGATTCGTGCTGATATCCGGGAAAAGCGCGGCGGCGGAGCTTTTCGGCTCTGTGCTGCCGGAGTGCGCTGTGGTCGCTGCCGAGAGCGTCACGCTGGTGGACTGTCCATACTGCGCCGTGGTGATCGGCGAGGGCGGCGAGATCCCATTGGTGAAGCGCGCCGCCGGGGTGATGATATGCGGCGACGGGGACGGAACTCTGCCCACCGAGCGGCTGTCGGGGGTACAGGTGATAACCTGCGGGCGCTGCGGCAAGAACACGGTCTGCGTGACCTCCAACGCAGGGGAGAAGCTCACGCTGGCGCTGAACCGCGGGGTGTCCACTCTGGGCGGGCTGTGCGAGCCTATGGAGCTGCCGCTGACCGTCCCGCCCGCGGTTCCGGAGTACGACTGCATGGCGGCTTTCGCGGCGGCGGTGCTGCTGGGGGAAATAAGCTGAAAATGGGGAGCGTCCGCCGCTCCCTGTTTTCAGTATTCGTTTCCGTTTTTTAAAAGTTCCCGAATGTACGCGAAAACCGCGTCCTCTCCCTGTTCCGCCAGCATGGTGAGCAGTTTCTCCAGCATATCGGAGGTCTCCGGGTGGATAGACCGCCCGTTCCTGCGGTTGTTGAAGTAGTCCAGAGGGTCGGAGTTTCTGTACTTTTCGCCGCGGTAGATCTTGCTAGCCGCCACGCGGTCGCAGAACATCTCCACCAGATACCGCAGCGGCATTTTTACCGGCTTGTAGATCTTCTCCACCGGGTCAACGTCCACCCAGTATTCAAAATGGTGGCGGTTGCGCCCTTTGTGGTGCATCCACGCGAGGGAATAGCCGATGTCCTCACGCTCCGCCTCATTCGGGCTGCGGCTGCCCTGATAGTATTTCACACCGGGTATGAACTCGGTGGGCGAGTACTTCGACAGGTCGTGGCGAAGCCCCTGCCAGAGTATCCCGGCTTTCGCGCAGTGGGCTATTACCCTGTGGCGGTGCCGGGTGATCGTCCGGAAATGCCCGGCGAGAGATCTCAGCGACATTTATTGATTACTCCTTGCCCTGCACAGACCTCTGCCGTGAATGTGCAGATTTATTTTTCGGTTCTGTAATAGCTGTTGAATATCGGGCGCAGTCTTTTATAAAGCGGCACGGAAATGAGCGCCGCGATAAGTCCCTTAGCAAAGGTGAACGGCAGGTTGAATATCAGCAGGCACTCTATCAGCGTATCTGCGCTGGGCAGAATAGCGCTGTACATGCCGATTATAGCCTCCATAGGCATTACTGCGGTGTACAGAGGGTACACGATAAAGTAGTTGGAAGCCACTCCCATGAGAGCCATAGCGACAGCCCCTGCAATGCAGGCGATTATAACGCCCTTGTAGCCGGTTTTCTTAGCAATGAAACCCGCCGGTACGACAAGGCAGCTACTAAGGATAAAATTGGAAAGCTCTCCAACGCAGCCGGTCATTGAGCCGAAGCAGCCGATAAGGTTCTTCACCAGACACACCGCCAGCCCGGAAACCGGACCCATAGTCAGCGAAGCCAGCATAGCGGGGACGTCCGAGAAATCGAACGTGATGAACGCCGGAATAAACGGCAGCGGGAAGCTCAGAAACTTCATCAGCACCGCCGACAGAGCCGCCAGCAGCGCGGTGAACACCAGCTTGCGGACGTCGAAAAGGGGGTTGCTTTTTGTGTTTGTTAAGTTGCTCATGTTTTCCTCCTTGTTCTGGGTCGATTTGTGAGGAAACAGAAAGCCCCTGCACGCACAAATGGCTGTACAGGGGCGCAAATATGCACGCAGGACTGCGAACAACATTTGTTTTCTGATTCTTTCATCCGGACTATACCGTCGGTACCGGAATCACACCGGTTCAACCAAAAAGGCTCGCGGACTTTCACCGCCGGTGGAGAATTTCACTCCGCCCCGAAACAGATAAA
>CAMCFA010000093.1 GCA_945873955.1 uncultured Clostridia bacterium | reverse complement strand
ATGAAACCCTTATGCAACCCTATGAAACTTGTATCAAAATATGCGTTTGTAGCCAGTAACCAGCGCTATGCGATAAGCACGGCGCTTTTATTTTTCCCCAGCTCCCGTTCCGCGGGGGCTGTTTACATATACATGTCCGACACACGCTGATGACAAAAAAGCCTGCGTGGAAATAAGTCATACGGACGTAAAACGGAGGAACAAATCATGGCAGAAACCAACAACACAACCACACAGACAACCACAGACCCCGCGCAGGCCACCCAGAACGCGCAGGAAACCGCCCCTGCACCCGCAGAGGGTAACGACACCCCGAAGCAGGAAACCCCCACGCAGAGCGCCGCACAGAGCGCCGAAAAGACCTTCACGCAGACCGAGATGAACAAGATCATCTCCGACCGGCTGAAATCAGAGCGGGATCGCTGGGAGAAAAAAGCGGCGGACGAGAAAGCCGAAGCCGAGCGCGTCGCGAAGATGACCGCCGACGAAAAGGCGCAGCACGAGCAGGACAAGCGCGAGCGCGAGTTCGCCGCGCGTGAAGCCGAGCTTTCCCGCAAGGAGCGTACCGCGACAGCCCGCGACCTGCTGGCAGAGAAGAACGCCCCCGCGGCGCTTATCGGCGCGGTTGACGTTTCCAGCGACGAGGCGGTGGCTTCCAGCGTGGAAGCAGTCGTCAAGGCGTTCAACGAGGCGGTCAGCGCGGAGGTCGCAAAGAAGCTGGCGGGCGCTCCCCCCAAGAAGGGCGACCCCGCCAAGACAGACCCGTTCCGCGAGGGACTGGGCATTTAATTACAGGAGGTAAACTATGGCAATTAACTTAGCAGAAAAGCATTCCAGCGCCGTTGATGAGGTACTGCGCAAGGGCGCACTTACCACACCGCTGGAGAACAGCGATCAGGTAGATTTCATCGGCGCACAGACCGTCAAGGTTCACAGCATGGACACCGCCGAGATGAACGACTACAAGGCTTCCGGCGACAACCGCTACGGCGAGCCGGAGGAGCTGGGGGACAGCGTGCAGGAAATGACCCTCACCCGCAAGCGTTCCTTTACCTACACTATCGACGCAACCAACAGGCTTGACAGCCCCGAGGGTATCCGGGACGCGGCAAGGTCGCTCCGCCGCCAGTTAGACGAGCGTGTTATCCCCGAGCTTGACGGCTACCGCCTTGCGACCGCCGCCAAGAACGCGCAGTTTGTGGATTACTACACCCCGGACAAGTCTACGGTCATAAGCCAGATCGCGAGCATGAACGCAACGCTCAGCAACGCAGAAGTGCCGACCGTCAACAGGCTGTTTTTCACCGACCCCCGCGTAGTCAGCAAGTTAATTCTTACCGATGAACTGCTCAAGACCGGCGCCGCAGATAACGCTGTGCTGAACGGCGCTGTCGGGCGTATCTGCGGCTCTACCGTAATCGAAACCCCGGAGCCTCGCCTGCCCGTCGGCGCGTGGGGTATCATTGTTTACACAGGGGCAATGGTAGCGCCCACAAAGCTGGCGCAGTACAAGATCCACGAGAATCCTCCCGGAATCGCCGGAAACCTCGTCGAGGGGCTTGTATACTATGACGCATTTGTCTTTGACAAGAAGAAGTGCGGCATTTATGTAGGCTACAACGGCGGCGGCTTCACCATCAGTATGACCGGAACAAAGGTCAACAAGATTCTCGGCTACCCCGCCGGAACATTCGTTTACAAGGCGGCTTCCAGCGTGACCGCGCCGAAGCCCGGCGACGACCTCTCCGCATGGACGGTACTCCCCGCGGACGGCTCTACCACTGCCTCCAGCGGCAATAAGCTCTGCGTTGCAGTAAGAGGCGCGGACGGCAAGTGCGTGACGTTCTCCAACGTCGTGACGGTAGCATGACCGCCCTTGAACGCTTTAAGACCCTAGCCGGGATCGCCGACGATACGCAGGACGGGCTTATCTCCGTTCTGCTGTCGGACGCCGGGGACGCTGTCTGCGACTACATAGGGCGGGACAGCGTGCCGGAGCGGCTTGTTTCGGTGCAGGTTCAGCTTGCGGTAATTGCCTACAACAAGCGCGGCGCGGAGGGCGAAAGCTCCCGCAGCGAGGGCGGTATTTCCCAGAGCTTCGACGGGCTGCCGCCGGAGCTTCTGGCGCGGCTGAAAAACTATCCCAGAAAGGCGGGGGTGCTTTATACGGCTGATGAATAAACGCTTGCAGGAGCTTCCGCTGCTTCGCCCGATCGAGAGCGAGAGCGGCTACTGCGGCACGGACGTGAACTGGCAGCCCTCCGGGACTGTCACCGCAGAGGTGCAGCCCATTTCCGACGCGGCGACCGCTGAATTGTACGGTGTGAATATCGCGCGTTCGGTTCTGCTTCTCTGTGAGCCGGGGACGGTCATTCTGGAGCGCTTCCGGGTGGAGATAAACGGCGAGCAGTACGAAGTCAAAGGCGTGACACGGTTCACGAACTACACGAAAGCGGGGGCTGAAAAGGTATGACTATCCAGCAGCTTATAGCCAAGCTGAAAGCCGTTCGGGACGACAGCGACGCGGTAATCGAGCGCGGACTGCTCAAAGCCGGGGAAAAGACCCGCAGCCGCGCGGTGCTGCTCTGCCCGGTGAAAACCGGTGAGCTGCGCAACAGCATTAAAGTGCAGAAAACCGCGCCGCTCACCGTTTCGGTCGGCACGAACAAGGAATACGCGCCGTATGTCGAGTACGGCACAGGCACTGCGGGCGACCCGGAAGTCCCCCACACCAGCAAGGAAAGCTGGCGCTGGCAGGACGAACAGGGCAACTGGCACACCTCCCACGGAAGCCCCGCGCAGCCGTTCCTCCGCCCGGCGGTGCGGGAGCAGGAAGCTTACGAAACGGTAGCGGAGGAGATACGGAGGGCGCTTGATGATTGACGTTTACACGCTTGTCCCGCCGATGATAAAGGATATCCTGCGGGTAGAGCCGCAGTTCCCGGACGCGGTCGCGAAGTTCCCGTTGGGTATACTCACACCGCTTGACGGCGGTTCGGGGGACATCATTTCCGGGGAGGAACGCTACGCGTTGGTGATGTTCCAGATTGACGTGTACGACACGGAATTACAGCGCTGCTCCGAAACCGCGCTGAAGCTCTCACAGCGGCTTATTTCGCGGGGATTCGTTCGGACTTCCGGCGGGTCAATCCGCGAAAACCGCCTGCACAGGCAGACTATGACATTTTCGGCGAAAGTCGACGAACACACAGGCATGATATTTAGGAGGTAAACATGGAATACATTACCAAAGACACGCACCTTGATTTTTCCACCGACGACGGTACGACCTACAAGGAACTGTACGGTCTGAACGGCTACCCGGACATGGGCAGCGAGCCGGAGCAGAAGGAAGTCACCAACATGCGCGACAGCAACAAGCGCTACATTGCCGGGCTGACCGACACCGGCAATCTGGGCTTTGACTTTTACTACAACAAGGAAACCGCAGAGGACAGCGGAAACCTTGTAAAAAAGGCGTTCGCCGCGCTCAAAGAGCAGGAGGGCAAGCTGATAAACTGGAAGCTCACCTATCCGGACGGCTCTAATTACACATGGAAAGGCAAGCCGACAGTGTACATCACCGCAGGCAAGGTCGGCGACGTTATTTCGTTCCGGCTGTCCACCACGGTGGAATCCACGCTGGTATATTCCGACGGCGCGTCTGCATAAGGAGGTAACTCATGACAGGAGCAATACTTAAAATCACCCCGGAAAAGAGCGTTGAGCTGCGCTACACGGCACGCCGCGCGGAGAAGCTGGAAAACGAGCTGGGCGGCAGCCTTATTGAGGGGCTTGCGAAATGCGACCGTGCGGGCGTTGCGGTCAAATTTATCGCCCACGGCGCGGATATTCCGCAGGCGGAGGCTTATGACCTTTTCGATGAATTCATCGAGAACGGCGGCAGCCTTAACGACCTTGCAGAGGTGATAGTCACCGCCCTTGAAAACGGCGGCTTTATCGCGAAAACGGCGCTTAAAACCGCAAAAAAAATCCAGAATCAGCTCCAGAACCGTGCAGCGCCGCGGAGCTGATTTCCCGGCTGAAACAGTCGGCGGTGGAACTCGGCGCTTACACGGTGGAGTTCTGCGACCTGACGCCGGCGGAGATACTCGACATCATCAAATCAGCGGCAAAGCGGCGGGATATGCTCGCCGTTTTCTGCTGGCATAATGCGTATCTTACCGGGCTTGCTGTGAATTCGCCCCGGCACTTCCCGAAACGCCCGGAGGAGCATTTCAAGTTCCTCGGTGCGGACGTCCCGGATTGGAAACGGCACAAGGCGAAAATGGCGCAGTTCGCGGCGCGGCATAACAGTATTTTCAAGGGGGGAAACAGTTGACAGCAGAACAGCTTGAAATCATAATCACGGCGCAGAACCGTGAATTCAACACCGCGATAAACGGCGTTATAGACCGCCTTGACGACATGGAGGAACGCACCCAGCACTACGGGGATTCCGCGACCGATGTTTTCAAGCGGGTAGCGCAGGCGGCTTCTGCGCTGGGTATCGGAAAGATAATCAGCGACAGCATAATGTCCGGCGGCGAGCTTGAACAGAACCTCGGCGGCGTCGAGGTGGTATTCCAGCAGCACGCGCAATCCATGAAGAACACCGCCAAGACCGCTTTCAAGGATATGGGCTTGTCGGAATCCGGCTACCTTGCCGCCGCGAACAAAATGGGCGCACTGCTGAAAGGCTCCGGCTTTGACATAGCAAGCGCGGCGGATATGTCCCAGCAGGTCATGCAGAGGGCTTCGGACGTGGCTTCTATCATGGGCATTGACGTTTCTTCGGCAATGGAAGCGGTCACCGGCGCGGCAAAGGGCAACTTCACCATGATGGACAATCTGGGCGTTGCTATCAATGATACCACGCTGCAGATATACGCGCAGGAAAAGGGCTTGGGCAAGCTGGAAACCACGCAGCAGAAAGTTTCGGCGGCTATGCAGATGTTCCTCGAAAAGACCGAATACGCGGCGGGGAACTACGCCCGGGAAAACGACACCTTTTCCGGCTCGCTCACCACGTTCAAGGCAGAGCTGGAGAACCTCTCCGCCGAACTCGGCACGGAGCTTCTCCCCACCGCGACTTCGCTGCTTTCAATGGCGCGGGGCGGGCTGGAGGCGGTTTCGCCGCTGGTGGTAACGCTCGGGGAGGGCGTGAACAGGGTCGCGACGTTTCTGACCGACCTCTCGCCCACCGCAAAAACCATGCTCACGATCTCGCTGCTGTCTGCGGTCGCAATTCCGGCGGTGACTAAGGCGCAGCTGCTGTATAATGCGGCGAATGCGAAGTGGAAAGACCTGCTGAATATACTCATACCGAAAGAGATCACCCGTGCGAACGTCCTTAAAGCAACGGTCGGCTGGCTTGCGATAATCGCGGGGATGCTGGCGCTCGTCGCTGATGTGGGCGCTACTGCCCGGGAGATGAACAGCTCCGAGGGTGAAGCCATGCAGGACACCGCCGACGGCGCGGACGCGGCTTCGACAAGCGTTGACGGTCTGGCGGACAGCTATGCGGGTTTGGGCGACAGCGCGGATTCCGCGAAGAAGTCTATGCTGGATATTGATACGCTGAATGTGTTTGACGGGGGTTCGGCAGGAACGGCGGGAATGGACTTCACCGCCGCCGTTGACGGAGCGAACAGCGCGCAGGAGGCTTTTGACGAAGCCATGAATGCGGCTGGCGATCTGGAAGATGAGCTAAACAACTTCGACCTTAGCGGACTGTCCAACACGTTCAGCACGACTTTCTCGGATATAGGGGCGGGGTTCTCTACCCTGCTGGACGCTTTCAATTTCGACAGCGATACGCAGCTGGAGAGCCTGCAGGTGCTTGATAAAAAAGTCCGCGAGTTGTTCGGCGATGATTGGTCGGATTTCTGGACGAATGTCGGAAGTACTATGTACCGCGCTTTCGGTGAGAACAACAGCGAATACGACCGTTACATGGCGCTGACTGATATTGAGGGCTGGCTCACTGAAATCAACAACTTCCTCACCGGCTGGATGGGTGATTTCGGTGTATGGTGGACAGAAGTCTGGATGAATGTCGGAGCGGCAATTGCACCGTCTATCAGAGAAGGTCTCGGTGGATTCAGCATAGAAGAAATAGCCAGTTCAATTCTTACCGGTGGCATGACTTCTGTTAATTTTTCTAACAAAGCCGCGGAAATAGCTCAAGAAATCGCCGATAGTGCTGGCAATAATCGGACTGGAAATTCCAGCAATCACAGTGGAAGAACACTAGAAGTCGATACGTCCCAGTATCAGTTCGCCGATTACAGCGGAATTCAAGCAGGACCCTCTCTTAGAGCAGGAATGCTCTCCCCGGACGAACTCTCCAGCCGCTTAGCCCAAATGGAAAACGGGAACATTATCAATCTCAATCTGAACTTACAGAGTACCCTCGAAGTTGACGGGGACAAGATGGGCGAAAGCGTGACGAACTACCAGACCCGGGAGAATGCAAAGTCAAACGGGTATTGACATTTTGTGGTGTTTGTGATATCATTGTTATACCAAATAAACACAGGAGGTATCTCAATGAAAACCGAAGAACAAGAACAGCTAATCACGCAGGAAGCGCCTATTTCAGACAACGAGAAAATCCTCTGCGAACTTCGCGTGATGAACGACAATATCGCGCAGCTGCTTGAAAATCAGGTATATGACGAAACGCAGCGCTCTAAAATCGCTAAGGACATTCACACAATACGAAATATCGTAATGTTTGTCTTTGCTTTGTCGCTTGTAGCCGTTATACTCTCGTTTTTCATGGGCTTGCCCATCAGATAACTTCCCACAAATACATAAAAGCACCTTGCCCCCGCAGGGTGCTTTTTCTATGCCCGGAAAGGAGGACAAATTGGCAGAATACGCCTCAATAATCAAGATAGACGGCACGGAACTCCCCACGCCGAGCGATTTCAAGCCGGTGTACAAGGACTACGACAGCAAAAGCGCGGGGCGCTCCGAAGACCTCACCATGACCCGGGACGTTATCCGCTCGGACATGAAGCAGGTGACGTTTACATGGCGGGTGCAGACGGCTGACCTGCGGACTATCCGCGAAGCGATAAAGCCGCTTTCGCTGGAGCTGACCTTCTTCGACATCAACCAGCCCGCGAGCGTACAGTACAGCACAATGACCTGCTACGCCGAACCCACCCGCGAGCCGGAAGTCATCAAATGGGACGCATTCGACCCTGAGCAGACGTGGTGGAAATTCACGGTAACATTTACGGAGTATTGATATGTTTGACGTTACAGATACCTACAAGACGCTGATAAAACAGCCGACCCGCTATGTCGGGATAAGCGGCGCGGTGAAGCTCCGCAGCGGCACGGTGGTGCAGTTCACCGATAAGAATATCGTTTCCGGCTTACTGTCGATCACAGACAGGCTCAACCGGCGCGGGGATTTCCGCCCGGGCGGGGTGTATTCCTCGGGGCTGTCGATAGGCTTCACCGGGCTGTTTGCGAAAACGAACGACCTTGACGGCGCGGTGATACGGCTGAACTACCACATCTACTCGAACGCAGAAATGAAAGCCTCCGAAGCGCAGACCGTCCCGCTGGGGCGGTTTTACGTTGACGGCTCGACGATTAAGCGCACCCGCAGCACCGTGCGGCTCAAAGCGGACGACGGGCTAATGCTGTTCGACGTCCCCACGACGGAGCGCAGCGGCACTCTCTACGAGCTTGTGACGGGAGCCTGCGCCGCTGCCGGGGTAGGCTTCGCAATGTCGCAGGAGGAGTTCGAGGCGCTGCCGAACGCAACTCTTTCCGCGGCGATTAACACCGCCCGGATCCAGAACGAACGCGATCTGCTGATGTATGTCGGCATGATCACCGGCTCTTTCGCGCGGATCACGCGGTCTGCACTGGCACTGGAGTTCGTGCCGCTCACCTGCGAAAAGGACGATTCCACGCACATGATCATTCCGGTGCGGGAGATCGCGGGGAATATTCGCTTCAGCACTGATTTCTCGGACGACACCACCAGAATCGCGAAGATATTTATGCGCAGGAACGGCACGGCGCTGTATTCCAGCTACACCGTCACCGCCGGGGGCAGCGAGAAGCTGGCGACCCTCGAGCTGGACGAGAATCCGCTGCTGTCGGCGCTCACAGACGACGAGGTTAAAACTGCGCTGAACAACCTGCTGGCACAGCTTTACCTCTGCCTTAACCGCGTATTCGACGCGGAATTCACCGGAGACCCGGCGCTGGAGGTCGGGGATTACGTCCGGATTCGTGGCGGGGAAATAGACACCGACCGGGGCTACGCAACCGGCATGATAACCTCCCAGACGTGGACGTATCACGGCACGCACAGGATAAAGTGTTCTATGCCGTCCTCGCTGGTGTATTCCGGCGACGCTGAAACTGCGGCGGTAATGGCACTGGCTGATGACGAGGAAACAGCGACCACAACAACGGCGGAACGGGTGCAGCCGAAATCACAGCTTGAAAAGCAGGTAGACGAGCTGCGGAAGGAGCTGTCAAATTCCGGCGGCGTCGCTGAAAAGCTGCAGACCGTCCCCGCCACATGGGTGGACACGACCAACAGCGGCAGCGTGGATTTCCACTGCTTGGGGTCATCGGCAGCAAATAATGTTTATGCCTCGCTTGCGTTTAATGGCAACGGGTTTTTGCTTTCCGGCGAGGGAAAATCACTATTGCTCAGCAGCGAGGGTTTCGACCTTTATAGCGGTCCTGCGAGTATACATATCAATAAGAGCTACGTCGAGATCAACTGCAGTGTTCATAATCAGTTAAAAATTTTGAGCGACAGCGGAATATTTGTGGGAGACGGCAAGCTGGAAATATATGGCGAAATAGATTATGGCGGCTATGGCCCAAAAGGCAGCGTGGAATTTAACACAAACAGCTTTGTAATACGCAGCGGCGGTGTAACGTTAGAAGCAACGTCTGATGGTTTATTTATAAACGGCAAAAAGGTGCTTACGGAATAACAGGAGGTATAGAAATGAAAATAGTAGACGAAATACTCGCCCCCGCCCGGGAGCAGGAGCTGGTCTGCCAGACGCACATCAAGCAGATAGACTTGCTTCACCGAATAATCGAGCGCTTCGGCAAGCACGGCGGCAGCAGAGAGGGCATGCAGGAGATACTGCGCAAGCTGGCGCTGGAGGAGGATCAGCTCAACCGCGGCATAGACAGCCTTATCGACTACCGCGAACCCGCGCTGAAGTACATAAACCGGCTCAAGGGCGACGAGTACACGGTGATCTACCGATATTACATCACGGGGCAGACGTGGGAAAAGATCGCCGCCGAGTGCTATATCAGCCCGCGCGCGGTGTACAATCTCCGGCGGAGCGCTCTGAACAAGCTGGAGAAAATTTATAACACGGAGGTACAGAATGGATAAACTTGAAAAAATCGGAGTAACCGCGCTGCTTTCGGCGCTGTTCTCATGGCTGGGACTTATAGCCGTGCCGTTCCTGCTGCTGGTACTGCTCCAAATCATCGACTACGCTACCGGGCTTTGCGCGGCGAAGTACCGGGACGAGGCTATCAGCTCCTACCGAAGCATTAAAGGCATAATCAAAAAGGTTTGCATGTGGCTTCTGGTGGTAGTCGGCGGTGTGCTGGACTGGATAATCGCCTATGCCGCCGAAAACGCGGGGATCAGTATCGGCGTATCATTTGTCGTTGCCTGCGTCGTGTGCGCGTGGCTCATGGTGAACGAGATAATCTCGATACTCGAAAACATGACCGATATCGGTGTGCAGTTCCCGCCGTTCCTGCTGAAAATCGCTCAGCATATCAAGGCTAAGAGCGAGGAAACCGGCGGCACTGATTCAGATGACAATACATAGCATAACCCCCGGAGCTGCGGCTTCGGGGGCTGTTTTTATTGCAAACCCCCCGGGTAAGGAGATCCCGGGGGATAGAAAGTGGAATTTGGGCTTAATACAACGTCCAGAATATCGAAAGGTTATTTCGCGAAGGATATCTCCCTCAATAAGAGTATATCACGATTGTTCGGAGAAATCAAGTTGATCGTGTGCGGTTTTCACTGTTTTGCAGTATTTTTGCAGTATTTTTGCTGTTGTCTTACTGTTGTCTTTGGTGTTCAAATCGTTGATGTTTTCGGCATTTTGACCGATATTAGAGGACAAATTGTGAAATATTATAGCCAAGAGTAAAACACCGCCGCCCCGCACTGTTAAGCCAGAAGTGGCAACAAAGCGGGGCGGCGGTGTTGTTTGATTTGGAGCGGATAATGGGAGTCGAACCCACCACCTCAGCTTGGGAAGCTAATGTTTTACCGATAAACTATATCCGC
>CAMCFA010000092.1 GCA_945873955.1 uncultured Clostridia bacterium | reverse complement strand
ATACCTCGTTGGTTTTGAAATTCCACTCGAAGATGATGTTGTCGGACATCTCGGTGATGGTTCTGTAACGATCCTCGCTGACTACGATCTCGTCAAGCAGGTTGTTGAACGCTCTGGACATCTGACCGTACTCGTTGTTGCTGACCTCGGCGGGGATACGCGCCTCATGGTCGCCTCTGCGCACCTTGACCAGAGTTTCCTCGATAGTCTTGAGGGGCTTGGTGACAATGATAGACACCACGATAGCACCCGCGATAGCCACAAGGGATATCAGCACTACCGCCAGAACAATGCTGTTGGAAGCCGGCAGAGAGAAGTTGTTCGCGTTGCCGGAAACCGGGCAGGACGCGATCGCGATAAGTCCGTTCTCGCCGCCTACCTTGATCATAGCCGCATACCACTTTTCACCGGTGGAGTTCACGGGTGAATACTCAATGATATGCGGTGTGGTCTCGTCGGTAAGGCTGTCAATCTGTGACTGGAACACTGCCGCGGGGTACTCATAATAAAGGTTTACCTTGAAGTTATCAACGATACTGTAGTTGTTATTCTTGTCCACAACGGAAACGGCGCCGTTATAGAACGTGCTTCCGCCGGTCGCGCTGTACAGAAAGCCCTTGTTCGCCAGCTTGTAGTTCACCAGCAGGGTAACGTCCCCCTGCTTCGCCTTGACGAACATGGTGGGGTTGGTTCCGCCGCCGGTAGCCTCGGGGTTCTTGACGTCGTTGAAGTACAGAGCGCCGTCCGCGTACTCGTTGTAGGCGCTGAAATTATCTATGAACTGCCCGGTCTTTCCGGCGCTGCCGCAGAAAATGCTGCCGTCCTTGTCCACCAGCGCGATAGACTCGATCTCGGGGTTCTGCTCCGCAAGCTGCTGGAGGAAGTTGCCCGCCTCGTTGCTGGTCTTTCTGCCGGAGATAGCCGCCTGTATGTCGGCATTATTCAGGATAGTATCGACCTGTAAATTCGCGGAATCTATGTATGCCTGAAGCGTGCTGCGCTCGTTCGCTACTACCTCTAGGATAGTCTGCCGGAACTCCTTGTCACCGTCAGAATTCAGCATATTGCCCGCAAATACCGCATAAATCACCATCGGAATTATTGCGAAAAGCATGGCGCTCATCATCAGCATTGTTCTGATCTTCATGTTTACTCCCCGTTTCTGTATCTGCGACGCAGAATTGTAGTCATGGTAATTTATTATTAGTATATCACAAAAAAATCGTTCTGTAAACACTCACACAATAATTATTTCACCGAATAACTCATTTTTATTAAACCTGCACAAATCCCCGGAAATTATTTTGGTCACATTATAGAGAGCCGCGGGGAATAATTTCCTCCCGCCGCAAATACTTAAATTTCCAATAAAAAATGCAAAAAAACATTTGACAAATCGGAAAAAATATGTCACAATATAATAAGAAACTAACCAACAAAATGGTACATATTCATGGAGTGAAAGCAATGACATTATTTAAAAGGCTGACAGCGGCGGCGGTCGCCGCAGTAATGCTGACGTCGGCAGCCGTACCCGCGCAGGGTGCGACAACCGAGGGTATTTTCAACGCAAATGACTTTATTACGGAGGTCATACCCGAAAACCCGGACGGCGGCGCTTCGATAATCGACCCCTCCGGCGGGGACAACGGGGGCGCTGACGGCAGCTCCGGCGGCACCGAAGTGATAGACGCCGGAAACACCGAGACCACCGTGGTAGACCCGGACGACAGCAAGAAGAACGTGGACAGCGTGCTTGACGTGACGAACGAGCCGTACAGCGAGATAGACCTCACCGGCTGGACGAAATGGGACGGCAAGGTCAAAATGGAAGCCGGCACGAACTACTACATAGACAGCAAGGTATCTCCCCGCAGCAACTTCACGATACCCGCGGGCAGCAGGTTCGTGATAAAGTCCGGCGGACAGCTCGTTATTTACAAGAGCAAGGCTGTGAATATCCGCGGCGTGATGACTATCGAGCCGGACGCGGAGCTGCTTGCCTCCGGCACGGTGACGGTCTGGGGCGGCGCGGGACTTGAGAACTACGGCTCGTTCAAGGGCAGCGTAAGCTCCCTTATCCGTATCGCCGGGGAGTTCATCAACCGCAGCACCGGCAAGGTCATCTTTTCCGGCACGAACAATATTTATAAGGAAGGCTTCCTGCTGAACTACGGCGAGATAAACCTCACGTCAAACAGCAAGACGAAAGTCACCGGCGACTTCCAGACCCCGGAGACCGGGCGGCTGCTCTGCCGCGGGTATCTGGCGGTAACTATCAACGGACGCACCACGCAGGCGGGCTATTTCTCCCTCACCGGCGAGGTAGTAAACAGCGGCGTGTTCGTGTTTGAGCGCACCGTGCGCTACTACAAGTCGAAGGCGGCGCGGTTCGCCGTGTCAAAGAGCAGCCGTCTTATCGACTACCGCTACGTTGACGACTCCTACACTCCGCCGGAGATAGGCGACGACGCCGGAGAGGACGCCACCGACGTGGGTATCAAGGGAATCGACGTTTCCTACGCGCAGGGCGCTATCGACTGGCAGGCGGTCAAGGAGAGCGGTGTTGAGTTCGCAATGCTGCGCGCTTCAAGAGGGCCTGTGAGCAGCACACGTCCCGCCGCAGAGGACACGACCTTCAAGTACAACATCACCGAAGCTACGAAGGCGGGGCTTAACGTGGGAGTTTACCACTACCTCTACGCGGAGACGGTCGCCGACGCCAAGAAAGAGGCGAAGTTCTTCCTCAAGACGATCGAGCCGTACCAGATAACCTACCCGGTAGTACTGGACGTAGAGGAGCAAAGTCAAGCGAACCTCGGCAAGAGCAAGCTCACGAAGATAGTCAAGGCGTTCCTCGACGAGGTAAAGGCGGCGGGCTACTACGCAATGCTGTACTCCAACAAGACATGGCTGACCCAGTACCTCGACATGTCGCAGCTCTCCGAATACGAGGTTTGGCTGGCACAGTGGAACACCGTGCCGACCTACTCCGGGGACTTCGGTATCTGGCAGTACACCTGCAAGGGGATCGTTTCCGGCATTGACGGCTTTGTGGATTTGAACCTTTCTTACAAGAATTACGCGAAGATAATCAGGAATGGCGGGTGGAACAAACTTAGCTGACAATAGAAAAAGGGCAGTGGGGGGCTGCCCTTTTTATCTGCGCCCCGGTTCTGGATTTCTTTTGTTGACGGTTGCTGTTTGGAGCTTTTTAATTATTATGTTTTCGCACGGGACTGAGGAGAACCCCTTCGGGAGAAAAAAGGGGGGGGCAGGGGATACATACTGATATAAACATGACCTGAGAGGATTCTCAGGTCACGTTTTTTAGTCCGGAAGGAGGTATTTGTTCTTGTAGTCGTTGAACTCGTCCATGAACTCGGAGCGGTCTAGTTTTTTAAGCTCGTTCATGTATTCGTGGGTGTCCATGCTGTTGTCGCTTATCTGTATCAGATACACCGCGATATTTGAGCAATGGTCGGACACGCGCTCGAAATTCGTCAGCAGGTCTTGCAGGATAAAGCCAAGCTCAATGGTGCATTTGCCGCTTCTCAGACGGTCGATATGGCGGGATTTAAGGTCGCTGCGGAGCTGGTCTATGACGTCCTCCAGCGGCTCTACGCACTTCGCAAGCCTTACGTCATTCTTAACGAACGAATCTATCGACATGCTCAGTATCTCGTCCACCGCGCTGATTATCACGGAAAGCTCTTTAAGCGCCTGCTCCGAGAACTTTATCTTCTTGCTGTGCATTTCCTCCGCCGCCTCGACGATATTCACCGCGTGGTCGGAGATACGCTCCAAGTCGCCTATCGTGTGCAGCATATTCGACACTATCTTGCTGTCGTTCTCCGACAGGTCTTTGGAGCTGATTTTCAGTATATAAGAGCCTATTTTGTCCTCGTAGAGGTCGATAGCGTTCTCGTTTTCGTTTACCTCAGCGCATTTGCGCAGGTCGTACTGGGTGACTGCCTCCAGCGATTCACGCAGAGTTTCCAGCGTCAGCGTAGCCATTTTAATGCAGACATTGCGGCACTGCTCGATAGCGACGGACGGGGTCTTTAACAGACGCTCGTCCAGCATGGGAGCTTCCGTTTTCTTTTCGCCGGGCTTGTCCCGGATTGTAAGGCAGGCGAGCTTTTCCAGCTGCTTTGTGAACGGCAGGAACACCAGCGTCGCCAGCAGGTTGAAGCAGGTGTGTATCACCGCGATACCGGTGGAATCTATCGCGTATTCAAGGAACGTGAAATCAATGAACGAATTGAACAGGTAGAACAGCGACAGGAACAAGATCGTACCGAGGCAGTTGAAGTACAAATGCACGATAGCCACGCGCTTAGCGGACTTGCTTGCGCCGACCGAGGAAATAAGCGCGGTGACGCAGGTACCGATATTCTGACCGAGGATTATCGGCAGCGCGGTGGAGTAGGTTATGCCGCCGGTGGAGTTGGACACCGCCTGCAACACGCCGACTGACGCGGAGGAGCTTTGAATTATCGCGGTCATGAGTGCGCCGGCGATAACGCCCAGCACCGGGTTGGAGAACATGGTCATTATCTGACCGAATTCCGGGATATCCTTGAGGGGTTCGACTGCGGAGGACATTGCCTCCATGCCGAACATCAGCGTGGAGAAGCCCAGCAGGATAAAGCCTATGCTGTGCTTCTTATCGGACTTGCAGAACATCAGCAGGATAACGCCCGCCATTGCAAGCACCGGGGTGAAGTTCTCGGGCTTGAACGCTTGTAAGATACCTGCGCCCTCAACGGAGGAAAGGCTCAGCAGCCAGCTTGTGGCGGTAGTGCCGACATTTGCGCCGATAATTACGCCGATAGCCTGCGACAGCTTCATGATACCGGAGTTTACAAAGCCGACCATCATAACGGTGGTGGCGGAGGAGGACTGGATTATCGCCGTAACGCCGGCGCCCAGCAGCACGCCCATGATAGGCTTCTTTGTGAGCTTTTCCAGCCAGCGCTCCAGATTACCTCCGGCGAGTTTTTCCAGTGAACCGGACATGATATGCATACCGAACAGGAAAAGCGCCAGACCGCCGATAAGTGACAGAATATTTGTGATTCCCATATTTTCGCTCCTGAATTTTTTGGGACGTCCGTCCCGGCGATCTTTCTTTATCGCCCGTTATACCCTTCTTACACTATACATTTTTATTATACATGATTTTACGGGAAATGTACAGTAGTTTAACGAAAATTTTGTGAAAATCATGTTTTTTGGTGATATATCACAAATCTGACCCGGATATGCGGGGTTTTGATAAAGCAATTTATAAACCGACTGTTAAAATTCAAAGGAAAAACCACTTTGCGCAAATTCATGGAATAAATGGAAATATTCTGGCAAAACTATGGGTGAAAGCGGAAACAAAGGTGCAATTTCGACTTTACTACCAAAACGAAAGGAAAATCACCATGAGAAAAGACAGGAACAAAAAGTCACTTAACACTAAGGCATTCACCGCTGCGGCGGTGCTGGGAGTTGCGGCGGTGGCGGCGGCTTCGTTCGCGGCGTACAACCGCGCTATGGACAGCCTCACCCCCACGTCGGACAGCAGCTCCGGCAGCACTTGGGTATTCAGCGCGCCGGACAGCAGTCCCGCAAACGTTGAGCAGTCCGGGGTGGAGCGCGAGGACGCTCCCGACGTGACAGACGGCTTGTCCGCTGCGGAGGAAGCGGAAGCTCCCTTTGGCACAGTAGAAGCGGAGGAAGTCAACAAGCCGGTGCAGAGCGAATCGCGGAACATCATGCCGGTGCAGGGGGAGGTTTCCCACCCGTTCAGCAACGGTGAGCTGGTGAAGTCCGAGACCCTCGGCGTATGGAAGACCCACGACGGCTGCGACATACTCTGCCCCCTCGGCACTGACGTGAAGTCAATGTCCTCCGGCACGGTGAGCGAGATCCGTGAGGACCCGCTGTGGGGTATCTGCGTGGTCGTGGAGCAGGACAACGGGCTTACCGTGGAGTACTGCGGGCTTGCCAAGGAGCTTTCGGTCAAGACCGGGCAGGAGATAAAGGAGGGCGAGATCATCGGCAAGACCTCTGACACCTGCCAGATAGAGATCGTTCAGGAGCCGCACCTGCACCTCGGCGTGAAGAAAGGCGGCAAGTGGATCGACCCCATGTCGGTGATCACCGGCGGCGCTGAGGGAGTACCCACAGAGTAAGACCTCAACGTCCGTAAATACCAAAACCTCCCGCACTATTGCGCGGGAGGTTTGTTTTTATGCATAAAAACGTGTTTTTCAGAACGCGTTAAAGCACTGTATCCAGCTTCCATGTGCCGTTGTCCAGCAGGAACGATACGTTCACCGAACGGTAAGCCGTTTTCCCGCCGAATGTCCCCGCCTTGACGTACAGCACGCCGCTTGCGGAGGTGGAATTCTGGCTGGTGATGACCAGCTCTGTTTCATCAGCGGATATCGCGGTCAGCCCGCCGGAGCTGTACCGGAGCGCGCCCAGCGCGTCGATCTCACAGCGGCTGATCAGCTTCTGAGCCGCCGCAGGTGAGTAGTACAGATTAATGCAGTCCAGCAGGGTCTGGGTCTTGGTGATACCGCTGGTGGCGCAGACCTTCAGCGCCAGCGCATTGTTCACGCCTATCGCGCCGTTCATTGCTTCGCGAAGTTCTGCGGAAGCATTGCCGGAAATGGTCGTGTAGGTGAGGAAAGAGTCCTTGTTCAGCGCGGTGTAGGCGCTGTCGGTGATCCTTGCAGTGCCGCCGGAAGCCGCCGCCGCGTAGCTCTCGGAGAAGCTCTTGCGGTACTCTATCGCGGCAAGCACGGACGTCCCTGCGTTGGCGCTGATACTGCCGCCGGAAATGGAGTAGCAGTTCCCGCCGTAGAGGAAGCTGTGGCGGCTCGCGCCGAAGGTAACGCTGCTGTCAGAGCCATTGAGCTGGATCAGCTTTTCGGTTTCGGGATCGAATATCTCGGTGAAGCCTATTGCCGAACCGCTCTCCGGTGTGAACACCGCGTGTGTGGAGGCAAGGTTTCTGCTCATCTCAACGGTGCTGTCGAACGTGTGGACTGTCCTTACGTCCTCGGTAAAGACATTCACCGCGAGCAGCTTCGTTTTGCCGCTGGAATTCTCTGTGATATAAACGATATCGCCCCTGACTGCGGCAATGGACAGCTTATCGGAGGAATCGAACGGTGTGCCGATATAGTCGTTGTTCCCGCTCTGATCCACGCTTGACGCGCAGAGGTAATATCTGCCCTCCTCGCGCACGATCATCGCCATAAGTCCGCTGTCTGAGTTATATGCCGCGCTGGTCAGAGTGCCGCTCATCACGGTATCCTCGGCGTGGAGGTCAATGATACAGCCGCTTTCAGCGTCCACAAGGAGCATACGCCCTCTCGTGCCGTAATCGCTTGCGCCGCTGACGATCAGCCTGCCGCCCTTTTCCGCCGCCCAGACGAGCCGCGCGTCCGAAATATACTCGGAGCATATCAGCGTTTCTGTATCGCCGTTGAAGCGGTACAGCGAAACGCCGTCGCTGTTCTTCACGAAGAAGGTGTCGTTATTGAGGAAGAAAGCGCTGTCCGCGCTGATATAGGTGTTGTAATTCAGCCCGCTGACGTTCTCCGGGAGAGTTACCCCCGCCGGGAGCGTCTGTCCGCCGGTTGCGTCCGCGGGGACTTCCGGCTCGGTGGTCGTGCCGGTGGCGATCTGCTCGGAATCCGGATCAGCCGGGTCAGCCGGGTCGGTGGGTTCAACTACCGGGATACCGGGCTGCTCGTCGGGCTGCTCCTCTGTTGCCTGCTCGGTTTCAGCAGGCTCGCTGGTGCCGTCCATTTCCTCGGTGGAGGAGATGACCTCCGCCGTGCCGTCAGAGCCTTCGTCGGTCTGCGCCTCGCTGGTCGCCTCGGCGGTAGCTGCGCCGGTCTGCGGCTGCTGGGGAACGGTGTTATCCGGCTCGGAAACTACCGGGACATCAGGCAGAGTGACCTCCATAGTGGCTATTTCGTCAATATTCAAGGGAGCTGCGTTGTCGAAGTCCGACTGCTCCATAGCTTCAACAAGGAACACCGCCGGGTCGCCCTGTAACTGAGCCGCAGCGCTGCCGGAGCAGTATACCGCTGCGCCGGTTATCTGATAGCTGCCGCCATTCGTGAATATCTTGCCCACATTGTCACCGCCGGAGATACGCGTTCCGTCGGCGAAGTAAAGCTGCTTCACCGGGATACTGCCGTCGGTGTAGGCGGTCAGCACGGACTGCGCCTGCGCCGGTGAAAGCGGCGAAGAGAATGTTACAAGGAAGTCCTTGGACTCGCTGCTGCCGCGCTCGGCTTCAAGCTGCTCCAGCGCATGGGAGAGCCTGTCGCTTGCGGAAAGCTGGGTAAGCCCGGAATCGGTAAGGCTCACGCCGCCGGGACGGGAGAGGTTCACCGCGGCAATAGTTCCCACGGTAACAACGCACACCGCCGCAGCCGCGGACATGCCTATATAGATCGGCTGGAGCTTCTGCCGCGCGCTCTTTCCACGCTTCGCGTTCTCGCGTATTTTATCAGCGTCAAAGCTGTATTCGCTCATAAGCTGCTTGTAGAATTCCTTTTTGTTCATGCGGCAGACCTCCTTTCGATTCTTATTTTTACAATATTATATGCGTTTTCGGCTTAAATACCGTATTTTTTCTTCTGCTTTTCAATGGTGCGGTAGAGCTTCGTCTTGACGGTGGAGAGTTTCAGGTCAAGCCGGTTGGCGACCTCCTCCAGCTTCATGTCGCAGACGAAATGCAGGTAAAATATCTGTCCCACCGTCGGGTCGCCGGACATGATGTCGTCGAATATCTGCTTCGCCAGTATCTTGTCGGACATTACGTCCTCAAGCAGCTTCTGATCCCTCGACATCTCTGCCTCGATAGCCGCCGCCTGCTCCTCGTCTATCTCGGAGAGGATAACGTCGCGGTCGCGGCGCTTTTTGAAGCCGGCGAACATACTGCGGCACTCGAACTTGGCTATATTAATAAGGAAAGCCTCGGCGGACTCGATATCCGCGTAGCCCTTTTCGGAAATTCGCTTGTAGAAGCGGGTGTAGACGTTCTGAATGATGTCCTCAGAGTCTTGGAAACGGGCTGCGTGGCTGACTACAAAGCGGGAAACGGAATTAAAGGTCTCGGAATATACGGCGTCAAAGTAGCTGTCTAAGTCTGGATTGCCCACGCAGTGTTCACCTCGCTTGATCCGCCTGCAATAATGAAGTCGGCGGTAATTTGAAAAAAGTTTCAGCTTTTCAGCAAAATTTTTACTTTATTATCTGCCGGGGCACAATATATAGACAAAAACTGCCAGAACGGCTGTTCCCCCGGCGCAAAAATACAATACATATTTATTATACACCCGTACTGCGGATTTGTCAATCATCTTATGAATGCCGCCGGGTACGCGCGGGAACTCACTAAAGTTTTGAAAAAAACTATTGCCTAAATCAGCGGTTTGTGCTATAATAAAGATAATAATGCATAACACACAGCGGGAGGGACAGAAATGAACATCTTAAAAGCGAACCGCTACCGTTTAGTTGACAACAGTTCTTTTGAAATGCCGCTTCCACTGAAATTCACAGTGTGGAAGTCGGACGCGCCGGTGTGCGAATATATCGTGTCCGAGGACGAACAGGTCAGCTACCATATCCTTACGCGCTACAAGGAGCTTATGATAACCACCATTCACCGTCCCCTTGACATCAGCGACATATATTATCTGTTTTCCTGCCGCGTATTTCAGGACAAGACGCCGTTTACATACCCGATACTGGAACGCATGGGGCTGGAAAAATACAACGTGCTGAATATTCTGGAGCACACCCACGGAGTCACGCCCTACGACGACTACTGGCTGTGCTTCGACGGGGAGAAGCTCACCTACGAGCAGGCGGAGAGCGACTACAAGAAGTGCCTTATCTCGCCGGAAACTCACCCTGTGCCGCTGGTATCCTACCCTGCGGGAGAAATTCCCGCCCCGGCGGAGGAAAATCCCGTTACCGCGGACGTGGACGAGATACTGCACCAGCAGAAGGTCAACGTTTCAGACATAATCGCCGAGAACAACAAGCCCGTTCAGATCGCCCCGGACGTTTCCTACGAGCCGGAGCGCGTGCTTGAGAACAACAAGATGTCCGAGGACGAGATCGAGGCGCTGCTGCGCTCCTGCGGTATCACCGGCGACGACAGCGACAACAATGCCGACGCCCCGGACGAGGTTTCCGAGCCGGACGGCGAGCCTTCCGGCGGCAAGATGTCGCAGGAAGATATTGAAAAGATGTTAGCGGCGGCGCAAGCACCAGCCGAGCCAGAGCCTGCCCCCGCACCCGAACCCGCTTCGGGCGGTAAAATGTCGCAGGAGGACATTGAGAAGCTGTTA
>CAMCFA010000091.1 GCA_945873955.1 uncultured Clostridia bacterium | reverse complement strand
TGAGGTACAACTGATTTCGAGTCAGTCCCGTTATGACCACTTCGATACGCTTCCACAAATACAACATAAATATTTTACACCATTTTTCAGTTTTTGTCAAGTAGAAATGCGTGATTTTTATAAATTCCCGCGAAAATAAAAAAAGCGGTTGATTTCTCTCACATTTTAATATATAATGTAGCTATGATATCAAAATGCGGAGGTAATATATGATAACTACCGATCTCAGCGGTCAGTGGGAGGTCTTTCTTGACGAAAGCAAAGCCGAAGCGCTGCCCGTGAAATTCCCTGACAGGATAAACCTGCCGAACTCCACCTCAAACGCGGGGCTGGGCAAGCTCAACACCGAATCAGAGTACGGCTGCCTTACCGACCTGCACAAATTCGAAGGTTACGCGTGGTTCAGACGGGACGTGGAGATCACCCCGGAAATGGCAGAGCGCAACATCACTCTGTTTCTGGAGCGGACGCGCAAGACTGCGCTGTTTGTTGACGGTGAGCCCCACGGGAGCTATTGCTCGCTCTGCGCGCCGCACCGTTACTCTCTGAACGGGCTTGCGCCCGGAACTCACGAGCTGCTTATTCGGGTGGACAACACCGACTACCCCACCGGCGGCGGTCACCTTACCTCGCGGGACACCCAGACCAACTGGAACGGCATTGTAGGACGCATTGAGCTTCAGGCGTACGACGCTTACCCTGAGAGCGTGTACGTTATCCCCGACCCGGAGCGGACTTCAGTGCATGTGCGGGCGGAGATAGTCGGGGCGCTGTTCGGAAAGGCGCAGCTTCGGGTGTTTGACGAGGATCAGGAATACGCCTGCCAAAGCGTTGATTTCACCTGTGGAACGCCGCTGGAATGCGACCTCGCGCTGAACTCCCCCGCCCCGCTGTGGAGCGACCTCACCCCGAAACTGCTGTCGCTGGAAATAGACATTGCCGGGGACAGCCGCACCGTGAAATTCGGTATGCGGAGGGTCTCGCACGACGACAGAACGCTGCTCGTGAACGGCAGACAGACCTTCCTGCGGGGAAAACACGACGGCATGGTGTTCCCGGAGACCGGGTACATGCCCACCGACCTCCCCTCATGGCTGAAATACATGGAAACACTGCTGGAATACGGCATAAACCACGTCAGATACCACACCTGCTGCCCGCCGGAGGCAGCGTTTGAAGCCGCGGATATCCTCGGAATTTACATGCAGCCGGAGCTGCCGTTCTGGGGCACTGTCCCGGAGGAATTCGGCGAGGAGCATGAGTTCCTGCGGCAGGAGGGCTGGCGTATCCTGCATGAGTTCGGACACCACCCCAGCTTCGTGATGATGAGCATGGGCAACGAGCTTTGGGGAAGCAAGGAGCGCCTCAACGAGCTTATCGCCGGATATAAGTCGCAGTACCCGGATAAGCTGTACGCTGGCGGTTCAAACAACTTCCAGTTCGTGCCGTGTGTGCTGGAGCAGGAGGACTTCTTCAGCGGCGTTAGACTGGGCAAAGACCGCCTTATCCGCGGCAGCTACGCAATGTGCGACGCTCCGCAGGGGCATATCCAGACAAATTACCCCAACAGCCTGCACAACTACGACCCGCTTATTGACGAAGCAGCTTCCCTAGGCGGGACGCAGACCGTTGACGAGAACGGTGAGATCATGATACAGTACGGCACGGAAATGCGCCGGGTCAAGGCGGAGTCATGGGACAACATTTCCGTTCATGTTCCGGTGATTTCCCACGAGGTGGGACAGTATGTGGTCTACCCGGACTTTGATGAGATCGACAGCTATAAAGGTCCTACCCGCCACGAAGCCTATGCCGCATACAAAAACGGGCTTGAACAGGCGGGAATGCTGCACCGTTGGCGGGACTTCTTCCATGCCTCCGGCGCACTCGCCGTGGACTGCTACCGCCGGGACATTGAAACGGCGCTGCGCAGCTCTATGATGAGCGGGTTCCAGCTTCTGGACATTCAGGACTTCCCCGGGCAGGGCATTGCGACCGTCGGCATACTCAATGCGCACATGCAGTCAAAGGGGCTTATCACCCCGGAGGAATGGCGGCGCTTCTGCGCTGATACCGTGGTGCTGGCGCTGCTGAACGGCTTCGTGTACTGCTCCGGGCAGGAGATCGACTGCGGGATACAGATATCAAGCACCGCAGAGGATATGACCGGCAGAACGGTGAACTGGGAGCTTTCCGTGGACGGAGAACCGGTTTCCGGCGGGGCTTCGGAGGTTATCCTGCGTAACGGACGTATCTTCCTTGCAAGGACTATTTCGTTCACGATAAACTGCGACCACCCGGTAAAAGCGCGGCTCCGGCTGTCTGTCGAGGGTGTTACGGAAAACAGCTACGAGCTGTACATCTACCCCGATATCGACGTGAACATCACTGAAACGGAGATCTCCTGCGGCGGCAGCAGCATTGAGATCACACACGAGCTTGACCGGGCGAGGCGCGGCGGAGCGCTGTATGTTCCGGAGCTGGGCGAGGACTCCCTGCCCGGCGAGTACTGCACGGATTTCTGGTGCTACGGAATGTTCCGCAGCATTTCCGAAAGCATGGGCAAGCCTGTCCCCACCGGAACGCTGGGGCTGCTGATCGACAACAAGTCCCCGCTGCTGGCGGAGTTCCCCTGCGAGAGCTTCACCACGCCGCAGTGGTACGAAATAGTCACACACAGCCGCTGCGCCGACCTTGACGGCACCGACATCGAGCCGGAGGTGTGGGTCATCGATAACCCGGAGCGGCACAAGCGGCTGGGTCTGCTCTACACCATTGGCAACACCATATGCTGTACCTCCCGGCTGTGGGAGATCGCGGACAGACCGGAGGTAAAGTGGTTCGCAAAGAGCCTTCTGGACGAGATCAGCGGGCAGAAGCATTGAAAGGAAGATCATCATGAACGAAGCATTGAACTCGATACTTACACGGCGTAGCGTTAAAGCCTACAAGCCGGATATTCCGCCGCAGGAGCTTATCGACGAGGTGATAAACGCCGGAACCTACGCGCCCACCGGAATGAACCGCCAGTCGCCGATAATCATTGCAGTGACAGACAAAGCGACCCGCGACAGGCTCTCCAAGCTGAACGCAGATATCATGGGAGCAGCCGGAAAAGACCCGTTCTACGGCGCACCGGTGGTGCTGATCGTTCTTGCGGACAAGTCTGTTCCGACCTACATGTACGACGGAAGCCTTGTCATGGCGAATCTCCTGCTTGCCGCCAACGCCGTGGGGCTGGGAAGCTGCTGGATACACCGCGCAAAGGAGGAGTTCCAGACGCCGGAGGGCAAAGCGCTGCTGGGATCTCTTGGTATAACCGGGGATTACGAGGGCATAGGACATTGTATTCTGGGCTACCCTGCCGGGGAGATTCCCGCCGCGAAGCCCCGCAAAGACAACTGGGTCTACCGTATTGTTTAAATTAAGCATAATGAAAGTTAGTTCCTTGATCCAAAAGATCAAGGGACTTTTTTCATTTCTCTACACTTTATCACGCGGAATACTGACATTGTGCCGATACCTAAGCGTCAAAGAACAGGTATCTTCTGCGAACTAACCGAACTATCCCAAAACTTGTGATCGCACAATACGAAGGCGATATAATTAGCCGTGCAAATTTGCATACCAATTAAAGAAACGAATGTGCTATAATTGTTTTGAAAAGTATACCGGATATTTCCTGTTTACGGCGAAATCAAATCAAAAATGAAAGGAACCATGGTTATGAAACAGTGTGAAAAAGGTCATATTTTCGATGAAAAGATGTATTCCGAGTGCCCCTACTGCAACAAGAGCGGCACTACCGGGACACGTCCGCTGGACAACGGCGGATTTACCGCTCCGGAGTTCCCCAAGACATCACCCTTAGGCGGCAGTGATTCGCCGGATTTCCCCGCGACCCGCCCGCTGAACGCGCCGGAATCCGCTCCCGCGCGTCCTAAAAAGGAAATGAGCGTGACAGTCGCCCTGAATGTCACCGACACCGGGATAAACCCGGTACGCGGCTGGCTGGTAGTGACTGCCGGGGATAAAATGGGACTTCCGTTTGTTATCCACGGCGAGAAAAATGTCGTTGGCAGAGGTTCGCAGTTCGACATCAACCTTGCGTTCGACAAGGCGGTATCAAAGGAAGGCGACGCCGTTATCGCATACGATTCCCGCACCCGTAAGTTCTTCATAACCCTTGCGGGCGGCAAAAACAACATCTACCACAACGACAGCATTCTTCTTGCGCCCACCGAGCTTAAGGACTACGATACGCTGGAGATAGGTTCTACCAAGTTCGTTTTCCGCAGCTTATGCAATGAAGAATATACATACTGATATGGCGCAGGATTTCTCCGTCAGACTGAAAATCGCCGGGTCTGACGTAAAGCGTATAGCTATCGGGAATTCCCAGCACCGCGGCGCGCGTCCCTATCAGGAGGACAGCTTCGGCTATACGCCTCTTGACCGTGCGACTAAGGACGGCTTTGCCGCAGTGGTCGCCGACGGAATGGGCGGTATGTCCGCCGGAGATAAGGTAAGCTCCTACACAGTTTCGGCAATTCTGGAGATGAGAAACCAAGTGTCCAACATGAGCCCGGTGCCGGTGAGATTCCGGCAGATGATCTCCGCGATAAACCAGAAGGTATGCTCCAGCGGTGTCGGCGGCGGGTGTACCGCTTCGGCGGTGTTCTGCTGCGACGAGGGAGTGTACTGGTGTTCCGTCGGGGACAGCAGGATATACATTCAGCGAAACGGAATGCTGTTCCAGCTCACCGAGGACGGCGATCATCAGAACGACCTGCTGGACGAGGTCATCGCCGGCGAACTTATGTTCGACGAGATGATGTGCGACGAGAGCAAGGATTCTCTGGCGCGGTATATCGGCTTCAATGGCGAACTGAACCCGGACGTGAGCATAACTCCGCTTATCCCGAAAACAGGCGACAAGCTGCTGATTTGCAGCGACGGAGTGTACAATGCTCTTTCGGTAGGCGAAATGTCCCGGGCGCTGTCATTGCCGGCGCAGAACGCTGCTGACGCGCTTCTGGACGGTATTCTGCAAAAAAACTATCCGAATCAGGACAACTGCACCGCGGTCGTCCTTGAATTCCTGTGATGAAAGGAAGATCATAATGAAAACATTAAAGAAAGCGGCTTGTCTGCTTATATCACTTGCAATAATGGCGGCTATGTCGGTGTGTGCGTGTGCCGCTACCCCCAGCGAAGCCCGCGACAGCGTTGTGCTGATAGCCGCAGCCTTTTCCGAATATGTTGACACTGACGGAACGGTTTACTCCAATATTCTCAGCAAGGGCAGCGGCTTTGCCATAGGCAAGCCCGGCGAGCCTATCAGCAATATCGTGACCAACGCGCATGTAGTCACCGACGCCTACGGCAACAAGGCTGACACTGTAAACGTGTACTTCTCCGCCGCAGCGAACAAGTACATGTCGGCGCAGATCTATGTGCTTGACACGAAGCGCGATCTGTGCGTTCTCCGCCTGCCGGAGGCTACCACCGAGCGCCGTGCAATGGTGCTGTGCAGATCAAACGACATTGATATAGACGACGAGTTCGCAGCGCTTGGATATCCGACGGTAGCCGAAAAGGCAAACGACTTCATCGCATACGACCAGAACGACATCGTTATCACAAAGGGCGGAATAGCGAAGCAGACCATGAACTCTGATGGGGTCAATGTGTACATGATCGACATCTCTATTTCATCGGGTAACTCCGGCGGACCGCTGGTGAACTCAAAGGGCGAGGTAGTGGGTATCAACACCTATTCCACCTCTGATAAGGCAAGTATTTTCAGCTCACAGGTGGACGCCTCCGCGAACTACGCTGTGACAATTGACGAGCTGGTTAGAATAATCGACCGGGAAACTGTTCCCTACGTTCTTTCAACCGAGGTCAACAACATCAACCTCACCATGATAATCATTATCGCTGCGGCGGCTGTTGTAGTCGCTGCCGGCGTGGTAGTACTGATACTTGTGCTGAAAAAGAACAAGAAAGCTCCCGCCCCTGCAAAGGCAGCAGCAGGGACTTCCGGAAGCGCTGTCGGCGCTGTGGTAGTCTGCGAAAAGGGTGCGCTGGCAGGACGTACCTTTGTTATCGGCGACAGTCTTATTATCGGCAGAAACCCCGACCGCTGCGGAGTCAGCTTCCCGGTTGACACGCAGGGAATTTCCGGCGTACACTGCGAGATCCGCAAGAGCGCCGGCGGTTATGAGATCATAGACCGCGGTTCTACCTACGGCACATCGCTGGGAACTGGGCAGAAGCTCACGCCTAACGTTCCGGTATACATTGCAAACGGAACATATTTCTATCTTGGCAGCCCCGACCAGCTTTTCCAGATAAAGTACTGATATGAATATAGATTATTCAAGCTACACCAACCGCGGCGGCAGACCGATCAACGAGGACAGCCTTTACTGCCGCAGCGACTGCTTCATCGTTGCGGACGGTCTGGGCGGTCACGAAAACGGCGAAGCAGCCTCCGCGCAGGCAGTGAAGTACATAAGCGGCGGCTACTCCGGCAGGCTGGACGATGAGGTCATCGCCCGGCTGCTGACGGGCGCCGACAATGCTGTGCGCACCGACGGCGAGGGCGGAAAAAGCACCGTGGCGGCGCTGTTCTGCGCCGGTAATACGGTGAGATTCGCCAACGTCGGCGACAGCCGTGTGTATTATTTCCGTCATGGTCAGATAATCGCCCGCACTAAGGATCACTCAGTGTGTCAAGCTGCGGTAGAAATGGGCGAACTGAACCCAGATGATGTCCGCGGCAGCGACGACCGCTCCGGCTTGTTCAAGGTGCTGGGCGCTTCCGAGCCGCTGAAGCTCCCGAAGCCCTACGACCCTATTGAAGTACAGGACGTCGACGCGTTCCTGCTGTGCAGCGACGGCTTCTGGGAATATGTCTACGAAATGGAAATGGAAGCCGACCTGCTTAAATCCGGCAGCGCGGCGGAGTGGCTCAGACACATGACAAAGCGCCTTTTGCTGCGCTCTGAGGACGCTGGCGACAATTACACCGCCGTCTGCGGAATCATTCACGCCCCGGAGCTGTCCCCCGCCGTAAAGCGCCGGGTTTGCAGCCCGGTTCTGATCGCCTGTCTGGCGGTTTCGCTGGCGGCGCTGGGAACGGTGACTGCGGTCAAGCTGATCGGTTCGGGCGGCGCTGAGCCTGCCGTGGCTCCTCAGCCCGCGGCGGGAACGTCCGAAGCAGCAACCGCTGATCTTACAGTACAAACGCAGGACAGCATAGAAACCGCCGCAGTCACGCAGGAAGTTCCCACCGCTGAAACCGCTGAAACCGGCGAACCCGCTGTTTCCTCCGGAACTGCCGAACAGAACGAAACTGCTGAACCCTCCGGCACTGATGAACAAATCGCACCCGCTGAAACCACTGTACAGCCCGCAGAAACGGCTGCTCAACCTGCCGAAACGGCTGAACAGCCTGCCGAAACGGCTCCGCAACCTCCCGAAACGGATACACCGCCTGTCCAGCCTGTCAAACCGTCTGTTCACCCTGTCGAAACGGCTGTTAAGCCCGCAGAAACAGAGGATCCGAACACCGTTTCGGAACCCGACACAGGGGATCTCCCGTCGGAAAGCACAATGGAGATAAGCTCCGGCGAAACGGTTCTTCCGAGCACATCAGATATTGAGGTGATACTATGATCGAGTTTAACGGCAAAAAGCTGTGTGAAAACTGCTTCGAGGAGATAACCTCCCAGCCCTGCCCGCACTGCGGCTTTGACCCCGCAGTCCCCGTCGCAGACCCCACTGTTCTGGCGCCGGGCAGCGTCCTGCTTGGGAAATACATTGTCGGCAGGACGATAGGCAAAGGCGGCTTCGGTATCACATATCTTGCCTATGACACCACCGCCGGCAAGAAGGTGGCTATAAAGGAATACTACCCCTACGGCTTGGCGCTCAGAGCGACCGGCAACCCTACCGTTGCGGTTTCCACAACGGAGAATGCGGACGCATTCAAGGCAGGCGCAGAGCGTTTCTACGAGGAAGCAAAGCTGGTTTCCCGCTTCAACGGCAACCCGAATATCGTGGCGGTACATGAGTTCTTCTACGAGAACGACACGGTGTATTTCGCAATGGAGTACCTCAGCGGGCGCAGCCTTAAAGACCATATCCAGTCCGAGGGCCCGCTGACCGCCGGTCAGGCGCTGTTTATCGCGCAGAACGTTTCAAACGCGCTTATGGTAGCGCACAGCGCTTCGGTGCTGCACCGGGATATCTCCCCGGACAACATCATGCTTTGCAGCAACGGCGAGGTCAAGATAATTGATTTCGGCGCGGCACGTCAAGTCTTGGCGGAGCGTTCACAGACTTTCTCTGTGATTCTGAAGCCCGGCTTCGCACCGCTGGAGCAGTACCAGAAAAAGGGCAAACAAGGTCCGTGGACGGATATCTATTCGCTGGGGGCTACCCTGTTTTACGCCCTCACCGGCGTTATCCCGGACGACCCCATGTCCCGGCAGGAGGAAGACGCATCATTCGCGGAAAACAAGTACAATATCAACGAGGAACTGTGGGACATAATCGTCAAGGCGACCATGATTAGGATCCCCGACAGATATCAAGACATATTTGAGCTTCGCAGAGATCTCAACCAAGTGTCCTTTGCCGCAGAACTGATCACACCTCCCGCGCCGCAGGAAACCGCCCCGCAGGAGAGCTTCCGCACGGCAATGCCGTTCGGAACTTCCACTGCGTCTACCGTATCCAGCGTGTCCAACGTGTCCACCCCGACAATGCAGCGCACACAGCCTGTCCAGCAGGAAGTCCCGGTGCGCACCGCAGAAGCCGCTCCGCAGGAAAAACCGGCGGGGTTCTTCGCAGCGCACAAAAAGCCGCTGATCGCCGCCATAAGCGGAACTGCCGCTGTCGCAGCCGCCGCGGTGATAATCGCAGTCGCGCTGAATTCCGGCGGGAAGCCCTCTGACGGAATGATACACGACCCGGAGTATAGCCATGGCAGCTATGATCCGTTAGATGATACCACATATTCATCACTTCCGGAAACAACAACTACTGCCTCCAGCTACACCGGTCCGACCGGCACAAGCCCGGTGGAATATGACTCGTCAGATCCGGAGGAGATCACCTCTGAGCCGGAGGATTCAACATCGAAGCCCGCAACAACTACCACTACAAAGTCCACTCCCAAGCCAAAGCCAGAACCGGAGCCGGAATCAAAACCAGATCCAGAGCCAGAGCCGGAAATAACAAAGCCCGTTACCACGACGACCACCACCGCAAAGCCCGTGGAGAGCAAGCCGGAGGAGGTCAAGGAGATAACTATAAAGGGCGAGACCTATTCCACCTCTCTGACAGAGCTAAATCTATTCAGCGAAGACTTGACAAACAGCGATGTCAAGGATCTGAAATACATGAAAAACCTGACTAACCTTAAGATTGGTTTTAACAGATCAATTACCGATATATCGTTTGTAAAGGAATTGCCTAATCTGCAATCTCTGGATTTCAGCTTGTGCAGCGTGTCGGATATTTCTGCGATAAAGGGTCTTTCAAAACTGAAATATCTGTCATTCTCTGATAACAAGGTGTCGGATATTTCTGCGATAAAGGGTCTTTCCAAACTAAAAGAACTGAGCATGGGCGGAAACAAAATAAAAGATTACTCGCCGGTTAAGAGTCTTTCCGAGCTTGAAAAAATCAGCTGCAGTTCTTCTGATTTTTACGATCTTTCAGTGCTTAAAGGCTTGAAAAAGCTGAAAAAGATATATTTAGCGGATTCAAAGGTGACAGACCTGTCACCGCTGGCAAACTGCACGCAGATCACTGATCTGGAATTTATAAGATGCAATATCAGCGATATATCTGCATTGAAAAATATGACGGAACTTGTTGACATCAACTTTACTGATTGCAAAGGAATCCGCGATATTTCGGCGCTTGCCGGGAAGAAAAAGCTGACAGATTTATCTCTAACAGGGAACAGCATTTCGGATATTTCACCGCTGTCGGATTGTATTAATCTTGAACAGGTATTTCTTAGTGAAAATTATATATCGGACGTTTCACCGTTGAGATCCTGCGTAAATCTCAAATTCATCTATTTGGATAATACATGTATCAGCGAGACCAGCATTAATTCTTTCAGCGGTCTTACAGTTGATTGGATTTCTCTTGAAGGCAACGGGCTGACTCAGGAACAGGCTGACCGTATTGCCGAAAAGGTCAACGGGAAACCTAGAATATTCATTTAATTAAGTGAACCAACCGCAAAACGCATCAAACGAGGTGATCACAAATGATCGAATTTAACGGCAAAAAGCTGTGTGAGAACTGCTTCGAGGAGATAACCTCCCAGCCCTGCCCCCACTGCGGCTTTGACCCCG
>CAMCFA010000090.1 GCA_945873955.1 uncultured Clostridia bacterium | reverse complement strand
CCGGTCAATGACTGCGGAGCAGTCATTGACAAACTCCCCTATAAATTACAATTTATCCCCACAACCCAAAACTCCCCCGCCGCAATGACGAGGGAGTTTCATTATGCCCGATAATCAATTAGTCAAGAAAGAAATCGATCAAGAATAATCAGCAATATCTATCCAAGTAAGCAGAAGCTCCCGCTCCTCCGGACGCTTGAACTTAAGCTGCGCCGCCGCAACGATAGGCAGCCAGTCCTGAACGTACTTCACCGCTGTGCCGGTCTTCTTGCAATAGAGCTTAAGGTACTTCTCAGCATACTCGGTGTGGTGGTTCAGACAGAACCACAGATATGTCTTGGCGATATCCGCGGAGGCGTTGCCCTGCTTTGCTTTCAGCCAGTCAACAACGAAAACGCCGTCCTTGTTGATGATGATGTTGTCCGGGGTGAACTCCCCGTGGCAGAGCTTAACGTGCTTCGGCATGGATTCCAGACGGGTCAGAAGCTCGTACTTCTTCACGTCGTCGATCATGTCAAGGCTCTCGATAGAGCGCTTAAGGTAGTCCTTTAAGCGACTTATCTTCGGTGAGCGCTGGGAGTTGATCTCGATCTGGAGATTCACCATCTGCTCTAAGTACTCGTCGATCTTGGCGGGATCCTTCTTCATCAGACTTGCAAGCGTATCGCCCTTGATGAACTTGTAGGAGATAGCCCACTTTCCGTCTATCTTAGCGACCTCCTCCAGCGGGGGAATACGGCTGTATCCGGTCTCCTCAACTCTGGAATGGGTCAGTGCCTCGTAAAGTACAACGCTCTTGGGTTCGTTCGGGTCTTTGAATATCTTGACAGCTTTGCCGTCAACCTCGTAAACCTGCACCTTTTCGCCGTCAGAGATCATATTTTTCAGTTCCATACTTCATCTGTCCTTTCCCCGATTTGAACCCCTGTTTCTGCGGAAGTTCAATCCGTTTCATTGATTATATTATAGCACTTGCGCCCTCTCTTGTAAAGTGGTTTTTATCAAATTTGAATAGTTTGTTGGAATTTTTGGAATGATTTTTGTTGGTTTTCACAACAGACATATATTAAAGAGCGCACAGCCGAAGCCATGCGCTCAAATAATCTATGTACCCGCAATTAAACGTTTGCGCCCTTTGAGATGAATACCGGGTAATCCATAGAGCCGGTGATCGTGCGGTTCTTGGTGAGGGCAGCGTCCTTATCCGCGATACCGTTGATGAAGGAAGCTTTCTCCTCAATGACAGTCCCCTGCATAACGATACTGTTTCTTACAACAGCGCCCTTTCCTACGACTACGCCGCGGAACAGCACGGAGTTCTCAACAGTGCCGTCGATAATGCAGCCGTCGGCGATGAGGGAGCCCTTAACGTTGGCGTCAATGCCATACTTCGCAGGAGCTACATCTCTAACCTTAGTGTAGATCGGCTTATCCAGCGAGAATACCTCGTGGCATACGTCGCGGTTCATCATGTCCTGATTTGCCTTGTAGTAGGACTTCATGCTGTCGATTATCTCGAAATATCCGTCGTACTTGTAGCCGAAAACCTTGAAGTCGTGCAGCTTGTGCTGGAGGATATCCGTTTCAAAGCTGTAAAGGCTGCGGCACTCGGACTCGCGGATAATGTTCTCAAGGAACTCGCGCTTGGTGACGTAGATATTCAGCGCGGGGTTCATCTCGCCGCTGATAGCCGGTCTTGAAAGAACGTCGTAAACTGCGTCGTTGTCGTCAACGCAGAGAACTGTGAACTTGGAAGCTCTCTCGCTGGAGTAAACACCTCTGCCATAAACGCAGGTGATGTCCGCGCCCTTCTTCTCGTGGAACTCGATTATCGGCTTGAAGTCCATGTTAGCCACAACGTTGCTGTCCGCCATGATGACGTACTCCGCGCCGGACTCATGAATGAACTCCGCTGCGCCGGCAAGCGCCTCCAGACGTCCTCTGTAAACGCCGTTGTCGCTTCTGCCGTAGGGCGGCAGAATGTGCAGACCGCCGGTCTTTCTCGCAAGATCCCACTCACTGCCCATTCCGAGGTGATCCATAAGCGAATAGTACTTCGCCTGTGTGATAATACCCACCTGAGTCATTCCCGAATTGACCATGCTGGACAGCGGGAAGTCCACCAGACGGTATCTCGCCCCGAACGGGACGCTCGCCATTGCTCTCGCCTTTGTCAGTTCGGGAAGATTTTCTTCATGCATATTAGCAAAAATAAGTCCTAAAACATTGCCCATACTTGCCATATCAAATAACTTCCTTTCCTACCTTATATATCCTTAGAGATCATAGCCTTGGGCGGCGCTACTGCCTTGTCGGAAACATTTACATTATGTCCGATGACCGCAACGCCCCAGCTCGACTTGTCCTCGATAAGCTCCGGACGTTCTCCGATATGTGCGCCCTCGCCGATAACGCAGTTCTCGCCGACGATAGAGTACTCAATTACCGCGCCCTTCTTGATGACGGTGTTCGGCATGATGATACTGTCGCGAACGATAGCGCCCTCCTCGATGACAACACCGGCGAACAGCACCGCGAAATCCACCATACCGTTGATCTCGCAGCCCTCCGCTACCATGGAGTTCTGGATCTGGCTGTTAGGGCCGGCGTAATGCGGCGGCATTACCGGGTTTCTGGAGTAGATCTTCCAGCTATCATCAAGCAGGTCAAGAGGTACCTTCGGGTCAAGAACGTCCATGTTAGCTTCCCACAGGGAGTCGATAGTTCCTACGTCCTTCCAGTAGCCGTCGAAGTGGTATGCTACCATTTTCTCCTTGTTGTCCAGCATTGCGGGGATTATGTTCTTGCCAAAGTCCTTTGTAGCGCCCTCGTCGTTCTCGTTGTCGATGAGGTACTTGCGAAGCTTAGACCATGTGAATACATAGATACCCATAGAAGCAAGGTTGGACTTAGGCTCCTTCGGCTTCTCTGCGAATTCGTAGATAGTGCCGTCGGGGTTTGCGCTCATGATACCAAAACGGGGAGCCTCCTCCCACGGAACTTCAAGCACCGCGATAGTTGCGTCCGCCTCATGCTCCTTGTGGAAGTCCACCATCTTGGAATAGTCCATCTTGTAGATATGGTCGCCGGAGAGGATAACTACATACTCCGGGCTGTATCTGTCGATAAAGCCGATATTCTGATAGATAGCGTTAGCCGTGCCGGAATACCACGCCTTGCCTGCGGCGGTCTCATACGGCGGAAGTACATGCACGCCGCCGTGCGCTCTGTCAAGACCCCACGGCTGACCGTTGCCTATGTATTCGTTCAGCACAAGCGGCTGATACTGTGTGAGTACGCCCACGGTGTCAATACCGGAATTTACGCAGTTCGACAGCGGGAAGTCGATTATTCTGTACTTGCCGCCGTATGGAACAGCGGGCTTTGCCATATCCTGCGTCAGCGCATAGAGCCGGCTGCCCTGTCCTCCGGCAAGCAGCATGGCAACGCACTCTTTTTTAATGTGATTCATATATTTCCTCCTGTCCCGACCTTTTGAGCCGTGATTTTCTTAGAATTATCGCCTTTATCGGCGTGACCAGCTTTATCAGTTTTTGCAGCTGCCTCCGGCTTTTTCTCCGGCGCTGCGGGAGTCTCCGGCTTCTTCGCGGGAGCTTCTGCCTTGACGGTCTTTTCTTCCTTTTCAGGCTTTACCGGCTTCTCAGCTTTCTCAGCCTTTACCGCCTTAGCAGCCTTCTCAGCGTCCGCTGCTTCCTTCTCTGCAAGCAGCTTCGACGGCGGGGTGCGCATGTTCTTGATCTTGAAGAACATCACCGACATCGGCGGAAGATCCAGCGTTATGCGGTACTGCTCGCCGTGCATGGGTTCCTCCTGCGCGGTGACGGTCTTGTTGGTGATACCTGCGCCGCCGTATTTCACGTCGTCGGAGTTGAACACCTCAACATAGTCCGCATAATATGGTACGCCGATGTCATAGATTTCATGCCTTACCGGCTGGAAATTGCACACGCAGATTATCTCGTCCTTGTTTCTGGCGATACGCCGGAACGCGATAACAGAGTTCGCGTTATCCTCCGCAGATATCCAGTGGAATCCCTCCCAGCTTGTGTCGCACTCCCAGAGCGGCGGATTGTCCTTGTAGAACTTGTTCAGATCCTTGACGAACTCATGCAGCTTTCTGTGCGGCTCGAACTCCATGACCTCCCAGTCGAGCTGGGTCTGGAAGTTCCACTCCTTGTACTGGGCGAACTCCTGCCCCATGAACATCAGCTTCTTGCCGGGGTGAGCCATCATGTAGCCTAAGAACGTCCGCATGGAGTTGAAGCGATACTCCCTCGGACCGCCCATTTTATCCAGCATGGAGCACTTTCCGTAAACCACCTCGTCATGTGAGATAGGCAGAATGAAGTTCTCCGAGAACGCATAGTAGAACGAGAACGTCACAAGATTCTGGTTATAGGGACGTCCCAGCGGATCCATCGACATATAGCGAAGCATGTCGTTCATCCAGCCCATGTTCCACTTGAAGTTGAAGCCCAGTCCGCCGATATCCGCCGGCTTTGTTACCATAGGCCATGCGGTGGACTCCTCGGCGATCATCATGATGTTCGGGTGCTCCTTGAAAACCGCGGCATTCAGCTTTTGCAGGAACGCCACCGCTTCAAGGTTCTCATGGCCGCCCTTGCTGTTGGGACGCCACTCGCCGCCCTGACGGTCGTAGTCAAGGTAGAGCATTGACGCTACCGCGTCAACCCGCAGTCCGTCAATGTGGTATTTATCTATCCAGTAGTTCGCGTTGGAAACAAGGAAGCTCTGCACCTCCGGCTTGCCCCAGTCGAAAACGTGAGTTCCCCAGTTCTTGTGCTCCCGCTTCAGCGGGTCGGAGTACTCATAGCAGCTAGTCCCGTCAAACTCATACAGTCCGGCGGCGTCCTTCGGGAAGTGCGCCGGCACCCAGTCCATGATGACGCCTATCCCGGCGGCATGGCACTGGTCAACGAACCACATAAAATCATGAGGCGTGCCGAATCTCGACGTGGGCGCAAAATAGCCTATCTGCTGATAGCCCCAGCTCCCGTCGTAGGGATACTCTCCTATCGGCATAAGCTCCACATGGGTGTAGCCCATTTCCTTAACGTACGGAATGAGCTTTTCAGCAAGCTGGCGGTAGCTGAGATAGTTCTCGCCGTCCTTGCGCCAAGAGCCTGCATTTACCTCGTAAATATTCGCAGAGCTGTCGTAGATGTTCTTTCTGCGAAGCTCCTCCATGTACTTCTGGTCAGTCCAGCGGAAGCCGTCTATGTCATAGAATTTCGTCGCGGTATTAGGGCGAAGCTCCATGTGATATCCGTAGGGATCGGCTTTCAGCTTGATAAGTCCGTCTTGGCTTTCAACGCTGTACTTGTAGTTGTCGTACTGCTTTATCCCCTCAATGAACAGCTCCCAGATACCGCCGTCGCTGATTTTGTTCATCGGGTGGCGGGTCCTGTCCCAGTGGTTGAAGTCCCCGACAACGCTGACGTCGCGGGCGTTAGGCGCCCAGACTCTGAACACAGCGCCGGTCTTGCCTCCCCTTGAATCACGGTGAGAACCGAAGAACTCGTAGGCATGAGAGTTTTCGCCTTGGTGGAAAAGATACAGCGGAACGGTGTATTTTTCCGGAACAATGATAGCCATTTATTATTGACCTCCTGTCATAATTCTCCTGTATAGAATACAAAATATACAAAAAAACCGATCTCGACGTGATTTTCCTTGTACTTATTGTACCACACAAGCTATTTTTTTTCAATAGTTTTGTTGATATTTCATGTTTTTAGCCATTTTCAACCGCCCGGTTTTAGGCAGTTTGACAACGTTTTCTCAAATTTATGTAAACGTTTTTTCAGTAATTGGTAAAGCACGCAGAATTCCACCCCAAAAACTGCGGCGAAGCCTATCTGACCCCGCCGCAGGAAATTAAATTTGTCTATCTCCCGACAGTCACCGCAATAATGCTGATATCGTCCTCCCTTCCGTTCTCGGAGCTGCGCGCCGCCCTTGCTATCCGCTCGGAAAGCTCCTGCGCACTGCCGCTGCGCTCCTTTGAAAGCTCCCGCGACAGCCACTCCTCGTCCAGCGCCGCGCCGTCGGTGGTCATTAATATGATGTCCCCGGCGGCAACGTGGAACTTCTGCGCCGGGACGGTCACTCTCCCCCCGGAGCCTATCGGCGGCGAAGAAAGCACCGCCCGCAGCATTCGGTCGCCGCTCTTGATATATGAAGCGGCGGCGCCTGCCTTGTAGATGACGCACTCCCCGGTGTTGAGGTCTATCCGGCAGATATCCAGCGTAGCGAAGCTCTCGTCCGCGGATTTCACCAGCAGAGAGGTGTTCACCGTCTCAAGCACCGCGCTCAGCGGCAGCCCGCTCTTTATCAGCTTCACAGCCATGCTGCACGTCAGCGCAGAGTCTATCCGCGCTCTGCTGCCGCTGCCCATTCCGTCGGATAGGATTATGTACAGCGCCCCGCTTGGGTCGGTGAAGCTGTCAAAGCAGTCGCCGCACACCCGGTTTTTACCCCGGTTGAGCTGGCAGGCGCCTATTTCCGCCGAAAGCAGCGCCCGCTCCGACGCAGTGACCCTCACTCTGCCGCCGCTGACGCTGACCTCCGGGAGGTCAAGCTCCCGTCCCAGCGCCCGGATAAGCAGCTCTCCCAGATACTCACGGTCGGCGCGCATTTCACCGCCGCCGTATGCCTCCAGCCTTATCCTGCCGCCCTTTGAAAAGGTAACAAATGCCGACGGGTCGGTCAGCCCGCATTCCCGCAGCACCTTCTCGGCGCGGCGTTCGGCGGTGCGGCTGCCGGTGCGTATCTTCCCGGCGGAGCTGCCCAGATCTGATAGTATCTCGCTGAGGGAAGTAAGCTGCCCGCTGTATATCCGGCGAAGCTCCCTCACATGCTGCTGTTCGCTGGAGGTCATAAGATACTGGTCGTAGGCGCGGCGCACCGCTATGATAACTCCCTGTCGGTCAACGCACTCCGCTGCCGCCAGCGGCGACATGGACTGCTCCGATATCTCACCGCCGCTGCGAAGCTGTTTCACCAGCCGGTTGAACTCACCGTGGAAAAGCTCATACTTCTGACCCCAGCACACCATATTATTCGGGCAGCCGCGGCAGCATTTGTCCGCCGCCTTGTCCGCGATCTGCGGCAGGCTCTCGGAATATCTCCGCTCCAGCGTGTCGGCGGTGGCTTCCAGCCCGGAATTCACCCCGTTTACCGCCCCGGCGGCAAAGCTCATGCGCTCTTTCATCACCAGCGCCGCGGCGTTGTCCGCCCTGTCGGAGTCCCTCGCCCCCAGCAGCCGGGAGGGTACCAGCGCGTAAGCCGCACCCGCCGCGGCAAGCTCCGCGAATACCCGCCATGAGCCATCGATCACCCCGCCTGCTAAAATACCCACGCAGCCGAAAAACACGAAGCCCACAGCCTTTGTTATCTTACCGAATCTGGAAAGCGCACAGCTCAGCAGCGCCGCAAGGCAGACTACCCCCGCCCCCGCCATTTCTGTATTGCCGCAGGCGCATAGTCCCGCCAGCGCCGCCGCTCCCGGCAGGGCGCAGAACAGCACGCCCTTTCTGTCCGCCGCCGCAAGCATGAAGAATCCCGCCAGTAGCCTCCCGATGTTGCACGGGGGATAGTCCAGCCTGCCAAGCGTAAGAAACGCAATGCCGATAATTGCCGCCGCCAGCGCGCAGTCGCCGTTGTCCGCAGCGTCAAGTCCACGGACGGTCACTCTTTCGTACAGAACAAGCACGCATACCGCAAATATCGCGGCGGTCACAGCCGTGATTATCCCGGTGAGAAGCTCCGTAGGCTTGCTGTAAGCCGCGCACGCCGGGAAAAACGAAGCCGCCGCCGCAATGATCCCCTGCACGGCGCACCTCACCCACAAATGCTTTGACCGTGGTATCAGCCGCCCCGCAAGGGCTATCGCAAGCCCCCCTATTCCCTGCAATGCGTCGGGGAACCCCCGGAGCAGCGCCCCGGCGATACCTCCGGCGTAGATAAGCCAGCCGCCCGTGCCGGTTATTCCCGCCGCCGCAAGCGCCGATGAACCCACCGCGCCTGTGCCTGCGCCAAGCTCCAGCAGCAGTCCTCCCGCCGCCCAGAGCGCGCCGGATATAATGCTGTTTGTTTTCGTTGAGTCAGCCGCCGGGCGCCTGCGCATTTCAAACGCGAGCCGCCGGACAGCCGTTTTTTCCGCCATATTGAACTTCCTTCCCGGGCCGGAGTTTCGCCCCGGCTTCACAGCGCCCTGCTGTTCCTGTGTACTTCCGTTCCGCGGAAGCGCGTCGCACCAGCGCATGCGTTGTAAATGTCACACACGCGCGAGATGTGCCGCTGCATATCCACGTTGTTCGGTGTATATATATTACCACAAAATGGAAGAAAGTTATGTCAGAATCGGGTGGTAAAATATGTTTTCTTATAATTCTATAAGTATTTTCACCTCGTATCAGGAAAAATACAAAAAGGTTTTGACAAAACAAAGGTTTTATGATACAATATAAAAGGAAATCTGCGTATTGCAGAGAATAACAGCTAACGAAAGGTGAAAAAAGATGAATATTGATTTTGAAGCTGCACTGAAATACATCGACCTCGGCAGCTATGACAAGGCAATCGACAAGCTGAAAACTGCGATCGAAAATGAAACAGAAAAGAACGATCTCAGCACTGCAACACAGTATCGCTGCGTTCTCGGCGAGCTGTATGCAAATCTGGGCAGAAAAGATGAGTCAAAGGCTGAATTCGAAAAGGTTCTCGATTACTGTGACGAAACTCACACACTTCAGAAGCAGGGTAACATTGCCGCTACCTACATCAGCGCATTTGAGGGCAAACTTCCCGCACAGCCTCAGCCCGCAGCAAAGCGCCCCGGTGATGTTCCGCTGGTACCAAAGCCCGTGCAGAACAAAGCATTTATCGCAAAGCAGTCAAGAAAGAACCACAAGTGATAATACGGCTGAAAGGCGGTCATCATGGAACGACGTGACAAGACGAATTACTATCTGGATATCTCCCAGACCGTCGCAGAACGAGGCACCTGCCTGCGGCGCAATTTCGGCGCGATCCTTGTTAAGAACGACGAGATAATCGCCACCGGCTACAACGGCGCTCCCAGAGGGCGCACCAACTGCTCCGACCGCGGCGAGTGCATGCGGGACATGCTGAACGTCCCAAAGGGGCAGAGGTACGAGCTGTGCCGCTCCGTCCACGCCGAGGCGAACTGTATCATCAGCGCCTCCCGCCACGATATGATAGGCTCAACGTTATATCTTGCCTGCCTTGACGCAAAGACCGGGGAGCTTTTCGGCGACGTAGAGCCCTGCTCCATGTGCAAGCGGCTTATCATCAACTCCGGGATAGAGCAGGTGGTAGTCCGCACCACTCCGTCGGATTACCGCGTTATATCTGTGAACGACTGGGTAGAGAACGACGAAAGTCTTAACGGCAGCGAGGGCTATTAATGGAGCTAACAAACATCAGCGTTATAAAAGATCTGTTTGAGCGCCACGGGTTCTCGTTCACCAAATCGCTGGGGCAGAACTTTCTGATAAACCCCGCCGTCTGCCCAAAGATTGCGGAGCTTGGCGGCGCGAAGCCCGGCGTGTGCGCACTGGAGATCGGCACGGGGGTGGGCGTTCTCACCAAGGAGCTTGCCGAGCGCTGTGACAAGGTTATCGCGGTGGAGATAGACACCTCGCTGAAGCCCATACTTGAAGAAACCCTCGCGGACTACGACAACGTTGAGATAGTTTTCGCGGACGTAATGGAAACAGACCTTGCGGCGCTGCTTGCTGAGAAAGCCGGCGGCATGGAAACGGTGGTCTGCGCTAATCTTCCATATTACATCACCTCCCCGGTGATAATGCGGGTGCTGGAAAGCCGCCTGCCTATCTCCGCAATGACGGTCATGGTTCAGAAAGAAGCCGCCGACAGGATCTGCGCAAAGCCCGGCACACGGGACTGCGGCGCGATATCCTGCGCGGTATCCTATTACAGCGAGCCGAAGCTGCTGTTCAAGGTCGGCAGGGGCAGCTTTATGCCCTCCCCGAATGTGGACAGCGCGGTCATACGGCTGGACGTGAAGCCCGCCGCAGACATTCCCGCCGAAGAAGAACGACTGCTGTTCCGTATAATCCGGGCGTCATTCTCCCAGCGGAGAAAGCAAGTGGCGAACCCGCTCTCCGGGGAGCTTCACATTTCTAAAGCGGAGCTTTCCGCGCTCATGGAGGGCTTCGGGATAAAGCCCACTGCACGAGCAGAGGAGCTTACGCTGGAGGATTTCGGGCGGCTTACTAAAGCAGTAATTAACAGTAGATAAAGCAAAGGCGCTGTAAATCAATGCAGCGCTTTTAATATAAATTGTAATTTAGCGAGTTAGGCGCATTTTACTTTCCGCGTAGCAAATTGCTTTTCGCTTCCTTTTGGCTTCC
>CAMCFA010000089.1 GCA_945873955.1 uncultured Clostridia bacterium | reverse complement strand
CTTCGCTATATTCAGCGCGTCCCCGAGGGAAGCGCTGAATATATCAAATTCGACCCGCTCAAACGCGGGAACTCGCGGGTCTGAATTTGATACGCTTCGCTATATTCAGCGCGTCCCCGAGGGAAGCGCTGAATATATCAAATTCGACCTGCTCAAGCGCGTCCCGGATTTCACCCCTCAAAAATCTCAGGCGAAAGACCCGGCAGCGGGGTGTGTACTATCTCGTGATCCTCGAACCGCAGCGGTTCGGGGGTCAGCGGTCTGGCTTTCACAGTCCCAAATACCCTCGCCGGGGAGTAGTCCCCCAGTGCGCAGGAATGTTCCCACCAGAACAGCCGTTTCAGCTCCATGCTGCCCGCAGGTCTTGCCGCGGAGCAGTCGTTGTCGAAGATGTGCAGCAATGCCTGTTTGAGCTTCTCGCAGTCCTCACCGGAGAACCCAGTCTTTGCGGCGGTGTACACGTTCACCGAGCCTTTCAGAACATACAGCCCGTACTCAACGGTCTTGGTGAAGCCTATGTTCCCATTTTTCCGGAGCGTGTCTGTGCCGGAAATGCAGCGTGTTATCCCGGTCTGGACTATCCTTACCGGGCGGAGGCTCACCGCCTGCTGTACAGTCACCGCGCCCTTGATACCCGGAGCGTTTATCCCCGGAAACGCGAACACCTGTCCGAACGCCCGCACGTCGAACCACTGCTCGCAGGCTCTGCGGGAGATATCGCCGCCCCTAGGCAGTATTGCAGTTCGTCTTGCCAGTGAGTCGCCGGGGCATTTCGGCGGAGATACCAGTATATCTTCGCCCATTTCTTCCAGCCTGTCCCGGAGCTTTCTCTTTATGCAAACCGGGGAGATAACGCCGTAACCACGGTTGTCCGTTCGGGGAGCGCCGCCCCCGCAGGGATCTCCGTTGGGATTCGCGCCGCTTACTGATATCAGCGCCAGAAAATCAGTTCTGTGAGCCAATGACGGCATGTATCGTATCACCTCTTGAATGAATTGTATCGGCGTTCAGACGGTCAGCGGTATATCCCCGAACCACTTGACTGCGCCGTGCCGCAGGAATTCGCTTTGACATTCCTCTGGCGGCGGGAACTTGATTATCCCGTCGGTCATCACGCAGCGGAAGCTGCGCTGGAACACGTCCATGCATTGCGGCTCGGCGAGATTTTCGTCCGGGTAGGTGATACCGTGGTACATCACCCCGAAATCTTTATCGCAGCCGTCGTAGAAGCCCCTGCCGCTGCCGAATCTTGCCGGGCGGACATACCCTGTGCAGTCCGACGTCCCCAGAAATACGCTGCGCCGTCCGCCCCTTGACAGGCTTCGCAGCGCAATGTGGAAGTGCTTGTTCTCGTCCCGGTCGCAGGCAAGCTCCGGGCGGTTGTCGTTCCACACGAAATGCGCCCTTAGCTGATAGCGCACATTGCACAGCCGCTGCTTCTCAGTGAGTATGACTTTTCCGCCCCTGTGCAGCTTCACGGGATAGCGTTCCGTGGCTATCTTATGCATTATGCGCAGCTCGTCCGGCACCCATATAAACGTGGGCTTCCAGTAAACGGAGCGCAGTATCCCCTTGACCGCCTCGTAGGTCGGCACAGGCAGGCTGCACAGCCGTCCCTCGGCTTTCTGCTCCGGGTCGGTGAACATTGCGCTGCCGCCGTATATTTCAAGCTCTATCGTGTTCTGAAAGGTCAATTTCTTCACCCCGGATAATTATAGCGCATTCCGGATTTATTGGCAATCGGCGGAATAAATGAAATAAAATTTCCGGGAAATCCGGCGGCGAAACAGCGAATATCCGCGAAAAACGGCAGTTTTGTGCCGATTCAACAAAAAACGACGGTTGAAACCCGGCATTATTTCCAAACGGCATATCACGAATGTCGGCTTAATGCACAAAAAATCCCCCGGTATCACCCGGAGGATTTGTGGAATCATTTTTTGAGCGCCTGCACAAGCTCCTTGAAGTGCCGCCCGCGCTCCTCGAAATTCTTGTAGAAGCCGTAGCTTGCGGCGGCGGGGCAGAGAATTACCCGGCGCTTTGCCAGCTTCGCCGCGGCGCTTACTGCCTCCGGCATATCGTGGACTTTCACAGCGTTCACCGCGGGATTTGTTATCATGCGTCCTATCCGGTAACCGCTGTCCGGCAGCAGGATAACGTTCTTCACCGCCCCGGTGTTGAGGAAGTCTGCCAGAATGTCGTAGGGTATATTCCGCTCCATGCCGCCGAGAATAATGCAGTCAGCGCCGGAGTCAAACGCTCCGACAGCCGCTACCGCTGCTTCGGGAATGGTGCAGATACTGTCGTTGATGTACTCCACGCCGTTTATCGTATCGACGTATTCCAGACGGTGCTCCAGCCCCTTGAACTCCGGCAGCGAGGCAAGGCAGGCGTCAATGTCCGCCCCGGCGCATTCCGCCGCGCAGAGCGCCGCGGCAATGTTGTAGAGGTTGTGCTTTCCCCGGAGCTGGGTGTGGATTTTTTCGGCAGGGATATTACGTCCGGGGAGCGTTATTCCGTCATTGCCGGAGCAGGCGTCAGCCGGACGTCCGCACCCGAGGGTGATAAGCCGTGACTTAATGTCGCTGTCCGTGAAGATATCCGCGTTCAGCAGCGCGGTATCACCCGGCTGCTGGAAGCGGTAGATGTTCCGCTTCGCCGAGGCGTAGGCTTCAAGGCTGACATAGTGGTCGAGGTGCTCTGGGAAGATATTCAGCAGCACCGCGATTTCCGGCGAATGCTGCACGAATTCAAGCTGGTGGCAGCTCATTTCGCAGACAGCGACGGTATCCGGGGTCATCTCCTCCAGCCGCTCCAGCGGGGGAACGCCGATATTCCCGATAAGCATTGCATTTTTGCCGCAGGCTTTCAGAAAGTGATAAATCAGCGACGAGGTGGTGGACTTTCCCTTTGTCCCGGTTATGCCGATAATTTTGCAGGGGCGCAGCCGCAGCAGAAGCTCCGTCTGGGTGAGTATCTTCGCCTTTTCAGCAGCGGTAAGTCTGTCCTTGATGATGACGCCGGGGCTTTGCAGCAGCAGGTCGTAGCCTTTTGCGCGGTCGAGGTAGTCCTCACCGTAGATTCCGGTGACTAAGGGGATATCCTGCGGTTTCATGTCGGCAACGGCGATTTCGGCGCAGCAGCCCAGCCTTTGCAAAAGCGACAGCCAGACCCTGCCTTCCCGCCCGAAGCCGAGAATAGCGCAGCGTTTCCCGGCAAATATGGGTTTCAATTCGTTAATGTTCATATTCTTCTCCCAAGAGGTGTTTCAGCTTTTCCGGCACAAAATTGTCGGTGTCGAAGAATCTATCCAGCGATACCGGGGTGTATTCCGGAAACAGCTCCCGCCAGCGCTTCAGCAGGGCAGGCGGGTCGGATTTTCGGCGTTCCCACGCCATTTCCAGCGACAGCCGCACCTCGTCCTTTGTGCCGACGCACTCAAACGGTTTATCCTCTCCGTCAAGAATTAGCCCGTCAAGCATGTCGGATAGCTCTGCCTTTTGCAGCATATTGCAGCCGAATATCCCGGTCAGCACGTCGTCGTCGAGGAACGCCGCCAGCAGGATATAGACGTACAGGCATTTCGCGCAGTTGCAGCACCACGTATTGTTCTTGCTGCCGAGGTTGCAGCTCTGAAACACCCCGAAATACTGCGGGTGCTTAACGAATTCGCGGGCTATCTGCCATTCGCTCCACGGGCGCAGCAGGCTGAAATACTCCGGGCAGCGGTCATAGCCGCCGAAGCTGCGTTCGCAGTACTCACGGAAGTCCCGCTCAAACTCGGTGGATTTGCTGTACTGGTGGTTTATCGAAGTTCCCTCAACGTAGGCTTCGTTCGCGCTGCTTTCGTTGGAGAGGGCAATATACCTCCTGCCGTATACGCAGGCGAACAGCTCCGCCGAGAACGCCACCACCGCCGAAAACGGCGTGTGACCGTTGAGATAGCCCAGCTTGTTCAGCTCCAGAAGCTGCTTGTCAATGGTGCGGGACGGCGCGATAACGCGGCTCTCCGGTATTCCCGCCGCTTCTGCGCAGCCGAGGGTCGCCGGACGCGGGTTGATGATGTACGCGGAGATGTCCTCCCCGGTTTTTTTCAGCAGTTCCAGAGTTACAACGCTGTCTTTGCCGCCGCCTATCGGCACGAGAACTCCCGCAAGGGCATTCGTACGCGGGGAGAGCGGCTGCTCCTCCGGGGCTTCTATCGTCATGAAGCTGTCGAAGTCCGGGGTAATGCCGTTTCGGTAGAAAAACTCCCCCAGCCCGTTGAAGTAGAGTTTCTTCCACCACTGTTTTTCCCAGCCGGAAAGCCCGCCGCAGCGCACCTCCACCACCGGCGGGCAGGCACATTTCCAGTAGGAAACCAGCTCCGCCATGCCCAGCGAAAACGCGATTTTATCCGCAAGCTCCCGGTCATAGTCAAGGCTGTTTATGCCCTCCGGGAACGTCCATTTCGGGCGGAAGTGGTAGTCGTCAATGGAAAAGTGGAAGATAAGTTCATTCCCGTGCAGCTCAAAGCTGTGGTAAATAAATCTGCTGTGCTTCCGGCGCAGCTCGTCATATAGGCTCATTGCCATTCCTCACTTGTGTGTCATTGCTGTATGCGCTGAAAACATATCGCCTGTCCTGTTGCGCAGGTCGTATTTCTTCACGAATTCGTCTATGCTTTCCTCGTTTTTGCGGTCGAAGGTATCGCTGCATTCGATAAGCTCCCATTCCTCTGTTAGGGAAACGGTCTGACCGTTTTTCAGCGTTTCCAGCTCGCCGAGGCTCTCGCATTCAAGGAAAATGCCGTTTGTAAATGTCTCAAAATTGCAGCCGTAATCCGGGTAATTTCCGTCCTTTTCCATGCTGAAATTTTTGAGGAATATCTGTCCTTTGTTCACCACCGCAGCCCAGCCGTCCTCGTTGTTTATGCCTATCTTGAACTTGGTGGGAGCGCCCTTTACCTGCTGTAAAGTGCCGTATTTGTTCGACAGGAAGAACCGGTCGTCGTTAATGTCGGAGTAGCTCCAGAACACGTTCCTGCGGTTGGAAAGAAGTCCGTTGTCCGCGGTGCTCTGGGGGAATATCTCCACGCCGCCTGCCGCGCAGACGGTCAGCGCCCACGGAGCAAGAGTGACTATCGCACCGGATACGTTTGTAATGCTGTGGTTTATCTGCACCCTTGAGGAACCCTTGTTCTCCCGGTCGAGCCAGATATATGTGGTGTGGAGCTGCCCTGTTCTTGTAGCTGGGGCGGTGAGTCTTATGCCCTTTACGCCGTCCCAGTCAAGTATTTCGTACTCCACCGGCTCGTTGTCCGGGACATAGCTGTGCGGGTAGCTCTCCGGGCTGCTCCAAAGCCGGTGTCCGCCGTATATGTACCACGTTTTGTCCTCGCCGAAGTATTCCCGAAGCTCCTGAGAGCCGTCCTGAAACTCTCTGTCCACGTCCTCCAGCAGCATATTCTCCTTTCCGTTAAGACAGTAGGAGATAATGCGCGGTCCCACGTCAACTGTGATTATAAGGCTCGCCGTGCCGTTGTCCAGCTTTACGCACTTGCCGAAGTTCTTGTAATTGAGTTCCGTTACATTAACCATTTTATGTTCCTCCAGATAAATTTAGTCGAGTATGACGGGCTTTGCGGTGAAGTCCGCGCCGCAGGGACGCGGCTTCTCAAACGCGAGGGAGTAAACGTCACCGCAGCGCGCCTCGAACGCGCCCTGCCGGTGCGCCTCTCGTGACGTGCTCATCAGCGCTTTCAGCGAGGTGTCCAGCGGCAGCGGGCAGCCGGACTTCTTCGCGGCGGCGAGTATTTCCTTGCCGCGTGTGTTCATGCCGAGAATGTGGATATACGCGTCCTGCTCGTGCAGCATTTTCTTCTCCACCCCGAGGAATGCACACAGCACCGCGCGGCGAATTCTTGCCAGCGTATAGCGCTTTGTCTTTGCGAGGAAGTACAGCTCCTCCAGCGTGCAAGCCCTGCGGGACGCCTTGTAAAGACGCTCTGCCAGCCCCTGCGCCGCGTCGTACACCTGTTCGAAGTCCTCCTGCCGCATGCAGCGGAGCTTTGCGAGTATCGCGGTCTCCAGCCGGCGGATATCCGCGGTGGGGCAGTTTATTTCCGGCGCGAAATCGGCGTATTTCTCCCCGGCAAGTATTTTCTTTCGTATCAGCGAGGCGCTTATGAACTGCGCTTCTTCCTCGTCGCTGTCGTGACCCGCGCCCTCCCGCAGTATCGTCACCGGCTCAATGCTGCTGCCTATGTCGTCCAGAGCCTTGATGTACTCAACTGCAAGGGTGTTGTTCGGGGAGCTTATCGTCCGGTAGACGTCCTCGGTGTAATATTTGTTGACCGCCTCGGCGAGCGCCGCCGGGTAGCTTTTCCCGCCCTCGACGAGCAGCTGGAACTCCCGCGTTCTCACCGCGTATTCCACCGCTCCGGCGGCTTCTTTAAGGGCGGCAATGCTGCCGCATTCGCTGCCGAAGGACAGCATATCCACGCAGCCCAGCTTTGAGATAATGCCCACCGCGCCCCGTGCGAAGCCCTCCGCGGCGCACAGGCTGTACTTCACGGGAAGCTCCAGCACAAGGTCTGCGCCGTTTTCCAGCGCAGTTCTGGCGCGGGTGTATTTGTCGAACACCGCCGCGTCACCACGCTGGGTGAAGCTGCCGCTCATGACCGCGACAATGTGGGTCGCGCCGAGCTTCCGGGTCTGGCCTAGCTGGTATTTATGCCCGTAGTGGAACGGGTTGTATTCGCAGATAACTGCTGCGGTTTTCATGAGAACACCTCCGTAAAGACCGGGGAAAGAATCGTGTGTTTATCCGGCAGCCGTTTGTCGGGTGCCTTATTTCTAATTTTACACCAAATCCGTAAATAAATCAATATTTTTTCAAAAAAGACTTGATTTTTTTGTCGAAAAGTACTACAATATTTATGTAGTATTGGCAGGATCACGCTGATCCTGTGAAAATAAAAGGAGAGGTTATACATAATGAAAATTCTTGTTATCAACGCCGGCAGCTCCTCGCTGAAGTATCAGCTTATCAACATGGAGGACGAAAGCGTTATCGCAAAGGGCAACTGCGACCGTATCGGCATTGACGGTCACATCAAGCACACCACCTTCGACGGCAGAGTTATCGACACCGACTCCACCTTCCCCACCCACACCGAGGCTTTTGAGAAGCTGGTAGAGGTACTCACCTCCGGCGAGGGCAAGGTTATCGACAGCATGAGCGAGATCTCTGCGGTAGGTCACAGAATAGTACAGGGCGCTGAGATATTCAGCAAGACCACCCTCGCTACCGACGAGGTTATCCAGCAGATCGACGATCTGTCCGAGCTTGCACCGGTACATAACCACCCCCACGCACTGGCTCTGAGAGCCTGCAAGAAGGTAATTCCCGAAACCACCCCGCAGGTCGTAGTATTCGACACCGCGTTCCACCAGACTATGCCGGAAAAGGCGTTCATGTTCGGTATGCCGTATGAGTGCTACGAGAAGTACCATGTAAGAAAGTACGGCTTCCACGGCACATCTCACCGCTTCGTAACTCAGGCGCTTGCGGACGCTCTCGGCAAGCCTATTTCCGAGCTGAAGATCGTTTCCTGCCACCTCGGCAACGGCTCTTCCATTACCGCGGTAGACGGCGGCAAGTCTGTTGATACCTCCATGGGCTTCACCCCGCTGGACGGCGTTATCATGGGTACACGCTCCGGCTGTGTTGACCCCTCCGCTGTAACCTTCATTGAGAACAAGAAGCACCTCAGCCCCTCTGAAATGAGCGACTATCTTAACAAGCAGTCCGGTTTCCTTGGAATCTCCGGTATTTCCAGCGACAACCGCGACATCACCGCTGCCGCAGAGCACGGCGACAAGAAGGCAAAGCTGGCGGGGGAAATGCTCCGCTATGAGATCAAGAAGTATATCGGCTCTTATGCCGCTGTAATGAACGGTCTGGACGCTGTTCTCTTCACCGGCGGTATCGGCGAGAACTCCGACGACCTGCGCGCCGACGTGTGCCGCGACATGGAGTTCTTCGGCATTAAGCTGGACGAGGCTGCAAACGCAGGGCTTCGCGGAAAGCTCCAGAGAATTTCCGCTCCCGACAGCAAGGTAGAGGTATGGGTAGTTCCTACCAACGAGGAGCTGCTTATCGCAAGAGATACCCGCGACCTTGTTGCGAATCTCTGATTTTCCACAGTAACACAAGTCCGCAGCCGTCAGCGACTGCGGATTTTTTGCAGTTAAGGGGGGAATGCCGTGCGGCTGTTTTATATTTTAATGCTGTGTCTGTCCGGGGGCTATCTTACCTTACAGCTTGCGGTGTGGCTGCTGTTCCACCGGGCGCTGTTCCCAAATGCCGGAGAGCTGTTTGAGCGGCGCAAAAGCCGTATCGAGTGGCAGACGGTGTTCCCGAAGAATCTGCTGCGGCTTATCGTGTTCATTTTCGTTAGTTCGCTGTTCGGCTTGATACTGGAAGCTATGGGCGCTGTGAGCTGGCTGGGGCTGCCCTGCGCGGTTGCTGGGGGACTTGCGTTCAATTTTCTGCTCAGCACCGTGTTTTCGCCGCTGTATTTCAAGCTGCACAAGCAGGGAGAGCCTACCCCGTCTGAGCTGGAAAACATGGACGGTATCGTGACCGAGGATATCAGCCCGGACATGTACGGTGAGATCAGGGTGAACCACGGCGGTAGGGATTACTGGTTCCGGGCGGTTTCGGCGAACGGCAGGGAGCTGCCTGCGGGGACGGCGGTGATAGTGATCTACTGCGAGGACGGCGCCTGCTTTGTGGAGTCGGCAGAGCGGTTCTACGACGTTCTTTTCGACGAAGAACAGCTGGAATCACCGCCGGATAAACCGGAGGACAGCGGAAATGATAACCTAATTGGCAGGGCGTAAGGAGGCAGTATGAGAGTAATTGTTTTTGATATAGGCGGCACGCTTATGGAGTACGTCAACATGCCGAACGTGTGGATAGAGTTCTACGACAGCGCGTTCCGGCACGTCCGGGAGAAGCTGGGGCTGCCGCTGACGGAGGAGCAGCTTGCGGCTTCGATAGAGGTGCTGCGGCAGTACAACCCGCGGGTGAAGTACCGCGAGCAGGACTACGCCCCGGAGCAGATATTCGCGGACGCGGCGAAGGGGTGGGATTTCGACTATTCGCTGCCGGAGGTCATAGACGCGTTCTTTGAGGACATGAAGCTGACACCGCTTATCTACCCGGAAACGCTGCCGGTATTGCAAAAGCTGCGGGATTCCGGCTGGAAGATAGCGGCGCTCACCGACGTCGCCACTGGAATGCCGGACAGCCTGCACAAGAGCTACTTCCCGGAGCTTATGCCGTATTTCGACCTGTATGTGTCCTCCCAGAGCTGCGGTTACAGAAAGCCGAATCCCGCCGGGGTGAAGCTAATAGCGGAGCATTTCGGCGCGCAGCCGCTGTTCTTTGTCGGGGACGAGCCGAAGGATATCAAGACCGGGCAGAATGTCGGTTGCAGGACGGTGCTTATCGACCGCAAGGGGAAAGATCCCGATTATGGGCAGGACTTCACGATAACCACGCTGAATAGCTTGATTGAGATAGTGAAATAATAAAAGCCGCTTCTGACAACACCTCAGAAGCGGCTTGGATTTTCTTCTAATAAATGCGGGATTATTCCTCCATCTGCTTGCCGAAATACATGGCAGCCGCCTGAACAAGAGCGCTCTGTTCGCTGGTGGCGAACTCATGATCCTCGCCGGAAAGCATGATCACCGCGCCGTTTACGTCGCCCTGCGACAGGATAGGGGAGCAGGCGATAGCGTAGCGGTCGATACCCTCGATAGGATTGAGGATCTGGTCGTCCTTGCTGCGGTAGACGTGGCTCTTGCGCTGCTCAATGAGGTCCTCCAGAGAGCCGGAGACCCGCCGCTCAATGACCTCCTTCTTCGCCATTCCGGATACTGCGATAACGTGGTCGCGGTCGCATATCACCGCCGGGCAGCCGCCGACTTTCGACAGCACGTCCGCGTACTGGGACGCGGTGCAGGATATCTCCCCCACGGGAGAGTATTTCTTGAAGATGACCTCGCCGTCGGGGCTGGTGTAGATCTCTAGGGGGTCGCCTTCGCGTATGCGCATAGTTCTGCGTATCTCCTTAGGGATAACTATTCTTCCGAGGTCGTCGATTCTGCGGACAATTCCAGTAGCTTTCATATATAAATTCCTCCGTGATTTTATTATGGCGTGCAGATTTTTCTGCCTGTATCGCTATTGTTTGCTTATAATGTGAATTTATTCATGGGGTTTCGACATTCTGAGGGAGAGAAACCGAAAAATCATTCTCTAAAGCACATTGATTATTATAGCTTTTGGAAATTAAGTGTAAGGAACAGAATGGGTGAAGCACATTTATGTGTTGATTCGCGCCAGGTTGAAACAATTCAGCCCAAGTCTATTGACAAATAATAAAAAAATGATGTATAATAAATATGCATAGGAAAATTTGGGCGTAAGGTTATTCCTACAAAACAAAGAACAAATCTGGCTGTTGTGGAGGGATCAAATGCAAAGCATAAAACCGGCTTGTGTGAATATTTGCTGCGCCTGCAATGAAGCCTACGCGCCACCGCTTGCGGTGTGCCTGTATTCGCTGCTGTGCAATGCGGACAAGAGCCGCCTGTACGACATTGTGATACTCCACAGCGACATTTCGCAGGA
>CAMCFA010000088.1 GCA_945873955.1 uncultured Clostridia bacterium | reverse complement strand
AAAAAGGGGCGCCTTTGTGTTTTCTTTCAAAAGAAAAGGGAGTGACAGCAATGAAGCCAGACCTGCAAATGGAGGCGCTGAATTTCGACGTGCCTATTGCCAACGTTGACGAGATAAACGAGCTGCTCAGACGTTACGGCGTAAAGTTCGGTATCTACAAAAACGGCGTGTTCAAGGAGCAGCTTTTTCCGTTCGACCCGATACCGCGGATCATCACGGCGCAGGACTTCACCGCGATAGAAAAGGGGCTTATCCAGCGTGTGGACGCGCTGAACATGTTCATCTACGACATTTACCACGACAAGAAAATAATCGCCGACAAGATTGTGCCGGAGGATTTCGTGTACATTTCAAGCGGGTATCTGCCCCAGTGCGAGGGCATTACCCCGCCGAAGAACATTTACAGCCACATTTCGGGCATTGACCTTGTTCTGGGCAAGGACGGCGAGTGGTATATCCTTGAGGATAACCTGCGTATCCCGTCCGGAGCGTCCTACCCGCTTATCGCGCGGGAGCTGACGAGAGTCGCTTCCCCGAAGGCGTTCACCGATAATCCGATCGTTGACAACCGAAATTACGCGCAGCTCCTGCGGGACACCATGGACAACGTGAACTGCGGCGGTATCAACGCGATACTCACACCGGGGCGCTACAATGCAGCGTATTTTGAGCACAGCTATCTGGCGGAGCTGTCCGGCGCAGCACTGGTTTCCAACGACGAGCTGTTCGTGGAAAACAACATTCTGTATCACAAGACCTACTCCGGCGGCAGGACGAAGATCGGCGCGCTCTACCGCAGAATCTCCGACGAGTACCTCGACCCGCTGACCTTTGAGGCAAAGTCGCTGATCGGCATACCGAACCTCATGGAAGCGTACCGCGCCGGAAACGTGGCGATAATCAACGCGCCGGGCAACGGAGTTGCCGACGACAAGGGAATTTACTATTTCGTGCCGAAGATGATAAAATACTACCTTAACGAGGAACCGATACTGAAAAACGCTCCGACTTATCTGCCGTTCTACGAGGAGGACAGAAAGTACGTCCTTGACAATATCGGCAAGCTGGAAATCAAAGACGTGGCAGAAGCCGGCGGCTACGGCGTGGTGTTCGGCAGCGACCTTTCGGCGGAGAAGCTGGAGGATTTCCGGCAGACGATAATCCGCGAGCCGCGGCGGTTCATCGCGCAGGAGGTCATAGACTTCTGCGATCTGCCGATATTCGAGGGCGGAGAAAAGGTAATGCGGAAAGCCGACCTGCGTGCGTTCGTGCTTTCCGGCGAAAAGACGAGGGTTTGGGCTTCAGGGCTGACAAGATTCTCACGGAATCCTGACAGCTTCGTAGTGAACTCGTCGCAGGGAGGAGGATTTAAAGATACATGGGTACTATCTCGATAGAACACGGCGACCGGCTGTTCTGGCTGGGACGCTACACTGAAAGAGCATACACGACTTTAAAGGCGCTGGAAAAGCTGTACGACAGGGAGATAGACAGCGAGCAGGAGGAGTACAGGGAATACCTTGCGGCGTTCGGGCTGAGCGATACTTACGGCAGCAAGGAGGAGTTCTTCCGCAGCTTCATCTTTGACGAGGACAACCCCAGCTCCGTGGCGGCAAGCCTTGTAAAAGCATACGACAACGGCATTGTCCTGCGGGAGGAGATCTCCACCGAGGCGCTGTCGTTCCTGCAAATGGCAATGGACAAGCTGGAGCATACCAAGCACTCTTTGCAGGCGCTGTGCCTGTCGCTGCTGCCGCTGGTGGACATTCTGTTCGGCTTCTGGGGCTGCGTGGGGGAGTACGTCTACGACGAGGAGATTAAAACTATAATTGAGTGCGGGAAGTATGTTGAGCGGCTTGACCTGTACTTCCGCATGAAATACCCGTTCCCCGCCATTGAGCGGGAGTTCGCGCGGCTGTGCGCGAGCCTGCGGGGCGCACCGAAGAACACCCCCTACCGCTACAACACAAAGCAGCTCTGCGTTCTTGTAGAGGTCATGGGCATGGGTGAGAACTACACCGCCAGCAGCGGCGAGGCTATCTCCGCCCTCGGCAGGCTGTTCGAGCCGGTGAGAAGATCCGTTATGGCGGGATAAAAAATGGGAACCTCTAAAAAGAAAGAAGTGAATACGTTGTGAAAAAGCTGAATTTCACCTTTTCCACAAAGCTGACATTTGATAATTATGTGCATGATCATTCGATAGCGCTGCGGTGTATTCCGCCGGAAACGGAAACCCAGCATATCCTGTCCTGCGAGCTTGAGATATCCCCGCTGGTGTCCACCGAGCGCACAACCGACGCGTTCGGCAACTGCGTGACCTCCGGGTATCTCAAAAAGGAGCACCGCTTCCTCGATTTCGAGGTGAGCGGCTGCGCGGAGATAGACAGCGCAAAGCTGCGCAGGGACTTTATGCCCTGCTACCGCTATCAGTCCCCGCTGACGAAGCCCGGCGACGGGATAAAAGCTTTCTATGAGAGCGTAAAGGACGAATGCTCCGGCGTTACGCCGGCGGAGCGCGCCGCGTTCTTCGCGGAGAAGCTGTACGGCGAGATGAGCTACGTCCGGGACAGCACCACGATACAGACCACCGCGGAGGAGGCTTTCGCGCAGCGAAAGGGCGTCTGTCAGGACTACACCCACATTCTGCTGTCGCTGCTGCGCATGGACGGAGTAGCCTGCCGGTATATCGCGGGGCTTTCAAGCTGCGACGGCGAAACGCATAGCTGGGCTGAATACTGGACGGAGGACGGCTGGCGGGGCATAGATCCCACAAACAACTGCCCCACGAACGACTACTACCTTGTTCTGGCGCAGGGCAGAGATTACAGCGACTGCGCGATAGACAGGGGCGTAATGCTGGGCGCGTATACAAGACAAATGCAGCTTATCGCTTCAAATCTGTCCGAGGAAGCGTTCTGAGGCAAAATGCAAAAAGGGAAAAGCGGGAGGAAATCATGGTAAAAACAGTAACGCAGGCTTCGCTTGCGGTGAACGAAAAACTGACTATCCGGAAGAACCGGATAAAAAACGGAACAAGCAAAAAGCGGCTCTGCCTTGTGACGGGAATACACGGCGACGAGCTGGAGGGGCAGTACCTCGCCTATCTGATGGGGAAGCGCCTTAACGACGAGATCGGCTGCCTGAACGGAACGGTGGACATCTACCCGGCTATGAACCCGCTGGGCATAGACTCCATAACCCGCGGCATACCGAAGTTCGACCTTGACATGAACCGTATCTTCCCCGGCAGCCGGGAGGGTACGCTTATGGAGTCGGTCTGCGCGGCGGTTATAGACGACATCTACGGCGCGGACATCTGCGTAGACGTACATTCCAGCAACATCTATTTAAAGGAGCTGCCCCAGATAAGGATCAGCGTTCCCACCGCGGAAACGCTGATTCCCTATGCCAAGATGATGAATGTTGATTTCATCTGGATACATGACGCGGCGACTGTCCTTGAGTCAACTCTGGCACATTCCCTCAACAGCCGCGGCACAAAGACTCTTGTGGTAGAAATGGGCGTCGGTATGCGCATTACCGAGGAATACTGTTTGCAGCTCTGCGACGGGGTGTTCAACCTCTTGAAAGAGCTGGGCATGTGGAGCGGCGAAACTCAGCCGGTGAGAGATCCGATAGTTTCCCTCAACCGCTCCGTGGGATTCGTGAACTCCGACGCCGCCGGGATATTCGTGCCCTGCCGGAGGTTCGGCGACCATGTGAAGAAGGGGGAGCATATCGGTGATGTGCTGGATCCCCTCACAAGCACTGTCGCGGCGCAGATAAACGCCGTGTGCGACGGCATGATATTCACGCTGCGTGAGTACCCGATAGTGTTCGGCGGGTCGCTGCTAGCCCGTATCCTCCAGCCGGAGGACAACGGAAAGGAGGGCGGTGCGCTATGAAAAGAGAGATACTCTATTCGATAAAGTCCCCGTACAGAGAGCCTATGGACATAGTGGGCTTCCGCTTCGGCGGCGGCGACAAGACCCTTGCAGTAGTCGGCGCAATGCGCGGCAACGAGATACAGCAGATGTACGTCTGCGCACGGCTGGTCAAGGAGCTGGAAAAGTTGGAAAAACGCCACGGGATCGCCGGTGGAAAGGAGATACTTGTCATTCCCTGCGTGAACTATTATTCCATGAATATCGGCAAGCGCTTCTGGACTATGGACAACACGGATATCAACCGTATGTTCCCCGGCTACGACTTAGGCGAGACCACCCAGCGCATTTCCGACGGCGTGTTCACGAACGTCAAGGATTACGAGTACGGCATACAACTGGCGAGCTTCTACCAGCAGGGGGATTTCCTGCCGCACGTCAAGATGATGAAGACCGACTTCGCCGAGCCGGAGCTTATGCGCAGCTTCGGCATGAGATACGGCATACTGCGCACGCCGCGCCCCTACGACACCACCACGCTGAATTTCAACTGGCAGATATGGGAAACCAAAGCGTTCTCGCTGTACACTAACGCGACAGACACGATCGACGACGCTTCGGCGGAGGACGCCGTGACCGCGATAATGCGCTTCATGTGCAGCGCGGGTATCATAAACGGCAAGGTACAGCCGGGCTACTGCACAGAGATAATCCCGGAGAACGGCACGGAGCAGGTGCGCAGCGACGCCGCGGGTATATTCCGCAGTCTGACCCACGTCGGCGCGCATGTGGAGCAAAACGACGTCCTCGGCAAGATAATCGACCCGCTGGACTGCTCCGAAAAATCGGTCATCTGCGCGGATCACTCCGGGGTTGTGTTCTTTGAGTACAACAAGCCGCTTATCGACGAAAGCACGATATGCTTCAAGGTCATCAAGGACTGACCGCCATGAGCGTGAAAACCAAGCTGCCCCCGGTGGGCAGCCGTATCATTAAGTCCGCCGCAGGAGTCCTTCTGTGCTGGTGCGTGTACCTCCTGCGGGGGAGGAGCGGCATACCGTTTTACTCCATGCTGGCGGCGCTGTGGTGCATTCAGCCGTATATCAACAAGACGCTTAGCATGGCGCTGCAAAGAACGGTGGGAACCCTTATCGGCGCGGCTTTCGGGCTTATAACTATCGTGCTGGAGATATTCGTGTTCAATATTTACGACCAGCCGCTGGGATTTCTGATAGTTGCACTAATGATAATTCCGGTCATTTACACCACGCTGCTGATAAAGCGCCCCAACGCCAGCTATTTTTCCTGCGTGGTCTTTCTGTCGATCACGGTGAACCACATCATGGACGAGAACCCCTACCTGTTCGTGCTGAACAGGGTGATCGACACGTTTATCGGCATTGCGATAGGTATGCTGGTGAATTCCGCGCGGCTTCCCCGCAGGCGCATTAAGGACGTGCTTTTCACCGCGGAGCTGGACGACATGCTGTCGCCTATTTCAGAGCAGCTCACGCCGTTCTCAAAGATAGAGATAAACCGCATGCTGTCCGAGGGGCTGAAATTCACGCTGTCGACAATGCGCACTCCCGCGTCGCTGATGAACATTCTGTCCGACGTGGAGCTGAACCTCCCGGTGGTGGTGATGAACGGCGCTGCGCTGTACGATTTCCGTGAGAACAGCTACGTCAAGGCGTACATCATTTCCGGGGACTCCTGCGAAAAGGTGCGCGGCATGGTGAACGCGGCTGGAATGAACGTGTTCACGAACGCGCTGTGCGACGACAGCCTTGTGATATATTACGACAGGCTGGAAAACGAGGCGGAGCGCGCGATATTCTCTTCGCTGAAAAAGTCGCCTTATCGAAACTACATGAACCGCCCGCCCCAGCCGGAGGATAGGGTGATATATCTCATGATAGTTGACAGAAGCGAGAAGATCGCGGCGCTGTATGATGAGCTTACCCGAAGCGAGGTAGGCTCCCGGCTGAAGATAATAACCTACACCTCGCAGGATTATCCGGGCTTCAGCTACATAAAGATATACAACCGCAACGCCGGAAAACAGCACATGACCGAGATACTCTGCCGGGAATACGGCATTGAAAAATGCAAGGCAGTGACCGCCGACGGCTCCCGCAGCCTTAACGGAATCGCACGGCGGCTGAAAAGCAGCTTCGAGCCGCTGGTGTTCCGGAAAAAATAAGTTTCAAAATATTGCCAATATCCTGTGGAATAATTGTTGATACTCTGCGCAAAATATCACTGCGGCGAAAAGCCGATATATTTCGGAGCGCAGCTCCACAGGAGGAAACAATAATGTCCAACCAGAACAACCAGAATAATCAGAACCAGCAGAACAACCAGAATCAGCAGAACCAGAACAACCAGCAGAACCGTCAGAACCAGAACGGTCAGAACCGTCAGAATCAGCAGAACAACAGATAAACTGCTGGGATACAGCTCCGGAGATACTTTTCTCCGGGGCTTTTTCGTTATATGATGAACTTTATAACAAAATCTCTTGCAATTTCGGAAAAAAAGTTGTATAATAAGATATATAACGGCTTTACCGTTGAAAATACTTATTTCGGAGGAACATAAAATGGCAGATAATGAAGTACTTATCGAAACGTCGGCGCGTCACGTCCACGTTACGCAGGAAACTCTGGAGATCCTTTTCGGCAAGGGCGCAGAGCTCACCAAGAAGAAGGATCTGTCCCAGCCCGGTCAGTTCGCGAGCGAGCAGCGCGTTACCGTTGTCGGCCCGAAGAAGGAACTTGCAAACGTAAGCATTTTAGGTCCGGTGCGTCCCGCTGATCAGGTTGAGCTGTCCGCTACCGACGCACGTTCTATCGGTCTTGCAATAGATATCCGCGAGAGCGGTGATATCGCAGGAACTCCCGGCTGCACGCTGAAAGGTCCGGTTGGCGAGGTAACTATCAAGGAGGGCGTTATAGTAGCAAAGCGCCATATTCACCTCACCCCCGAAACCGCTGAGAAGCTCGGCGTAAAGAACAAGGACGTTGTATGGGTAAAGACCAACACCAACGGCAGAAACGCAATACTTGGCGACGTTGTTATCCGTGTAAGCCCCAGCTTCGCTGACGCAATGCATATCGACACCGACGAATCCAACGCAATAAGCGCTGTTCCCGGTCTTATGGGTACAATTATCAAGGAACTCTGATCTTGAATTATCCCCCGCTCCGGTGCTGCCGGGGCAGGGGATTTTGTTTCTTTTGGGAAATTATGGCTGTTCGACTGCACCCGGCATTTTGTGACATTCTGTGAGTTAAAAACCGTTGACATCTAAGGAAATAAATGGTAAAATATGTGTTGGCAAGTCCGAATGGACTGTATTATGTTGTGATAAAAAAGTTAAAAAGTATTTGGAAATACACAGGAATGTTGAATTAATTTTTTGAGGAAGGAGGAACAATGGCAGTTCCAACAAAAGAAGAAGTAAACGTATCAGAACAGGAAAAGATAGTGGCTGAGGAGTATTCCGAGCTTTCGTCGGTGCAGTTCTCAGCGCAGTACACGGCAGAGCAGGAGCCGCCGCAGGAGCCGGAGCCGGCAGCGCCCGAACAGCAGCTCACGGAGCAGGCGCAGCAGGAGCAGGAGGAAATGACCCGGCGCGACCGCGAGATACTTGCGGCGCTGGACGAGGTGCTCCAGAAAAACAGCGCCCAGAGAAAAGAGCCGGTCAGAACCAAGCGTTTCCCCGCAGATGTAGGCAAACTGGCTGTGGGGGTCGTCGGAAAGGGCGCGGGCGTCCTGTCTTTGGCGCTGACGCTGGTTTTCATTGGGATAGTGCTGGTGTGCGTGACTATCTCAGCCGAGCCGGATTATCTGCTTATCGCGAAGCTGTCGCCGATCGCCGCCGTTCTGCTGGGTGCTGAGCTGCTGCTGAACTGGTTCGCTTCGGGAAAGCAGCTTAGGGTGAATATCCCGTGCGTGTGCATTATCGCGGCGATAGTCGCGGGGTGCTGCGCTATGTCCGCGGCGCTGAACAAAAGCGAAACCACCGAAAAGAGCGTATTCAGCAGCCGTATAGTCGAGGCTGAGATATACGAGGCGAGCTATAAGCAGCTCCGTCATTCGGCGGATATTCTGGAACTCACTGTAAAAGCCGATCTGATACCGGACAGCGAGAAAAAGAGCATGGACACCCTTACAGCGGGGGATAAGGTGGAGATTTCAGCCGTGCTGGACGGCAATTACATGAATCCGAGGGAATTCGCGGCGGAATGCCGCAGGATAATCGAGGTTTACGAGGATCTTGATATCCCGGTGATGAGTTACCATTTCAGCTCAGAAACGCGGCTATCCAGCTTCAGCCTTGATGTAGAGGGGCTGTTTCAGCAGAATATGACCGAGGAGGAGCTTACTTCGCTGGTAAGACATATTTATGTTGAGGATTATGACTACATAGCGGATCTTGAGGATATTTCAGAGGAAACATCAGAGACCGCAGAGAACGCGGAAACCGCTGAAACCATTGAATGAACGACAACAGAAGTATTTACTGGAAAGGATAAAAATGTTAAGCAAGGATATGATAGAGGAACTGGGAAGCTGTATTTCAAAGCAGTTCCCTGACGAGGGAGTATACCGTATTTCAAGAGTGGAGGAGTGGCTTGCCACCAACGGCTACACAATGGAAAAGCTGGGATTTTCTGATTTCCACGAGCTGATACAGGCTGCGCCGGAGCTTTTCGGCACGCCGAGATACAATGAAGCGGATTACGTTATCGTGCGGCGGTATTCCGGCAGGAGCGACGACGCGGGTCACCCGGCGGACAGCTTCTTCGGCAGCAAGAACATTATACTTAACGATGACATCATAGAGATGTCGCAGCAGTCGCTGTACGCCTTGACTAAGGTAATGGGCTGCGGGCTGACTGTACAGGAAATGAAGCAGGAGATATATGACAGCTTTGCAAGGGCAAAAGAGGAAAACCGGCTGGATTTCATAGAGGACAGATATATTTTCCCGATAGGCTACTGCGCAGACGGATTTCAGGTGAACGGTATCGTCACTAAGAACATCAGCCCCCGCGGAAAGAGTCTGTATTTCGCGTTTGAGAAAACCAGCATAAGCGGCAGCGTGAATTTCGAGCCGCACCGCCCTACGCTCCCGGAGATATCGGTCAGCCGCGAGGACAAGGCGGAGATATACCGCCTGCTCACCGCGAACTTCCCGTTTGATGTTCCGCAGCACATGGCGGCGGTCAGCAAGCTACTTTCCGACAACCACATCGACCGCTCCAAGTATGGCTTTTACAAGATGAAGGACTTCCTTTCACACATAGAGTACCTTGATATGGAGGACGTTGTGCTGGGCGGAGTTCCGCAGATAATGGTAACGCTGAGAAGATCGGACGAGTACCAGCCCAGCAGCTTCAGCAGGAGCTATGCGGGCTATACGCGCCCGTCGTACCGCAGCGACTACCGGGAGGAGAGCAGACCTGTCCAGCCCAGACCCGCCGAAGCGCCGCAGTACATTCAGCCGCAGAATGTACTGCCGCCGCAGCCGTCGGAGTATCCGGACATTCCCGCAGGAGATCTGGAGGATTTCTGCAATCTGCCGCCAAAGCCGCTGATGATACTGCTGCAATTCATCGAGAGATCCGGTGTAAGACGTGATATCAACGAGCTTCGCAGCGAGATTTCGGAGGATTTCAGCCGGGCAAAGGCGGATAAAAATATCCGCTTTTACGAGGGCAAGATCATCTTCCCCTGCCGCTACCGCCGCTCCGACGGAACGCCGGTGGAGCTTACTTTGAAGCCCTCTACCTACGAGGGAAAGCCGTGGTTCCTCAACTTTGTGGACACAATAAGCCGCGACCCGTCCCAGCGCAGCATTGAGCCGGGGCGCAGGCTGGAGAATTTCGCGTTTCTGGGAAGCTGGAGCGCGTTCCTCACCGAACTGGCGGAAAAGGCGATCCCCGAAAGCTGGGATTTCGCCGGCTCGAACCACAAGGATTACCAGATACTTATTCAGTACATAAAGTACACGTTCTACCGGCTCATGCGGGAGAACAAGATCTGCATTTCCGGGGACAGGCAGTTCGCCTGCTTCAACACCGGGCTTGTGGACAGGCATTACGACGATATCTACGCGTGCTTCCAGCCGAACGACCCCGGTAGCGAGACAGAGTGGAAGTTCGCCGGCTTCTGTACCGCCGCTTCACGGACGCTGGGCAAGCAGGTGGTGTACTATTTCAGCCCGCTGCCGCAGCCGCCGCGGTATTTCGAACACGGCGACCAGCTTTTCTTTGACACTTCGCGGCAGCTTCTCACCGACTTCGACCATATCATAATCGACAATATCAGCCGCCTGCCGCTGCAGTTCCTGAGCGACCAGTTCAACGACTGCCCCGAAGCAAGGGCAATAACCGACGAGCTACGCACTGCTGAATTCCAGCGCAAACGTGAGCTTTACGACCGTCTGCGTGATATAATCTCTGAAAACAGCAGACTGTTCATTCGTATCCAGAACCGTATCAAGGACTCTATCGAGCTTGCGAAGAAGCGCGTCAGCCGCGACTATAAGACCGCAGTACCGTCTTATTATCCCAAGCGCAACTCAATGTCGCTTATCCTGCCGCTGTGCCTTGTTGACGAGGAAGTTCCGGACGTGGCTCTTGTTGTGGAGCAGACACATTCCGGCAACTATCAAGGTCAGACGATCCTTACGCTTGCACAGGCGTATATCGACGCGCGTCTGCTGTGCCGTCTTAACAGCGAGTGGCTTTCCACAAGTATAGGAAATGCCGTCGAGGAGCCGGAGGAAGCAGAGGAGCTGGGCGCCGAGGGCTAAGTTGTTTTGGGGGAAGCGTATGTTGGACTTTAAGGATCTGGAAAGTCTGGGATTTGACAAAACAGACGCTGAAAAGCGCTTTATGGGAAACCCGGATTTCTATATCAGATGTTTGAATATTTACTTCCGGACGAACGATATCGCACGTCTGGAGCAGTTGTGCGCGGAAAAGGACTGGCAGCAGGCGCTCAAATGCGTTCACACGCTGAAAGGCTCGGCAGGGAACATGGCGCTTGTAAGGCTGTATGAGATATACAGCGAGATGACGGAGTATTTCCGTGCCGGGGACGCTGAAAATGCGGTCGCGCTGCTGCCCTCTGCTGTCGAGCTTGAAAAAGCTCTTCGGGAGGCTGCGGGGTATGAAACTGACTGAGAGAAGGGGCTGCTGTGGGCAGCCGCGGACAGGGGGAAAACTCTTGTTTTCCCCCTGTGACCCCTTTAG
>CAMCFA010000087.1 GCA_945873955.1 uncultured Clostridia bacterium | reverse complement strand
ACTATGAGTGAGGTAAACGGCAAGACGCTCTCCATTTCCTTTAGGATAGACGAGGGGGTAATCGAACACAACAACAGAATTTTCATCGCCAAGAATGTGGACGGCGAACGGGTACAGGATAACATTACCTACTGCCGACAGGACATCAGAGAAAAGTATGACGAGCTTTTTGGACAGGCTCTCGCAGAGTACAATGCTCGGCAGAAACAGGCAAGCCGCAGAATACCCGACTACTACGAACATCTGAAGAAGTCCTCAAAGGGCAAACCTTACTATGAGATTGTAGTTCAGTTCGGTGATATGGATAGCTGCGGTCAAGGGTCGGGCAAATGGGAGGAAGCCAAACTAATGCTTGACGATTATATGCGTGGGTTTGAAAAGCGAAATCCCAACCTAAAGGTATTCAATGCGGTTATGCACCTTGATGAAGCTACCCCACATCTGCACATTGACTTTATACCGATAGCCCATAAGGTCGAGCGTGGACTGTCCGTCAAGGTGTCGATGAAAGGTGCGCTCAAAGAACAGGGCTTCACCTCGGCGAACAGATTGCAGAACGAATGGGCGGCTTGGGAAGAACAGGAGCGTGGTGTAATGACCGATATTCTCCACGCTCACGAATTGAGCCGTGATGTTAAGAACGTGCGCCGTGAACACTTAACCGTTGACGAGTACAAACACCACGCTGCACAGGTAGCCGAGATTAAGAAGGTCAACGCTCACATCAACGAGCTGAAAAAGAAAAATCCCACCGACCTGACGGAGAGTGAAATCGAGCTTATCAGAAATCAGAACGATGTTATGCGCTCCGAGATACAGAAGCGTGACAAGGAGATTTTCACTTTATCCCGAAAACTCGGCGCAGAATTTATCCCCGTTGAAATCTACTCCGAGGACAAGCTGCAGTTTGTGGCAACCGAACTCTCAAAGGCAGGTGTTCCGTTTGTCGAGGAAGGAACAACGCTCCACATTCCCGACTATGCACAGAAAACCGCAACAGCGATTGCGGCTTCTTACCACCCGATTAAGTCCGAGGGCGTCCGTGAGAAAATCAAGCTGGAGATAGACAGACTTGTGTACTCGTGTGACAGCTTTGAGGACTTGCTTGCCAAGCTGCAGGAGCGTGGTTATGAAATCAAGCGTGGAAAGCACATAGCGGTCAAGCCAACTTATGCGGAGCGTTTCTTCCGGCTTAAAACTCTCGGTGAAGCATACTTGCCGAAAAATCTTGAACAGCGTATCGGTGACAGAGAGATGTTCACGAACGCAGTCCGTGCAAAGTTTAAGACCGCCAACACGGTTGAGAAGAAATTCCACGTTACCATTATGGATATGACTATCGAGATAAAGCAGTTCAGACTTATGCCACGCAAGGACAACAGCAGGCTCATCTATGCTTATCAGAACGACGCTAACATCAACTACCTCTCCGAACAGCTTGCCACTATTGGGGAGTTTGGTTTCAGCTCACGGGAGCAAATCTATGGGAAGGCAGACGAGCTAAAGCGGAGCATAGACGAGAAAAACGAAAAGGTCAAGAGCCTTACAGCTGAAATCCCTACTCTTAAATCCGACATATCGCAGTTACATTATCTCTTTTCAGCTGTGGCGAACACCTCAAAGCCTGACGCTATGACGCAGATTAAACTTGCGGCGGCGCAGGAAATCGCTGACAAGTACGGAATACGCACCGAGGGAGATATATCAAGTTTGGAGAAGCGGCTGAAGCTCTTACCCAACTATATCTCCTCAATTAAGGACGAAATATCCGAGGAGCAACTCAAGCTGAAGCGTGTGTCCGACCTTATCGCCGCTTACGAAAAAATCGTTGAGGGCAACTATATCGACAATCTCATCAGAGCGCAGAGGGAGCTTGAGCAGAAAGCTCTCAAAAAATAAGGAAAGACGGTGGGCTGCGGCTCACCGTCTTTTTTCGTTTATGAGAGTGTTTTCAGAAACGCAAGGAGTGCGTCAGCCTTATCATCGGATAAATTGCGGAAACACTCAACGAGCGTTTGTTCCTTATAATTGAGGTAGGTAGCACTGTCTGTTTCGTTAAGCAGCTCCGGCAGCGACAGCCCCATAGCTACGGCAATTTTGGATATAGTGTCGAGTGACGGGTTCCTGTCACCACGCTCCAAATCTCTGATATGCGTTTCAGATACGCCCGAAAGCTGCGAGAGCTTGTAAACGCTTATTTCCTTTGCTTTTCGTATTTCTTTCAGCCGCTTTGAAATATCCAAACAGCTCAACCCCTTTCATGTTATATTTATTATAGTATAAATCAACGCTAAATTTAAGATGGCAAAAGCGTTGACAAAACCTAGATATAGCGTTATAATAAAAGTAAAAAGATTATAGTAACTCATATTAACTTTCATACCTTGTATTTTTTGTATTTAGGTGCTATACTATTAGCAAATGAATGCAAGAAAAGAGGAAAAGATATGATTTCTGCCGCTTTGGCAATTCTTGAAACCGAAGAAGAACGCAATGATTTGTCGGTCTTTTACGAGAAATACAAACATAGATTTTTTGCGATTGCCTTTGAGCGTTTACATAATGAACAAGACTCGGAAGATGCTATACAGGAAACCTTCCTTAGAATTGCAGATAAACCGAGTAAATTCTTTTCTCTTTCAAACGATGAGAGAGTTTATCTTGTGAGTGCAATTGTAAGAAATGTATCCATAGATATGTTTAACAAAAAGGTCAAGCATCCAATAGAAGATATTTCTGAAAATGAGATATATCTATCTGACCCCGAATTACTTGAAAATTCTCTATTGGAAAAGGTTTCTCACAATGAATTGCTCGACTTTATCAATAATCTGCCGGAGCTTCAGCGCAATGTACTAATATTAACCTGCTTATCGGGGCTTTCGATATCAGAAACTGCAGAAACACTTAAAGTATCTAAAACCGTAGTCAATCAACGGCTTTATCTTGCCAGAAAATCCATTAAGACATTCATAGAAAGGAAAAGCAATGAGTGAAAGCGTATTGAAATCTGTCCTTGAGGAATCTACACAGCTTGAATGGGATAGGTATGACAATGTGCCTGAACATATTTTCTCAAAGAAACATGAGCGTTCTATGAAGCGTATTTTTATGCTGTTTGAGAAAAATAGATGCAAGTTTGAACCGCATTTAATATCAAAACCAAATCATAATTTCAGATTTACGAAGAAAACTGTATTAGTATTAGTGACTATTATTTTCTTGGCGGCTTTAGCTGGCTGTGCTGTCATGTATTTTGTATCAAATAGCTTTCGCGGAAAGGTGAATAACGATAACACAGAGCTATTTGTAATCAACACAGAAAATTGTCCTTCTGAAATTGAAGAAAAGTATTACTTGTCTGAATTGCCAGAGGATTTTGAGGTTACAGATTCTACATCAACGCCGTTTTACGAATATACAAGCTACCAAAACAATAAAACCCAATCAGAACAAACTATTGTATTCAGACAGTATGTTAAGACAGATTTGGGTTCTGTCCATTATAATACAGAAGGACAGGATTTGGAAGAAGTCCAGATCAATGAACATTATGGTCTTTGCCTTGATTTTAGTTCCAAGGGTTTGGTTTTCACAGATGTGATATGGGATAACGGAGATTACATATTAGAAATATCGGGCGATTTTGATAAAAACACATTGCTTAATTTGGCTAAATCTGCCAAGGTTTATAAAGAATAGAATAATGGCATAGTAAATTGACTCCAAAAACAGATTTATATAATAGAGAGGGTTACAACCGATGCTTTTGATTTTTCTCTATCATCTAAAGTAAGTTGATTCATATTAACAAGCAATGGAAATTATCCATGGTAGGACAATGAGTAATAATTTCATAGCAGAAATCATTTCATCATGAGATTGATTGGTTAATGCTTTCTAGGGATACGCTGATTAAAGCGAAGCATATCGAATTTAGCCAAGTGATTACCCATGTTTTAGCAAGGCGAATTTGATTTAATCAGCGTTTCCCTGTTTTGTGTTATAGTTTTAAGCTGTTCAGGAATAATCCTCTGTTGCAAAAACTATTTATCGGGAGGAACACATTATGAAGCCGAACAAAATATTAGCAGGAATACTATCAGCACTGCTGATGTTATCAGTGCCAAATGTGGCAGCATTTGCGGAGTATTTCCCGGAACAGGTGGAAGCCCCGAAGCTGTCCGGCATTGAGGTAAATCAGCCGGATGTAATTCTGAGGACCGATTACAAAAAGGGATATACTACGCTGCTGTTATGTATTCCGGAAGAGAAATACGAGCTGTTTCGGAAAGAATATGTCAAAGGCAGAACATATCTCGAACTGATGGTGTGGTTCGGGGACATCTCCGAAAAGCGTGACAATGACCCTGAAAGCAGAATGGCGAAATATAATGTTTCGTACTATTTCTGCGACCCGGATAATTTGTCCGGCGAATATGTCGAAGCTTTTGATGACAACGACGGTATCCCGGAGGACGACTATCAGCCCGAGGCGTTCGTGGCGAACGACGGCACGCATTACTTTGCGGTGTCGCTGAAAAATGAAAGCCCCATAGCCAAGGCTGCAAGGGAAGCCGAAGAATTCCGCATTGAGTATTACATACACAGCATGAAGAAGGATATAGACGGCGGTGCGTACCGATACATCACCAAGACCGAAACGGACAAACCTATGTTGGAATTTCCGGTGCTTGACTGCTCAAAGCCGAATGTTGTGCTGCTTGACGACTGGCAGGAGGGCTGCTCCACACTGTTTTTCGTTATACCGAAAGAGAAATATGAGTTCATGCATAACAACGAGACTTTCAATTTTACCTACGACCATGTTAGCTGCAACATGACAGCGAAATTCAAGAATGGACGGAGCGCACAGCTCACGCTGCGATCATGGCGTGGAGTTGAGCTGACTGCTTATTCGGCGGACGGAGTTCCGGGCAAGGGGAATTTTTCGGTGCAGGGCGGTTTCAACAAAAACGGCGATTATATTGCGGCGCTGACTTGTAACAGCAATGAAGATTTCATGAGTTGGGTAAAAGCTGATTATCCGGTCACGATGAGTTATAGTATCACCTCTGACAAGGGGCTTCATGACGGAAACACCGAGTTTGAGAAGATACATAACTTTTATCCGCCTGCTCTGGAGCTTTCGGAGCTTGATTTTACACAGCCGTCTGTTCAGATTAGAACTGACTGCTTAAAGGACTATACAAGCGCAATTTTCACCATACCTGCTGAAAAGGTGGATCTGTTCAAAAAAGTGAAATCCGAAAATAAACGCGCGAGAATGTATATGCAGGCTGATTTTCCGTTTGGCTGCCGGGCTTGGTTCGATATCGCGGATATGGACAGCTTTGACCTTGAAGGATTCGAGGACGACTGCACGGCTGACGGCGGATTTCGCACATGGGTGGGATACACTGACAACGGCGGCCTTATCGGAGTGCTTTCGTGCAGCAATAATGCTGATTTTGCAAAAATATTGCGCACAAGCCGCGAATGCAGCCTGACATACTATATTGCAAGCGACGCAAACAACGGCACACTGGCGGACGGCAGCAAAACCGCCGCTGCATTGCGCCTCGGCAGTGAGCGCGAAATTATCCCCGGCTACGAATCAAAGAAGCCTGATGTATTTGTCAGCACTGAATATAAGAAAGGCTATACGGCGTTGATTTTCTCTGTTCCAAAGGAGAAATATGAACTTTTCTGTGATACAAATCAAAACGACGGCGCACTGCTTAATATGCAGGCATGGTTCGGAGATTTCTCGGAGGAGCGTGATAATGACGATGAACTTCCTATGGCGGCTTATCATGCCGAGTTTTCTCTGACCGACCCGAACGGCGGCGAGAACGGCTACTACGTTGAAACATTTGTGGAGGACTGCGGCGAGGATTTCTTACCAATTATTGAGGAATTTACCACCAAAGACGGCGGCTATGCAGCCGCAGTGTGCTTTGAGGACTCCGAAAGTATCGCAAAAGCCGCAAGAGAAGCAGATGAACTCAGGATATTCTACTCTATCCAGAGCAAAGGCAAATATATTGACGGAAGCTGGGAGAACTATACTGTCAAATCACTGAAGTCCGATATATCGGAGCTGGTATTCGGGAAGATTTCCGCGAGGAGCTATACAGGAAATGCGCTGAAGCCTGCGGTCGTTATCAAGGACGGTAATAAGAAGCTGGTCAAAGGAACGGACTATTCTGTGACCTACAAAAACAACAGGAATATCGGCACAGCGGAAATCACCGTAACGGGAAAAGGCGATTACACAGGAACCAAAAAGCTCAGCTTTAAAATAGTTCCCAAAAAGACAACGCTTTCTTCCAAGCCCGGCAAGAGCTCCGGCGGCTGGAAGCGTGTGACGCTGGGCTGGAAGAAGTCGACCGGTGCCAGCGGGTATCAGATTTATTATTCCGAGAACGGCGGTAAATACAAGCGGCTCACTACCGTAAGCTCCGGTAAACTCAGCTGCACAATAAGATACGCTATCGGCGACACCGAGCAATTCAAGGTGCGCCCTTATACGAAGGTGAATGGAAAGACATACTATGGTTCATGGTCTAATGTAATTACTGTTAATTAAGCAACACCAATTAGCGGGCATTTATCCGTCAATTAACCGTACTATAAGCATTTCACTTTCTGCTCCAGAGTATATAGACAATAATGCGGCAGTTATTCAGCTGCCGCATTTTCTCTAACCCAAAATTCCCGAAAAACGAAAAACCATTTCCGAAATTCGGGAAGAATGCCTGTTAATCCCTGCTATAATAATAAACAGGGGGGTGATATTTTGAAAGAGAGGGCTAACAGGCTTTATGAATTGCGCAAGAGCCGCAACCTCACGCAGTCAGCGGTGGCTTATAAGCTGAATCTTTCTCTGTCCAGAATATCTGCCTATGAGAACGGTGGAAACATTCCTTGCGATGTGTTGAGGGAGTTCGCCGATTTCTACGACGTATCCATTGATTACATACTGTGCTTTTCGGACAGCAAAACGGACAAATATTGCTCAAGCCTTCGTCTTTCAGAACAGAAACTGCTGGATGTGTACCGAAATCTTACACCCGATGCAAAAGCGCTGATTGACGGTATGGTAAATGGTTATGACCCTCAAACAACCAAGTAAGAATGGAATAAAAGCCTGCGAACAGGGCAAAATATCAGCTGTGATAGCTTTTCGCAAATTATTTCCATTTGTGATATTAAGACCAAATTCCGCATATCAAAGCGGGATTTTTTGTTTTTCTGACGAGAGAATTGACGGTAAATATTCTTTTTATGCAACCGAGAATAGCGCCGAAACCGACTTCATATACTCGGCTTTGCGTTCCATTGAGGAGTGAACATAGCGATTGAGCGTGATTTCCACACCGCTATGCCCTAAGATTTCCGACAGAGATTTCACGTCAACGCCGATTGCTATACAATTTGTAGCGAAAAGATGACGCAGAGAATGAAAGGATACGTCTGACAATTTCAACTCTTTCAGAATGTGCTTGAAACGGTATTGCATAACTCTTGGCTCAACAATGCACCCTGTTCCCGAAAGAAGATAGCAACTATTGTTAGCTTTAATCTCGGATAAAATAGGAACGATAAACTCCGGCAGAGGTATTTCGCGAACTGATGAATTGCTCTTGGGCGATGTCACAACCAACTTTGTGGCAGTATCTCCGTTGATGTTTTTAATTCGCTGAACAGTATTCCTGACGGTTAAAATTCTTTTCTCAAGATTGATATTTTCCCATTTCAGCGCGCAAAGTTCACCGATACGAATACCTGTTGCCGCAGATAATAAAATACCGATATTTGAAAGTGTCGGATTAGCGATTAAATAGTTATTAAGCCGAGCTTGCTCCGTCTTGTCGAGCAGCTCTTTTTCTTTTGCCTTACCTTTGGGTATTACCATAAATACCGATTTATCCTCGTAACCGAAACGTTTCTTTGCGAAGCGGCACACCGATTTGATTACTGCCACAATATCTGCGGTGTATTTCGGCGAAAGCCCGCTTGCCAGCTTTGCCTGAACAAAATCATTAAGTTTTTCAACCGTCAATCTTTCATAAAGCGTTTTACCGAGCGATGAGCTGATGTGCTTTTCATATTTCATCTGATAGTTCGTATAGGTGGATTCCTTGACTTTCAGCCGAATATCTGAAAACCACATTGAAAAAAGACTATTTAATGTTAAACTCTTCGGAACAGCCGAAACTGCGGTTTTAACACGCCTTTCCGACAGCTCGGCTTTGACCTCGGCATAAGTCTTTCCGTATATCGAGGAATACTTTACTGTTCCGTCAGTCCTGACACCGCTTTTATAGCGACCTTCCCAGCGACCGTCTTTCCTCTTGTAAATGTTCTCGCCACGTCTTGCCATAAAGTAACCCCCGTTCCTGACAACATTTCTGACGGCAAATCCGCTTGAAAAGAGCTTTTTTCTTTTCAATTCTGTGCGGTATTCGGTTCAGATTAGCTGTCTGCGATAAAATTCTCTTGATTTTTGGCTTTAGAATTGCAATTTTCAGCCGAGTTTACCTTTCACAAATGGAAATAATTTGCGAAAAGTATACAATCATTATACTACTTTTTTCGTGCAGTCCAACTCAAAAGAAACTATAATACCCGAAATACGAAACATCATTTCCCGAAATTCGGGATTTTTTCGAACAAATCTATGCTACAATTATATTACAGGCAGAAGCTGCCTACAAGACAAAAAAGTCTGTACAAGTTCTTTGACAATTGAATAGCAAAGCAAACACATAAATTGTAAAACTGCACTGTTTCTAACAGACAAGCGCCAAGACATTCCTGCCGCCTATTTTCAAGGTTATTCATTATCCGTGACCACACAATTTTTTGCGCGAGAATAACAATAACCGAGAACTTACGAGCGGTTAGCCGAAAAGCGGTAACGCAGCCGCTGAGTAGTAAAGGAACGAGCGGATTTGCAGCTTGCAATATAATGATACTTCCGGTGACGGCTGTCCATAGGAATGGCAGAGGTGAAAGCCCTATGTGCGAGATGCGTGAATACTCGCAGTTTGCTTTGAGTAGATACAGTTTAACAATAGGTCGGACTGTACGCCGCCGAGTGTGGAAAACGTAATGTCCGACCTATTTTTGATGTAAAATCTGTTTACACAAGAGAGTGTGATTAAGGTGCTACATATAGCACCTTATAGTTTCCATATTCTGTATTCTCGTTCCTTTGTGTAAGCAAATTGTATGATTGAGAAAGGAGCTGCTTATGGAAAGCAATATCAAGAAATCCGATGCTGTTCGGCAAATGGATACAAATGAAGTAACCATTGGTCAGACAACATATGTTGTGAGAACAAACGCAAAGAGTGTTCCCAAGGCTTTTGTAAAGAAAACCGTACAGAAATTGCTTTTTGACACTTTAAAGCAAAAAAGTTAGAAAACCTATGGACAATCCGCTCTCGCCGTGCTATAATAAAAATAAGGTATGGAACTGCGTTTTGTTCAGGCGGCGAGAGGAGGAGAATTATGAACTTGAACGACGCAACAACTGCAAGCAATGGAGTAACTGCTCTCTACTGCCGTTTAAGCTGTGATGATGATAACGAGGGCGAAAGCCTTTCAATCGAAAATCAGAAGAAGCTGCTCACGCAGTATGCCGACGAAAAAGGCTTTTTCAACACCCGATTTTATGTAGATGATGGTATTTCGGGTACGACATTTGAGCGTGACGGCTTCAAGCGTATGATGAGCGATGTTAAGAGTGGCGAGGTCAAAACGGTGATAGTCAAGGATATGAGCCGTTTCGGACGAGATTACATTCAAGTAGGCTTGTACACCGAGATACTCTTTCCGCAGAACAATGTCCGTTTTATCGCTATAAACGACAGCTATGACAGCGTAAACGGTGACAACGACTTCATTCCGTTCAAGAATATTATGAACGAATGGTACGCAAAGGACACAAGCAAGAAAATCAAGGCGGTCAACCGAGCAAAGGCACGGGCAGGCGAACATCTCACATCAAATGTGCCGTATGGTTATGTCAAAAATCCCGATAATCCAAAGCAATGGATAATTGACGAAGAAGCTGCCGAGATTGTTCGGGAGATATTTCAGCTTTGTTTGCAAGGTCTGAATACAAACCAAATAGCTAACAGCCTTTGCGAAAGACGGGTGTTAATTCCTACAGCTTATAAGTCGGTTCACGGAGTTGTCAATCGCAAGTTCGCAGAGGACACAAAATTCTCTTGGAACAGCGACACGGTATCTCGCATTCTCGCCAATCGTTGTTATGCAGGCGATACGGTGAACGGAAAAACCACGAAGAAGTCATTCAAAATCAAGAAACGCATTGATGTATCGCCCGATGAATGGCAAATTGTTCCCGATACGCACGAAGCGATAATTGACCGTGACACTTGGGAGCTAGTGCAGAAAATCCGACAAGGCAGACGGCGCAACGTAAGGCACAACTATCAGATACCGATTTTATCGGGACACCTGTTCTGCGCTGACTGTGGGAGCAAGCTCTATTATGTAAAACCGCCGAAACAGGCTGAATACTACTGCTGTGCAGGATACCGCAAGCGCAAGGGCTTTTGCACGGGACATCACATCAGAGCAGATGTTGTGGAACAGCTTTTGATACGGCAAATCAACAGCATAATGTTGTATGTTTCGGAGTACGAGGACGAGTTTATTCGTCAAGTAATGGAGCGAGGAACAGCCGAACAACTGAAGCAGACCAATTCGCTGAAGAAAACCATTGACACAGCGAAGCGGCGTATTGAACAAATCGACAGCGTAATCTCTCAACTTTACGAGGACAAGGTTGTCGGGGAAATCACCGCCGAAATGTTCACAAAGCTCTCGGCAAAGTACATAGCAGAGCAGGAAGAACAGAACGATGTTTTGAAAGAGGCTCAAAAGGAGCTGGCGGCTCTTGAAGCGAAGAAAACAGATACGACAAAGTTTATCGACTTGGTGAGGAAATACTCGCAAATCACTGAGCTTACGCCCCAACTCCTCAACGAGTTCATCGACAAAGTGACTGTTCATCAAGCTGTCAAGGTTGACGGAAAACGCCGACAGGATATTGAGGTTTATTTCAATGGTGTCGGGCAAATCTTGCCTGACGCAGAAAAAAAGCCCGAAACAACCGATTAAACGGTCATTTCGGACTTTGGCGGGAATTT
>CAMCFA010000086.1 GCA_945873955.1 uncultured Clostridia bacterium | reverse complement strand
CCTGCGACAGCTTCGGAGGCAAGCCCCATTCCATGTGGAGCAACTTCCCGCTTATTGAGCAGGTTTGCCGCAGGTTGCAGAAGGTCGTAATTGAAAACAAAGATTTTGAGAAGCTTATTTCGCAGCAGGACAGCGAGGTGAGCTTTTTCTATTGTGACCCGCCGTACTTCAACACGGAGAGCTATTACGAGAACGTCGGTTTCGGGACTGCCGACCACGAACGACTTCGGAACGTGCTTTCTGGGATATCCGGCAAGTTCATGGTGTCCTACAACGACTGCCCGGAGATACGCAGTCTGTATGACGGCTGCGAAATGTACGCATACGAGCGTCTGAACAATATCCGCCAGCGGTTCGACGGCGGCAGTATGTTCGGCGAGCTGCTCATTGCGAACTACGACCTGAACGAACGTCTGAACAGCAACAGACAGATTTCATTTTTTGACGAGGAGGACAATTATGGTAACATTTAACTGCAAGATCACGGGAAACGGCAATCTGAAGCTCTCGGAGCAGGCGCAGGAGATTCTCGACCTGCGCCCCGGCGATGACGTGAGAATCTCAATACACCTCGGCGACGAGGAAATCATCGTTCCGCAGGTTTACCTTGACGACGCCGGAATCCCCGCAGGCAGCACGCTGGAGGTCTGCGCCGAGAACGGGCGGCTTATCATTCAGGAGGCTGTCGATGAGTAATTCGGAAGTAATACTGTTCCGTCATGAGCAGTTCGGAGAGATACGCACGCTGAATATTGACGGAGAGCCGTGGTTTGTGGGGAAGGATATTACCTCGGTACTTGGTTATTCCAACTCCAGCAAAGCTTTGATTGACCATGTTGATGAGGAGGATAAACTCAATAACGTTTCGTTATCGAGTTTGGGACAGCGCGGCGGCTGGCTCATCAATGAAAGCGGTCTGTACAGCCTTATCCTTTCAAGCAAGCTGCCCTCCGCAAAGGCGTTCAAGCATTGGGTGACTGCCGAGGTTCTTCCCTCGATCCACAGGAACGGCGCATATCTCACCGCAGAAACGCTCCACAAGACAATGAGCGATCCACGCGAGCTGGCAAAGCTGCTGAACACCCTCGCGGACGAGCAGGAGAAACGGCAGAAGCTCGAAGAAGAAAATGCTTTCCTCACGGTCAAGGCGCGGTATTACGACTAGATTCTGAACAGCAGAAATTCCGTCCCTGTCACGCAGATTGCAAAGGACTATGGAATGTCTGCGGTGGCGTTCAACAAGCTGCTGCACGAGTTTAGAATCCAGTTCCCTATCCGCAATTCGTGGGTGTTGTATGCGGAGTACGCCGACAAAAACTACACCCAGAGCAAAACCTACCAGATATGCGAGGACAAATCTGTTATGCACACCTGCTGGACGCAGGCGGGACGGCTCTTTCTGTACAACATTCTTAGAGAACACGGGATATTCCCTATGTGCGAACAGGAGGACTGAATGGAGCATTTGTACAGATATTCGCTCCGTGAAGCCAAAAGTACCGATCGCGTTCAGCTCTGGAAAGACAGTCTTTGCGAGAATATCCGCTGCCGGGATTTTCTGGACAAAATTGTTGCGGAGAAATTCGACGGGTATAATCTTCCCTCGGAGTGCATTCAGCAGACCGTCAAGGAATTCGGTTTTGACCGCACTATGTGGATAATTGCCAACACAATTGACCAGCGCAGCGGCGACGGCAGGATATGCCGGGATAACAGGACATGGGCAAAGTCGTTCAATATCCCGAAAAGCGAACGAAACAGCGAATTTGCGCTGAAATGTCATAGCTGTCTGGTGGACGGACTTGCCGGTCAGGTGCAGAAAATGTATTCGGAACTGGGGCTGTTCTCCGGCAAGCATATTGTCCAGTCGGACGAGCCGCAGGACTACACCGGAAAACTGCTGATCCTGCGGGACATCGCTCTCAGAGAGGAATACAGGACTCCAGAAAACCAGCTTTTTCTAGCGGAGAACGGTTTCGGATGTTCCCCGACTGCAAGCGGTCGCAAGGTGTTCGGTAGGTTCCTTTCGGACGGCGAACAGGCGCAGTTTAACCGCACAGATTTTCTCGGAATAATTGACGAGCAGTATATCCCGGAATGGGCTGCGCAAAGGCTTTCAGAGCTTACAGAAAAGCAGACCCATGAACCACAACTTAATATGTAATTCCGCAGAGCGATCTGCGGATTTTTGCATAAATACATCATTTTATGGAGGAAAAACACATGAAGAAGTTAATCACAAGAATCACCCTCAAGGCGCTTCAGGCAAAGGAAATCCTGCGCTCCACCCGCGGCGAGAATTTCGTTGACAGCGGTATCAAGATCCTCATCGCCGTGGTAATCGGAGCACTTCTGCTGGGCGGTCTGTATGCGCTGTTCGGCGAAACTATCCTGCCCACTCTCACCGAAAAGGTAGAGGATATGTTCAACTTCGCCGGCTGATGGAGGTAGGACATGGAAATCGATGTTAAAATCACGAAGCTCGGCGCACCTGACAGCAACGTCAAGGCGTATGTTTCCGCGACCATCGGGAACTGCTTTGCCGTTCGCGGCATGAAGCTGGTCGAGGGCAAAAACGGGCTGTTCCTGTCCATGCCGAACTACCAGAAAAGGGACGGCAGCTACACAGACGTGTGCTTCCCCACAACGGCGGAATTCAGGCAGCAGCTTAACAATGCGGCGGTAGCGGCGTACCAGCTCTGCCTTGAAAAACAGCTTGGTCAGGCGCAGAGTAACGACGGCTCTGCGCCGGAAATGGGAATGTCGATGTAATCAGAAAATGGAGGTAATACACATGAAGAAGTTAATCACAAGAATCACACTCAAGGCGCTTCAGGCAAAGGAAATCCTGCGTTCCACACGCGGCGAGAATTTCGTGGACAGCGGAGTTAAAATCCTTATCGCGGTGGTAATCGGCGCACTTCTGCTGGGCGGTCTTTACGCCCTCTTTGGCGATACAATTCTCCCCACCCTCACCGAAAAGGTGGAGGATATGTTCAACTTCGCCGGTTAATGATTCCGCAGGAACTGCAAGAGGCTGTCATATTTACGCTGCTGTCCGCTGCCGCAGTAACAGATATCAAAAAGCGTGAGGTTTCAAACTGGCTTTGCGCTGGGGTTGCTCTCACGGGGCTGCTCTGCTTTCAGCCGGTCAGATTGTGGGGGCTTATCCCGGCGGCTTTGCTGTTTGCAGTCGCGCTGTTCTGCGGCGGGATTGGTGGCGGAGATGTGAAGCTGTTCGCAGCATTGAGCGTATGCGTTGGTTTGGAAGGCGCAATAATTCTGCTTTTTACCGCGCAGCTTTCAATGCTCGTTTTTTACGGAATCTATTCGGCAGTTCAGAAAATCAGAGGAAAAACGGCGGTGAAATATCTGCCGTTTGTTCCTTTTCTGCTGTTCGGATATGTTTGTACAATTTTGTTGATGTGAAAGGAAAACACATGAAATTACTGAAAAACAGAACCGTCCTCGGCGTTGTCTGCATTGCGCTGTCGCTAATAATCTGCTTCGCAATTACGCCGCTGTTCAATGCGGCAAAGGAGAACACCACCGAAATAGTCCGCATGAAAAAGGACGTGAAAATCGGGCAGGAAATAACCGAAAAGGACGTTGAAATCGTGGAGGTAGGTGCATACAACTTGCCCGCAGATGTGCTGAAAAAGTCCGAAGATGTGGTCGGGAAATATGTATCCTCAGAGCTTCTTGTCGGGGAGTATGTTCTGCCGAACAAAATAAGCGACACTCCCGCCAGCGAGAACGCATATCTGTACAATCTTACCGGCGAAAAGAGGGCTATTTCGGTCACCATTCCGTCTTTTGCGGGAGGGCTTTCCGGCAAGCTCATTTCGGGGGATATTGTGTCGGTCATCGCGGTGGATTACCGTGAATCCGGAGAAACAGTAGTTCCGGACGAGCTTCAGTATGTCGAGGTGATAGCCGTCACGGATAAGGAGGGCTATGACGAGGACGAGGTGGTAGTCACCGCAGACGGCGAGGAAGAACCCGACCTCCCGGAAACCGTCACGCTGCTGGTAACTCCGGCGCAGGCGAATATTCTTGCGGAGCTTGAAGCAGACGGCGAAATTCACTTGTCGCTGGTTTACAGAGGAACTGCAAATAACGCACAGAAATTTATATCAGCGCAGGAGAATCTGTTCAATGAATTAGCCGAGGCTGAAAAGTCGGAGGAAGAAAAAGTCGAAGCGCCGACAACGCCCACAGTTTCCGAACCCGTACCGCCTGATGAAATCCTCGTCGAAAACGAAGAAAAGAACCCCGTAATAGACACGGTTATTATCGAATCGGAGCAGGAAACTGAAACTGCTGAAACGGAGGTGACCGCCGATGGCGAACCTGTTTAAATCCATTATGAACCGCAGCGATGACGACGAGGAACTTGACCTCGAATTCGATATCCATGAAGCGGAATCCAACTGTTTCGAGCTGCCGCCGGACAAGGAGAACAATCAGGTGCTTGCGGTCTGGGGCAGCCCCTCGTCCGGCAAAACCACTATGTCCGTGAAGCTGGCAAGGTATATCGCGTCGCAGAAAAAGAACGTTATCCTCGTGCTTGCGGACATGACCGCACCGCCCCTGCCTTATATATGCCCTCCGTCGGATCTGGAGGACGAAAACTCGCTGGGAGCAATACTCGGCGCGGCGCACGTCACCGGGAATCTCATCAAGCAGAATGCAATTCTGCACAAGCGCAACGAGTACCTCACCATGCTTGCCATGAAGAACGGAGAGAATGCGTTCAGCTACCCGCCGTTCACCGAAACGCAGGCGCAGGAGCTGCTGTCCGAGCTTCGCAGAATGGCGGATTACATCATTATCGACTGCACCTCGAACATCTCAAACGACGTGCTGTCGGCGGTTTCTCTTATTGAATCAGACGCGGTTCTGCGGCTTGTTTCCTGCGACCTCAAATCCATATCATATCTCAATTCGCAGCTCCCGCTTCTGCTGGACAACAAGTTCAATGCGAACAAGCAGTACAAGGCGGCAAGCAATGTCGGGGACTTTCAGGCGGACGAAAATGTGGAGCAGGTGGTCGGCGGCGTGAGCTTTAGAATTGCGCATTCTGACGAGGTTCACCAGCAGTTTCTTGCCGGAAATCTGTTTGGCGCGCTGACGGACAAGAACAGCAAGGATTTCCGCAAGGCTGTGGCAAAAATTGCAAATGAGGTGTTTGTTTTATGAGCCTTACAACTAATTCCACAACGCAGAATTTGTTCTTCAAATCCGAGAAGAAGCGCGAATTCTCCGACGTGCTGAACGAGGTGCAGTCCTACATTTCAAGCAAGTATTCCGCGCTGGTTATAGACGGCATAAACAATGTAAATTCCGGCAATGACGAGGTGAAAAATCAGGTCAAGCGGTACATTGGGAAGTACCTGCTGGACTACCGAATTTCCGTTGAGGGAATGTCCCAGACGCAGCTCATAGACCAGCTTTACACCGAAATGGCAGAGTTCTCGTTCCTTACGAAATACATTTTCGGCACAGGAATTGAGGAAATAAACATTAACTCCTGGGACGATATAGAGGTGCAGTATTCCAACGGCACGAACGTAAAGCTGGACGAGAAATTCGAGTCCCCTGACCACGCCATAAACGTGGTTCGCCGTATGCTTCACGTTTCCGGAATGGTGCTGGACAACACCTCCCCTGCGATACTCGGTCACCTCTCCAAGAATATCCGTATCGCCGTGCTGAAAACTCCGCTGGTGGACGAGGACGTCGGCGTTGCTGCGTCAATTCGTATCGTCAATTCGCAGAAGCTGAAAAAGGAGGATTTCCTTAAATCAGGCACGGCGACAGACGAGATGATGGAGCTTCTGTCCGCGCTGGTAAGATACGGTGTTTCCACGACAGTTGCCGGCGCGACCTCTTCTGGAAAGACCACTCTGACCGGCTGGCTGCTTACTACAATTCCGCATGACAAGCGCATTTTTACGATCGAAAACGGCTCCCGTGAGCTTGACCTTGTGGAACGCGACAAGGACGGAAAAATCCTCAACAAGGTAGTTCACACCATCACCCGCGAATCCGAGGACGAACGCAAATCCGTCACGCAGGACGATTTGCTGGATATGGCGCTGCGATTCCACCCGGACTATATCGTTGTTGGCGAAATGCGCAGTAGTGAGGCTGATTCCGCGCAGGAGGCGGCGCGAACCGGACACACGGTAATAACGACAATTCACTCAAATTCCTGCGAATCCACATGGCGCAGAATGGTGACACTCTGCAAGCGCAAATATCCGAACGTGGACGATAACGTGATTCTGAATCTCGTGACCGAAGCGTTCCCGATAGTGGTTTACGCCAAGCAGCTTGAAAACAAACAGCGCCGAATAATGGAGATAATGGAGTGCGAAATTTGCCCGGACGGAACACGGAAATATCATTCCCTGTACCGCTACAACATAACCGAAAACCGCATGGAGAACGGCAAATTTATCGTAAAAGGTGCGCATGAAAAGTGCGCGGATATTTCGCTTTCATTGCAGCGCAGATTACTCGAAAACGGAATGCCCCAGTCTGAATTGGAGCAGCTTTTGAAAGGAGGCAAGTCCGAGTGACAGCAGTTTTAATTGTCGCCTGTGTTGGCTTAACAGCAGGCTTTTTCATGCTTTTCGGAATTTCTCCCATGGAATTCACCGAGGGCATATTCTCACGAATTCTCGCCAAGCCGAACAGCATTAAATCCCAGATAAACGAAGCCACACGGCGCAAAAAGCCGAACCTCCTGCGGCGGGAAATAACCGAAGCGCAGGAAATTCTGCGGCTCACAAACCGCACGCAAATGTTCGGAATTCTCTGCGCCTGCTCCCTCGGACTGGCGGCAGCGGGAATCTGCATTTCTGCGGCGATAGGAAATCTGTTCCTCGCCCCGGTGTTGGCGATTGGGCTGATGTTCGTGCCGTTCTGGTACGTTAAAACCACCGCCACGAATTACAAGAAAGCGATCTCCACGGAGCTTGAAACCGCCCTGTCCATAATCACCACGGCGTACCTCAGAAACGAGGACATAATCACGTCTATCGAGGAAAACGTGCATTACCTCAACGCTCCGGTGAAGTCGGTATTTGAGAATTTCATCAGCAGAATAAAGCTGTCCAACCCGGACTTGACCGCCGCAATTCTGGACATGAAACAGCATATCGACAACGAGGTTTTTCACGAATGGTGCGACAGCCTTATTCTCTGCCAGAACGACCGCAGCCTGAAATCCACCCTCACCCCGATAGTAAACAAGCTGTCGGATATGCGGGTGGTGAACGCCGATCTGGAGTACATGGTGACAGGTCCGCGCAAGGAGTTTATTACAATGGCGCTGTTGGTAATAGGCAATATTCCGCTGCTGTATATGCTGAATAAGGCATGGTACAACAGCCTGATGAACACCATTCCGGGGCAGATAATTCTTGCGGTTTCTGCGGTGGGAATTTTCGTTGCAGCGGCGATTGTAATCAAGCTGACCAAACCGATTGAGTACAAGAGATAGGAGGTTGTTTAGTGGAATTTCTGTTGATTGTTTTCGGCATTCTGCTTGCGGCGGGAATGTTTCTGCTGCTTGCAAATGCGCTCAAAATCCCCTATCTTAAGACCTCAAAGGCGGTAATGAACGCTGGGCGCGAGGACAAAAAGCTGTCCAAAACCGTTGAAGCAATAATGCTCGGAATTGCCTCTAAACTGGCGCAGTTTATCCCTATGGACAAGTACAAGCGCACCCGTCTGGAAAGCACTCTGAAATCCGCCGGAATCAAAATGACGCCGGAAACATTCACAGCGCTTGCCCTTTTGAAATCGCTCTGTATTGCGCTTTTGGCGATTCCGTGCGCGTTCATATTCCCGCTGGTTATTCCGTTCGTTATTATACTCGCAGTCGCGGTTTATTTCCGCGAAACCGGAAAAGCGGACGCGAAAATGCGTGAGAAGCGAGAAGCAATAGAGCAGGAGCTGCCTCGTTTTGTTGCTACGGTCGAGCAGGAACTAAAGACTTCCCGCGACATTCTCTCAATAATGGAGAACTTCAAAAAGCACGCGGGAGTGCATTTCGCTTACGAGCTGGACGTAACCTGCGCGGATATGCGCAGTTCCAGTTATGAAGCGGCTTTGACGAGGTTCGAGGCTAGGATAGGTTCTGCGCAGCTTTCAGATGTTGTGCGCGGACTTGTTTCTGTAATTCGCGGTGACGATAGTGCGGTGTACTTCAAAATGCTGGCGCACGATTTTAAGCTGATAGAATTACAGCGGCTAAAGGCGCAGGCGCAGAAGATACCGCCGAAAATCCGTGTTTTCAGCTTCGGAATGCTCATGCTGTTCCTGCTGACCTACCTGTTCGTAATGGGAATGCAGCTTATAGATTCCCTCGGAACGATGATTTAAGGCGGTGAGATATGCGAAAATTATTATGTTCAAAACGCGGCGAGGGTTACATTGACGTTTGCATTATTGTGCTGGTGGTGATTATGATACTTGCATTATTTACCGCCGCAGCGCCGGTCATGACTGCAAAAATGCAGCTTGACAATTTCGCCGACGAGCTTGTCCGCGAGGCTGAAATCTCCGGCAGAATAGGCGCGGAAACCACAGCAAGAGCAAGGGTGCTCTCCGAGAAAACCGGGCTTTCGCCGAAAATAGAGTGGTCGAGAAACGGCAAGATTCCGCTGAATCAGGAGTTCACGGTAACTCTCACGGTTACGCTGGACATCGGCTTCGGCGGGTTCGGGAGCTTCCCCGTGACTCTCACCTCAAAGGCAAGCGGAAAGAGCGAGGTGTACTGGAAATGAAAGTAGTGAAAATACTCCGCTCCAAGAAAGGCTTTTCTGCGCCGTGGACAGTCGTTATTGCCGTTTCCGCGCTGATGTTTTTTGTTGCCGCGTGGCAGTACCTGCGGCTCATGACTATTGCGGCGGGTGTAAAGGACGCGGTGCAGTCCGCCGTTATTTCTACCTCGGTGGCGAATTACGGCAATGTCTACGATGGGATTCGTGAGGGCTATTCCGGCGGGTATAGGCTGTCCGGAAATTCGTGGAGAACTGCGGTTTCAAAGGGGAATATTTACGGCAGGCTGGACAATCTTCTCGGTTTGCAAAAGCAGGGTTCAAAGCACGTCAAGCTGAATTCGGACGGGGTGGAATTCGCTGTTTACGGTCTGTCGGTGGAGGTGGACAACGCTCCGCTTGCGCCGTCCGGCAGCGCGGTTTCGCAGTTCTCGGCGACCTCCAGAATTACGCTTGAGGTGCCGATTTCGTTCTGCGGAGATATCCTCCCGCCGATGAAAATAGATTTGTTGGTTAAGTCCAAATATACCCCGAAATTTTAGTGGTTTGGCAGAAATCGTATATTTCCGCTGGACTTTTGAAAAGACTTGTGGTATTGTACAATTAACAACAAAACAGCCCCGAAAGGACAGGTGATATTATGAAAGAGAAAACTAAGAAAATGCTGATAATAAGCGGTTCTGCGGCGGTGTGCGCGGCGCTGGTGTGCGTAATCTCAGCGCAGTTCGCAAAGGACGAACAGCCGATAGAAACGGCAAGCCTCCCACAGCAGAATACCCCGGCGGTAACGGTAGCAATCTCCACAACTGCGAAGCCCGAAACCGAGCCGGTAGTGATCGGGGAAACCGAGGAGATATACACCGCAGAACCACCCGCTGAAACGCTGGAAATCCCCGAAAATGTTCAGGAAATAGACCAGAGCTTCTCCGAACCGGAGCTTCCCGAACCCGAACCACCCGCTCCGGTAATAACCGATGAGGCGGCGCTCACAAATCCCGAACAGCCGCCAGAATACGAGCCTGCGCAGACTTCTCCGGCAGTTACCACAGCACCCGATTCCTCACCGAAACACGGCGACAAGCAGAACGGAATGATTTACATCAACGGTTTCGGCTGGGTGGCTGACGAGGGAGGTGGCGGCGTGTGCGAGTACGCTGACGATATGTACGAGAACGGCAACAAGATAGGCTACTTCGGATAACACAAACGGCGGCTAAAACAAGCCGCCGCAAGCTTTTGGAGGGTTCATGAAAATAATAAAACGAATAATTTCTGCGCTCCTGCTGGTGGTGTTCTGCTTGCAGGGCGTTTCTGTTTTCGCCGAGGGCGACCCCAACATCGACAACGGTGGTGGAAATCTTCAGGACGGCAGCAAGGACAACTTCTGGAATCCCGGCAATGACGGTGTTCGAGTGACTATTGTTGACTCGCAGACCGGTCTGGCGAAATCCTCGTCGATAGACTACACCAATACGAATCAGAGCGGGATCGCGTTTCATTTCGGCAAGGTGTGCAAGGCGGATTATCTCAACGGCAGTACGCTGAAAGTAAGTACGTCGAGTTATGTTTACAAAAAGCCCGCGCAGGCGCTTCCGACGATAATAAGCGACGGCAGCTCTGTTTCGGCGGATATTCAGGAGATACGCAGCTACTTCACGGACGAGCAGGTGGTGAAAAGCATTGCGGGGGATACCGGCTTCAAGCTGGAAACACTTACGAACGGCGACTATAAACTGATGATAGAGCCGATAATGTACATCACCTACAACGGCGTTAAAACCGCGATGACAGCCACCGAAGCTGCGCTCTACAATCAGCTAACAGGCGGCGACCTCATAAACAAATTCGGACCTTTGTCGCACAAAAACCTGCCTTTTGCGCTGTTCCTTGAGGAGGACGATCTAGGATATTCCGCATGGACAGGCGCGACCGATGTTAAGGTCACGGACAGCGATATAATCAAGAATCTCGGTGTTGGAATTGTGTCGTTCAAGGAGAAAGTCCCGGATACAGAAATTGCCGCCGGAGATTACGACTACCGTGTTGACACGGACGTTTACACCAGCGTTACCGTGTCCGGCGGAGAGCATACGCCAGACAATCCGGTAACTGTGAAATTCTACATCAAAAACCGTGTTTACACCGTGCGGAATGTTGTCTTTCCAGAGGGTGGTTCGCAGCTTGTCTGGTGCAAATGGCATACTCCAACTACCGAGCAGACGGTGAATATCCGGGTTGTGGTTACGGGCGGAGCGTCCGCAAGCAAAACAAGTATTTCTGCAAACATTGTGGATCTCAGCAAAAATCCGCCGCCCGACCCTACCGCATACGACCGGAACAACAGCTTCAGTATTCCGACAACTGTTCCCATGAAGCCGCAGAAAACCTCGCTTTCGTGGAGCGTGTGGGAATCCTACTGGAAGTCCAAATGGGTGTGGCATTCCCG
>CAMCFA010000085.1 GCA_945873955.1 uncultured Clostridia bacterium | reverse complement strand
CGCCAAGTGGCGGCGCTTCCGCGCCGAGTAACGCGCTGTCGCGCGAGTGTGGGGCGCTGCCCCACGCCCCGCTTCCTTTTGGAAGCCAAAAGGAAGCGAAAAGCAATTTTGCTGCGCAAAGGGGAAAAGAGAATCAGCCCGCTAAATTACAATTTATCCTTTTCTAGCAACGAAAAGTGCCGGAGAGGTTGACCGACAGATCTCGGTTTAATCGCTAAATGCATATTCATGCAGATCCGGCAGCTCGTCCAGCGTAATGCAAGCAGAACTGTTATACGCGTCATGCAGGGACGTCCAACTGTTGTATTTCTCAGAAAGCTCACCGTGGTTGTCGATTATCGTATTTCCGCTCGCAATCGAGAACCACAGCCACACCGCATTATCACGGTACATGTAGTCCGGGGAGGGCAGCTTGTCGCAGGAGGTCACAGCCAGCGCTTTCGGTACGTCAGTGCTGAGTCCTTTCGCCAGCGCAGAGAATCTCCCGGCAAAGGAGGAGGCGCTGTTCTCATAGAAGCTCTGCCCCACGATATCGCAGTATTTGTCGCCGGGGTAGTAGTCCGGGTCGCTGCTGTTCCACACCCAGATTATGTTGTTGAGAGAATGATACTTGTCCATGCGCTCGAAAATGAGCCGCCACAGCCACTGGTAGTTCTTGGGGCTTCCGCACCACCAGTACATGCTGCTGTCCCCGTCGGGAATTGGCTGGAAAACCACAGGGATAGACTCGCTGCGGAACTGTTTCAGCACCTCAGCCACCGCATCAATGTCCTGCACCAGCGCGATCGTTGCGTCAGAGATCAGTCCGCTGTCCCGGAGCGCTTCCAGCTCCTCCGCGTCGGACATGCATATATCCCGGTCGCATACTGCCTCGCTCAGTATAAAGTCAGAGGTGTCCGCGTAGTAAGCTGAATGCCCCGTGGGAGCGTACCAGTGCCAGTTGAAGGACACTATCCCGCCGGAGCCGCCCGAAGCCGACGGACGTCCCCATTCAAGCGCCAGCCGGATCTCCTCGTCCGCAAACTCCTGATTTTTCTCATACATGGAGGGGGTGGAGAACATCAGGTCGCCGGTTCTTATCGCCGGGGAGCGCCCGGTTTCGCGGGTTATCGCCTCAATCTCAGCATTAGAGCCGGGGGTCACGCACTGCCCGGTGATCGTATTCTTGCCGTAATTATCAGCAAAGAACTTTTTCAGTCCCAGCGTAGAAACGGCGGTTTCAGAGCCTACGCAGGAACTTGACACATAATAGCAGGAGCTTTCCACCGGTTCGGAATTCTCCACTATGACATAGTCAAGCGCGGCGCTGCCCTCTATCACCTCAAATGCAAGCACTGCTGGTCCTGCCGCAAGATAAACGCTGTCCACTGCGAACATGCTGAATTCCGTTGAAGCCGACCCTGGAATGTAATATGACCCGACGGTCTCGTTGGTGGTTTTCAGCCGGATAACCGCGCCTTTATAGGAGTGCGCCGCCACCGAAATTCGGTAGTGCTGCGAGGTGGGCACGTCCGCGATATGCTGGAGCTTCATGCCCTCGTCAAGAACTATGTAGCCTTTGCCGTCGAATTCGCCGTCGGTGCGGACATTCCCGGTGAAAGAGCCGCCCTCGGCGTTCAGCTTAAAGGAGTATTCTTCCTTTTCCACGGGGTAGGTTTTTGTGCGCAGCTCCTCGTAGGGAGATTCGGTGGTTTCTTCAGAAACAGCCTCGTGAGTCCCCTGCGTATCTGCGGATATGTTACGGTTCGGTATAGCGGTGCAGCCGCACAGCAGTGCCGCCGCTGCAATAATAGCGATAGATCTGATCTTTCTCATGACGTAACTCAAACTTACTCAATAACAATTACATCGCCGCTGTGGATAATTTCGTCCAGCCGGGCGGTTTTTCCGTTTATCGTGACTGTTTCAGACTTTGACAGAAGCCCGGTGGGATCGTCTGTGAACGCCGCCAGAATATCTAAGAATATAGGCTGCCTGCCGGGGTCTGCCGGGTCGCTGGGGAATACCGCCGGAGCGCCGTTGAAAGTTATCGGGATACCTGCTGGTTCTGTTTCCGGCTGAGATACCGGTGCAGCGGTGGTTATTACGTCCCCGCCGGATATTAGTGCGGAAAGGTCAGCCGCGCCGCCGTTCAGAAGTACTTCAACGCCGGAGATACCCTCGGCGGAGAGCAGCTCCCCCAGCGTTTCCCGCTTGATATGCTGTATCACGTCGCCGTTTTCGATATCCCCGTCGGTGCATACCGGAGTTCCATTCACCAGCAGGAATTCTCCCGCGGTTAGCAATCTGCCGTCAAGCGATACCTCGTCGGTATGCAGCCCGTCCATGCTGAAATAGTCGGAGAGCAGCGCCGCAGCGTCCTCGCCGGGGACTGCGGGGGTGATGTTCACCTCGTCGCCTTTGCGCACCGGGGCGCTGAGGGAGCATTCCCTGCCGTTGAGGGACACCTCCGCCGGGACGCTTGGCGTTCCCCGAAGAAGCACCTTTTCCCCGTCCACGGTGAAGGACAGCGTTTTCCCGGAGCGCGCCATGAGCTGTTCCGGTTTGATCCCGGCGATATTGCACAGCTCGAACACCGTGAGCCTCCGCGTGTCAAGCGCCCGTATTTTTCTGCCGTTAAGTGTTATCGTGGTGAAATCGTATTTCAGCCCGTCGGTGGCTGTGATAGCTATGCCAAGCGGGGTGGCGTGCTCTGTACCGATATGCATTGACTTCGGCGCGGTTATCCCGCGGATTATCTCACGGGAGCCTACCGCGACCCTTGCCGGGTCAAGTCCCAGCCCGGCTGCCACCAGCTCCGGCAAACCTTTGAGCTTGCTGCCGCCGCCTACAAGAAATACCGCCTGAGGTGGTTCTCCGTTCGCCCGGAGTATCTCGCCGCAGATTGTCTGGGCTAGGTTTTCAGCCGCCGGGCGCAGAATGTCGGCGACTTCCTCCGCCGTGACGGTATGGCGCGTCAGAAGAATATCGGTGTATTCCGTCTGAGGTTCGGGGCTGGTTTTAATGCGCTCCGCCTCGTTGAAGTCCACCAGCAGCTTTTTCATGAGCGCTTCGGTGATCTCGTCCCCGGCGACGGTCGCCATTCCGTATGCCACTATGCTTCCGTCCCTTGATACCGCTATATCCGAAGTTCCCGCGCCGATATCGCACATAACGACATTGATCAGCCGCAGCTCCGGCGGTACTACCGCGTTTATCGCCGCGATAGGCTCAAGGGTCAGCCCGGCGGTTTCCAGACCGGCGTTGTCAACAACGGCGCACAGGCTCTCCACGACATACGCCGGGAGAAACGCCGCGATCAGCTCTGTCTTCAGAATATTGCCCCGGTGTCCCTCCGGCTTTGCGACCTTGTAGCCGTCCAGCTCCAGAGAGATAACGCTGTGTCCCACGCAGTAGAAAGAGGAAGCGCCGTTGTCCCCGGTGAACTGTTCCTCGGCGGCGCGGACTGCCTCCATTTCGGCGGCGCGGATATCCTCGCCGGATATGGAGCGCTTGTCGGACATGTCGTACTCGCTGCTGTGCCGGAGGGTCTTCAGAGCGCGACCCGCCGCTGCAACGCAGGCGCGCTGGAGCTTTATGGACTGCCGCCGTTCCAGCGCTGACTTCACAGCTTTTACTACCGCCGAAACCGCGTCGATGTCCTCTATTTGTCCGTCGGTCATGGAACGGCTCTCATGAGCGATAGTTTCCATGTCAATGACCTTGTACCCGGCTGAGGTCTTTTCCGCCAGAACACCGACGACTGTCCGGGTGCCTATGTCAAGCGCGAAAACGGTGTCCCCCTGCTGCCGTTTGGTGCGGCGGGGGCGGGTCGCTGAGGTCTTTGCAGACTTGGCTGTTCCCGAAGCTTTGGAGGTTTTCGCAGCTTTCGCTTTCGGGGTCTCCTGTTCAGTCGAAGTTCTGGTGCGTGGTTTTTTCTGTTCCATATTATGTTCAGCCGCGGTGGGCGGCGCTCCTTTATGTCGTATGTCGGATATGATCAGTCTTTCAGCCGCAGCGCCCTGCGAAGCTCACGCTCGCCTGTGCCGAGGGTAACTACCAGCAGCACGTCGCAGCTGTGGAGCTTTGTCTGACCACGCGGGATAATGGTCTTGCCGCCGCGGTTTATGCAGACCACGTTGCAGCTCTGGGGCAGATTAATGTCCATAAGCGTATCGCCGGCAAGCTTGTAGTTCTCCGGCAGTGTTATCTCCAGCAGAGAAGCCTCGCCGTCGTTGAGCGGAATTAGCTCCCGTATTGCGGAGAGGTCAACTTCGCGCTCCAGATACTGGATAATGTAGTCTGTGGCGGAAACCACAGTGTCTATCCCCAGACTGCGCAGCGCCACAACATTGTTGGGATTGTTCACCTTTGCGACGGTCTTACGCACGTTGAAAATTTTCTTCGCCGTCTGGCAGCAGACGAGATTGCTTTCGTCCTTGCCCATGACTGCTACCACTACGTCCGCATTTTCCGCGCCGGCGGCGCGCAGTGTGTTCTGTGAAGTGCCGTCGCCGGAGCATACGGTGACGTCCAGCAGGTTAGCGACAGCCTTGCACTGCTCCTTGTTCTGTTCGACGATAACGGTATCGTGACCCTCGTCCCGCAGGGTTTTAGCAAGGTAGAAGCCTACCTTGCCGCCGCCGACAATTATGATCTTCATGCTTTTCGCTCCTTTTTATGCAGTACGACGTATCTCCTCAATTTTGCTGCGCAGATCATCGCCGCGGGTCTCCAGCCACCTTGCTACGGTGCGGGTGGTCTGACCGTTCGCCGCCATTTCCGACAGGCGCTCGAAGCTCACCCATTTGGCGGCGCAGACCTCCTCAGATTGCAGCACCAGCCGGTCAAGCCCGACATTCTTATGCACGATGTAGAAATCCCGCAGCATACTGTCTGTCACCATAGTCCATTCAAGGCTTATTTCAGAGGGCAGCGCCCGGATACCGGTTTCCTCGTACAGCTCGCGCACCGCGGCTTCGCGGCTGGTCTCGCCGCTGACCGCGCAGCCTCCGCTGCATTCCCACCTGCCGCCGCTGGTCTTTTCGGGGACGCGCTGGGTGAGCAGTATCTCGCCGCGGCTGTTCACCGTCATGATTTGTACTACGATATGATATTCGCCGTGGGGGATAGGCGCGCCCCGCTGTATCTTTCTGCCCAGTTTGCGCCTGTCCGCTGTGTAAAGGTCAAAGTATTCCGTCATGCCTTGCGCTCTCCGGAAAGGTTCTTGGAGATAAGCTCGCAGCGCTGCTTTACGCAGTCAGCAGAGCGCAGCGGGTCGGACGGCGTGTTGAAGGTGTAGTCCATAAGCTGCTCGATAGTGGTGGAGGCAACGTGCAGCCTTGTATCGGAGGAAGCATAGTAGATGTACACGTCGCCGTTCTCCCGGACGATAGCGCCGTTGGTGAACGCAACGTTGGAAACGTCGCCCACTCTCTCAATGCCGTGGGGCGCGATAAACAGCCCGGAGGGGCTTGCGATCAGCTTGGACGGGTCGTTGAGGTCGGTAGCGAAAACGTAGATGACATAGCGAAGTCCTGCGGCGGTGTTTCTTACGCCGTGGGCGATATGGATCCAGCCCTTGGGGGTCTTTATCGGGACAGCGCCGGCGCCGTTCTTGACCTCGGTAATGGTGTGGTAAACTCTCGGAGAGATCACCTTTTCTTCGGTGCAGAGAACGGGGTTGGTGATGTCCTCGCACAGCGCGAAGCAGACGCCTCCGCCGCTGCCGGTGGAGATGAAATCGTCCTGCGGGCGGGTGTAGAACGCGTACTTTCCGTCAACGAATTCCGGGTGCAGAACTACGTTTCTCTGCTGCGGTGACTTGGAGATAAGGTTCGGCAGCCGCTCCCACTTAACTAAGTCCTTTGTGCGGACGATACCAGCCTGCGCGGTAGCCGCGGAGAGGTCGGGGTTAGACTTGTCCTTGCTCTCGGAGCAGAACACGCCGTATATCCAGCCGTCCTCGTGCTGGGTAAGGCGCATGTCGTAGACGTTGGTCTCCTCCGGGCAGGTGTCCGGCAGGATAACGGGGTAATCCCGGAAGCGGAAGCCCTCGGTGGGCTTGTCGCTCTCTGCGACCGCGAAGAAGGACTTTCTGTCCGCGCCCTCTACACGGGCTACAAGGCAGTACTTTCCGTTGAGATATACCGCGCCGGAGTTCATCACAGCGTTCACGCCGAGGCGCTCCATAAGGTTGGGGTTGTCAGCGTAGCTGAGGTCGTATCTCCAGATTATCGGAGCGTGAGCGGCGGTCAGAACCGGGTTCTCATATCTGGTGTACACACCGTTGTAGAAGTCAGAAGCGGGGTTGGGGCGGTTGATCAGTTCCTCCTGATCCCGTACCATCTTTGCAAGTCTTGCGTCAAACTGTTCTTTTGTAAGCATAAATTTTCCTTTCTCCCGGACGCTGTTATTCAGGCGTCCGGACAATAAAATCAATATACAAATTTATTATATCATACTTTATTGAATATTTCAAGGTTGACAGGGAAGAAAAATGAGGGTATAATATAATTTGTGATGAATTGTTTGGTAAGAAGAAAGCTAATTTAATTAAAAATAGCTTTTTAGTTATGGGGGTCTACATGGATATAAAAAAGATCACTGAAATAGAAGAGCTTGCCCGCTCCGGCGGGGCAGAGGGCAGAGGTATTGCCGAGGTGTTCTCACGGGTGTACCGCGCGGTGCAGAAAACGCTGAACATCACCCCGTTTAAGGAGCAGATAGGCGCGGCGCTGGCGCTTTCAGACCACAAAATGGTGCAAATGCAGACCGGCGAGGGCAAGACCCTTGCCGCAGTGTTCTCCGCGTGCCACGAAGCGCTGAACAACGGGCAGGTAATGGTGCTGACCTTCAACGACTACCTTGCGGATCGCGACTATCACTGGATGAAGCCTGTTTACGACGAAATGGGAGTTTCAGTCGGCTGTATCACCACCGATACGCCGCGGGAGCAGCGCCGTGAGCTTTACGGCAGGCAGGTGGTGTATCTCACCGCTAAGGAGGCGGGGTTCGACTATCTGCGGGATTTCGTCTGCTTCAAGCCGGAGGAAATGGTGTTCCCGGAAAAGCTGAATTTTGCGATAGTGGACGAAGCGGACAGTATCATGATAGACGAGGCGCGAATCCCGCTGGTGATCGCCGGGGATATCGCCGCGGACGACGACGGCAGCACCGCGGAGGTCTACGCTAAAGTTTCCGGGTTCACCGAGGAGGATTACGGCATTGACGAGGACAGCCGCAATGTGTACCTCACCGATGCCGGCGCGGACAAAGCCGAGGAGCTGTTCGACTGCGACATCTACGCCGAGGAAAGCGCCGGTCTGCTGGCGAAGATCTGCGCCTGCATAAAGGCGCGGGTAATGCTGACCGAGGACAAGGACTACATTGTAAAGGACGGCGCTATACTGCTGGTGGACGAGTTCACCGGGCGGGCGGCTCCGGGGCGTGTGTTTCCGGGGGATCTTCAGGCGGCGGCGGAGGCGAAGCATGGGCTGAAAATTACCTCCCGCGGGCGTATCATGGGGAATATCGCGTTGCAGTACTTCCTGCGGCTGTTCCCGAAGATAGCAGGAATGACCGGAACTGCGGCGGCGTCGGCGGAGGAGTTCGACACTATCTACGGACTTCCCACCGAGATAATACCCACCCGTCTGCCCTGCAAGCGCACCGACCACCCGCTTGAAATGTATTATGACCGTGCGGAGAAGCGCAGAGCGGTGGTGTCTGCAATTAAAGAAGCCCACGAGATAAACCGCCCGGTGCTTGTCGGCACCGAGAGTATCGGCGAGTCCGAGAGCTTAGCGGAGGATCTGCAAAATATCGGCATTGAGTGCGTGGTACTCAATGCTAAGAACGACGAGGCGGAAGCCGCGATAATCGCCAAAGCCGGAGAGCCGGGGGCGGTGACTATCTCCACCAACATGGCGGGGCGCGGTGTTGACATCAAGCTAGGCGGCGAGTCCGGCGAGCGCAAAGCCAAGGTGGAGCAGGCGGGCGGACTGCTGGTGCTTGCCACGGCAATGCGGGAGTCCTCACGGATAACACAGCAGCTCCGGGGCAGAGCGGGACGTCAGGGTGACGTCGGCGAGAGCCGGTTCTTTGCGGCGCTGGACGACGAAATAATGACCCGGCTTGATCTGAGGTCGCTGGTTTCCGGCAGGCATTACCCCACAGAGCCGGTGAGCGGCGCGATAGGGGACAAGCCCCTGCTGAAAGAAGCGGAGCGCATTCAGCGCATATCCGAGGGTAACGCTTTTGACGAGCGCGTGAACCTCATGAAATACACAATGATAGGCGAGAAGCACCGCTCCATGACCTTTGAGAAGCGCACGGCGCTGCTGGACGGCTCCCACAACAGCGGGCTGTGGAAGAAGCACGCCCCGGAGCTGTACGAGCAGGCGGCGCAGAGGTTTGGCGAGAAACCTCTGCAAGCGAAGCAGAATCTTATCCTTGCGGCGCTGCTGAACGAGTTCTGGTGCGACTATCTTGATTACACCGCCTATCTGCGGGAAGGAATACACCTCACTCAGGTTGCCGGGAGGAATCCGGCGGAGGAATACAATATCGCCTGCGAGGAATACTACGACAGCGCGGCGGAGAGTATCCCGGAGCGCATGACCGAGAAGCTGGAGGAGCTGCTGGAGTGCGGCTCTCTTGACGAGTACCAGCCGCCCATGCCCAGCCGGACATACACCTATCTGCTCAACGACGCCGGGGAGGAATTCAAGCGCAAGCCGCTGCTGCTCAGCGTTTTCACCGACAACGAGGAAATAGCCGACGGAAACCGCAAACCGAAACAGGAAGAGGAAGAATACACCTCTATTTTAGAGACTCAGCCGGAAACCGCGGAAAAGCCGAAGAAAAAGGGCTTTCTGGCGGGACTTTTCGGCAGGAAGAAGAACTGATATGTCAACTATCTGTGCAATCGCAACCCCCCCGGCGGCGGGTGGAATCTCTGTGATACGCATTTCCGGGGAACATGCCGCAGATATCGCAGCGAGGGTGTTCCGCCCTGTTTCCGTCAGGAGAGCGGCGGAGCTGAAAGGTTACCATGCCGCATACGGGCGCATTTTCGACGGCGAGGAGCAGCTTGACGACGGCGTTCTGTTGATGTTCCGCGCGCCCCACAGCTACACCGGCGAGGACGTTGCCGAGATATCCTGCCACGGCGGTATTTACGTCACGCGGCGGGTGCTTTCCGCCTGCGTCAAAGCCGGGGCGACCCCCGCTGCGCCGGGTGAATTCACCAAGCGCGCCCTGCTGAACGGCAAGATGTCCCTCACCCAAGCAGAGGCGGTGGCGGATATCATCAATGCGCAGGGAAACCAGATCCTGAGCTGCGCCAATGGTCAGCGGGAGGGCGCTCTCTACCGCCGAATGGAGCTTTGCGCGGACAAGATAATGGAGGTCTCCAGTCAGATATCCGCGTGGATAGACTACCCGGACGACGACACCCCGGTTGTGACGCAGGAGTGGCTCACCAAGCGGCTTACTGAGATCCGCGAGATGTTCCGCGAGCTGCTGTCCGGATACGACACCGGGCGCATGCTGCGGGAGGGTATCTCCTGTGCGATAGTGGGCAAGCCGAACGCCGGGAAGTCCACACTTATGAACCGCCTTGCGGGTCAGCAGAGGAGCATAGTTTCCGACATAGAGGGTACGACCCGCGATATCGTGGAGGAAACGATAGTGCTTGGGGATATCGTGCTTCGCGCGGCGGACTGTGCCGGAATACGGGAAACCGACGACCTTGTGGAGAAGATAGGCGTGGACATCATGCTGAAAAAGCTGGAGTCCGCCGACCTTGTGCTGGCGGTGTTCGACGGCTCAAGGGAGCTTTCAGACGAGGACAGGAGGCTGTTGGAGCTTATCCGGGGCAGGAATGTGGTGGCGATAGTCAACAAATCAGACCTGCCGCAGAAGCTGGACTGCGCTGAAATAACGGCTGCCGTTGGCGAGCCGGTGAAGCTCTCTGCGAAGCAGGACGACAACGCCGCGGCTCTGCTGGAGCAGGCGGTGAGCAGCAGACTCAATTTACAGCAGCTAGACCCGGACGCGGGTTTCCTTGCCAACGAGCGGCAGCGGGACTGTGTTATCCGCGCGAATACGGCAGTGGAGCAGGCTCTTGAAGCTGCGGCGGCGGGAGTCACCCCGGACGCGGTGGGGGTAATGCTGGAACAGGCACTTGACGCGGTTTATGAGCTTTCCGGCAAGCGTGCCGGGGACGAGGTGATAGACGAGGTGTTCCGGCGGTTCTGCGTGGGAAAATAAAACATCAACGACAATTTAATACTAATTCTTAATCACCTTATAGACAAAGTCTATAAGGTGAGCCGCCTGAAAGGCGGCTAGTCAAAACCAAAGGTTTTGACAGAATCAGTATTGAACGGCTTTCCTGCGGCTTCGCCGCTCCAACCGCCTTGCGGTTGGATCAACCTATAGACTTTGTCTATAGGTTGATTAGGAAATAGTATAAGGGGTGCGACAATGAATATACTGATAATAGGCTGCGGACGTGTTGGCAGTGAGCTTGCGGCTCTGTTTGACCGGAGAGGTCACGATGTTTCGGTGGTTGACCGCCGAAGTGAGAATTTCGACAGGCTGCCGGGGGATTTCGGCGGGTTTACTACGGTGGGAGTGCCAATAGATCAGGATATCCTCAGAAAGGCGGGCATTGAAACCTGCGACGCGGTGTGCGCAGTTACAACAGACGATAATCTGAATATCATGGCGGCTCAGCTTGCGGAGGAAGTGTTCAAGGTTCCGCGGGTGTTCGCGCGTATTTCAGATGTGGACAAGGTGGACGTGTTCCGTGGGTTCGGGATTCACACAGTGTGTCCTACCCGGCTTACGGTTGACGCTGCCTGCGCCGCTATTGAGGACGTCAATGAGCAGGCAACGCTCAATATCGACCACAATACGGTGAACTTCACCACTATGGATATGCCGCCGGAGTTCGTGGGAAAGCAGCCTTCCGAGATCGAGTTAGAACCGGACGAGATACTGTTCGCCATAATCCGCGCGAATGGAACGTTTCAGCTGTACAACGGGCAGGTTATCACACTGGGAGAGACGGACAGGCTGGTGTTCGCAAAGAAAGCGTAATAGTCGGTTTGTTGTTTGTTATTCGATAAATTGTAATTTGTCGGGCAGGCGCCTTTTCCTCTTTGCGCAGCAAAATTGTTTTTCGCTTCCTTTTGGCTTCCAAAAGGAAGCGGGGTGTGGGGCAGAGCCCCACACTCGGCGCGAACGCGCCGTTACTCGCGCGACAGTGCGCCACTTGGCGCGAAGCGCCATAAACGCGTTCAAGGCGCTAAAGGGGTCACAG
>CAMCFA010000084.1 GCA_945873955.1 uncultured Clostridia bacterium | reverse complement strand
GGAGCTTCGCTCTGCTGTGGGATAAACGAAGTAGCCTGCGGTACTTCGGGAATTGAAGGCTCTGCGGGTGCTGTGGTTTTCTCCAAAACAGCAACCGGAGCTGCCGGGATCTCCGGAGCGCTTGCGGGAGCGACTGTTTCGTCCGCAGGAACAGCAGGAGCTTCCGGCTTTTCTACCTTAGTCCCGCAGGACTGGCAGAATTTTGCGCCGTCATGTAACTGATTTCCGCATTTTGTACAAAACATATTGTCACCTCATTTAAAAAGTCAGTCAAGTACTATCTTTGTGTTTGTGAAGTTCTTTCCGTCGGTGCTTATGTAAAGCTCATCGTCGGCATTAACCGCATAGATGTATTTCTGTGCGGACAGAGTGTCGGTGGAGAAGGTGTCCAGCGTGGAAACACCGCTGCACTTCTGCTTGTCGCCGCCGTTTACTGAATACGCGGCAGAACCCTCGCCTCCGGAACGGTCATAAATGAACGCGCACGCGCCGGAGGTGCTGAGCGCTATGCCGGAAACATCGTCGTTGTCATAGACGGTGGTCATGCCGTCCTCTTTGCCGTTGCTGTATACAAGCTCATAGTCGTTGTTGATGTAGTAGATGTTGTTGAAGTTTGCGTCAGTGCCAAAATCGGAGTAAACGTTCTTTGCAACGGTTATTTTTTCTCCCTCTTCCGATACTGTGTCGCGCTTCACCATTTTGTTGTTGGAGTAATACAGGATATTTTTACCGTCTGCGGATATCAGCGCCGTATAGCAGTTGGAAGCGAGCTTTATGTTATCGGGATATTCGTCGCCTTTTCTGATGTATCTCTTAATGCTGGAGCTGCAAGAGCCTACGAAGTTGTCAAAGTTGTTCGCAGTGTAGTACCCGTTCTCCGGGAGCAGAATGCTCACACTTCCCTTGTCTACCTTTACCGGTTCTTCCATAGAGGGAGCGAACACGAAAGTACTGCTGCTGCTTTCAAACATGATCTGTCTGTTGTCAGCGGAGAGCGCTGATACGTAGCTTAAGGACTTCACGCTCTCGATATCGTCGGACATACCCTTGATATATCCCAGCTTGCCGCTGTCGGTTTCACAGTAGATAAGGTCGCCGCCGTTGGTAATGCTGATAACTCTGTTCATATCGCCAAGCTCGGATACCTTGCTGCCTGCCCAGGCAAAGCCGACATACTCGTCGTCGTAGACTGTCCATGCGCAGGCGCTGCCGTCCGGCGAAGCCGCGAATGAACCCGTATAGTTTTCCAGATCGGTGATCTTAGTGGATTTTCCGCCGTCATAGACATATAACGTGTCGTCGGAGGTATAGAAAACGGCACTGCCGAAGGCTGATACTCCGAGTACGCTGCAATCGTCGCACACCTCGTTCAGCTTATCGCCGGACAGAGCATACAACGTTCCGTCAGCGGTCACATATACCGAGGACTTGTCGTTGTTGCTGTAAATGCTTACGCTGCTGGTGTCCAGCTCGGTCTTGATCTGCTTTCCGTTGTAGAACAGCACCGTTGTGTAGTCCTCGGTGTAAAACCTGTCGATCTGGTTGGAAGCTATCGCGAACGGCGCCGAGGACGATGAGCCGATCACGTTGACAATAACGATCACCAGCGCTGCAACTACTATCAGCGCTGCCGCTGCTATTACCAGCTTGTTTTTCAGCAGCGACTTGAAGTCGTGCTTTTTGACAGCCTCCGCCGCCGAATTGACAGAACCGCCAACGAACTCTGCTGCCTGAGTCTTCACTTCCTGTGCGGCAGAAGCCACGGCAGCTTTAGGAGCGCCGTCTGCTATGGGCGTCCCGCAGTTGGGGCAGACTTTTGCGCCGTCAGGAACCTGACCGCCGCAGTTTGAACAAAACATACTAGATCCTCCACTTCATTTATTTCTGAATTTGCTGCGATATTCAGCTTTTCGATGAAAATCGCATGTTACGGACAATTCCGGTTTGGGTAATTTGAAATGATATGAATGTCCCGAATAACATTTTAACATTGTTGACTTAATTTTTCAATAGGTTTTTAAGACAAACTATACTTTTTTAGCACAAAAATACATATTCTGCCATTTGTGAGCTTGATTGAAAGCCTTTATATTTGAAAAAAGCCCCTAACGCTCTGTTAGGGGTCAGATTTATGTACCGGTACAATGAGAGATCCCAACGGGATTTTTAGCCCCGCCTGTCGGGGTAATCCACATGGAAGCCCATATCCCGCGCCCGCTGGAGCAGTGCCGCCATACGGCGCAGGACAGCGTTTTCCTCAAAGATGAGGGCGTCTATTTCGGCGTCCTCGCTCACGAAGTCGTAGGCGGTGCGTATCTGTTCCAGCCTGTCTGTAAGCCTGGTGTATTCCTGTAACAGTTCGGTTTCCCGGCGCTTGTCCGGTGCGGGGCGGCGGTTCAGCAGACCTTTCAGCATGGCGGCTCCTTTCGCTGGCTCGTCAGAAGATGTATCTGCTGTATTTATATTCAGCCGCCGCTGAAATTATGCCGCTATGCCGCTGGCTGTTCCTCGGTCACGGGCTGCTGCGGGCGTATCTCCTCGATCACATAGCCCTCTTCTTCAAGCAGGGTGAGAACAGACGGCTCGGCGTAGAAATGCATTGTCCCCACGAAAACAAAGCCGTGATCCCCGGCTTTCAGACCGTCTGATATGAAATCCGCCATAATCTCCTGCCGGCGGGTGTACATCATGTCGTAATAGCACTGCCAGTCGGCGGAGGCTGTAACTGCGCCCTCATCATACACCGTGAGCCGGCTGAAATATTCGATGTCAAAGCTGCTCCACGCCTCGTACAGCTCCTTGGAGCTTTCAGCCTGCGCCGTGATGTTTTCGTCCCCCACGCACTGTTTCAGCAGGTCTAGCTGGACGCTCATGGGTATGTCCTTCATCAGCTTGTACTGAGCCTCGCCGCCCTCAATTTCGCGGATAGTCTTGCCCTCGCCGTGGGCGAGTTTCAGCAGGATAGATTCGGAGCCGAATTTGCTGTCAAGCCCGGCGGTCTGGGTGATAAGCCCACTCGCCGCGGACGCCCAGTAATAGGGTATCATTTTGTCCATGCCGCTGCTGTATAAGCCCTTTTGCTTAAAGAATTCCAGCGTGCGGTCGTAGTCTGCGCCCATGCAGTCCGCGGTGCTGCCGTCCTTCAGCTTGACATATCCCGCGCATTTACGCTGGAGCGACATATCCCCGCGGAACGCCACCGTGTCCATTTCCGGCGCGATATAGCTGCTGCTGCGGTACGCTTTGATTATATACTCCGGGTACTTTACGTCCTCTGTCCCGGCGTGCATGCTGCCCATGAGGAACATCTGCGCCCCGGTGTCCTCGTCCCTCACCACCCAGAACGGCGGCGTAACGCAGCCCTCCTCGTATGCGGGGGTCAGGTCGGGGGTGTAAGGCTCCGGCTCGGACGGGGCAGGGGAGCCGGCGCACCCGGTGCAGCCGGAAATCAGCGCCGCCGTCAGCAGAGCCGCAATGGTTCTCTTGATATGCCGCATGATTTACTCCACAAGCCTGTTGAAGCAGTCGGTGCATGCTTCCGCCTCGTCCGCGTACTCCGACAGTTCCAGACGGTCGCCGTCCTCACTGTAATACACCTGCCACTTACCGTTATCGTTCGTAAGGCAGATACGCTGCTCCTCGTCCTCGCCGCTGCCGCATATATTGTAATAGTAATGTGGTATCTCCATTTCAAAGAGCTTTGCCTGTAATTCCTGTACTGTCATAATAACTCCTTATCAGAATAAATGTCCGCTTATTTCAAACGTAGGGCCTTTCTGCCACAGGAACGTGGACAGAAGTATCTCAAAGCCGTTCCCCGGCTCGCAGAGGAAGTCCGCCGGACGTCCCTTAGGCAGACCGAAGCCCGCCAGCAGGTTAGTGATAACTCCGCCGTGGGTGACTACCGCCGCGTGGGAGATATCCTTTTTCATCATGTCGCGGAAGATTATGTCCAGACCGCTAATGCAGCGCAGCGAGAAATCTCCGAACTTCTCGCCGCCGGGGGGACACGCCTCCGGGCCGCCCTTGAGCCATTCGGTGTACTCCGGCAGGTCTTTGAGGTCGGACTGGCGCTTTCCCTCAAACTCGCCGAAGTCCATTTCGGCAATTTCGTCCACCTTTGTGAGCGGCGCGTCCGGGTAGATTATCCGGGCGGTTTCAAGGCAGCGCTTCAGCGGGGAGCTGTAAACCCTCTCAACATAGGGGTATACACCCTGCTTTTCGATGTCCCGTATCTGCTTTTCGCCCTCGGGACAGAGTGCGAGGTCGGTCTGCCCGATGTACTTGCCGTCGAGGTTGCCCTGCGTTAATCCATGTCGAATCAAATACAAATAGTAGTTTTTCATGTCGAATTTACCTTTCGTATAAGAAGTTTCAAAATTTTCTATATTCAATGCAAAACTGCATTTCACAACATTTAGAATCCGGAGGGAAAAATTCATCTAAATCCTGTTCAGACCGCATAAGTATTATATATTATGTCCTATGCTGCTGTCGTTTTTTTGTGAAATATGACACTTTACAAATCGGAATATTCAGTTTATAATATACAATATGGTATTATATAAAAATTTACATAACCATGGGGAAAATAACATTAAGGAGAAAAAGTATGAACAAGGACTTCCCTCGTATCATGACGCTTCTGCGGAAGGAACGGGGTCTCAGCCAGAAGCAGGCTGCCGCCGACCTTGAAGTAACTCAGGCGCTGCTGTCGCATTACGAAAACGGCAAGCGTGAGTGCGGTCTTGACTTTCTGGTGCGTGCGGCGGACTACTACAACGTTTCCGTAGATTACCTGCTGGGGCGTTCGCCTATCAGCACCGGCGCCGCTGTGACAGAGCAGCAACTCCCGGAAAGCTCCGACAGCGAGAAGTACGACGGTTCGCCGTCCGGACTTTCGGTGTTCTTCCAGAAGAAGCTGCTGACGAATTCTGTCGATATCCTGTTTTCGCTGCTCATCAAGGCGAAGAACTCCGACCTGTCAAAGGCGGTGTATTCTTTCCTGTCGCTGGCGGTCTACCGCTGCTACCGTATGATTTACAGCGCTGGCAGGGACAACGACGAGCATGTTTTCAGCATTCCGGAGGCCAAGGTGTCCGGGCTTACCAGCGCCGCCCTTGCGGTGGAGGATATCCGGGCGCGGGACGCTGGGAAGAACAGCGGCTCCGAGGACGAAAAGATCACCACGGCGCGTATCGAGTCGGAATACACCAACAAAGCGGCTGCGCTGCTTTCAGTGGTGAACAGCTCCGAAAAGACCCTCAGCAAATTCCAGTGAATTCTTGAGATAATATTTCATACGGACAGCTTCGGCTGTCCGTATTTTATTCCTCAGATTCAGCGTCGGGATCTCCGGAGCGGCGGTGTATAAACAGCTTTATCGCCTGCGCCGCCGAGCGGAAGTTCACCGCGCAGATCACAATGAATACGACGCAGTTAATTACGTTCAGCGCCACGCCGTTGTCCATGAGCATTATCGCGGCGGACATCACGCCGATAAGCGCGAGATTAAGGAACATCTTGGGGTAGTTCACCTTCATGTAGAGGTACTTCTTGGTATCAAGCGCGCGGTAGACGTACACCAGAACGTAGCTCACCAGTGTTGCGAGAGCCGCGCCAAGCACTCCCATAGGGGAATTCAGCAGGATAAGGTTCAGCAGAACGTTGCTGGAGGCGCCGATAACGCTGGAAATAAAAGAGTGGGTGGTTTTGTTGCACGCCTCGTAAATGGAGCTTAAAAAGTTGTTGAAGCTCTGGAAAACCACCGCCGAAACAAGGAACGGGACATACATATACGCTCCCTCAAAGCCTTCCGCCGAGCCGAAGAACGGCATTATTATCGGGCGAAGCACCAGTAGAATACCTGAGGCGGCTATGTACATCACCGTCTGTATCATGCTGAAAACGTTGGAGTAGAACTGGCTTATCTTGCGGGAATTGCGCTCTGTTATCGCGGACATGTGCCATGCCTGCGAGAATATCCCGACCACGATAGCCGCAAGGTTCGGGAACTTGAACGCAAAGGAGTAAACGCCGTTTGCGGCGCTGCCGTGTATCGCAGTCACCATGAACGTGTCGGAAACGTTGATTATCCACCACATTACGGTGGTAGGCATAAGCGGAATGCTGTACCTCAGCATTGATTTCGCCAGAGTGCGGTCGTTGCCGAGGGGACGGTACTGTTTCCACAGCTTTGCTTTGAGAGTCAGAAATACTATAGAGATAAGGTCGCCGAGGGACACCGACAGAACATACCCCACAACTCCGAGGTGGAATACGCCGAGCAGCAGCAGGTTCAGCAGTATCACAGACAGCGTGGTGAGTATCCCGTCCACTGCGAACAGCTTGACATGCCCTCTCGCCCGGACGTAGATAGCGCAGATACCCTTTATGCTGCCGGTGGCAACGTACATATATATCAGCCACTGGTAGCCGTTCAGCATGTCAATAAAGCCTATCAGCGGGACGGCGGCGGCAAATATCGTAAGCCCGATCACTGCGACATTTATACCTATCGACAGGACATGCTTGCCGTTGTTCGCTTTGTCCAGCGCATAGCGAAGCACACCCTCGTTTATCGAGAGCGTCACCACGGATATCAGCAGCGACGAGGCGTTGATGATGTTGTTCACGTCACCGAAGCCGTCCGTGCCCAGCATTTCCGTGTAGAATTTCAGCATTACATACACGAGCATTTTTGAGCCGAACTGCCCTATCGCCAGAATTATGGTATTGTTAGCCAGTGTCTGGTATTTGTTCATGTCAGAAGTCTTTCATGTGTGATATGGACGCGCCGGGCAGTCGTCGTTGACCGCTGGTCTGGGCGTCCGTGAAGCTATTCTTCCGAGCCGCCACGCAGTTCCTTGAAGAACCGTGTAAGGATATCCCCGCACTGCTCCATAAGTATCCTGCTGCGGACATAGGGAATGTGGGTGAACCGCTCCTCAAACAGGTTCACCACAGAGGCGCACGCGCCGTTTTTGTCGTCAAAAGCGCCGTAAACCAGCCGTTTTAGCCGGGAGTTCATCACCGCGCCGGCGCACATGGGGCATGGCTCCAGCGTGACATAGAGCGTGCAGCCGGTCAGCCGCCAGCTCCCCAGAGCCTTTGCCGCCTGTTCTATCGCTAGAATTTCAGCGTGTGCGGTGGGGGACTGAAGCTGCTCCCGTAGGTTATAGCCCTCGCCGATTATCTTCCCGTCCGGGTCAACAACGACGGCGCCTACCGGGCATTCGCCCAGCTCGTAGGCGCGGGCAGCAAGCTCCAGAGCCTTTGTCATATATTCCTCGTCAAGGGTCATGCTAGATCCGCCTTATAGCTTGTACAGCTACCGTGAGTATCAGCCAGACCGCGTTGTAAAGTGCGATCCAGAAGCCGTTCAGAAGCGCGTAGTTCCTGAAAAGAGCAAAGATGAATACCAGAAGAACACCCAGCCCAATGCCGAATATCTCCATGATACAGCCCATTTTTATGCGCTCGTTGAGGCTCTTTGCGCCGTTTATCGCAGAGGCAAAGGAGGAGAAAGTGCCGTCGCAGGAAACTGCGGCGCTGCCCTTGCCGGCGTACTTTGTGTGTTCGTCGAACAGGTCGTGCGCTTCCGCCGGGAGTATACGAACGTCCTCGGCGTAGATGTCGAACAGCTCGGACACAACGCCCTCGGTGAGAACGCCGTCCACCGTCTTTATGACAAGGCTCACGCCGTTTTTGGACAGCCTGCGGACGTGGTGCTTTACCTGCGGGTTCGCGGAAAGGTTCACGAAGAACAGCATGCAGACTTCTCCCGCGATAGCGAGATAAACCACCTCGTCGTTCTTCTTGTTAAGCGCGGACTCTTTCTTTGCGTCCGGCACGACGATACCGTGGGACTTCATGTGGTCGCGGCTGCCAAGGAGCACGCGGCGGCTGCCTATCCAGCCGGAAACCCCCAGACCGCTCTCATATACGCAGTTGGACACCTTTTTCAGCAGAGCCGGCTTGTAGTTCAGCATGTTGAACAGCGGGTCGGCGAGGATACTGTCGGAGCTTACCGCAAGGCTTGCGGCATAGATTATCGCTTCGTCAATGGTGACGTGCTGAGAGCCGTTGGTGCCGTTCTTGTTGTAGTCCCAGATGTTGCGGATAGCTACCGAACCAGCAGGGAACAGGGTCTTAGCCTCGACCAGAACGGAGTTCACCGCGCTGAAATCCTCAACCGCGCTGTAACCCAGAATTGCCGCACGGCGCTCGTTTGTCTTGCGGGAGGCGCTCAGCATGGGGAGCATTACTATCAGCGCACCGGTGAAGGTCGCGCCGATACACAGCACCGCCGAGAACACCGTAGCCGCAAACGACCACTGGTTCATTATGTTGGAGGTAACTCCGGTCTCGGCGAAAAAGCCTATCGCGCCGCCTATTACCGACAGCACCAGAATGACCGGGGTCATCACCCTTGAAATGCGGTCTGAAACGTCCTCGCAGTAGGTGGAGATGATGAAATCGCACAGCATTTCGGTCTTGCGCATGGAGGCAGTGACCGGCATTCCCCGGACTGCGCCGCGGGCGAGCTGCTCTGCGTCCTCGCCGTCGGTGTATTCAACGTAGTATTTTTCGCTGTCGCCGGAAACGAACCGGAAGTTGTTCTTCGCGGCGCTGACGGTGCACAGCTTAGACACGGTGTTGAAGCAAAGCGCCAGCATTGAAACTATCAGATACACAAAGGAGCGGTTCATGGCGAGGTAGTTGGTTTCCGCCAGATACATTATTATTGCTCCGAGGGCGCCGATATGCGCGAACGCGCACAGCGTGTCGCCGTCCGGCTTGCCCTTTAAAAGCCGGGAGAAGCCGTTGGTGATAACGCTGGAGCATGCTCCGAAACTGAGTATACCGATAGTGAGATTTGTATACAGGAAGATATCCGGCTTGATAAGCTCGGAAACTATCGGGATAGAGTCTATCTTGAAGAAGTACACAAGAGCCGCGATTATAGTCGCTGCGGTCAGCAGACCGAGAATTACCAGACGTCCGGCAAGACCCTTTCCTGCGCGGGAAAGGCGCTCGGTGATGACGTTCTCGTCGTCAAGGTCGATAACCTCGTCCTCATCTTCCTCGCCCTCGTCGTAGTCTTCGCCCTCTGTTTCCTCCTCGTTGTCTGCGTTGTCCACCTCGTCGTCGATATCCGCCAGCATGAAGTTGGCGATACGGCGCTTTTTACGCGCTGCGAGGGCTTCTGCCTCACGCACCGCAGCCACCGGGTCGGTCTTGGGGAGTATTGAGGTGTCTATCACCTTGTTGTCGTAGTCAAGATTGAGGGAGCGGGGAGGAAGCGCCTTCGGGTCGGACATGTCTGTAAGGGTGAGGGTGCGCTCCTCTGCGAGATTTTTCTCTCGCTGCTCTTTGAGTTTTTGGTTCAGTGAAGCAACCAGCGCTTCGCTGCCGCGGCTCTCCTTTTCGGACATGCCGGACTTTTTTTGCGCGCCGGGGGTGAAAAGTACGTCGTCCGCTTTGCCAGTGTGCTTTTTCCGGGAGGTAACGGGGGAGTATTCCTTGACATGCTCCTTTTCGCCGGAGGACATCTTCTTCAGGTCGTTGCCGGACACGGCGAGGGTATCGCCTATCTCCTGCGGCTCGGCGGCGCTTTTAAGCACGTCCGCCGCCTTTTCGCGGGACTCCATGGGGTTGAGAGAATCCACAAGGTCGTCCGGTTCTTCCGCCGCCTTGTCTGCGGCGAGAAGCGCACGGTTTATCTCCTCAATGCGCTGGAGCTTGCGTAGCTGCATGGTTTCCGTGGTAACGAGGTCGCCGCGGGTGTGGAAAATTATGTCGTCGTCCGCAGCGCCGGAGACCTCCGGCTTGATGAACGGCTGGACATATTCGCTTTCGGGCTGCACCAGCCGCCCGTTTTCGGGGAGTTCAGCCTGTTCGGGTTCGTTCGGCTCGGAGAACAGCTTGGCAGCCTCGACCGGGGAGGACAGCTCGGCGGTGAAGCCGGTGTGCTCCGGTTCTTCGGGGACTTCCGGCTGTTCGGGTTGTTCCGGCTGCTCCGCGAGGGATTCCGGCGCGGTGAACTGCACGCGCTCGGCGGCTTTGCGGCGCTCCTGCTCCTTCTGGAGCCGGCGCTGTTCCGCACGCTGCTGCTTTTCCTCCTGCTCTCTGCGGCGCTGCTCCTCGGCTTCCGCCTTTTTCTGCTTCTGCTGGAGCTTGCGGCGCTCGTTTTCCTCGGCGGCGCGGCGTATGCTTTCCGCACGGAGGCGGTTTTCTTCCTCCTCGGACTGCTCCGCTTCCTCGCGCTCTGCTTCGGACATGCGCGTCCTTGCGCCGGACTTCCTGATAGCCTCGTCCAGCTCGTTTCCGCCGATTATCTCGGTTACGCTCTCGACGCTGCCGGAGCTTTCCTCTGACCTTCCGGTGGCGCTGCGCTTCCTGTCTATTTCTGCCAGAATATCGTCAATGCTGTATTTATCAGACATTTTATCTCTCCTATATGATCAACTGCGGTGTTTTACGACCTCATACATCAGAATACCCGCCGAAACGGACGCGTTGAGCGAATTTACCTTGCCGTTCATAGGCAGCGACAGTATCATGTCGCAGTTCTCCCGAACCAGCCTGCCCAGCCCGAAGCCCTCGCTGCCGATAACCAGCGCGACTGCGCCGGACAGATCCGCCTTGTCGTAGGGAGTGCCGTCCGCTTCCATGCCGTAGACCCAGACGCCCTGTTCTTTAAGGCGCTTTATCGTGTCCACAAGATTCGCGACCCGCGCGACCTTGAGCCATGCGGCTGCGCCTGCGGAGGTCTTGAATACCGTGGCGTTGAGAGAAGCGCTGCGCCGTTTCGGGATTATCAGCCCGTCCGCGCCGGCGGCTTCTGCGGTTCTGATTATCGCGCCGAGGTTGTGGGGATCCTCGATCTCGTCCGCAATGATGATGAACGGCGGTTTTCCGCGCTGCTGCGCCACGGCAAGGATATCCTCCACAGTGGAGTAGGACGCAGCCGCAAGCTCCGCCGCAGTGCCGCCGTGCTTCGGCGTTCCGCAGATCGCGGTGAGCCGCTCGTCGCTTACCTCCTTAATGACCACGCCCCGCTGCTTTGCGAGGGCGATCACCTTGCCGAGGGAGGCGCCCTTCTGCACATAAACCACGTCGATCTCCCTGCCGGAGGTGAGGGTCTCTGTGACGGAATTTCGCCCGTATATGAGATTGCTTTCCTGATTTTCCATATTATTTCCTTATTTAATGTAGTTTTTTAGCTCCTGCGCATTAATATACAGTATATATTATAGCACAATTTCGGAGCTATTTCAAGCAGGAAACGCTTTTTTATATGAAATTTTGATGAATTATCATGGTGGAGGGATTTTGGGGATAGGAATTGTGAGGTAAATTGTAATTTGTCGGGCGGATTCTCTTTTCCTCTTTGCGCAGCAAAATTGCTTTTCGCTTCCTTTTG
>CAMCFA010000083.1 GCA_945873955.1 uncultured Clostridia bacterium | reverse complement strand
ATAATCAAAATCGTGGATATGGAAAGCGAGATAAACGCGGATATAGACAGGCTTGTTGACCTCAAAAAGGAGATTGCGGGTGTTATTCACGGAGTTTCCAACCTTGAATATCAGACCTTGCTTGAACTGCGGTATCTGTGTTTCAAGACTTGGGAGCAGATTGCTGTGCAGATGGGTTACGGCATTGACAACATCTACAAAATGCACCACAAGGCGCTGCGTGAAGTCACCGTTCCGGAAACTTTACAGTAAAATCAACTATTTTACAGTAGCCCCTTTGTGGTATGATATAATCAGCAAAAAAGGAAAAGAGATGACACTATGCCAAGACGACCGCAGCGACCATGCCGCTATCCCGCTTGTTCCAAGCTGACAGACGGTGTGTATTGCGAAGAACATCAGTGGCTGATGAACACGCACTACAATCACTTCTCGCGCGGCTACAACAGCAACGAACGCTACGGCAGAGAGTGGAGAAAAATCCGCGACAGATATATTGCGGCTCACCCGCTGTGCGAACGGTGTCTGACAGAGAACAGATACACCCCCGCCGACTTGGTTCATCACAAGAAACCATTATCAGAGGGCGGGACAAACGATGAGAGCAACTTGATGTCGCTGTGCTACTCCTGTCACGAGAAAGAACACGGGGGTAGGGGCAGTCAAAATCTCTAAAACATAAATTCGCGGACAGCGGCCCGGGGCTTCGTGCGCAAAAATCGGGGTTCAAACGGGGTATTAAACCAATTCATTTCAAGGACGGTAAACACCGCCCTTTTTTCTTGTCTGACGGAGGTGACAAGCGTGGCGAAAGACGGCACAAACAGAGGTGGCAGACGGGTTCGCGCCGGAGATAAGCCCGCTCCTGCCGCAGAAAAAAAGCAAAAGGGTCTGCCGGTAAAAATTATGAGCAACGACCTGCCAACACTCGATACTGCTGAACTTGAAGCGGTTGACTTGCCGGAGGGAGCGGTTCTGCAAGGTGTGGATATGCCGAAACCGGGCGAGTATCTTTCCGCTAGGCAGAAGAACGGTGTTCCTCTCGGCGCTGATGAAATATACAAGGAAACTTGGCTGTGGCTGAAACAGAGAAACTGCGAGAACCTCGTCAATAAACGGCTTATCGAAACATACGCACAGGCTTTTGCAAGATACATTCAGTGCGAAGAAGCAATCAGCAATTATGGACTTCTCGGCAAGCACCCCACAACGGGCGGGGTTATCGCATCGCCGTTCGTGCAGATGTCACAGCAGTTTCAGAAAAGCGCAAACCTTATCTGGTACGAAATCTACGACATTGTCAAGGAGAATTGCACCGAGCCTGTCGGTGATGATTTGAACGACACAATGGAGAAACTGCTACGTTCAAGGAAAGGATAATTATTATGCCTAAAGAAACTATTGAATTTTTCAAGGAACTGAAAAATAACCGTCCGAACCTTACTGCTCAGCAGTACAAGACAATAAAGGGTCAGGCTGTTAAAGGCAATATTGCAGACGCTCGGAAAGGCTTGCACAAGGTTCTGAAAAGGAGGAACGGCAGATGAATACGACCAGCGAAATGCAGCTTATCCCGATAGACAAGCTGATACCATACGTCAACAACGCCCGAACGCACTCGCCGGAACAGCTGAATAAGCTGCGTTCCTCTTTGCGTGAGTTCGGGTTTATCAATCCTGTCATTATTGACAGGGACTTCAACGTTATTGCGGGTCACGGCAGAATTTTAGCTGCAAAGGCAGAGGGCATTTCAGATGTGCCTTGTGTATTTGTGGACTACCTCACTCCCGCGCAGAAGAAAGCGTACATACTCGCGGATAACCGCATGGCTCTTGACGCGGGCTGGGACGAGGAAATGCTGAAAGTCGAGATTGAAGCTTTACAGGCTGAGGATTTCGACCTCGGTCTTACCGGCTTTGATGAAAAGGAGCTCGCAGGCTTTTTCGATACCGATGAAGATGCAAAAGACGATGATTTCGATGTTGACGCGGAATTGGAAAAACCATGTTTCTCACGAAGCGGAGACATTTGGAAACTTGGCAGACACACGATTATCTGTGGTGATTCTACCGACCCGTTAACCTTTGAAAAGCTGCTCGGTGATACCAAAGTCAATCTTGTGTGTACGGACGCTCCGTATTTTGTCGCTTTGAAAAACAAGTCGGGTACTATTGCAAACGATGATCTTAACGATAAACAAGCGTATGAATTCCTTATGAAATGCTTTACGAATTTCAAGAATGCGATGGCGAAAGACGCGTCGATTTACGAATTCTACGCAACAATGAAAACCCGTGTGTTTTATGACGCATTTGAAGATGCGGGATTTAAGGTAGGCGCGGGGCTTGTTTGGAAAAAACCGAGAGCGCCGTTTATGCGAACCGATTGGAAATTCAATATGGAACCGATTATTTGGGGCTGGAGGAAAGACGGAAAGCATATATGGTACGGCGACCAGAAACAGACCTCTGTGTTTGAATTTGACGGTATTAAGGATTCGGAGAAAGAGGGGTGTGGTCACCCGTCAAGTAAGCCCGTTCCGCTTATTGCTTATCTCATAAAACAGTGTACGCAGTCCAATGGGCTAGTGCTTGACGGATTTCTCGGAAGCGCATCTACATTGATGGCGTGTGAGCAGCTGAATCGTATTTGCTACGGTGTTGAGTTAGATCCGAAGTTCGTTGATGTCGCTGTAAAAAGATATATGGCAGCTCATAATGAAAGTTCAGACGATATTTTTCTTATCCGCAACGGCAAAGAACTGACATACGAACAGGCGATGTCTGAAATGGAGATGGAGCCAGATGAGTAATGTCAAATTCTCATATTCGACAGATGGAAAGACAGCTTATGGCTCAATACCGGATGGCACTGAATTCTGCATTGACGCAGACATGGTAGATATAATTAAAGATAAGAATTTCTATCGCTGTCGCCAAGGTTACGGAAACGAATACCTTACAGATTGTCGAGGGATTAAACTTCACGATTATTTATATCCTCACAAAGAAGGCTTTGAGATTGACCACATTAATCTAAATACTTTTGACAATCGAAGATGCAATATTCGGTATTGTACCCATCAGCAAAACCAAATAAACCAGCCACTTCAAAAGAATAACACTTCCGGTGTGAGTGGTGTAAGTTGGTATGCTCCAAGAAGAAAATTCAGAGCAAGGATTAAAATCGCACAAGTCGAAATTCATCTCGGGTATTATCGAACATTTGAAGAAGCTGTTCAAGCTCGAAATGTAGGCATGGAATGTATGTTCGGAGAATTTGGAAGATATAACGCTGTACCTCCAGCGCCAAAGTGGATCAAAGTAGCTGTAATAGAAAAATGTAAACGCTTTGCAAGCCTTTCCGTTTGTAAAGCATTTTTAGTATCGGAGGTCGCCGATGAAGAATGAACTCACGCTCGGCAGCCTGTTTGACGGCAGCGGCGGCTTTCCGCTCGGAGGACTGCTTGCGGGCATTACTCCGCTGTGGGCATCGGAAATCGAACCGTTTGCCGTGCGGGTTACCACAAAGCGACTGCCGCAGATGAAGCATTATGGCGATGTTTCTGCATTGAACGGCGCGGAACTCCCGCCCGTGGATATAATCACGTTCGGCAGCCCTTGCCAAGATATGAGCATTGCCGGAAAGCGCAGCGGCTTGGACGGTTCTCGTTCAAGTCTTTTTTATGAAGCCGTTCGGATAATAAAAGAAATGAGGTGTGCGACTGATGGTAAATACCCACGATTCTGCGTGTGGGAAAATGTCCCCGGAGCGTTCTCGTCCAACAAAGGAGAGGATTTCCGCTGCGTCCTCGAAAGCCTGTGTCGGGTCAAGGACGAAAGCGTTTCTGTTCCTCGATGTGAGAAATGGACAGCTGCCGGAGAGATACTGGCAGACGGTTTCTCCCTCGCCTGGAGAGTCCTTGACGCGCAATACTGGGGAGTGCCCCAGAGAAGAAAACGCATCTACCTTGTCGCAGATTTTGATGGCGAATGTGCCGGAAAAGTATTATTTGAGTCAGAAAGCGTGTCGGGGTATTCTGCGGAGAGCTTCCGCGCGTGGCAAAGAACTGCCGCCGCTGCTGAAAGCGGCTCTGGAGCGACAGGCGCAGTCTGTCTGAACGACCAAGGCGGCAACAGAATGGACGTAACGGAGGAAGTTACTTGCACACTCCGAGCCGAAGCGCGCCACCCGCCCTGCGTGATGGAATCGGCGGCTGGAGCGTCCTGTGCGGGATTTTGCACAGAGCATTCGGCTAAGGCAAGAAGTATCGGTTACGAAGATGAAACCTCGCCTACCCTTCGCGCCAGAACAGTCCCCGCGACTGTCTATGAAAATCACTCACAGGATACAAGATACAAAGGACCGCTTGAAACTGCTCCGACCGTAAGTTCAACTTACGGCATGGGTGGCAACAATCAGCCGTTTGTTGTAGAAACTCCCTACACGCTGAAAATACGCAGCGGTTGCGATGGTGGCGGAAAGGGTGCGCTTGTGCAGACAGATAAATCTGCCACGCTTTCTTGCAACAACGATCAGACCTTGTTTGTTCCGTTTGGAATATGTTCTGACGGGAGCAACTCAATGAAATCCGACAATCCTCACAGTGGGATTTACAGAGCCGAAACAGCACGAACCCTTGACGGCAATGGTGGCAATCCCTCTTGTAATCAGGGCGGTATCGCAGTGGTTTCGGTGCAGGGTTCAATGATAGGCAGAGCCGACAAGAACGGTCCGCAAGGCAGCGGCATTAACGAGGACGTTTCGTTTACGCTGAACGCTACCGACCGCCACGCTGTTGCGTTCTCACAAGACAGCTACACCAAGTACAGCGAAAACGATAAATGCGGAGCGTTAAGAGCCGCCGGAGGAATGTACGGCGGGGGTTCAGAAACCCTTGTGTATAGCACGAGCAAGAATTCTTACCACACAGATGCCGAGGAGAATATCGCAAACACACTCGTTGCGACCGACTACAAAGACCCGCCCACTGTGAATTCTCCCGAGTACATAGTCCGCCGGCTCACCCCGACCGAGTGCGCTCGGCTGCAGGGTTTCCCCGATTGGTGGTGCAGTGACCTCGGCACGGACGAGCCGACCGATGATGAAATCAAGTTCTGGAGAGATGTCTTTGAAACACACCGAAAGATTGTCGGAACGTCCTCAAAGCCGAAATCCGACAGCCAAATCCGTTCATGGCTGAAAAATCCCCACAGCGACTCTGCGGAGTACAAGCTGTGGGGTAATGGTGTTGCCTTGCCGTGTGTTTTCTTTGTGCTTTCGGGGATTGTGTACTGTACACAGTTAATCGCAGGAAAAATTGTGTAGTAATACCGCTTGATATATGTGCCTTTCAGAGTTAATATGTACGCAAAGGAGGGCAAACGCCATGATGATTTACTACAACGCACAGGAGAGAAAGTCGCTTGTAAAAGCAATCAGCGAGTTCACGGGAGCGGACGCGGTTTACTTGAGAACACCGACATACGCTTACCGCATTGATTATTTCACGGTGACCCGCGAGGGCAACCTTGAATTCGATGACAGAGCCGACAGTGAGGAAATCGAGAACCTGATTGAATTCCTTGCAGAGCGTGGGTTCGTTGCCGAGAATGCCGACACAAGCAACACAGAGCCAACGGAAACCGCAAGTGAAGAATTACCCGCAGCCGCCGACAGTGCCGCACACAGCGAAAACATGGGGCTTACGGTGGAAGTTCCGCTTGACAGTACGGCGGTGGAGAACCTCACCAAGCTGCTTGACGCAAAAGGCAGACTTATCCGCAGAGCCTTAGCGGTGGATAGCCTGCCGATTGAGGTCACGGACAGCGCGGTGAAATTCCCGTGGTTCTCCGAGTGCGGCGCTGACGAGTGCAAAGCGTACACGCATTTCGTTTCCGCGCTCTGCGAACTTGCCGCCAATGCAAAGCGAGTAACGGCAAAGGAAAAGGAAACCGACAACGACAAGTACGCTTTCCGCTGCTTTCTGCTGCGGCTAGGGTTCATTGGATCGGAATACAAGGCTGAACGAAAAATCCTGTTGAGAAACCTCACGGGTTCTTCGGCATTTAAAAATGGAGGTACAACAAATGAAGTTTCCGAGTAAAGAAACGGTCGAGCAGTACCGCCGAGAGTACCCTGTCGGCTGTCGGGTTGAGCTTGTGTCAATGGACGATTTTCAAGCGCCGCCGATTGGCGCTTGCGGCACGGTTCAAGGGGTCGATGACGCGGGAAATCTGCTTGTTCGGTGGGATAACGGCAGCGGCTTGAATGTCATTCTCGGTGTTGATTTGGTGCGGAAAATCCGTGGCTGATATACACAATTTCAACGTGTGTATTTCGTTCAATATATTGTGGTAAAATCGCTTGATATATACTCGATTTAGAGTTAATATGTACACACCGAAAGGGAAATACACACACGGAGGACACCACAATGAACGCAAAAACCGCAAAGCAGATTGAAGAAATGATGAACCAGACCATAGGGGTCGAGGTTGAGATGAACAGCATAACAAGAGCCAAGGCAGCACAGATTGCCGCCGAGTTCTTCGGAACACACCGCCACGAGAACACCGCAGACCGCAACGGCTACTGCACCTACTCCGCATGGGACAGCGAGGGTCGCGAATGGAAATTCCAGAAGGACGTCAGCATTTCGGGACCCGACAGCGAGAAATGCGAATTGGTCACCCCGATTCTCACCTACAAGGATATGGAAACCTTGCAGGAGCTTATCCGCAGGCTTCGCAAGGCAGGCGCAAAGAGCGACGCGACAAGGGGCTGCGGAGTACACATTCATATCGGAGCCAAGGGGCACACACCGCAGAGCCTGCGAAACCTCGCAAACATTATGGCAAGCCACGAAAGCCTTCTCGCAAGCGCACTGAACCTCGACAGAAACCGCATGAGCCGCTACTGCCGCACTGTCAGCAAGGACTTCTTGGTGGAACTCAACCGCAAAAAGCCCAAGACCATGGCGGAACTTGCAGACACCTGGTACGGCAGTCAACACGCAAACTACGGTCGCGACCAGCATTACAACGACAGCCGCTACCATATGCTGAACCTCCACGCAACCTTTACCAAAGGCACGATTGAGTTCAGACTTTTCCAGTTCGACGCGCCTGCAAACGGCAAGCAGAACGGACTTCACGCAGGACAGCTGAAAAGCTACATACAGCTTTGTTTGGCGCTCAGCCAACTTGCAAAGCAGGTCAAGACCGCAGGCTCAAATCCACAGCAGACCGAAAACCCAAAATACGCAATGCGGACTTGGTTGCTTCGGCTCGGGTTCATCGGGGACGAGTTCAAGACCGCGCGGGAGCTTTACACCAAGCGGCTCGAGGGCGACACGGCTTTCAGAAACGGCAGACCGCAGTAAGCAGGAGTTAGCTTCCTGCCCCCAACTACCCCACACGGTGGGGCTTTTGGTGGTAGAAAGGTGATTTCTGAACCGGCGGCACGGACGCCGCAAGGTTGTCCCCCAAAGGCAGCACGGACGCTGCCAACAAAGGGACAACACTGCCTTTCAGAAAGGACGGATTTGAAATGAAACGATACTACTTAGCCTACGGCAGCAACTTGAATGTTCGGCAAATGGCTTGGCGGTGTCCTACGGCAAAGGCTGTGGGAACAGCAATCATCAAGGACTACGAACTGCTTTTCAAGGGCAGCAAGACAGGCTCCTACCTCACAATCGAACCGAAAGCGGGAGCGGAAGTTCCCGTAGCGGTTTGGTCGGTAGAGCCGAGTGATGAGGAACGGCTTGATGTGTATGAGGGATACCCTACTTTCTACTACAAGACTGAATTTGAACTGCCTGTGAGATATTTCTCGGGGAAAACAGTTGCCAGAAAGGCTTTCGTGTACATTATGCACGAGGAGCGACCGATGGGATTGCCGAGCGGTTCGTATGTCAGAACTTGCCTTGACGGGTATAGAAATTTCGGTTTTGACGAGAGGGTTCTTCTCGACGCGTTGGAGAACAGTAGGAGGTTTGCAAATGAAATCAGATAACACTTCAACGTTTCGCACCTGTCCGCTCTGTGGGGCGCAGTACGGCGGCTTTCCCGCTCTCTCGAGAAAGTTCCCCAACACGCATATCTGCCCCGACTGCGGCACACGGGAGGCTTTAGAAAGCATTGGTGTTTCAACCGCCGAGCAAGAGAAAATCCTCGATATTATCCACGGCTCAAATATACACAATTCCGACCGCTGATGTTTGTGTAGTATATTCTTCAAATACCGCTTGATATAATGCGGCTTAAGAGTTAATATGTGTGTACCGAAAGGAAATACACAACAAACGGAGGACAAAAATATGTGGACACAGGGCGCGATTGGAATTAAGGACGAGAACGGCAAAATGGTTTCGATTTCCTACTGGGTAAAGCATTACGAGGAAGAGAGCCAGTTCGGAATCGACAACGGCAGAATTTCCAAGTTAATGCTAAAGCAGGACGGCAAAGTGGTTTACAACTACGACCGGGGCGAGGACATTGAGCCGCAGACACCCGAAGCCGAGAAAGCGCTTGCGATTCTGATTTACCAGTTCAACTAAAAATACATGAGCGAAAGCCGCCGAAAGGCGGTTTTTCTCGTTCTGGGGGCAGCTTCTGCCATGGGAGGTGATACGGTGCGAAAGCTGAAAAAGTACAAGCCTACACGGTTCAAACTGAAAGATTCGGTTTACGATAAAGCCGCTGCGGACTATGCCGTTGCGTTTATTGAGAGCCTGTGCCATACCAAAGGTACATGGGCGGGAAAAACGTTCGAGCTCATAGACTGGCAGGAGCAGATTATCCGCGACCTGTTCGGAACGCTGAAACCGAATGGATATAGGCAGTTCAACACGGCATACATTGAAATACCGAAGAAAATGGGCAAATCGGAGCTTGCAGCTGCGGTTGCCCTTTTGCTTTGCTGCGGTGATGGCGAGGAACGAGCAGAAGTGTATGGCTGCGCCGCAGACCGTCAGCAAGCGGCTATCGTTTTTGATGTGGCGGCAGATATGGTGCGAATGTGTCCCGCGCTTTCAAAGCGTGTAAAAATACTTGCATCTCAGAAGCGGCTTATATACACACCGACTAATTCGTTCTATCAAGTTTTGTCTGCTGAGGCTTATTCAAAGCACGGTTTTAATATACACGGTGTAGTTTTTGATGAACTTCACACACAGCCGAACAGAAAGCTGTTTGATGTTATGACGAAAGGCTCCGGTGACGCGCGTATGCAGCCGCTGTACTTTCTCATAACCACCGCCGGAACGGACACCCACAGCATTTGCTACGAAACGCACCAAAAGGCAAAGGATATTCTTGAGGGTCGAAAAATCGACCCCACTTTTTATCCTGTAATTTACGGCGCTGACGAGAACGATGACTGGACAGACCCGAAAGTGTGGCGAAAGGCGAACCCCTCTCTTGACATCACGGTCGGTATTGACAAAGTGCGTGACGCTTGCGAATCCGCAAAGCAGAACCCCGGCGAGGAGAACGCTTTCAGACAGCTACGCTTAAATCAGTGGGTTAAGCAAGCGGTGCGTTGGATGCCGATGGAGAAATGGGATAAATGCGCGTTCGCGGTTGATGAGGACGAACTCGAAGGGCGCGTCTGCTACGGCGGTCTTGACCTTTCATCAACTACAGATATAACCGCTTTCGTGCTTGTGTTCCCTCCGCTTGATGAAGAAGATAAGTACATTATTCTGCCGTATTTCTGGATTCCCGAGGAAAATCTGACCTTGCGTGTGAACCGCGATCACGTCCCATACGATGTGTGGGAGCGACAGGGTTTCTTGCAGACCACCGAGGGAAATGTTGTGCATTACGGCTTTATCGAGAAGTTCATCGAACGGCTCGGTGAGCGCTTTAATATCCGTGAGATTGCGTTCGACCGCTGGGGCGCTGTTCAGATGGTGCAAAACCTCGAGGGCATGGGCTTTACGGTTGTTCCGTTCGGACAAGGTTTCAAGGATATGTCGCCGCCGACAAAGGAATTGATGAAACTGGTGCTTGAGCAGAAAATAGCCCACGGCGGTCACCCTGTTCTGCGGTGGAATATGGACAACATCTATATCCGCACCGACCCCGCCGGAAATATAAAAGCTGACAAGGAGAAGTCCACGGAAAAGATTGACGGAGCGGTCGCTACAATTATGGCGCTCGACAGGGCTATTCGTTGCGGGAATGACGGTGGGGCGAGTGTGTATGATGAGAGAGGGCTGCTATTTTTATGAGAGGTGAAATATTATGAGCATTTTTTCTGGACTATTCAAGTCGAGGGATAAGCCCAAAAACAGCACGGCGGGCAGTTCCTACCGTTTCTTTACGGGCGGCTCTACCGCGGGAAAGAACGTCACGGAACGCTCTGCTATGCAGATGACTGCGGTGTATTCCTGTGTGCGTGTGCTGTCGGAAGCGGTGGCGGGGTTGCCGCTGCACGTTTACAAGTACCGTTCGGATGGCGGCAAGGAAAAAGCCGTATCTCATTCGCTTTACTGTCTGCTCCACGATGAGCCGAACCCCGAAATGACCTCATTCGTGTTTCGTGAAACGCTTATGACGCACCTGCTATTGTGGGGCAACGCATACGCGCAGATTATCCGCAACGGCAAAGGTGAGGTGGTGGCTCTTTACCCGCTTATGCCGAACAGAATGACGGTTGACCGTGACGAGAACGGGCGGTTGTACTACAAATACTATCGCGGGAACGATGAAGCAATCCGCAATAAAGAATATGAGGTCGTTCTCTCACCTTACGATGTCCTGCATATTCCCGGGCTTGGCTTTGACGGGCTTGTTGGTTATTCGCCGATTGCTATGGCGAAAAACGCTATCGGGCTTGCTATGGCAACCGAGGAATACGGCGCGAAGTTCTTCGCCAACGGCGCTGCGCCGAGCGGTGTTCTTGAACACCCCGGTACGCTGAAGAACCCCGACAAAGTCCGCGAAAGCTGGAATGCCACGTTCGGCGGTTCGCACAATGCAAACAAGGTTGCAGTGCTTGAAGAAGGCATGAAATACACTCCCATCAGCATTTCACCTGAACAGGCGCAGTTTCTTGAAACACGGAAATTTCAGATAAACGAGATAGCTCGAATTTTCAGAGTGCCGCCGCACATGGTCGGCGACTTGGAAAAATCGAGCTTTTCTAATATCGAGCAGCAGTCGCTTGAATTCGTGAAATACACCCTTGAACCGTGGCTTGTGCGGTGGGAACAGAGCATGGTGCGGTCGCTTCTCTCCCCGAGCGAAAAGCAGGAGTATTTCATCAAGTTCAATGTTGACGGGCTGTTGCGTGGCGACTACGCAAGCAGAATGTCGGGTTATGCTACGGCAAGGCAGAACGGTTGGATGTCCGCAAATGACATTCGGGAGCTTGAAAACCTCGACCGTATTCCCGCCGAGGACGGTGGCGACCTTTATCTCATAAACGGCAATATGACAAAACTTGCTGACGCGGGTATCTTTGCGGCAGGCAGTGGAAAGGAGGATAATTCCGATGAAGAAGTTCTGGAAATGGACGAACAGGATAGCGAAGAACGAGGAAACACAGGAGCAGATTCAGGAGAGAACGCTGTTCCTCAACGGCACTATCGCCGATGAAAGTTGGTTTGACGATGATGTCACTCCGCAGCTTTTCAAGGACGAACTGATGTCCGGCAGCGGTAACATTACCGTCTGGATTAACTCGCCCGGCGGTGACTGCGTTGCGGCAGCGCAAATCTACAATATGCTGATGGATTACAAGGGCAACGTCACCGTGAAGATTGACGGTATCGCAGCAAGCGCCGCAAGCGTTATTGCGATGGCGGGAAACAAGGTGCTGATGTCCCCTGTTTCAATGCTGATGATACACAATCCAATGACTGTGGCAATGGGTGACACTGCCGAAATGAAGAAAGCAATTGAAATGCTGTCCGAGGTCAAGGAAAGCATTATGAACGCTTATGAAATCAAGACGG
>CAMCFA010000082.1 GCA_945873955.1 uncultured Clostridia bacterium | reverse complement strand
GCAGCCACGGACAACCTCACAGATCAACTACAACTCCTCGCCAAATTACAATTTAACACCATTACAAAAATGTAAGACTAATGTAAGCCAAATCTATGGCGGCTCTCCGGCAGATCTGCTATACTGAATACAGGCGGAACGGCGGTGGGAGCACACTTCCCCCATTAAATAACTCTCCCCTGCCGGGTCTGTCAGAAAGGAAGAACAGATAATGCCGATACTGGAAATAAGCGGTCTGAAAAAGACCTACACAACGCGGCTCGGCGGAAACCGGGTCGAAGCCCTCAAAAACGTCAGCTTCACGGCGGAACAGGGAGAATACATCGCAATAATGGGCGAAAGCGGCAGCGGCAAGACTACCCTGCTGAATATCCTCGCGGCGCTGGATAAACCCACCGGTGGCAGCGTGATCCTCGACGGAATGGATCTGGCAAAGATAAAGGAGTCTAAGCTGGCGGATTTCCGGAGGGACAATCTCGGGTTCGTGTTTCAGGAATTCAACCTGCTGGACACTTTTACGGTGCGGGATAATATTTTGCTGCCGCTGGTGCTGGCGGGAATGAAGTACCCCGAAATGCAGCCGAAGCTCCGCAGCACCGCCGAAATGCTGGGTATACTGCCGCTGCTGGACAAATACCCCTACGAAATATCCGGCGGGCAGAAGCAGCGCACCGCAGCCGCCCGCGCCATAATCACCGAACCGAAGCTGCTTCTCGCGGACGAACCCACCGGCGCACTTGACAGCCGCAGCTCCGACGAGCTTTTGGCGCTGTTCGGTGATATAAACCAAGGGGGTCAGACTATCCTCATGGTGACACACTCCGCGAAGGCGGCAAGCCGGGCAAAGCGGGTGCTTTTCATTAAGGACGGCACGGTGTTCCACCAGTTGTATAAGGGGAATTGCAGCGACGACGAATTCTACCGCCGCATAACCGACGCACTTACCCTGCTTTCCTCCGACGAGATGAAAGGCGGCGCGGTATGAGGCTGTACGCAAGACTTGCTGCTGGGGGAATTCGCAGGAACGGCAGGCTTTATGCGCCGTATATTCTCACCTGCTCACTCATGGCGATGATGTACTATATCGTCTGCTTCCTCACGGACAACTCCATGCTGAGCGACATGAAGGGCGGCGATACGCTCCGTGTAATGATGGGCTTAGGCATTGTCATCATGGGGATATTCGCCGGGATATTCCTGTTTTACACGAATTCTTTTCTGATAAAGCAGCGCAAGCGGGAATTCGGGCTGTACAACATTTTAGGCATGGGAAAGCGCAATATAGCCCGCATTATGACATGGGAAACCGCTATGGTCTACCTTATCTCAATGATCCTAGGTGCAGGCGCAGGGATACTGTTCTCTAAGCTGGCTGAGCTGCTGGCGGTCAGGATACTGAGCGGCAAGGCGCAGTATGAGTTTTCGGTCAGCGTCAGCGGCTTGATCTCCATGCTTGCTGTGTTCGCTGTGATATTCCTGCTGATTTATCTGAACGTACTGCGGCAGGTGTTCTTCTCGAAGCCTATCGAGCTTCTGCACTCAGAGAGCGCTGGCGAAAAGCCGCCGAGGGCAAACTGGTTTCTTGCAGTTCTGGGAGCGGTTTTACTGGGGCTTGCCTACTACATGGCGGTGACTATCGAAGAACCTATGACCGCGCTGCTGGCGTTCTTCGGGGCGGTGATACTCGTGATCATCGCCACATATCTGCTGTTCATTGCAGGGTCGGTGGCGATATGTAAGGCGCTCCAAAAGAACCGGGGCTACTACTACAAAACCAACCACTTTATCTCTACATCTCAAATGGCTTACCGTATGAAGCGCAACGGCGCGGGGCTTGCTTCTATCTGTATTCTCTGCACAATGGTGCTGGTGACGCTCTCCTCCACGATATGCCTGTACGCCGGCGAGGAACAAATACTCTATCAGCGCTTTCCGCGGGATCTCGCGGTGTCGCAGTACAACGTGACCGAGGAGGAGTTCTCACAGCTTAAGGAGGAAATTTCCGCCTCGCTGGAACGGCACGATATCACCGCCAAAAACGTCATAGGTTATCAATACCTGCCGCTTGGCGGCGCAATATTTGGCAATAAGCTGGAATTAGAGCCGGAAACCGACGCGATAAGCGAGCTTACCCTCGACCTGCGCACGGTTTTCGTCCTGCCGATAGAGGACTACAACCGCGCCTACGGCGAAAATATCGTTCTGTCCGACGGAGAAGCGGCGGTATTCATTAAGGGGCGGGACTTCAGTTACGACACGCTGGAGATAAGCAATTACGGCAGCTTTAACATCACCCGGCATATCAACCGCTTTGATTTGGTGGGAAATGACGCGGCTTCGGTGCTGGATTCTGTCTACCTGTTCGTCAAGGACGAAGCGCTGCTGGACGAGATAAACCGGAGCCAGCTGGAAGCGGTAGAAACGCAGTATGCCAGAGTGCATTACTACGGCTTTGACATGGACTGCGGCGACGAAACCGAATCGCTGGTCTACAACGAAATTTATCAATATCTGAAAAGCGCGGAGCACAGCTATTCCCTTGAATCCCGCGTGGTAAACCGTGGTGAATTCATGGGAATGTACGGCGGAATGTTCTTCCTCGGTATCATCTTCGGAAGCGTGTTCATTCTGGCGGCAGTGCTTATAATGTACTACAAGCAGATAAGCGAGGGCTACGACGACCGGGCGCGGTTCGACATTCTGCGCAAGGTCGGCATGAACGACCGCGACATTCGCCGGGCGGTGAATTCACAGGTATTAACGGTGTTCTTTGCGCCGCTTATCACCGCGGGAGTTCACATGGCGTTCGCTTTCCCAATGCTGACTAAGCTGCTGGGGCTGTTCGGCATGCGGGACACCGGTTTCCTTGCGGTGGTGACGCTGATATGCTTCGGTGTGTTTGCGGCGATGTACACGCTGGTGTACCTGATAACCTCCCGCAGCTACTACCGCATAGTCAGCTCCGACGGTAAGAAGTCATGAAATCAAGGTACGCCTCAAAGGTGATGTTTTACGGTTATTCATATAAAGAAAGCGAGACTGTTTTCAGCCTCGCTTTAGTATTTAGTATGTAAAGGGGAGATAAGTCCTTACCCTATCCCATGTTCAGACCATTCTTTTGCCACAAACTCCGTAACCGAAGAGAGCGGCAGCCGCTGGGTGTAGACCGCGGGATTCTTTGTGGTGCTTGTTACCGCCTTGGCTGATATGTTCTCTGAGCCTTCGAGCGCAAGCCCGTCAAGCTCCAGATTTTGCCGCGAGTAAGCAATTCTGTCGCTGCCGTCAAGGCGAATGTCATACCGGTAGCCGTATACCGCCTGCATACAGCCTTTATCGGCGTCCTCCAGCATTGCGCAGGTAAACAGCTCCCCCGGAGCGTATATCGGGTCTCCCGTTTTCTGAACCTCCGGCGAACCCATCGTCATTACAAGCATTACGGTTTTGTTCGATTCCTCTCCGGTGATGAGGTTTTCGATAAGCTGCACCTCGTAGACAGTTCTGTCGCCGGAAGAACCAATATATTTTCGCGTCTCATTATTCGGCAGGACGCGCACCGTGCGGCATAAATTGAACTGTGCCTTTGAGCCATAGTGCGCTTGCGTATCCATTAAAAGGTACAGCAGATCCTCATAGGACGGATATCCCATGGTGACGGGGTTGATGTCAAGCTCCTTGAACTCGTTGTCGTAATATGCCTCCCCCTCGGCGGGTGTGTTCTCATTGAGAAGAGAGTCCTCTGCGGCGGTTTTTTCTTCTGTGATGAACTGTCCGCTGTTCTTATTGAACAGCCACACGGTATTCCGGCTGTCCTCAAAAAACAGAGCAAGGTTTCCGTCGGTCTGGATCTCCATTGTAAACTTATCGGCAGGGAGTTCGTGAAGCTCAAAGAAAGCTCTGTCAACAAGCGTTCTGTACTCGCCGTATTCTACCCTATAAATGCAGTGACCCTGCTCTGTTCCCATTGCATAAAGCGTTGCTCCGTCCTCGGCAGCCGCTTTGCAGGAATCCTTCAGCACAACGCTGTAATTTTTCGCTACTGAGTCATAGTAGTACAGTGCGCTTTCGTTTAATGAGGACTGCATTTCCCCGCGGTCAATATAGGGAGAAGTAACGAAAGTATAATAGCTTCCATCGGACTGCTTGCAGTATTCCTTGCCGTTTTTTTCGATAAGACCTGCCATATCATAGTCATAACGCTGTTCCCTGCCGTCTTTCGTGATTGTGAAGCCATTGTCGTCAATAGTGAACTGTGTTTCGCCGGGGGTGTTGGAAGCTGTGGCGACAAACTCTGCGGTGTACCGGTCGCATACATAGAGCATTTGCTCCCCGTTGTCCCCGGTTGTTACTATCACAATGTACTTCTGGTCTGGAGAGAGGAAGAACTCCTCTGCTGTGCTGCCCGCAATAAACGGGCTCTGGAATGCGAGTTCTCCCGAACCTATCACATAAGCCGACAAATACATACCGATGCCGTCCGTTTCCCGTCCGATAACATACAGCATGTCGTCGATCTGGAGATAACGGCAATAGGAGTAGGAATTGATCAAATAGTATTCATCGGTTGCAGTATCGCAGGTGAACAGGTCGGAGCCTGTGGAAATCAGCGCTGTGTAATAGTCTGTACCCCATGCAAAACGCTTGTCATAAAATCCAGAACTGAAATTAGCCGGTGAAATAACGCCCTGCATCATCATTGCGTCGATATTTGTCCGTTCCTGCCAGCTTTCCTGCCAGTTTCCGTTTTTGTATTCCGCAGTGAGAATAAAGTACCGGGCTGCACCGGCGAGAGCATTGGTTTCGTCATCGGCGGTAAAGCGGAACGCTGCGATTATTTTCGTGTCGCTGTGGTCTATAAGCCACACCTTTCCCATTCCGTTATAATAGGGCTGCGGAAGTCCGCCTGCACCCTTCAACGGCTTGCGGGTGTAGCTGTATCCATTCATAACAATGCTTTCACCGCAGTTGTACCACTTGTTGAACTCTGCCGCCCAGTTTTCTCCGTGGTCGGCGCAGAGCTTTTCCTTGCCGAGCCACGAAATTTGTCCTACATAGTTTTCGGTGGGCTGTCTGCCGCTGATTTGCTGTGCGGAATCGTAGAAGCTGCCGTCGTTGTTCGGGTCGGAGAATGACCAGTCGCCCTTGCCTTGTCTGAGGTAGCGTTCATTGTAATCCGCTCTTGTATAACCGGCGTCGCTGCCGAAATAATACTCGTACATGTGCTCCGGGTCGTTTTTCGGTATCCAGTACATACTGTCGCCGCCGTTCCAGTTCGAGCCCCTCATATACCAGCCGAGGTCGTCCTCGCAGAAGCCCCCGCAGTACATATCGGGAACATCTTCGTTTTCATAGCCGTGGACGCTGCCGAAGATGTCCTCCCGCGCGTCGATGCAGATAAGCTCATTGCTCTCGTTGAACCAATAATAGCAGAACGGCTCGACAAGTCCGAAATCAAGCGTGAAATCGCTGTACAGGTCGGGAAGCGGCTCGGTGCCGAGAGACAGATCCTTGTCTGATACAAGCACCAATCGTTCCAGCGCAGAGGCAAGCTCTTTCTGCTCATAAATACCGTAATAGGCAACAGGGTTATCGGTGACGGTGGTGATACGGAGGATATCACCGTACTGGTAGTTGCTTGCGTTGTCGGCAAGGTCGAGCCAATACCAATGCCGCTGTGCCGCAAAGTCCTGCCCGTTTGCGGAGAAGCACTCGAACAGCAGCTCATCGGGGAGAACAAGTGATATTTCACCATTCTCTTCGGCGGCAACTGCAATAAGCTCATCACCCACTGCGAGAGACGGCTCTCCGATTATCTGTTTTGAGTGGGTGCTTTCAAGCTGAAAATATATGGTTTCATCGGAAACGGTGAGCTGTTTTCCGGAAAGACACTCTGTAATTTCCGCGCTGTATTCGGTGAATCCGTCTTCATCACATGATTTCTCGGAGGTGACTTTTATCCGAACGACTGAAACCGGCTTTTCTTCACGCAGCCTCTCAGTGAACCGCGGGTCTGCTTTAGAGTTTTCCACGCCTGAAATCAGGGAGTGCTCGTAATCGTCAAAACAGCCTGCGCGCTCGTATGCAGGAATGTCATCTGCGCTTTCAAAGCGTATTTCTTCTGTATTGAACGGGGATTCGGTCGTTTCTTCTGTTTCTGAATCAATGGGAGGGTCAGAGGATATCGGAAGTTCGTTTAGCAGATACCTGCCTCCGACGACTAAAAGCACAACAGCTGCCGCAGCAGAAAGAGAAATAGCGGCTGTCTTTACAGCAAAGGGCTTCTTTCTGGTAAACCGGTATTCCTTTGGAGGTTCTGTCTGAAATTCGGGGTTGTCGGAGGTTTCAGTGTTTTCAAAGAGCTTCATAAGCCTCGCTTCGATGGCTGCAACCCGCTCTTCAGGCATAGACATAGAATCGTATGTATTCATAAGTTCCTGCTTTGTCATTACTCTCCCTCCTTCACTGCAAGTTTAAGCAGTTTCCGCGCCTGCGCAAGCCGCCGATATACATTGTTTTCGCTTATCCCGATAGTCATTGCAATGTCACAAACAGGGATATCTTCATAGTAATAAAGATATGTTACGGTTTTCAGCTTATCCGGAAGACCAAGCACCATTTCTCTCAGCTCTTGTTTGAACTCATTAGAATTTGAACTACGCTCGGGGAGCGAGTCAAGCGGCACTGTTCTTTTCATTCGCGCAGACTTTACCACATTCAACGCCTTGTGTTCAGCAGTGACGATAAGCCATGCTTTGAGGTGATTTTCGTCGTTGAACGTTGTCTTGTTGATCATTGCGGTAAAGCAATCTGCCGCTATATCTTCGGCTTCCTCGGGTATTCGTACGATTCCAAGCGCTATCCGATAAACCATCTGAATGTGTTCCCGGTAATATTGAGGGAAATTGTCGCTCGTGATTATCAGCACATCAGTGACCTCCTTATACTTTTTTTCATTTCTCCCTATAGACAAAGTCTATAGGGAGAAACCAACCGCTTTGCGGTTGGTGCGGCGTAGCCGCTGAAAAGCCGTTCAATACTTCTCCCGTCAAAACCTTTGGTTTTGACGTCCGCCGATAGGCGGTTAAATTATGGACTTATGTCCATAATTTAAATGGAGACTAGTATTATCCATCATGGCAATACGCTGCAATCGTTTTTCGGTACTGCCTTTTACCTACAAAACAAATGAGAAGGACTTTTTTTGCGTTGTTGGGAAAAAATTTTCATATTATTTTGTCATTCCTTTTTAAATCCTGCTATTGCTAAATCAAAACCACGCGTGAAACGTGTGGTTTGCACTGGCGCTTCAAGCGCTTGATACCGGCTTGTGCCTGAAGGCACACTGAAAGTTTGGCAACCGCATCTTATTCTCGAGCAGCCGCTTAAGCGGCTGTTCCTTTTTGCTTATTTGTTCTTGCTACCCGTAAACGGGTCAATATACTCTTAGAATGTGATATACTATGATTGTCATCCATTTTACTTCCTCCTTTGCTTCTTAGATGTGGTCGCCAAACCTACTTCTATTATAGCACAGGAGGTTTTTATTTTGCTTTTATCTAAAGATTTTTATTCCACCGCTTCAAGCGGTGGTTTATTGTGCTGAAGCTACAAGAAGAAAGGCTGTGTGAGTAGTCACATAGCCTTTCAAAATATTATTTCAAAACTTCTTTATTCGCCCCGCCCTTTTCTGTATGCCCATTTCGCTATTCAGTTGCGATCACGCTAACCCAACAATCCTTTTCAGAATTGCCGATGCGTCCATTGCGTTCATGTGTCCGTCGCCGTTAAAGTCTGCCATAAGCGGGTTCTTGCCCGGCTCCAGACCTACGATGTCCTTGAGTATTGCGCTTGCGTCCTTTTCGTTCATTACGCCGTCGTTGTTCATGTCGCCGGGTCTGTCGCTGAACTCGCAGAGCATTACGACATAATCGCCCTTTTCAGCGACATCAGGCAGGATAACCTTGCCGTCCTCGCCGAGCTTTGCGCAGATCACGAATACCAGCTTGCCATCAACAGACTTGTAGAGGTTCGCAAACTTGCCCGCGTGTTCGGTCTTGAATGCGATCTCAAAGTTTGTCGGGATCCCGGTGTCGCTGATCGCGAACTGAATACCGGATATGCCGCGCAGCGTTTCTGTTTTCAGCTTGCCGGTTGTGAAAATTGACAGGTCTGCCGCCGCAGGTGTGGTGATATCCGCGCCGTCTGTTTTCCAGCTTCTTATGCTGTCAACAACGAACGTTACCTTCAATTTATTTTCAGCAATCGCCTTGATTACCTCTACGGGAACTGTGGTGTTGCCGTTAAGCTCGATCGTTACCTCTGAACCTGTTGTGAGTTTCGCAAGGTCTGCCGCAACGTCGCTCCAGCTCTTTTCAGAACCGCCGATAGAGGGTTGCGGTTCGGACGGAGCAGCGGGTCTTGTCGGTCTGTAACCGCTTCCGCCTGTCGGTGCAGTAATATATTCCCACTGTGCGACAAGTGTAATACTTGTAGTGGTATCATTTACAGCCAAGTCACCATAAGTGGTGTCTTCTGTAACAGATGCATCTCCGCATTTCCAGCCGGTGAATTCCCAGCCGTTCTTTGTGGGAGCAATAATACCGTCCAGCACCTTATCTGTCCATATTACATTTTTATTCGGTATGGTATTTCCACCGTTGGTGTTCAGTATTACGGTGTATGTTTCCTCAGTCCATACAGCGTACAGCACGATGTCGCAATCGAGGGTGATGGTGTCGCCGGGCATATACTGCACATCGCCGGAGCTGCTTAAACTCCAGCCCTCAAACTTGTAGCCGCTGCGGCTGGGCTTTTCAGAGGACAAAGTGACGCTGTAGCTTTCGCTGTCTATCGGCACGCGCTGGATCATCGGCGTGCCCGTGCCGCCGTTCACGTCGTAGTAGAGGTTGTAGTACTTCTTCGGGTAGGCGACGATGGCGAACGGACTGAGCAGCGTATCGCAGATCTTCAGGCCGTCGGCGCGGCGTAGGAAGGGCACTTCCTCGATTTCGTCGTCGATCCGCTGGTGAAGGACGGTGAAATCGCAGGCGGAGAGGGGCACTTCGAACTGGGTGAGCGAGGCTTCGTTGAGGATATCTTCATAGGGGACGGTGAAGTTCACCCGGACATTGTGGAGCTCCTTCTTCTTTAACGGATCGCTCGGATCGATGAGCTTGGCGTCAATATACAGGACAGGAGGTTTTTCCAAATCCAACAATTCCGATGTCAAGACTTCCACCTTTTTCTCCAGCATCTTCGTCGTCGTAATATCGAGATTTTCAATTATTGGTTTGTTATTCATTGGATCGTAATATATATACGAGATCCCATGCTCCACGTTGCACATGGCGGTTACGCTTTTGCAGTTCTTGGTTTCTGAGGCTTTGCAGTAGATGGATGTGCCGCAATTCGATCTTTTACGATACACAACGCCATTGTCGTCCACCCAAAAGGCATAATCGTCGGAGGAGCCGAATCTCAATATGCCGTCGCCCGTGTATACCCATTCCAGTTGGCATTTATCCTGGTCATTCTGTAACACGACGGATGCCTGCGTGAAGTACAGCTGCGGCGTGCACTGCGTGATCGTGACGGTCGCGGAGCCACTCACGGGGTCGCAGTTTTCCTTTTCAATCAAATAGTAGACGGTATATGTACCGGCATCGGTGAACGTGGGTTTTTCCGTGCTGTACTCGCCGTCAGCCGATGTGCTGTACATGATGGTGACGTCAGATGTGGACACGTTCAGCGTGATGGAGTGAGATTGTTTGTCGTATACGCCGGTATAATCTTCGGCGGTGTACTGAATCTCCTCTTTGGCAACACTGACAATGCTGTATGTGTGCTCGATCCGTGCGGAACAGTCTGCACCGAAGCCGATTATAATAACGGTGTATTTGCCCAGTGCGCTTGGCGCCTCATAGAGAACAGCGTCATTGCTGTCATGGTACTCGAACGACCACTCTTTTATGTCGTCGCAGGTGGGGTTGAAGTCCACAGGCGAGCCGGTATAGGGATAGGTGTCCTGCTTGTTGAACACCACCTTATCACTGACGTCTGTCGCACTGTCTTCTGACGCACCGCCAAGTTCGCCCTCTGCAAACGCAGTTGTCGGCACAAGCGTAAGCACCATACACAATGTGAGCAGTATGCTTAAAATTCGTTTTTTCATAGAATGTACCTCCCTGATAAATATTTATGAATGTACCTTATTTTGTAACAGCACCCGACCTTGTTTTCGGGTCATATTTCAAAATAAAGAGTTCAAGGGCTTCTTTCAGCACGGATATCTGAGATCTCAGATAGAATTCGTCCTCAAACAGCGCGTAATGCACGCAGGCTCTTATCAGAATAAAAATCAGCGGCGTCAGTTTTTCGTGGGGAATACCGAGCTTACCCTCCAGACTTTTTGCGTATTCGGTGTAACGCTTATCTACTCCCGCAAAGAATTTCTTGCCGTATTCTCTGTACTTCGGGTGGGTGTACACCTGATACATAAGGCGGTATTTCTTGCCGTGCTTTTCTGCCGTCCAGTAGGGTATCTCGTCGATGAACCTCCACAAGTCATCAACATCTGTGGGAGCTTTCGCCATAAAATCATCTTCAACCTTGCTCATACAGTATTCTGTTGACTTAACGATAAGGTCGTCGAGATTGTCAAAATACTGATACAGGCTCGCAACATTACAGCCGCAGGCGTCCGCGATTGCTTTTACGCCGACAGAGTTAAGTCCGTTCTCCGCATAGCAGTCGAAGCATTTTTCCATGATCTCGATCTGCTTTGCCCTGCGGGCTTCTTCATTAACAGTGCGCAATAGATTTCCCCCCTTTCCTGATAATAAAGTAAATGCACATTTATATTATACCGTTTTTGCTTTGTTATGTCAAGCGGGTAATGCAAAAATCATAGTTTTTTTAAGGTTTTAGGAGTGGCGGAAAGAAATATGAAAAGCAAAGGACATAAGCGTTTACAGGCTCTCACAGCTTTCGGGCGTATCTGAAACGAATATCAGAGATTTGGAGCGAGGTGACAGAAACACATCACTCGACATGCCGCAGCTATGGGACTGTCGCTTCCGGAGCTGCTTAACTAAACGGACAGCGTTACCTATACCGTCCGATTTAATGTTGAAGTGTTACGATTGTTGCAACGACATACGTTTTCGTGAGATCAAAGCTAATGTTCGACAACCGCTCTCTGAGCCAGTTTAAGGCTTATGGGAGGGGTGATTTTATTGAATCTCAAGTTGGGACATTTTTGATTTGAAACGCACGGAAACACATGAAAAACACACGCGTCCGTTCCCGTGTGTTTTTTTGTGTTATTTCTTCAGTATATGTTTTTGTTCCGGAAACTGAAACCTGTTAGAGACTTGTCGGATATTTGTTAGCCTTTTTTGTGTCTTTCGGCATAATATTGACATTTTATAAGTTTTGTGATATTATTAAAATGTCATATTTAACACATATGTTAAGGCATATAGTATAACTAACGTCTTTTTGCCTAGCTTAAGGCGTTCAATAAATCATTTTATCATGTTAAAAAGAAAGAGGTATTACAATGACTGAAAATCCTACCTACAAAAACGGCATCAAGACACTAACGGAAACCCAGCTCAAAAACGGTCTTCCCAATTACGACCTGCTGAAAAAGAAATTGCAGATAATACGGGAACACGCTGGACAAATGCCGGACGGCGTAGTAATCGACGTCTCCTATGAAAATTTGAAGTACGATAATATCATCTCGATACTAGGCGGCAGAGGGGCAGGCAAAACCAGTATACTCCTTACTATCTACCATGAGCTTAAAAAAGACACGGACAATATTAATATACTTATGCCGCTGATCATGCCTGAGCTGATTGATAACAGCGACAGCTTTATCGGATGGATACTTTCCGCTGTAGAAAAAAATCTTCAGGATATTGAAAAGAAGATAAAAGAATGCGGCTACCGCAGCGACCAGTCGTACTATGAACAAATGTGCGACAAGTATCACTTCTTTTGACCGGTGTGTATTCAATAATAATAATGATCTTCGGAAAACCTTTGAGGAACTCAAAAAATCCTATTACGCAAGAATATACAATGCCAGACGCGGAGAATGGGATCTCAGCTCTGATATGGCGTTGGTTTCCAGCATCAACGACAAAGGATTCTCGCTTATCGAGCAATTCACCAAATACTGGAACAAGCTAGTGGACACCTACCGCGGATACTACAAGAAAAAATATGATATCATCAAGACCCCGCTGATTTTCTTCATGATAGACGATGCCGATCTGAAGCCTCAGAT